>JAICLZ010000014.1 GCA_025929535.1 Gemmatimonadaceae bacterium
CGCGTGAGGGGAACGCGCCCGCCGCCACGGTCTCGAGCACCGTGAGCGTCACCGGCGCGCTCGCGGTCGCGCCCTCCACATCCGACGCGCGGAGCGCATAGCCATCCATCGCCGAGTTGTCCCACGCCGGGAGCGTGAGCGGCGAGACGATCGGCGCCGCCAGCACCCGGCCCAGCGCATCGAGCAGCGGCACGCGCTCGACGGCGAGCGGCTCGATGCCTGCGACGATGCGCGCGACCGCGTCCGGGACCGAGAACACTAGTGGCCGTTCCGCAGATCGAGCGACGCGAGCATCACCGCGATGCGATTGTGCACGCTGTCCACCGCCGCCTGCGATGTGATCCAGTTGTTCGCGAGCAGGCTGAAGATGAGCATGTGATTGTCCGCCGTGAGCACGTATCCCGACAGCGAGCGCGCGTTGGCGACGGAGCCCGTCTTCGCATGAACCTTTCCCGCGGCCGGCGTTCCCTTCATCCGATTTCGCAGCGATCCATCGAGGCCGGCGATCGGAAGCGCGTCGTAGAACACGTGAAACGCCGTGTCCGCGCGCACCTTGTCGAGCACACGCACGAGCGTCTCGGGACTCAAGTATCCGTAGCGCGAGAGGCCGCTGCCATCGCGAATGAGATATCCATCGGGCTCCGCGCCCCACGCTGCGAGCTGCCGCTCGAGCACCACGCGCCCGCTGTCTGCCGATCCGACACCAGTCTTCTCGAGACCGAGCGTCTTGAAGAGAATCTCCGCGATCTGGTTCTGCGAGGGCTTCTCGAGCGCGGGTAAAATCGCGCGGAGGGGCGGCGAATGGATCGTGAAGAGCGGCGTGCCGTGCATCGACTTGTCGGCGACGCGCGGCGACACGGAGCCGAGCGCTCCGCTCGCGACCACGATCCCGCGCGAGCGGAGCGCCTGAGTCAGCGCCGCGAGATACGCCTCGCGCTGGTCGGGAAAGACGTAGATGAGCGTGTCGACAGGAGTCTCGAGTCTTCCACGCACCAAGAAGTGCGTGCGCGTGGAATCGAAGTCGAGACGAAGCGCGAACGTGTCGGGCGACGCCGGCGGCGAGCTCGCAGAAAAGAGTATCATCGGATAGGAGCCCACGGGAAACGTGCGAATGCTGTCCGGCTGCATCCCTGCCTTGCCGTACGCGATCGCCGTTCCGAAACCCTCGTTCAAGTAGAGCGCGTCCACACCCGCTCCGTAGTCCTCGCCGAGATCATCCCACGACCAGCCGAACCCGATGGTCGTATCGGGGAATACGTCGGGACCCGCCTGAATGCCGCGAACGATGGTCGTGATGCCGTGCGCCTTGAGCGAGTCCGCCACCTCGTACAGCGGGCTCATCGCGGAGCCCCGCATGTGGTCGCTGATCGTCGGATCGCCGCGGCCGTTCACGATCAACGCGCCCTGCAGCGAGTCGTGCACCACCGGTCCGCTCGCACCGAAGTCCGTGTGAAACGTGTAGTCCGGCCCGAGCTCCACGAGCGACGTCGCGCCCGTCACGATCTTCATGTTCGAGGCGGGCATGAACAGCTTCCCCGCATTGAGCGAGTAGAGCGTGTCGCCGCGCTCCGGGTCCACGATGAGCACGCCGAACTGTGCATCCCGGAACTGCGTCTGCCGCACCATCGAATCGATCGAGAAGCGCAGCGCCGCGCGCGCGTTGATCGCGCGGGGCGAGGGATTCGCACCGCTCGTCGCGCATGCAGCGCAGAGCAGGGCGGGAACCACAATGCGGGCCACTTTCATTTGCGCATCACCTTCGACTCGATGAGATCGACCAGCGTCGCGAGCCACTCGGGCTCCGAAAACAACACCACCGGCACGTGCGCCCGCAGCTCCGGATCGTCCGTCGCGATGGCGAGATAGTGCCTGCTCTGCGGAGACTCGGGATCGTACAGCGGCCGCTTCCCGGTCTCGCGCCGGAAGATCTCGATCTTCGGCAGCGCCGCCGCCTTGAATCCTTCGGCGACCACGATGTCTGCGTCCGACAGAAACTGCTCGGCGATCTCCTCCGGCATGCGCTCGTCGGCCCAGCGCTCGACGAGTGCGAACTTGTCCGGCGACACCATCGCCACGCGCTCGGCCATTCCCTCGTGATAGTGCTTGTAGGTATCCGTGGTGGACGGATCGATGTTGAACGTGTGCGATCCGTGCTTCATCGTCATCACACGGTGGCCGCGCCGGTGCAGCTCGGCCGCGATCTTCACGGTGAGCGTCGTTTTTCCCTGCTTCTTAGTACCGATGATCGTCACGATCGGCGGTCGAGGCATATTGCTCCGCGAGCGCGAGCTCGCCTGGTGTGTTGACGTTCATGAACAGGCGCTCCGGGTCCCCGAAGCGCCGCACTTCCTCCGCGGGCACGCGCGCGACACGCACCCGATCGAAGAATCCGATCACGCGCCTGTCGTCGGCATCCAGCGACCGTTCGATCGGCGCGACGCACGACTGCGAGTAGAACGCGCAGAGTGGCTCGAGTCCGCGCCTCGATGCACCGCTCTCGGGCGCGACGACGTCCGCATCTTCGCCGCGCGCGCGCAGCTCCGCGATCAGCGCCTGCGGCACGAACGGCATGTCCCACGCGACGACGATCACCGCGGTTCCCGCATGCACGAGCGCTGCGTGGATGCCGCCGAGACTTCCGATGCCGGGCCGTAGATCGCTCTCGACACGCACGTTGGGGAGCCATTCCGCGGCGCCGGGATCGTTGGCGATGAGCAGCAGCGAATCAGTCTCCGCGCCGAGCACGGCGGCCACGCGATCGATCACGCGCGCACCGTGCACGCGCTCGAGCCCCTTGGGACGTCCGCCGTAGCGCGACGCCTGTCCGCCGGCCAGGATCACGCCGGTGCACGGCGCGATCACGTCTGGTGCAGCTGCGGCGATCCACTCACTGCGCGGCCGACGATCCCCATTCCCGTGGCCTTCGCGATGTCCACCGCCATCGTGCTCGGCACCGAAGGTGTTGCCACGAGCCCGATGCGCGCACGCGCCGCCTTGAACGCGAGCTCGCCCGAGATCCGGCCGGTGACGAGCAGCATGAGATCTTCCGGGCTGCGCCCGTCGAGAATCGCCGCGCCGATCACCTTGTCCACCGCGTTGTGCCGCCCGATGTCCTCGGCGTGATACAGCAGCGTCTCGCCGTCGGTGATCGCCGCGGCGTGGATGCCGCCGGTTTCCTTGTAGTGCGTGCCGCGTGCGAACAGCTCCTTGAACAGCGCGCGCATGGTGGCCAGATCGATGAGCGGCAGCGCGGACTTGCGCCGCGGAAGAGAGCTGAGCGAGCCGAGGATCGTGGTGACGGCGCCGCATCCCGACGCGAGCACGCGCCGCCGGTCGCTCGCCTCGACGGTCTGGAAGCGCTCCGGCGGCACGTCCACCCAGAAGCCGAGCTCCTGCATGCACGGCCGCATTTTGAGAATGTCGGCGGCCGTGTCGATGTAGCCCTCGCCGTGCAGCCAGCCCACCACGAGCTCATCGAGGCGCTCGGGGGTGCACATCCAGGTCACGGCAGGCGTGCCGTTGACCTCGAGCCACACGGGCGCTTCCTGCACCGCGTCGAGCGAGACGGCCGGATTCGTCATGGAAGAAATATACCGGGATCGCGTGCGCGCGAGCGAGGCGGCGCGGATCAGTCCTCGCCGGTGTACTCGGCGGAGATCGTCTCATCCTCGCGCACGATCACGCTCGCGAGCGTCGCCGGGCCCGCGAAGGAGCCGGCGAGGCGCTCGAAGATGAAGCGCGCGAGATTCTCGCACGTCGGAATGAGCCTGCCGTCAGCGAACTCCGGCACATCCACGCTGATGCTCTTGCCGTGAAAGCGCGCGCGCACCTCGCGGTCGAGCGTGCTGTCGAGCATTCCGAGATCGATGAGCATTCCCGTTTCGTCATCAATCGGGCCGCGCACGCTGACGTCGCAGGCGTAGTCGTGCGCGTGGGGCACGGTGGCGCCTCCGAAGAGTCGCTCGTTGCGCGCCTCGCTCCAGTCCGAGCGCCAGTAGCGATGCGTGGCCGTGAACGTCACGCGGCGCGTGAGGGACGCCACGCGTCAGCGCTCCCCAGACGTACACGGCCTGCACGCTACCCGGTCAGGTCGCGTCGCGTCCCTCGGGCGTAGGCTCGTCCGGCGGATTCCACGGCACGCCATCTTCCATCACCGTGCCGTAGTCGTGCGTGCCGTAGAGGGCCGAATCAATGTTGTCATCCGCCGCCTCGGTGGAGGCAGCGTCGACATCGCTTCCACCGAGGATCGTTTCCTCCTCGCGGCCGAGCACGTGCCCCACCTGCTCATCGGCCGCTTCGGGCTCGAGATCGCGACGGATCGGATCGACGAAGATGTCGTTCGCGTAGTTCTCGAGACCAATCACATCGCTGAGCACGTGGTCGGCAACCTGCTTCGCCGTCTCGGTGCCGACTCGACCCGAGAGCGTGACGAAGCCTTCCTTCACGGTCACGAGAATGTTGTCGACGTCGAGCTGATTCTGCTGCGCCAGCTGATCTCGCACCAGGCCGCGAAGCTCCTCGTCGCTCAAATCATCGAGGTCGAAGACGTTCTCGAAATCCTCTGCCATGGGACTACCTCGAGCTATCGGGAAAAGATGTACGAAATTCCGAACGTGAGCGTGGCGTTCTGCTTCCACTCGTTCTGCGCCTGGCCCGCGGACAGCACGGGCGTGATACCCGTGGGTGCCTGCAGATACGCCCCGGGATAGGAGAGCTGCCAGAAGTAATCCGTGAGATCGAGACGCGCGCCCCACGGGCCGTGCGTGACGAACTTCAGCCCGCCGCCAAAGTGGATTGCAAAGCCGGTGCCGAATGCGTACCCGCCCACGTCTCTGGACGAGTTGCTCTTCGACACGCCCAGACCAAACCCGAACTGTGGTACGAAGTGGTGATAGCTCTTCTGTCCGGTGAGCGCGATGTTGATTCCCGCGTCGGCGATCCAGATCGGATCGGACTCCGTGCCCAGGTCGCGCGCGGCGCCGCTCTTCGCGGGATCGAGCACGTTTCGCGTAGAAGACGCGCGCGCGATCCGGATGCTCATCTCCGCCGGCCCCGCGATGTGGAGCCCGTAGCGCACACCGAAAAGCGGGCTGCTCTGCGGGCCGACGTTCGCGGTGCCCTTGTTCCCGCTGAAATAGCCGCCGAAAACCGCGAAATCCTGGTGGTAGACGAAATCCTGATACGGACTCTTCTCCGGCTCGGTTCCCACCTGCGCCGCCAGAGGCGCGACACCGAAGCAGAGCAGTGCGGCGGTCAGTACGAGCTTCACGATACGGCTCCCGTTTCTCTGAGGTCGATCCCGGTCATCTCGGTGGGCTTCTCCACGCCGAGCATCGCCAGTGCCGTCGGTCCCACATCCCGCAACGCGCCGCCATCGCGGAGCGGACGATCGCCATCCGGATCGACGATCACCAGTGGAACCGGATTCGTGGTGTGTGCAGTGTGCGGCCCGCCGGTTGCGGGGTCGATCATCATCTCGCAGTTGCCGTGGTCCGCCGTCACGAGCACGCGCGCATTCGTGCGCTGCGCGGCGGCCAGCACGCGCGCGAGACACTCATCCACCGTTTCCACGGCCTTGATCGCCGCCGGAATCACGCCGGTGTGCCCCACCATGTCGCCGTTCGCGTAGTTGCAGAGAATGAAATCGTAGTTGCGCGAGACGATCGACTTGCACAGCACGTCCGTCACACCGTACGCGCTCATCTCCGGCGCGAGATCATAGGTTGCCACCTTCTGGCTCGGCACCAGCTCGCGCACCTCGCCCTTGTACGGCGTCTCCACGCCCGCGTTGAAGAAGTACGTCACGTGCGCGTACTTCTCCGTCTCGGCCGTGCGGAACTGCGTGCCGCCGTGCGCCGAGATCACCTCGGCCACCACGCGCGCGAGCGTGAAGGGCGGAAAGACCACGGGAAGATCGTACGTCTCATCGTACTGCGTCATCGTGATGACCGGGACGTCCGGGCGCCCGCGAATGTCGAAGCCGTCGAACGGCTCCTCGGTGAGCGCGCGCGTGATCTGGCGCATCCGGTCCGCGCGGAAGTTGAAGAGGATGATCGCATCGCCCTCTCGTACCGTCGCCACCGGCTCGCCGTTCCGTTCGATGACGACCGGTTTCATGAACTCATCGCTCTCGCCGCGCTCGTACGCAGTGCGAATTGCGGTGAGCGGGTCCGGCTCGCGCGGGCCGATACCCTGCATCATGGCGCGATACCAGAGCTCCGTGCGCGTCCAGCGCCGGTCGCGGTCCATGCCGTGATAGCGACCGCCCACCGAGGCAACCTCCGCGCGCCCCTTCGCTCGCGCGAGCAGCTGCTCCATGAATCCGAGCGCCGATCGCGGCAGCGTGTCGCGGCCATCGAGCAACGCGTGGATCGCCACGTGCCTCACGTGCTCGCGCTCGGCCATGTCGATCAGCGCGAAGAGATGCTTGTCCACCGCGTGGACGCCCCCGTTGCCGATGAGTCCAGCCAGGTGCAGAGTGCCGCCGCTCTTGCGCACCGCGGCCATGGTCTCGAGCAGCGTCTCGTTGCGGAAAAAGGAGCCATCATCGACGGCGAGGTTGATGCGAACGAGATCCTGCGGCACCACGCGGCCCGCGCCGAGGTTCAGGTGGCCAACCTCGCTGTTTCCCATCTGCCCTTCGGGGAGTCCAACAGCGAGTCCGGATGCGTGGAGCAGCGTTCGCGACCGTCCGCTCCAGAGCGCATCCCACGTCGGCGTGCGCGCCATCGCGATTGCATTCCCATCCCGTTCCGCACGATAGCCCCACCCGTCCAGCACCAGCAGTACGACTGGACGTTTGCTCGAAGTCGACATCTTTGCTCAGTGAGAGTTCGAACGTATACTGCGGCGCGACCTCAGCCTCGGAAATGTACGCGCCCCCACATTCTCCATCCAGCGATGCGCTGTAATTCGCTCGTGCTCTTCGGCGCGCTCCTCTTCGCGCTCCCTTCCACATCGCTTCGCGCGCAAACCACCGCTGCCACCGCGGCGGCGGTGCGTGCTGCGCCCGATGGCCGCCTGGTGGCGACGATGCGCGCCGGCGCTCCGGTGAAGACCGGCGCAAGGAAGTCGGATTGGACGGCGGTGACGATCGAGGGTTTTCTGCACCGGAGCGTCGTGAGCGCGAAGAAGAACGAGCTCACGATCAAGGCGCCGAGCGGCGCCGCACTGCGTGCGAGTGCGGACCCCTCCGGAGAGATCGTTGCCGTGGTGGAAGATGGCGCAACGCTCGAGCGCCTCGCGGCGAGCGGCGAGTGGTTCAGGGCGAAGCGCGATGCCTGGGTGCAGACGCGGGAGCTCAAGACGGGAGCGTCGAAGAAGTCGCCCGCCGCGGATGTCGCGTCCTCGCGCGTGTCGCAGCGGGCGCCACAGAAAGTCGCGGCGCTTCCGCCTGCATCGGCCCCGCTCATACCGGTATCGGCATCGTCGCAGGCCGCACCGGCGCGCGCAGATGGCTCGGTCGTGCTCGGAGACTTCGCCGCGTCGCAGCCGCTCGTGCTTCGCGATGCGCCCGACGGGAAGGCCGCCGGCTCGGCGGATTCCGCGGCCCGCGTGCGCATCGTCGCGCGCGATCACGGCTGGGCGCGCGTGGAGCTCGAGGGGTGGGTGCGCGAGAGCGAGCTCGTTCCCGTCGACAGCTCGTCGGTGAGCGCGGTGAGCGCTGCGGACCTGCGCTCGGATCCGGATCACTACCGAGGCTCGACCGTGCGCTGGGTGGTGCAGGCGATCTCCGTGCAGCAGGCGGATCCGCTTCGCAAGGGACTCGCGCCCGACGAGCCGTATCTGCTCGCGCGCGGCCCCGGAAGCGAGAGCTCGCTGCTCTATCTCGCGCTCCCCGCGGCGCTCGTACCGAGTGCGAAAGCGCTTCAGCCGCTCAGCAACATTCTCGTGCTCGCGCGCGTGCGCGAGGGTCGAAGCGAGCCGTCCGGGGTACCAATTCTGGATGTCCTGCGCATCGTTCCGCGCTGACGGCCTCCGATGGCGGAGCTCCGCCGTCCCTTCAAACATCGTGTGATGACCTTCTCGCAATTTCGCCGGCGACACCCGGCGTTCCTCGCGGCCGTGGTCGTGATCATCGTCGGGTTGCTCGCGATCGACGGCTGGGTGCTCTACAAGCGCCGGGCATACGAGGCGGAGATCGCGCGTCTTCGCTCGGACATGAGCGACGTCGAGCGGCGGCGCAGCGACGCGATCACGAATACCAACGAGAAGCGGCTCGAGATGATGATGGAGCTGCTTCGCCGCCAGGCGAAGATCGACAAGGAGATCCATCTGGCCGTCGCGGTGGACAGCGGGAAGATGTATCTCGAGCGCGACGGCGCGCTCCTACGCGAGATGAGTGTCGAGGTCGCGGCGGAGAAGAATGTGGGGGCCGGGCACGATACGGTGCACCTCGCGGCGCCGCGCGGCACGCGAACGGTGGAGCGCATCCTCGGCCCCACCGACGCGTGGGACGTTCCTTCCTGGGTCTACACCGATCGCGGGCTGACGCCGCCGGCGGCCAAGTCCGAAGTCGGTGCTCTGGGGCCGGTTGCGATCGTCCTCAACGGGGGCACGGTGATCTATTCGCTTCCCACCGTGGGTCCGCTGAACGATTCGGCCTACGTTCTGCCCGGTAGCATCCGCGTGAGCGCCGAGGATTTGCGGGCGGTCACGCCCAACCTGCAGCGCGGAACCGTTGTTTATTTTTATTGATTCGAGATCGTGATCCGATTCGCCCGAGGGACATGAGCACATCGAGCAAAGGCGTTCCATCGCCCGAACATCGTCCAAGCCAGCCGGCGCACGTGATCCCGCTGCACGCCGCGAGCGGCGCGCGCGGCGGCTGGAAGTGGATCGCGGGCGTCACGGGATTCGCGCTCGCGCTCGGCATCGCGAGCGGGGTACTCGTGTATTCGACGCTGCGGGTGCGCTTCCAGCGGGACATCAACCGCATCGTATTCAACCGAAACTGGGAGCTGCTCGACGATGTGAGCCGGAAGGCGGGCACGGTCACGGACTCGCTCCAGACGATGCTGGCCACCGAGCCGGACAGCACGGCGACCAAGCCCTACATCGTGGTCAGCATCGAGGACCGCCGGCTCTGGTACAAGCTGGGCGACACGACGCTGTACACTACACAGGTTGCGGTGGGAAGCGGCAAAACGCTCGTCCAGAAACGCGGTACCCGACAGGAGTTCAAGTTCGATACGCCGCGCGGACGATTGGTGGTGCAGAGCAAGGAGATGGATCCGGTGTGGGTGCCGCCGGACTGGCACTATGTGGAGCAGGCCAAGAAAAAGGGGCTCGGGATCATGGCGCTCGACCGGAAGAAAGCGATTCCGGCCGGGGACGGAACGCTGATCCAGGTGGATGGCAACGATGTGGTCAGGAAGCAGCCCGACGGCGTCGAGGTGCCGCTGGAGGCAAAGGAGGGGCACGAGATCACGGCCGGCGGCAACATCATCGTGCCGCCCTACGGCACCAACCAGCGCAAGTACAAAGGCACGCTCGGCGGCCACCGGCTCAACATGGGCGATGGCTACGCCTTGCACGGCACCGACGAGCCGCTGTCGATCGGCAAGGCGGTGAGTCACGGCTGTGTTCGGTTACGCAACGAGGACATTGCGTACCTCTACAGCGTCGTGCCGGTGGGCACGGCGGTGTTCATATACTGACCGTCTGGCCAGTCAGCATCCGTTGAACTAATCGGGTTGCCGTATCACGCCGAAGGCGTCTATTGTAACATAGATCATGTTGACGCCTTGGCCTCTCTCGGGGTCGAGGACTCCTTGTAAAAGGGCACGTTGGCTTCGGCCAACACGCAAAACCAAGAGACGACATCCAGTCGTCCGTCTGGTTGCCAGGGAGGGCATCCCGTGAAGCATTCCAACCCCCGCGCTCGCCGATACACGGCTCGCGCAGTCGGTGTGATGACCAGCATCGCGTTCGTCGGCGTCGCCGCAGGCGCGTCGTTCGAGCTGGACGAGCACCCCGGCCTTCCGAAAGCTGCCGCCCCAGCGCCGGTCGCGCCCGTGATGATCACTGCCACGGCCGCTGCACCTGCGAAGCCGATGGCGTTCGCGTTTTTGGATTCTCTCGTAGGCCTCAGCGGGAAGCTCCGCGCGCGGTTCGTCGCGACCGGCAGCGCCACCCTCGGCATACCGATCCTCGCCCAGCTCTTCGGCGACAGCGCGCTCGACATCCCGGGCGTGCATCCGCTCATGGACGCAACGCGATCCTTTTCCCTGATCACCATGCTCCCGTTCTCGGCGAAGCATGCGGGCCGCATCGGCTCGTACCGTATCGGGAACTGGCCTCACGAGAAGCACCCGTCGAGCTCACTCGAGTACGCGAATCCGAACGGCTTCATCGAGGTCACGGCGCAGAACGAGAGCACGTACGTCTCGGAGCACTTTCGGCTCAGCGATTTCCTCACGCACGACCAGCAGGACACGTGGCCCAAGTACCTCGTGCTCAATGAGCGCCTCGTCGACAAGCTCGAGCTCGTGATCGAGGATCTGAACGCGCACGGCGTGCACGTGGAGCATCTGGCCGTGATGTCCGGATTTCGCACGCCCGAGTACAATCGCCGGGGTGTGGGCGAGGGTGGCAGAGCGCGCGACAGCCGTCACCAGTACGGCGACGCGGCGGACGTCTACGTGGACAACAACGGCAGCGGCCGGATGAACGATCTGAATCACGATGGGCGCGTCGATTCCCGTGATGCGAAGGTGATTCGCGACGCCGTGGATCGCGTGGAAGCCGCGCATCCCGAGCTCGTGGGAGGCGTGGGCGTGTACAGAGGCAACTCGATGCACGGGCCGTTCGCGCACGTGGATGCGCGCGGCGTTCGTGCGCGCTGGGGGCGTTCGTAACGGCGCACCTGCCTCGCGGCTCCTGCTTCACCACTACGCCCTTCGCGATATGCGAGGGGCGTAGCCGTATGCGGACCGACGTGGTAAATCACACGAAGCCCTCATCGCTCATTTCACCGATCAGCCTGCCATGAATCCGACGCTCCGCGACCGAATCGTTCGCACCATCGAGGCGCTGCCCGACGAGCGGGGATATCAGCTGCTCGATTACGTCGAGTTCCTCGAGTCGAAGTACGCCGAGCGGACGGCGCAGGCGCCGAATGCGCTGCAGCGATTCGCGGAGGGAGTGGAGGACACGCTTCGCGCGGGGCGCGTATCGGCATCCACGATTGCGGAGACGATGGGGCTCATGAACAAGGCGATGGGCGTGCTCTCCGGCGTGGCTGCCGCTGGCAAGTCAGTTGCAAGTGATGTTGTCGACGCCGCGCAGCGAAATGTCGCGCGCGCCACGACCGAGCGGCCCACCGCCGTTCCGCCTACGCCACCCCCGGCTGCACCCCCGGCCGATTCTTCTGGAGGCACCACGACGTGACCGCGACCACCAGCACGGTCCCCGGCTCGCGCGCAGGCAATCGCAGGCGCGGCGGAGCCGCGCCCCGCACCGGCGCCAAGCGCACCCTTCTCGGCACGATTGCGCAAATCCCCTCGTACCTGCGGCTCATGGGTGGGCTGCTCACCGATCCCCGCGTCGCTCCGCTCGACAAGGTGCTGTTGGGGGTCGCGATCGCGTACGTCGCGATGCCGATCGACCTGATCCCCGATTTCATTCCGTTCATTGGCCAGGTGGACGACGTCTTCATCCTGGTGCTTGCGGTGCGGCGGCTCATCACGAACGCGGGCATGGGCGTGATTCGCGATCACTGGGACGGCGCAATCGAGGATCTGCATCCGCGCGCGCTTCAGGAAGTGATTGCCGCAGCGGCATTTTTTCTTCCGCGCGGCATTCGTCGTCGCCTCCGGAAAGTCGCTCGATAGACGCCACGCCGGCGGCTCGACCGCAGTCGTACCACCGCCGCGAAATCGCGGCGCGCATCATCGTCCGCTACGGAGCGCTCATCGCGGCGCTCGCGATCGCCGGCTGCGCGCGTGCGAGCACGGCGCACGCGCCGCTCCGCTGGGGCGGCGATGCCGAAGGAGGCGCACCGTTCGTGGAGGCGGATCCCGCGAATCCGTCCAGGGTGCGCGGCTTCGACGTCGAGATCGCGCGGATGATCGGGCGCGCGCTGGATCGCAAGCCGGTGTTCGTGCAGGTGGCGTGGTCATCGATCGAGGCATCGGTGGAGCGCGGCGACTTCTCGATCGGCATGTCGGGCGTGGAGGATCGTCCCGAGCTGCGCGAGCGCCACGCGGTGACGATCCCGTATTTCGAGTTTCGCGAGGTGCTCGCGGTTCGCCGTGCGGACAGCGTCCGCTACCGCACGCTGCGCGATCTCGCCGGCAGACCCGTGGCGACGCTCGGCGGCACGGGCGCCTATCAGATGCTGCTCGGCACACAGGGGCGTGGAGCTCCGATCGCCGTCTCGTACGATGACGATGTGCATCCGTACAGCGATCTCGTGGCAGGCCGGGTGGACGCCGTGCTGCTCGACAACATCATCGCGGATCGATCGCTCCGGCGTACCGGCGGATTCTACATCCAGCCCGTTCCGGTAGCGACTGGCCATTACGTGGGCGTGCTCGCGCACGCGGACACGGCGCTGCGCGATTCGGTGAACGTGATCCTTCGCGCTCGCATGCGTGATGGCTCGCTCGAGAAGACCTTTCGCGCGTGGCACGTCTGGGACGATAGCCAGGCGCGCTACTTCTCGCGCGTGCTCGCGGACACCAGTGCCCGAAGCACCGTGAGCACCGCGCAGAACGTGAAGAGCATCGGCGCCTATCTCCCCGCGCTCATTCGCGCGGGAGCGATCACGCTGCTTCTCTCGTGTCTCGCCATGGCGCTCGCGGTGGCGGTGGGGATCGCGGTGGCCGCGGGACGCGTGTACGGCCCGACGCTCGTGCGCGCGCCGCTCGCCGTGTACGTGGAGCTGATTCGCGGCACGCCCGTGCTGCTGCAGCTCTTCGTGCTGTACTACGGCCTGTCGAGCGTCGTGCGGCTCCCCGCGTTTCTCGCGGCGGTGCTCGGGCTCGGGCTCAACTATGCCGCGTACGAGTCCGAGATCTATCGTGCCGCGCTGCAGGCGATTCCGGGCTCGCAGCTCGAGGCCGGACGCACGCTGGGACTTTCGGAGGCCCAGATCCTTCGGTTGGTGCGCGGGCCGCAGGCACTCCGGCTCGCGCTCGCGCCAATGACCAACGACTTCGTGGCGCTGCTCAAGGATTCGTCGCTGGTGTCCGTCATCACCGTGGTCGAGCTGACGAAGCAGACCGCGATCTACGCCACGAACATCGGCAGCTGGGTCGTGCCGGGCCTCCTGTGCGCCGCGATCTATCTCGCGATGTCGCTGCCGCTATCGCGACTCGCGCGGCGGCTCGAGCGCAGATGGAGCGCAGCGTGACGCAGGCGCTCGACGTGCGAAACGTCCACGCGTCGCGCGGCTCGGTCGAGGTGCTTCGCGGCGTCACGATCGACGTCGCTCCCGGCGAGGTTTGCGCACTCATGGGCACGTCGGGGGCAGGGAAGACCACCATGCTCCGCGCCATTGCCGCGCTCGGGCCGTTCGATTCCGGATCGATCACGGTGGATGGATTCGCGCTCGCACCCGGGCCCGTGCCGCCGGAATCGCGGCTCCGCGTGCTGCGCCGAAGCGTCGGGATGGTTTTCCAGGCGCAATCGCTGTTCGAGCATCTCACCGTGATGGACAATGTCACGCTGGCGCTCGTGCACGCGCTCGGCTGGACGCGCGAGCGCGCGGAAAGCGAGGCGCTCGCGCTGCTCACGACGCTCGGCGTCGCGCACCGCGCGGGCGCGTATCCGCGACAGCTTTCGGGCGGCGAGGCGCAGCGCGTGGCGATCGCGCGCGCGCTCGCGCCCGATCCCACGCTCCTGCTGCTCGACGAGCCCACCTCCGCGCTCGATCCGGCGCGCCGCAACAGTCTCGGCGAAGTGCTCCGCACGCTCGCGGCGGAGGGGCACGCGCTGCTGATCTCCACACACGACGTCGACTTCGCGGAGGCGTTCGCGGACCGCGTGGCCGTGCTCGCGAAGGGAGTCGTGGTGGAGGAGGGGTCGCCGCGCGAGGTGCTCTCGGAATCGACGCACGCGGACACGCGCGCCCTGCTCCGCTCGCCCGGCGCGGAGCCCCCGGCGTGACACTTTACACCCCTGTGCTCCTGCTCTAGCTTTCGCCATGGCAACCACGACTCGCATCCATTCACGGCCCGCTGTCTCCGCTTCCTCGGAGGGCGGGCCGTCTCGTCAGGAAAACGAGAGGCCGGCGTCGCGCGTGCGCGCCGAGCCGGCGCTCACCTTCGACGACGTGCTGCTGGCACCGCGCCACAGCGTCACGCATCCCAAGGACGTGAGCACCGCCTCCCGCTTCACCACGGGGATCTCGCTCAACATTCCGCTCGTCTCCGCCGCGATGGACACGGTGACCGAGTCCGAGATGGCGATCGCGATGGCGCGCGCCGGCGGGATCGGCGTGATCCACAAGAACATGTCGATCGATCGTCAGGCGGCGGAGGTGGATCGGGTGAAACGGTCCGAAAGCGGAATGATCCTGAAGCCGATCACGCTGGGGCCCGAAGCAACGCTGCGCGAGGCGAACGCGCTGATGATGCGCTTCAAGATCTCGGGCGTGCCGATCGTCGATCGCGAGAACCGTCTCATCGGCATCATCACGAATCGCGATCTGCAGTTCGAGCGGCAGCTCGACCGCCCGCTCCAGGACGTGATGACGAGGGAGAATCTCATCACGGCGCCCGTCGGCACGACGCTCGACGAGGCGGAGCGCATTCTCGGCAAGCATCGCATCGAGAAGCTGCCGGTGGTGGACGCGGATGGACGGCTCGGCGGTCTCATCACCGTGAAGGACATTCACAAGCGCCGCCAGCATCCGAGCGCGAACAAGGATCAGCACGGACGGCTGCGCGTTGCCGCAGCGCTGGGCTCGGGCGGTGACTACAAGGAGCGCGCGCGCGCGCTGTTCGACGCCGGAGTGGACGCACTCGTGATCGACACCGCGCACGGGCACAGCGAGGGGGTGCTGCAGGCGACCTCGATGATTCGCGAGATGCTGCCGGAGATCCAGCTGATAGCGGGCAACGTGGCGACGCGTGCGGGCACGATGGCGCTGGTGGAGCGCGGTGTGAACGCGGTGAAGGTGGGCGTGGGTCCCGGCTCGATCTGCACCACGCGCGTGGTCACGGGCGTTGGTGTACCGCAGCTCACGGCAGTCCTGGATGCGGTGGAGGGCGCGGGCGACATTCCCGTCATCGCCGATGGCGGCGTCAAGTACTCGGGCGATGTGGTGAAGGCGCTCGCGGCCGGCGCATCGAGCGTGATGATGGGATCGATGCTCGCGGGAACCGAGGAGAGCCCGGGCGAGTCGTTTCTGCTCGAGGGTCGCCGCTTCAAGATGATTCGCGGCATGGGCAGCCTCTCGGCCATGCAGGATGGAAGCGCGGATCGCTACTTCCAGGAGGGCGAGCTCTCGGTGAAGAAGCTCGTGCCGGAAGGGATCGAAGGCCGCGTGCCCTACAAGGGACCCGTGGGAGATGTGATCTACCAGATGGTGGGCGGACTCCGGAGCGGCATGGGCTACGTGGGCTGCGCGAACGTGGACGAGCTGCGCACCGAAACGGAGTTCGTGCGAATCACGACGGCCGGGCTCCGCGAATCGCATCCGCACGACGTGATCATCACGCGCGAGGCGCCGAACTACTCGGTGTAGCTCGCGGCGTTGATTCTCGAGAGCAGGCGGCGGTGCCGCGCGGCGTTTCGGGCGTTCGTGAGCGGCGCGAGCACCCGCACCGCTGCTCGCGCGGTTGGCGTGAGACCGCGCACCAGCGTCATTCGCGTGTTCAGCCGAGCGCCGCGAAGCAGCTTGGCATAGAGCGCACCTGGACCGAGATGGATGCGTGCCAGCCGATCCTCGATGGCCACACGGATCGGATCGTAGCATAGACAGTGCTGATAAAGCAGACCACGGCCTGTCTCGTTGGACTGCGCGCTCATGCAGAGGTCGAGCGCGCCGCCGCCATCGAGTGCGACCGCCATCTCGAGCAGCGTCTGGCCTTTCCAGGCGCACTGCGCGCGCACACCGGCCGAGCGCTGCTTGGCGAGCTCCGCGAAAAAATTGGGCGCGAGATTGGCCACGCGGCCGCTGCGCGCGACGTACGAACCGCGATACAGCGCGTCGAACGTGCCGGCATGCTGACGCAGGTCCGTTTCCCACGAGATCCGAACACCTTGATCGTGCACCCAGGCGAGCTCGTTTCGAAGCGTCCGCTGCACGTTCTTCGAGCGAGACGAGATGTACTCCTCGGGTGAGCTCCACGCGACATCGATCGCGGCTTCAGAGGTGGCGAAGCTCTCGCGATATCCTCTGAGGCGAGCCGCCTCGCGAATCACCGTGGCGTTCGCATCCACGAATGGCCAGACGATCGCCTTCGCGCGCTCGGCGCGCGCTTCCGTCTCCAGCAGCTTCAGTGCTTCGTCGATGACGGACGTGGTGAGCACCTCATCGGAACCGAGCGGGTCGGAGCTCGTGCTCATTGGCGCGACGATCGCGAGTGAGGGACGGAGACTCGCACCGAGTGCTTCCGCGAGCCGATGCGCGGGGCCGTACCAGCGCGCATGGAGATCGCCGTCGAGCGTCTCCCGCTCGATGTACGCGGGAATCACCGCGACGAGCTTGCCGCTCTTGAACACCCCGACGTGGCGAGGCTCGGCACCGCATGCTTCCGCGGCGACGAACCAGGCATGGCGATGCGTGCCCCGCCGCGCGAGCGCATCCCACTGCTTGCGTGCGGTGTCTCGAGCACCGCCGATCAGGCGAAGATTGCAGGCCGGAGCAGCCATCGCGATCGAGCTCACCTCGCGCGCACGAGCACCGCCGATCCAACGGCGGCGCCGCTGCATGACGGATGCACGTGTGCCCGATTGGCCATTCGCGAATTCGAGTGGAGGTGAGGGGAGGCAACAGTTGCCGGGGAGTTTGCAATATCCGCGCGCAAGAAGCGCTTCATCTCGCCGCGCGGCCGTCGCTCCCGCTCCTCAGCGCTTGACAGGGCACCGACCGCGGTAGAACGTTGCTCGGCCCCAGCCGGGTTGACGCCCCCGAGCCTTCGCCCACGTCCGCACCTTCCAATTCGATTTGCCTGGAGACACTTGCATGGGTTTGTTAGCCAGAAAGAGCATCACGGAGCTCCAACAGGAAGCGAGTGAGACGGGCGAGGGGACGCTCAAGCGGGTCCTCACCGCGAGCAATCTGACGCTTCTCGGAATCGGCGCAATCATCGGCGCCGGAATCTTCGTCCTCACCGGCACCGCTGCTGCGCTGTACGCCGGCCCCGCCGTCATGTGGTCATTCGTGCTTGCGGGGTCCGGGTGCCTTTTCGCTGGACTCTGCTACGCGGAGTTCGCGTCGATGATTCCGATCGCCGGCAGCGCCTACACCTACGGCTACGCCACGCTCGGCGAGTTCATCGCGTGGATCATCGGATGGGATCTCGTGCTCGAGTATCTCTTCGGCGCGGCCACGGTGGCTGTGGGATGGTCGGGCTACTTCGGCGCGTTCCTCCATCGCCTGGGCATCGATCTGCCCGCCGGCTTCATGTCCGCGCCGCTCGCGGTGGAAGGGACGCACAACCTCACGCGAGTTCCCGGCGGCGTGATGAACGTGCCGGCCGTTGCGCTCATCCTCCTGATGACCGTGCTGCTCGTCATCGGCATCAAGGAGTCGGCACGGTTCAACAACGTCATCGTCTACATCAAGATCGCGATCGTGGTGCTCGTGATCGGATTCGGCTTCCTGCACGTCACCAAGGCGAACTGGCACCCGTTCGTTCCGCCGAACACCGGCGGCTTCGGAAACTTCGGATGGTCCGGCGTCATCCGCGCAGCAGGCGTCGTGTTCTTCGCCTACATCGGCTTCGATGCCGTGTCCACTGCGGCACAGGAGGCGAAGAATCCGCAAAAGGACATGCCGGTGGGCATCCTGATGTCGCTCGCTATCTGCACCGTGCTCTACATCCTGATGTCGCTCGTCATCACCGGACTCGCGCACTACACCACGCTCAACGTGCCGCACCCGGTGGCGTTCGCGCTCGAGAACATTCCTGCGCTCTCGTGGCTCACCTACCTCGTCGAGATCGGCGCGATCATGGGCCTCGCATCGGTGGTGCTCGTGATGCTCATGGGGCAGCCGCGCATCTTCTTCTCGATGTCCCGCGACGGACTCCTTCCGCCGGTGTTCGGCAAGGTACACCCGAAGTTCCAGACTCCATACGTGACCACGATCGTGACCGGCGTGATCGCCGCGATCGTCGCGGGGCTCTTCCCCGTTGCGCTGCTGGGCGAGCTCGTCTCCATCGGTACGCTGCTGGCGTTCGTCATCGTGTGCGCCGGGGTGATCGTGCTGCGCTATCGCAGTCCGAACATGGTGCGCCCATTCAAGACGCCTCTCGTGCCGTTGGTGCCCATCCTCGGCATTCTGATCTGCGGCGGCCTGATGGCGGGGCTCCCGGGCGATACGTGGCTGCGACTGGTGATCTGGATGGCGATCGGGATCGTCATCTACTTCACCTACGGCCGGAAGCATTCCAAGGTGCAGCGCGGCATCGGTGCGGCCACCGACTGACCGCTGTCGGAGTTAGCTTTGAGGCGGCGCCCGGATCAACGAGCGCCGCTTCTTTTTTTCTGCACATGCCGACGACTCTCCCCGATCTTCTCGCCGTCCCCGCGCATCGCGCCGCGGCCATCGAGCGCTACGCCGCGGAATTCTCACCGGGGCGCACGGTCGCGCTGTTGACGCACATCAACGCCGATGGCGACGGCTGCGGCTCGGAGGTGGCGCTCGCGCTTCTGCTCGCGCAGCGCGGCATGAAGGTGCGCATCGTGAACCCCACGCCATGGCCCGCGATGTTCGATTTTCTCCTGGGCGATGTGTCCGAGCGCACCGCCGACGGCGCCGCGGCGCTTGCAGGCGTGGAGCTCGTGATCGTACTCGACATTAGCGATCTCAAGCGGCTCGGCTCCCTCAGCGAGGCAGTGCGCAACTCGCCCGCCCGTCGTCTCGTGATCGATCACCACGTGCCGCAGGACGAGCCGGCCGGCGAGATCGTCGTTTCGGACACCACGGCGTGCGCGACGGGTGAGCTCATCTTCGACGTCGCACGCGTGCTCGGCCTCGAGATCACGGCGCCAATCGCGCGCGCGCTCTACACCGCGATTCTGAGCGACACCGGTGGCTTTCGCTTCAGCAACACGTCCCCACGCTGCCACGCGATCGCAGGACAGCTCCTCGCCGCGGGCGTGGAGCCCGAAGAGATGTACCGCCGCATCTACGCATCCGTATCCGTCGGCCGGCTGCATCTGCTGCGCGACGCCCTGGCGACGCTCGAGGTGGACGGCGATCACGGGCTCGCGTGGATCGCTCTCCCGGCAGGAGCACTCGAGAAATACGCCGTGCGCCCTGAGGAGCTCGACGGGTTGGCTGAACATCCTCGATCGGTGGCGGGAACGAAGATGGCGGTGTTCTTCCGCGATCTCGGTCACGGAAAGGTGAAAGTGTCGTTCCGCTCCACGGGCGAAGTGGACGTGAACGCCTTCGCGCGCCAGTTTGGCGGCGGCGGACACGCCAAGGCATCCGGTGCGCTGATCGCGGGCTCGCTGGCCGAGGTGCGCGACAGCGTGATCACCGCCGCGCGAGCGTTCCTGTTGCCGAAGAGTTGACTCCCTTCGACCGGCCGATCACGACTCGAATCACTGACCCAGACGCCGCGCCCCGTCACGATCCGTTTTCTCATTCGTTCGATCCGTTAATCCATATTTCCAAAAATGTTCATGCCAGTGTCGTGCGCGCCCGCCCACAACGGCAACAGCCGCTCGGACTGGCCCTTACATCTTGAGATACGGATGAACAAACGGATTGAAACGGATCGAACGGAGACGGCAAAACTCTACGATTTCCATCGTCACGGCGCGGGAGCAACGACACCGGATCTTTGACTGGAAACGGCAGGGGTGTAGCGTCCCTGCCGCTGCTTCCGTTGTCAACCAAAGAAGCCCCGCTCTCCGTGTGCACCGCGCCTTGCCTCAGCGAGCACAGGCCCCGTCGCCACAAACGTTTTTTCCGTTAGTGTCCGTCCGGTCCGTTTGCGTCGTCTCATCCAACGCAGTTGACCTTTCGAGTCGCGCGCACCAGACCACACGGGCAACAACGAGGGCAACGGCGACTGGAAAACGACGACACAAAGGCACCCGATCCGCGATCACTTTCCCTCATTCGATCCGCTAGATTTCACGCATGTCACTCTTCAAGCAGCGCAACGCACCCGAGATCGAGGATCGCATTCGTGTAGCGATCGGTGAGATGCGCACCATGCTCAGGATCGACACCATGGATGTCGAGCTCATCGAGCTCGATGCGGACACGGGCGTCGCCGTCATTCGCTGCAGCGGCGACTGCCCCGACTGCGATCTTTCGGCGGAAAATCTCACCGTGGGAATAGAGGCGCATCTGCGCCAGCAGGTGCCGGAGATCCGCTCCATCCGCTTCGCGGCGCGCTGAGCCGCACATGACCGAGTCCATGCAGACGCGGATCGCGCACGCGCTCCAGGGCGTGGTGAATCCGCGCACGAGCGAGGACGTCATCCGCTCGGGAATGATCCGTGACGTTGCCGTGACCGTGGAAGGACGCGTGCGATTCACGATCCTGCTCGATGCGCAGGATCCCGCGTCGCTCGTGCGCGAGGTGCGTCAGGCCGTCGAGCGCGTGGACGGCGTGCACGAGGTGCGTGTGGACGTGCGCGATCCCTCGCAGTCTTCCGCGAATTCAGCCGTGCCGCCCGTATCACACGGCGCGCCGGCACCTCCTCCGCCATCGGCGCCGCCGCGCGGCCGCGCGCTCCCCGTCATGGGCCAGGAGCCCAAGGCCAAGGCCGTTCCGCCCGCGCCCACACCGGTCGCGTATCCGAATCTCGGCCGCATCATCGCGATCTCGAGCGGGAAGGGCGGCGTCGGGAAGTCCACCGTCTCCGTGAATCTCGCCGTCGCGCTCGCGAGGCAGGGGCTGCGCGTGGGACTCATGGACGCCGACGTCTACGGTCCCAACATCCCGATGATGATGGGCATCAACTCGCCGCCTCCCGTGATCGGCGATCGCATCCAGCCACTCTCGGCGCACGGCGTGAAGCTCATGAGCCTCGGCTTTCTCATCGAGCGCGAGCAGCCGGCGATCTGGCGCGGCCCCATCGTGATGAAGATCGTCACGCAGTTCCTGCGGGATGTGAACTGGGGCACGCTCGACTACCTCCTCGTCGACATGCCTCCGGGCACCGGCGACGCGCAGCTCTCGCTCGTGCAGGCAACGCACGTGCACGGCGCCGTGATCGTGACCACGCCTCAGCCCGTGTCCACCGGCGACGCGCTGCGCGGCGCGAAGATGTTCGAGCGCGTGAGCGTCCCCGTGCTCGGCATCGTCGAGAACATGAGCTATCTGCTCTGCGCACACTGCGGAAAGCCCACGCCACTCTTCGGAAGCGGAGGCGGCCGCGCCCTTGCCGACGAGCTCGGGGTGCCGCTGCTCGGCGAGATCCCGCTCGAGAGTGCCGTGCGCGAAGGCGGCGACAGCGGCAGCCCGATCGTTCTCGCGCACCCGGACTCTCCCGCCGCACGCGCACTGAGCTCGATCGGCCTGCAGATCGTGGAAGCCTCCGAGGCCCTGCAGACGTGAGCGAATCGGTACTGCCAGAGTCAGTCGCACTCACGCGGCCGCCGGACACGAACCCGGCGGCCGCGTTGCCGATGGACGCCCGCGACGGCCTCGCGACCGCGATCACCGGCGAATACGCTTCGGTGACATCGCTCGTGAGCGGCTCGCTCACCAGCACCGTCGCCGCCGTGGCGCTCCCCGCCGTCGCATCCACGATGCTCATGACGCTCTTCGCCACCGTCGACGCGTTCTGGGTCGGCACGCGCATCGGGCCCGTGGGGCTCGCCGCAGTCTCCACGTCGATCTTCTGGGTGTGGATGCTCATCTCGTGCGCCGAGATGGTGAGCGTCGGGCTCACGGCCGTCGCGGCGCGCCGGCACGGAGAGCGCCTGCATCGAGCCGCCGCGCGCGCGGTGTCCGACGCGCTGTTCCTCTCCGTAGCGGTAGCCGTCGTGCTCGCGGTGGTCGGGATCTCGCACCTCGATGCGCTCTTCGGCATCATGCACACGCCGCCCGACGTGACGGCACTCGGCAAGAGCTATCTCGGCACCTATCTGCTCGGCGCGCCGCTCATCTTCGGATTCTTCGCGATCGATGCGGCCTTCCGTGCCGCGGGCGACACGCGCACCCCGTTCCTGCTCCTCCTCGGCTGCGTGCTTGCGGCGCTCGCGCTCGATCCCGTGTTGATCCTCGGACTCGGCCCCGCGCCGCATCTGGGCATCGCGGGCGCCGCTGTGGCGACGATCTTCACGCGCTCTGTCGCCTTTCTCATCGGCATCGTGATTCTCGTGCGACGCCGCATGGTGATCTTCGGCCCGCCAGCGCTGGACACCCTTCGCGCAATCGTGCGCGTGGGATTGCCCACTGCCGTCACGGGAGTCGTGTTCAGCAACATCTACGTATTCCTCACCCGCACCACCACGAAATTCGGCACTCCCGCGCTCGCGGCGCTGGGCGTCGGACATCGTGTGGAGAGCTGGTCGTACATGGTGGGCGTTGGATTCGGCGCGGCCGCAGCCGCAATCGTCGGACAGAATCTCGGTGCGCGCCAGGTGGATCGCGCCGAGCGCTCCGCCTGGATCGCGACGGGTTTCGCGATGACGATCGGACTCGTTGCCGCGATTGCGGAGTACACCTTGGCGACGACGTTCGCGCGGATGTTCACGAATGATCCGCTGGTGATCGCGGAGAGCGCGCGCTATCTGCGCATCGGTGCGATCTCCACGCTGTTCGCGGGCGCGGAGCTCGTGCTCGAGGGCGCGCTCGGCGGCGCGGGCGACACGCTGCCGCCGATGATCACGTCAACCACGCTCACCGCGCTTCGCATTCCCCTCGCGGCGTGGGCTGCCACGCGATGGGGCACGAGCGGAATCTGGTGGACGATCTCGCTCACCGCTCTGGGTCGCGGCGTGGCGATGATGGGTTTGTGGAAGTGGGGGCGATGGAAGCGAGTTGTGTGGGCGACGTCGACGAGGTGACCGGAATGTCCGTGGACGAGCGCCCCGGATGCGACGAGGTCACCACGCGGCCGGCGTAGATGGCACCTGCACGCGGCTCGAGCGCTCCCGTGCCCTTGTGCAACTCGGAGTTGAGCTCTCCGGCAGACAGCAGCACGATCATCGTGAGATACATCCACGTCAGCAGCACGATCACACCGCCGATCGTGCCGTACGTCTTGTTGTACGATCCGAAGTCGGTGACGTAGAGACGGAACAGGAGCGTCACGAGCAGCCAGAGCACCGTTCCGATGACTGCGCCGACGAGTATCTGCTTCGGATGCTGCTTGATGTTCGGAAGGAACCGGTAGATGAGATAGAATGCGAGCACGATCATGGAGACCGCGACGGGATACTGCAGAATCGTCCACGCGAGCACGAAGTACCGGTCGAGATGCAGCTTGGCGCCAATGGTGTGTGCGATCTCGGGTCCTGCGAGCATCACGATGCTCGCGATACCCACCAGCAGCCCCATGACGAGCACGGATGCGAGCTGGATGAGAGCGCGCCTCCACCAGGGGCGCGTTTCGACGACGTGATACGCGGTATTCAGGGTGCTCATCAGCGCGCCGAACACCGCACCGCCAGACCAGGCCGCGAGAACGGCGCCTACGGATACGAGACCGGGCGCGTTCTGCGAAAAGACGACGTCCTTGACCACGCTCTGCACGAGCGCGATCGCCTCCGTGGGGACAACCTGGGAGAGCTGGCTCATCAGCCACGAGAATGTCTTCGCCTTGTCGCCGAACAGTGAAATCATCGGCGCGGCGAAGAGGAAGAACGGAAAGATCGAGAAGAACGCGTTGTAGGCCGCCTGAGCGGCGAGCCCAAGCACGTTGTCGTTCAGAATCTCCTTTCCGGTGGTCTTGAGAAGTGGGCCAACCCGGAATCCCTTGATGATCATCACCAGCTCCGCAGCTTCATCCGCGCGCAAAAAGGCAAGGGACGGGCCAGCGGCTGGAGATCAGGCCGCGCTCGACGAGAAGGTGTCGCAGGCCTTGGGATCGCCGCTGTCGAAGCCTCGCTTGAACCACGCCTCGCGCTGCGCGGACGTGCCGTGCGTGAACGACTCGGGTGACACGTGCCCCGTGGTCATCTTCTGCAGCCGGTCATCTCCGACGGACGCGGCAGCCTGCAGCCCCGATTGGATGTCGCCCGGATCCAGCAGTTGCCGCTGCTCCGTGGAGTGCCCCCACACACCTGCATAACAGTCGGCCTGCAGCTCGAGCTTCACGGACAGCTCGTTCGCCTGATCGGGGTGCTGCCGCTGGAGGCGGCGCATCTGCTCGTCGATGCCTTCGAGATGCTGCACGTGATGACCGAGCTCGTGTGCGAGCACGTAGGCTTGCGCGAACTCGCCGGGCGCTCCGAACCGATCGCGAAGCTCGTCGTAGAAACCGAGATCGATGTACACCTTTTCATCGAGGGGACAATAGAACGGCCCCATCGCGGTTTCCGCCTGACCGCATCCCGATTGTACGCCGTCGCGAAACAGGACGAGCTTGGCGTCGTGCCACTGGGCGCCCTCCTCCGGAAGGATCTTCGCCCAGGTCTGCTGTGCGTCGTCGAGCACGAACGACACGAACTGGACTTCCTTGTGCTCGGCCGGAGTCTCATCGACGGGCGGCGCCGATGTGTCGCCGGCCGACGTGGTGGTCGTTGCTCCGCCATCGCCCAGCAGCGTGAAGAGGTTGCGGTGAAAGAGAAGGCTCAGAACCAGCACGATGATCGTACCGCCAATGCCGAAATGGAGACCGCCGAAACCGCCACCGCCGCTACTGCCGCGGCGATCCTCGATGTTCGAGCTCTCATTTCCTGGGGTCCAGCGCATCGCAACCTCGGCTCGTTCGGGAGACGAACACGACCAAGCAAGAAGTTGGCCGAGCGCGGGTGCTATGGGTGCCAGCTTGGCCCGGAGTTGTCGCCGACGTTGTTCGACAATTTCACCGGACTGCTTCCGTCCGCGTTCATGACGTAAATGGCAGGGTGGTCTCCATCTCGATTCGTTCGAAAGGCGATGCGACTGCCGTCCGGCGACCAGGCAATTTGGTCGTTGAACACCCCGGGGACGCTTGGTATCAACAATTTTCGGTGACCGCCGTCCGCATCCATCACGAACATGTCGACGGCGGCTGAATCCCCATCCGCGAGAAACGCGATTTTGCTCCCGTCGGGTGACCACACCGGCGACCCACCCGCCATGTTGCCGACCACTGCCTGATCGGTCCCGTCCACTTTCATTACGATGACCTCAATCCCATCGCTCTGTATTATCCGATTTCCGTCCGGGGACCATGAAACCGCCTGGTTCACTCCGATCGCGGATATCCGGTGAGACGCACTGCCATCTGCGTTCATGATCCACGCCTCGGGTCCGACGGTGAACGCGATGCGTGCGCCGTCAGGGGACCACTGCGGGTAACCGTGGTTTACTGCATCCGTGGTGAGCTGCGTCTCGTGCGCTCCGGCGGAATCAGCGACGAAGATCTGATCGAAGCCGGATTCTGGACGCGTGAAGATGAGATGTGAGCCATCGGGCGACCATTGGCCGCTCGATGCGGTATCGGTGGTGAGCCTGGTGAAACTGCTCCCGTTCGCACTCGTGACGTACAGATCATTATTCCCGTCCACGTTGCTGCCGTACAGAATTTTCTCGGCGACGGCCGAGCAGTTGAACCGCAGCGTGTCAGTCAAGGTCGCGCCGGCAGTGATCGTAACGGTCTGTGTGGGTCCTTCGCTCAACGTGCAGTTCGGTGCGATCCCGGCGATTCGAACTGCGTGTTGCGAAGGCGACAGATTGACCGTGGTGTCCGTTCCCGCTGACAACAAGAGTTGCGCGGGCATGTCGTCGACGAACGCGAGATAGGCCACATCTTTGTTGGAACCGTCGGTAATCGCGTGCAATACGAGATTTCCCAACTTTGACTTTGCCGTGGTAGGTCCGTCGCCACCCGAGCACGCGAGCGCCCCGACGAAGCTGAAGACGAGCAGGCCACGCCAGGGGAGATGTCGCATCATTTGCGTATCGGAGGAGGAGGCTGATCGAGCCTTGCGGTGAGTGCCATTCTACGTGGCGGGCACAGCAACGTCCAGGCGCGAGTTGGCCGCGCTCAGTTCTTCCAGTCTACGTCGATGGAGGCGAGGGTCGCGCTGCCATCGATGGTGACGTGGCGCTTCGTCTGCTCGTAGCCTGTGCTGTACATCACGCCATCGCGCTCCGTGAAGCCATCGGAGTCGATGTTCGCGATGCGCTTCGAGACACGGATCGCGATTCCCACGTCACGGGGCACTCGAAGCGTCGCCGTGGCGAGTGCGATGCGCATGGTGAGCGGCATCTCTCCCGTCCAGTCGCCGCCCAGGTCGAGATCGACGCTGCCCACCGTGCTGGCAACCGTGGCGCGCTGCGCGTGCGCGTTCCCGAGCTGGTGGATCGTCATGCTGCCTACGCCCGCATCGACGAAGAGATCGCGCATCGGCTTCGGATTCGCGCTGCCGAAGGTGAGATCGGCCTCGGTTGCGCCCGAGGAGACGCGCAACGCGCTCACCCATAGAGCGCTCAGATCGAGACGGGCGCGCGTCGCGCCGAGATCGAGGTCGAGATCGAGCGGGATGCCGGCGGCGAGTCCGAGATCGAGTCGTGCCTCGTTGCCGCTCGCATCACTCGAGCGGTGCGAGGTTCGCATGGCCGAGCTGTCCAGGCCAATGCGGAGCGTGCTCGAAGCGGGATTGTAGCTGCGCGAGATGCGCTGCTCGCTCGCATCGAAGCGGGCGCTCGCCTGATACAGCAGCGGAGCCGCGGCAGCACCGAGGGTGACGGTGCCGGCATCGTACCGCAGCACCACGTGCAGGCTGTCGGCGGCATCGCGCGGACGGCTCGCGGTGAGCGAGCGCCAGCTGCGCGCGTCGGCGCCTGGGTCTCCGAACACGAACAACGACACGAGAACGAGCAGAAGTGATTTCATCGCTCGCTCGGGCGCGGCGCCGGAGTTGGTCGGCGTGCTGCGGCGACACCAGATACGGGCGTGGGCGTTTGCCACGCGTACTCTTCCGTGATCGTGGGCGGAGCCACGCGCGGTGGGCTGATGGCGGTACGGGTGCCGGCGCGCGTAAGGATTGTGGCACCGAGGCCGACGGTTGCCGCTATCCAGGTGCTCAGGAAGGCGAGCAGTCGCAGCACGCTCCCCGCGAGCCCCATGTACGCTGCGCCTCCGGCCAGCAGCCAGAGCACGAGAAACACGCTCAATCCCGCGATCAGATGCGTCACGATGGGCCGCGGATCGCGCGCGGACCCCTCATCGCGCAGCAGGGCGTCGCCGCCGATCAGCGACATCGCGAGAAAGCCGAGGTCGAGCGCGCCGAGCACGGCGAGCGCGTACGCGACCGCCGCGAAGGGAATGAGCAGGATGCCGACGACGGTGATCGCGAGCGCAACCATCGAGAGCAGGAAGAGCGGAAGCGCGGCTACCTCGCCGAGCAGACCAACGAGGAAGGAGCGCCAGAAATCGGTGCGGATGGTGGAGGCAATCGTCTCGAGATGCGTGCGCGCGCCGATCGCGACTGCGAGCGCCATGGCGACGAGAATCAGGAAGCACGCGACGGCGAGCGAGAGCGCGCGTCTGGTGGCCTGCGCGGGGGTGAGGCGCGCGCCGGCAATCGGGCCCACGCTGAACGCGTTGATGGTGCGCGTCTCGCCGTCCACCGTCCCGCCGGCCATGCGCACCTGGCCGCCCACCGAGAGCGCGTCGCCGAGCACGCGCCCGCCGGGAAGCACCACGACATCGCTGCCGATCGCCACCGCGTTTCCATCGACCGTTCCACGAACCTCGAGCGGTCCGTGCCAGGTCGCGACATCGCCCGTGAGGCGCTGTGCGCTCTCTATCGTGCGCGCGCCGGCGGAGATGGATGCGCGATCCAGCGCCATCCCGTTCGCGTCGCGATGCAGCGAGTCGAGCGCGGCGGTGATTGGGTCGCGCGAGGCCGCGCTGTCCGCTTTCGTCTGGGCGGAGAGCTCGTGTGTCGCGGTCGTGCCCAGGCCCAATCCCAGCACGAGCGCGAGCCGCAGCGCGCGCCGCACGCTAGCGGCCGCGCGCACGAACGGCCGCCACTCGAATCATTGCCGCGGCAGCCGCACCGGTGACGACCAGCAGGAGCGCCGCGGCAGTCAGCCCCAGTGCACCACCCGCGAGCAATGGCTGTGCCGCATCGCCGAAGAGCGCGGATACCCCGCTCGCCAGCGCGCTGAACGCCGCGGCGCGCATGCGATCGAGCACGAGATCGGCGGTGAACATCACCGCGTCGATGCGCGAGAACGCCCACACCGACACGATGGTGAGCGCGATCGCTATCGATGCGAATATTCCCGCGCCAGCCACTCGCAGTGCACGCGACTGCGGTACGAGCCCGCGCACCGAGTCGAGCAGCGCGACGTGCCAGGGCACGAACAGCTGCACGCGCGACATGACGCGGCTGGCAAAGAGTGGAGAGGGTGCGATGTGCGGCAGATGCTCGAGCTGCCGGACGAGCGCTCGCGCGCTCTCCAGCTCACTGCTGCACGCGGCACAGCTCCGGACGTGCGCCTTGAGCGGCGGCGTCCCGAATCCGACCTCGCCGTCCAGCAGCAGGTCGATCTCTTCCGGCAACAGGTGTCGTTCCACTAGGTCTCCTCCACTGGGCTATACGGCACGCGGACGGGGCGGGTTTCAGAGCTGACTCGGCAGGGTTGGGTCATTCGCGCAGGTCCTCCAGCGCCTCGCGGAGCTCGTGCCGGGCGCGGTGGATGTAGGTCTTTACGGTGCCCAGGGGCAGGTCGAGGGTGGCCGCGATCTCTTCGTAGGAGCGGCCCTCCACGTGCCTCAGGAGGATACAGGACCGATATTCCGGGCGGAGCTTGCCGATGGCGCGCTCGATCGCGCTTCCGAGCTCGCGCGACTCGATCGCCTCGAGCGCCGTCTCGCCTCTGGATTCGACTTCGAGCGAGGTGGCCTGCGCCTCTGCCGCCGTCTGCGCGTGCGGCGAGCCATCGAGACTCACCGTGGCGAGCTGGCGCTTGCGGAGATGGTCGATCGTGACGTTGTTCGCGATCTTGAACAGCCAGCTCGAGAGCTTGAACTCGGGCCGGTAGCGATCGATGTTGTTGAGCACCTTGATGAAGGTGTCCTGCGCCAGGTCTTCGGCCAGTTCCCGGTCGCGCACCATCCGGAAGATCAGCGAAAAGACGGGTCGCTCGTATCGCCGCACCAGCTCTCGGAACGCCGGCTCACGCCCTTCCTTCGCGAGTGCGGCGACGTCGGCATCGGGAAGATTGCGGAGGTCGAGAGCGAGAGCCATTCAGTGGGTGAAAGAGACAGCGCGCAACATCCCGCTCCTCTCGTATAAGGTAAGGCGCGCTCTCGGGGTGAGCCAGCACGATGAGGGGCGCCACGCTTGCGCGCGTCATCCGCCCCCGGCACTTTTCGCTGAATGTCCACCGTAACCGAGGAGGAAGAGGCACTCTCCGCGGCCGCTGGCGGACGCGCGAAACGTGCGTACGTGCGGCGCATCTTCTCCGAGATCGCGCCCCGGTACGACTTCCTCAATCACGTCCTGAGCGCCAACATCGACCGCGGGTGGCGCAGGCGGGCGATCGCGGCGCTCGAGTGGCGGCGCAATCCGCGCGGCGTCTACGTCGACCTCTGCGCCGGCACGCTCGACATCGGCGCCGCCATCGCGCGGGACCCTGCCTTCGCGGGGCAGGTCATCGGCGCCGATTTCGCCGAGCCGATGCTGCGCGCGGGCGCCGCGAAGACGCGTGCCCTTCCCGTGCGTCCCATCGTGGCCGACGCGCTGCGCCTGCCGCTTGCCGACGAGAGCTGCGCCGGGATCATAGTAGCCTTCGGTGCGCGCAACTTTGACGACCTCGACGCCGGACTCCGCGAGATGCTTCGCGTGACGGCGCCCGGCGGCCGGATCGTGGTGCTCGACTGCTCCACGCCGCGCGCCGCCGCCGTGCGCGTTCCCTATCACTTCTACTTTCACCACGTGCTCCCCGTGATCGGACGCCTCGTGAGCGGGCACCGCACCGCCTACCAGTATCTGCCGGGCTCGGTCGACAACTTTCCCGATGGCGATTCGCTCGCGCGGCGCATGCGAGACGCGGGCATCGCGAACGTGAAGTGGGAGCCGCTCACCTTCGGCATCTCGGCGCTGCATTACGGCGAGCGCGCCGCATGAGCATCGATACGATCTCCGAGCTCATCGCACGGATCGATGCGATCGGAGAGCTCGAGCGCATCGCCCATCCCGTGCGCGCCGAGCTCGAGATCTGCGAGATCGCCGACCGCGTGATGAAGAGCGCGAACGGCGGCCCCGCGCTCCTGTTCGAGCACGTGATCCTGCGCGACGGGTCACGCTCGGCCTATCCCGTCGCGATCAATCTCTTCGGCTCCATGAAGCGCATGGCGCTCTCGCTCGGCGTCGCCGATCTCGACGACATCGGTGCCCGCATCACGGAGCTCGTGCAGATGAAGGTGCCGGACGGTCTGATGAGAAAGCTCTCCATGCTCCCGAAGCTGCTCGAGATCGGAAAGTTTCCTCCACGCGTGAAGGGCGGAGCTGCGCCAAGCCAGGCCGTGGTCTGGAAGGGTGCCGACATCGATCTGTCGAAGCTCCCGATCATCACCTGCTGGCCGGGGGACGGCGGCCCGTACATCACGCTGCCCATGGTGATCTCGAGGGATCCGTCGCGCGGCATTCGCAACGTGGGGATGTATCGCGTGCAGCAGATGGGGCGCGACACGCTCGCGATGCACTGGCAGCGGCACAAGGTGGGTGCGGCGCACTGGCGCGAGATGGCGGAGCGTGGCGAGAAGATGCCGGTGTGCATCGCCGTCGGTGCTGACCCCGCGAGCGTCTACTCGGCGTCCGCGCCGCTGCCGCCGACGATAGACGAGTTCCTGTTCGCCGGATTCCTGCGCAAGGAGCCGGTGAGGCTCGTGAATGCGCTCACGTGCGATCTCGAGGTGCCCGCGGATGCCGAGTTCGTGATCGAGGGATACATCGATCCGTCAGAGTCCCTGGTAACGGAGGGTCCGTTCGGCGATCACACGGGCTTCTACTCGCTCGCGGATCTGTATCCGCTCGTGCACGTCACGGCGATCACGATGCGCGAGCATCCGGTGTACGCGACCACGATCGTCGGCCGCCCGCCCATGGAGGATTTCTACCTCGGGCACGCGACGGAGCGAATCTTTCTTCCGCTGCTCAAGCTCACCGTGCCGGAGATCGTCGACTATCACATGCCGGCGGAGGGGATCTTTCACAATCTCGTGTTCGTGTCGATCGACAAGCAGTATCCGGGGCAGGCGTACAAGGTGATGAACGCCATGTGGGGGCAGGGGCTGATGTCGCTCGCGAAGGTGCTGGTGATCGTGGACAAGTGGGTGAACGTGCGCGACACGCGCGAGGCGTGGTGGGTGGCGCTCAACAACATCGATCCGGAGCGCGACACGCGGTTCACGATGGGTCCCATGGATGTGCTGGATCATTCGAGCCGCGCGTTCACGTACGGATCGAAGATGGGCATCGATGCGACGAAGAAGTGGCCGGAAGAGGGCTTCACGCGCGAGTGGCCGGCGGTGATCGAGATGGACGCGGCAACGAAGGCGCGGGTGGATGCGATGTGGCCGGAGTTGGGACTCTCGAGGTGAGGGTGACATGAGCGAGCCGGTAGCGGTGCGGGGTCGGGAAGGGCAGACGTTCGGTGGCACGTCGAGGCTCGTGCGCTACGCGAACTTCGTCAAGCTGCCCCACACCTTGTTCGCGTTACCCTTTGCGCTGGTTGGGGTTACGATCGCCAGTCATGTCAAGGAGGTAAGGCTCCTCGATGTGGTGTGGGTCGCGATCGCCTTCACCGCCGCCCGCTTTGCAGCGATGGGCTTCAACCGCATCGCCGACCGCGACATCGACGCGCTCAATCCGCGCACGGCCGCGCGCGAGCTGCCGAGCGGCGCGATGAGCGTGCGCGAGGCATCGCTCGCCGTGCTCTGCGCATCCGCGATCTTCGTTGCCGCCGCATGGATGCTCAACCCGCTCTGCTTCGCGCTCTCCCCGATCGCGCTCGGCTGGGTGCTCTCCTACAGCTACACGAAGCGCTTCACGCGCTTCGCGCATCTCGCGCTCGGTGTCGGGATGTCGATCGCGCCCGTGGGCGGCTATCTCGCGGTCACCGGCGCGTGGAGCCGGCCCTGGTGGGTGCTCGTGGCACTCGCCGCGGCAGTGATGAGCTGGGGAGGCGGCTTCGACATTTTCTACGCGCTGCAGGACATCGAGTTCGACCGCGCGCAGGGACTGCACTCGCTCCCTGCGCGCCATGGAACCGCGCCGGCGATCGCGATCGCGCGCGTGCTGCACGTGGCCACGATCGCGATGCTCACGCTCGCCGGCATCGGGATTGGCGCCGGCGCGCTCTACTGGGCGGGCGTGTGCGTGGTCGCGATGCTCCTCATTTACGAGCACTCGCTCGTGCGGGCGGCGGATCTCTCGCGCCTCGACGCCGCGTTCTTCACGATGAACGGCGTGTTGAGCGTCACCTTCTTCGCCTTCGTGCTCGCGGAGCGGGTGCTCGCGCGATGAGTGCTCGCGCGACGGCCGCGCGCGCCCCGGTGGTGGTCGCGATCACGGGAGCATCGGGTGCGCCGTATGCCGTGCGGCTGCTCGAGTCGCTCGTGCGCGCCGAGGAGCGCGTGTGGCTGATGATCTCGTCGCATGGCTGGCGCCTGCTGCAGATGGAATCCGGCATCGGCTCGCTCGCGGAGCTGCGCGAGCGCACGCACGCCCAGGGATGGGACGACTACGTCACGCTGTACGATGCGGACGATCGCGGCGCGGCACCGGCGTCGGGCTCGGCGCGCACGGCGGGCATGGTGATCTGCCCCTGCTCGATGGGCACGCTCGCGGCGCTCGCGGCGGGGACATCGCGCTCGCTCGTCGAGCGCGCGGGCGACGTGACCCTCAAGGAGCGCCGGCCGCTCATTCTCGTCGCGCGAGAGACGCCACTCTCGGTGATTCATCTCGAGAACATGCTGCGACTCACGCGTGCCGGCGCCGTGGTGCTGCCGGCGGCGCCGGGCTTCTACAATCATCCGCGCGGCATTCTCGATCTCGTCGATTTCGTGGTCGCGCGCGTGCTGGACCACCTCGGCGTCGAGCACTCAGTGGGAAAACGCTGGGGTACGGAGCCCGATGGCGAAGGCTGACGATGTTCACGTCATCGGACTGATCTCGGACACGCACGGGCAGCTGCGTGCCGGAGTGCACGAGGCCTTCGCCGGTGTCGAGCTGATTCTTCACGCGGGAGACGTCGGCGGCGACGACATCCTCAATGAGCTTTCTCTAATCGCGCCGGTGGAGGCGGTGTACGGAAACACCGATGCTCCCGACAATCCGCGCCTCGAGTCCCGCATCGTGCGCGAGATCGGCGGCGTCACGATTCACGTGCAGCACGGCCACGAGTCGGGACGACTCACGGCCGATGCATTGCTGGAACGATTTGCAGCAGATGTTCTCGTCTACGGCCACACCCACAAACAATCGGTTACGCGGCGGGAGGGTCGACTCGTCATCAACCCGGGCGCGGCGGGTCCGCGTCGGTTCCACCTGATGCCGAGTGTTGCGCGGTTGACGATTCGTGACGGACAGGCCGAGGTGGAGATCGTGTCACTGCCCGTGTAGGAGGGCAGATCTCGAATCCAAGAGGACGTCATGCGGCGAGCTCTCGCGCTCTTCGCGCTGTTGATCTGCGCTTTCTCCGCTCGAGCCGATTCGCAGCAGGCGCTCGCGCAGAAGGTGATACTCCCGGGGGGCGTGACGGTGGCACGCGCGTGCGACCAGCTCGTCTCGGAAGGAGTGCAGCTCTCGTCGATCGATGATCGTGCGCTGCCTCCGCAGGGTGCCGACTATCTCGCTGCACTGTCGCAGACCATCGCGCGCCGCGTGGGACTGCGCGCCGGCGATCCGCCACGCACCGCGATGTACGGCGCCATGCTGATGCGCGACGGCACGTTTGCGCACCAGATTCCCATCATGCGCTCCGACCGGCGCGAGCTCGACATGCGCGTCGACGAGGCGCTCGCGATCTCGACCAGCGATCCCGACCGCGTGGCGGCGCCGCCCGGCATGCCGGACACGCTGCGCGTACTGGTGACGATCGGCATTCACGAGGATGGCTCGCCGTTCGTGGCAACGCACGTGCGGTGCCCGGCGGTCGCATTCCCCGACAATCCGAAACGGGCGGATCCGGCGTGGGCTGCGGGCCACCCGCGCACGGTCATCATTCGCGGTGTCGTGATGCCGGGCGGCCGCGTGGATACGGCAACCGCGCAGCTGGATGATCCGAGCGACGATCGTTACGTGACGGCAGCGATGAGCTCCATCGCGCAAATGCGCTTCGTTCCGGCGGAGTTCGACGGCGTGAAGATTCCCGCGCCCATCGAGATCGTGTTGCCCTTCGGTCCCGCCGAGAGTGAGGAGACCGCCGATAATCCGTGATGGCGGAGTCGGCTCACGCGCCGATGGCGGCGCGCTGGTCGGACAGCACGGGAGAGATCTTCTTTGCGCGCGCGCGCGGGGTGGCGCTCGTCACCGGCCTCAGGCCGACATCGGCAGCACGCATCGTGCGCGCGAGCTCTCCGGGAAAGCGCCGGAACCACGACGAGAGCAGCAGCAGCTCATCGATCTCGTGCGTGGGAATCTGCGTGGTCTCGCGCTCCGCCGTGCCGTACACCGCCTCCGTCAGATGCGCGAGACGTCTGCGGTCGCGCTCACTCTGCGGCGGAATGTCCTCCGCGCGCACGCGCCCGCGCCGAATGAGATAGACGCGGTCCTCGCCGTCGAAGCCGGGAACGGTGTACACGAACGACAAGGTCTCGACGGCGAAGCGGAAGCGCAGGAACTGCTGCTTGAGCGCCTCGAGCCGCTGCAGCTTGTCACGCATCGACGCGGCGCGCTCGAACTCGAGCTTGTCGCTCGCGACTTCCATCTCGTGGCGCAGCGTCGCGATCGGCCCATCGTCGTGCCCATCGAGAAACGCGCGCGCGAGCGCAACGCGCTGGCGATATTCCTTCTCCGTGCACCCGCCAACGCACGGGCCGAGGCACTTCTTCACCTCGTAGCGGATGCACCCGGGCGTGCGCGCGATCTGAAAGAGCTCGCGCTGATCGGCGAAGTGCATGCGCGTGTCGAGCGAGCAGTCGCGCATGGAGAGCACATCGTGCAGCTCGCGCACGGCTTCGTTGACTGCCTGCGCGCCCTGAAAGGGGCCGTAGTGCGGCGCGCTGTCGTCGCTCGCGCCGCGCACGACCATGAGCTTGGGCGCGGGGCTCTTCACGATCTTGATGAACACGAAGTTCCGGTCATCGCGCTTCATCGCCACGTTGAAGCGCGGGCGCAGCCGCTTGATCTGCTGCAGCTCGAGCAGGAGCGCCGCGAACTCGCTGGGCGTGTACTCCCAGTCGATGCGCGCCGCGTCCCGCAGAATTCGCGCGCCCTTGTCCTCGGGAAAGGAACAGCGGAAATAGCTCAGCAGCCGGGTGCGAATTTTCTTCGACTTGCCGACGTACACGACTTCCCCGTCGGCCGAGTGCATGCGGTAGATGCCCGGACGATCCTTGCACTCGGCGCGCACGGCCGCGCGCATGATCGCGAGCTGGTCGTCGGAGGTTGTGGGGCGGCGCAGCGACTTCCTGCTCACCGCTGGCACCAGGCGCAAAAGACCGTGGTGCGGCCATCGATCGCGCTGGTATCGACGAGCGTGGCTCCGCAGCGTGGGCACGAGAGCCCCCCGCGTCCGTATGCAGCGAGCAGCCCGGAGAATCCGCCCCGCGCGCCGGACGCATCGCGGTAATCGCGAAAGCTGGTGCCCCGGGCTTCGATGGCCTCGCGCAGCACGCTCGTGAGTCCCGCGTGGAGCGATGCCGCCTCCGCGTCGCTGATGTTGTGCGCCGCGCGCGAGGGGTCGATCCCCGCGCGCCAGAGTGCCTCGTTCGCGTAGATGTTGCCCACCCCCGCTACCCGCCGCTGATCCATCAACAACTTCTTCACCGCCTGTCTGGAATCCCGAAGAATTCCCGATAGATGCTGCGGTGTAAACGCCGGGTCAAGCGGCTCAGGCCCCAATGCGGCATCGAATTTCGCGAATCGCGCTGGCGACATGAGGGCCACGGTGCCGAGGCGGCGGATGTCGCGATAGGCAAGCGCGCGCCCATCACGCAACGAGAAGGAGACGGTGACGTAGCTCAGCGCCTCGGCGGGCAGCGTCCCGTCGTCCACCAGGAGCGCGCCGGTGAAGCGCGGCTGGACGACGATGCGATCATTGGTGTCGAGCGGGATGACGACCGCCTTGGCGCGGCGGTAGCTCCGCTCGATACGCGTTCCAGCGACGCGTCGCGACAGTGCTGCCGCCGTGATGTCGCGAAGTACGTCGGCCCGATGCACCTTCACGCTCGCAATGGTCGCTCCGGACACGGCGCGATCGAGGTCGCGCGCGATGGTCTCAGTTTCCGGAAGCTCCGGCACCGCGCTCCTGCTCCCGCCAGCCGATGTCGCGGCGGAGCTGCTTGCCCTCGAGCTCGATGGCGCCGGCCACGCGCGCGCTCTCGGCACGCGCAGCCTCCAGCGTTGGCGCAACGGCAGTCACCGCGAACACTCGACCCCCGGAAGTAACCAGCTGGCCGCTTGCATCGAGGGCTGTTCCAGCGTGAAAGATGTGGACGTTCGCGTCCACCGGGGGCAGTTTGACGGCGTTGCCCTTGCGCGGCTTGTCTGGATAACCTGCCGCAGCGACTACGGTGGTTACTGCGTGGCTCGACGTCCATCGCAGATGCTGGCCGGCGAGCCCCCTGCCACTCGCCACCGCGAGCAGCGGACCGAGCAGGCTGCTCTCCAGCAGCGGCAGAATCGCCTCCGTCTCCGGATCCCCGAAGCGCGCGTTGAACTCCACCACCTTCGGGCCCTGTGGCGTGAGCATGAGCCCCGCGTACAGAAGCCCGCTGAACGGGGCGCCAGCTGTACGGAGCGCGTCCAGCGTGGGCACGAACACGCGGTCCACGGCGTCCGCTACCAGGTCCGCGCTCGCCAGCGACACCGGTGCGTAGGCGCCCATCCCGCCCGTGTTCGGACCACGATCGCCCTCCAGGAGCCGCTTGTGGTCCTGGGCCGCGAGCATCGGCAGCACCGTCGTGCCATCCGTGATCGCGAAGAGCGACAGCTCGTCGCCTTCCATGAATTCCTCCACCAGTACTTCGCGCCCCGCCGCCCCGAAGCTGTCGTTCGTGAGCATCGAGTCGATGGCAGCATCGGCCTGCGCAATCGTCTCGCACACGAGCACGCCCTTCCCCGCGGCGAGCCCCGACGCCTTCACCACCACCGGAGCGCCGAGCTCGCGCGCCGAGCGCTTCGCGGCCGCCGCATCGACGAAGCGCGCGGCACGGGCCGTCGGAACGCCCGCCTCGCGCATCAGCGCCTTCGCGAACGCCTTGGACGACTCGATCCGCGCGGCGGCGCGCGAGGGGCCGAATACCGGGATGCCGGCAGAGCGAAGCGCGTCCGCGAGGCCGGCGGCGAGCGGCGCCTCCGGCCCGATCACCACGAGATCCGGCTGCTCCTTCGTGGCCAACTGCACGATCCCGGCAACATCGTCCGCGCTCACCGGCGCGCAGCGCCCGAGCGCCGCGATGCCGGGATTGCCGGGCGCGGCGATGATCTCGAGCGATGGCTGATCCTTCTGGAGCTTCCAGGCGAGCGCGTGCTCGCGCCCGCCGCCGCCGACGATCAGAGCCTTCATGCGGGAGGCGGCCCTCCGCTCGAGCCGCCACCGTTCGCCGGACCACGAAAGGCTGTATTGAAGGCGTCGCGCGCGCGCGTGAGCACATCGCCCACACTCGCGGCCGCGCGCCGCGACTGCTCGGCGTAATAATCGCTCGCGTCGGCGACATCGTCGCCGAGCGGACGCTGATCATCGCCCCGGCGCGGATAGTCGCCTCCCAGAATCCGATCGTACGCGCCGCTCTTCTGCCACCGCTGCAGCTCGGCCGCACGCGCCGTGTTGAAGGGATGCGAGCGGAAGAGAAGGTTGAGCACCTTGAGCACGCCGTCGATCGCGTGTCCGCCGATCTCGTACTCCTCCGCCTGGACGAGAAATTCGTCGAGGCTCGTCTCGTCGTCGCCCGCACCGCCGCCCGCGAACTTCAGATACATCCCCATCGTCACGCGAGGATCCTGCGATGCGAGCAGCCCCGCGCGATCCGCGCTCAGCTCCGCCTTGCGCGACCACTCGAGCAGCGCGAGCTGGATCGGGAGCGCGATCAATCCGAGTCCCGGAATCGCCGAGAAGCCGGCCTTGAGCAGGATGAGCGCGATCGTCGTGTACGTCGCGTGCCCGCTCATGATGTGGCCCAGCTCGTGACCGATCAGCACGCGCCGCTCCTCGCGCTCGAGCAGGCCGAGCGCGCCGCTGTTCAAGACGATGAACGGCCGCTCGAAGCCGACGGCCATCGCGTTCACGAACGGCGTCTGCGAGACGAAGAGCTCGGGGCGCTCGCCCTTGTGATCGAGCGTTTCGAGCACCTCCGTGTACAGCGCGTCCAGCTTCGGACGCTGGCGCGGACCCACGCGCACCGCGTCCGCCGTGAAGAAGAGCCGCACCCCGCGCTCGCCGATGAGCCCCATCACCTTGCGCACCACTTCATCGAATCCCGGGATCGCCCGCAGCGCCTGCAGCGCCGCCCTGTCGGCCGGATGCTCCCACGCCGTGGACGAAATATCGGTGAGTACGATTCGCTCCGTGTGCTCCGGCATCGTCAGCTCCGCAGTTAGAGTCCGGCGAACGCCTGCTCGACGTCCTGCAGCAGGTCGTTCGTGTCTTCCACGCCGCACGAGAGCCGCACCATGCCCTCCGATATTCCCACCTCCGCCCGGCGCTCGGGCGGCACGGACGCGTGGGTCATGCTCGCCGGATGGCTGATGAGGCTCTCGACTCCTCCTAACGACTCCGCGAGCGAAAAGATTCGCACCTTCTTGAGCACCTGGTTTGCGAGCTCCTTCGTGCCCACATCCACGGTGACCATGCCGCCCATGCCGCGCATCTGCGTGCACGCCAGCGAATGCTGCGGATGGCTTTTGAGGCCGGGATAGCGCACGCGGTCGTGGCCAAGGTGGTCCGCGAGGTACGCCGCGATGGCGCGCCCGTTCCTGTCGTGCGCGGGCATGCGGAGATGGAGCGTCTTGATGCCGCGCAGCACGAGCCACGAGTCGAACGGCCCCGCGACCGCTCCTGCTGCATTGTGAATGAACTGCAGACGCGCGGCGAGATCATCATCGATCAGTGCCGCCACTCCGCAGATCACATCGCTGTGGCCGTTCAGATATTTCGTTGCCGAGTGAAAGACGATGTCCGCGCCGAACGAGAAGGGCTGCTGAAAGAACGGCGTCGCGAACGTGTTGTCCACGATGAGCAGCGCCCCATGCGCGTGCGCGATCTCGGCCGCGCCAGCGAGATCGGTGATCTGCATGAGCGGATTCGTGGGCGTCTCGACGAGTATGGCCTTCGTGTTCGGCGTGCACGCATCCTCGACGCGTCGAAGGTCCGTCGTATCCACGTAGGAGAAACGGAGGCCCAGATGCTGCAGCAGCTTGTCGAACAGCCGGAAGGTGCCGCCGTACACGTTCGCGCCGCACACGATGTGATCGCCGGATTGGAAAAGTTTCATGATCGAGTCGAGGCAGCCCATGCCGCTCGCAAACGCAAATCCATGCTGCGCCCCTTCGAGCGAGGCGATCGTGCGCTCCAGGGCCTCGCGCGTGGGATTCTTGCCTCGCGCGTACTCGTACCCCTTGTTCTCGCCCAGCCCCTGCTGCACGTACGTGGACGTGAGGTACACCGGAGGCATGATCGCTCCGGCCAGCGGGTCTTCCCGCTCGCCCGCGTGGATGGCGCGTGTACCGAAGGCGGTGCCGCGATCGTCATCGAATATGCGTGTCATACGTGCTCGCAATTCAGGTGTAGGTGACGAAGCGCCAGGACATGGATCGCCACCTCGCTTCCACTTCGCTCAACCAAGATAGCGTGACCGCATTCCCTCTGCAGGCAGGCGCCGCCGCGCAGTACACCGCCGCTCGAGAGCTGGACAGCGCGCTCTCCCGGCGATGCCTCGTCGTGGACGATGAGCCACGGTTGCGGCAGGCGCTCGTACGGCTCATGCGCGGCGACGGCTTCACCTGCCTCGAAGCCGGCTCGGGCGTGGAAGCGCTCGCGCTGCTCGAGCAGGAGCAGGTCGCGCTCGTGCTCTCGGACATGCGCATGCCGAAGATGGATGGGCAGGAGCTGCTTCGGAATTTGCGTCTCCGCTATCCCGACGTCGCCGTCGTCATGATCACGGCCGTGGCCGAGGTGGAGGTGGCCGTCGCGTGCCTGTCGCTCGGCGCGATGGACTACATCACGAAACCGTTCGTGTTCGAGGAAGTGCGCGCGCGCGTCGCCCAGGCGCTCGAGAAACGGCGGTTGCTGGCCGACAACCGCGACTATCAGGAGCGGCTCGAGGTGCGAGTGAAGGCGCAGGCCGAGCGGCTGGAAACGCTGTTTCTGGCGAGCATCCAGTCCCTCGCGGACGCGCTCGAGCTCAAGGACCCGTACACGCGCGGCCACTCGGTGCGGGTGAGCCAGTACGGCGTCGCGATCGCTCGCGCGATGAAGCTGAGCGCCACACTCACCGCACAGATCGAGCTGGGCGGACATCTGCACGATGTCGGGAAAATCGGCGTGCGCGAGGAGGTGCTGCGCAAGGGGGGGCCGCTCACGAACGAGGAGTACGAGCACATCATGACACACCCCGTGCTCGGGTGGCAGATTCTCAAGCCGCTGCTCGGCGAGAATCCGGTGGCGCTCAACATCGTGCGCTCGCACCACGAGCGGATCGACGGCAAGGGCGTGCCGGACAACTTCGCCGGCGAGGACATTCCGCTCGAGGCGCGCATCATAGCGGTCGCCGATGCGTTCGACGCGATGATGAGCAAGCGCCCCTATCGCAACGGGCTCACGTTCACCGAGGCGATGGCCGAGTTGCGCCGGGTAGCGGGAACGCAGTTCGACGTGAACGTGGTGGATGCGTTCTTCGAAGTGGCGCGGAGCGAGACGTTCATCCCGGGCCACACGGGCGAGACGGAGGCGATCAAGCTTCGCGCGCCCAAGCGATAGCGAGCGCCTCGGCGCTCGCTCCGGGGATCAGAGCTCGAAACGCACCATCACGCTCTTGAGCCGGGCCGCAATGTCCGCGAGATGCTGGCTGGATTCCGTCACGTGCATCATCGACGCGGTCTGCTCCTGCACCACCGCGCTCACCTGCTCCGACGTGGATGCGTTCTGCTCCGCGACCACCGCCACCGCCTCGATCTCGCGCGCGAGCGACTCCGCCTCCTGATGCTGCGACACGGCGGACTCGACGATGCGGTCCACCGCGCCGCGGCTTCCTTCGATCTCCTTCACGATCTGCAACAGCGCGCTGCTCGATGAGCGGATGACGGACTCGCCAGCCGTCACGCTCGTGCTCACGTCGTCGATGCGCGACGACATCGAGGTGCTCGCCTGCTGAATTTCGGCGGCGAGCTGGCGAATGGTCTCGAGTGCGCGCCCGCTCTCCTTCGCGAGCTTCCGCACCTCGTCGGCGACTACGGCGAAGCCACGCCCGTGCTCGCCGGCGCGCGCGGCCTCGATGGCCGCGTTGAGCGCGAGCAGGTTCGTCTGCCGCGCGATCGCGCCGATCGTGTCCGTGATCTGGCCGATGCGCAGTGATTTCTCTCCCAGCTCGGCAACCGCGGGAAGCGTCTCGCTGGTGACGGACGAGATCCGCGCCATGCTCTTGAGTCCCTGCTCGGCGGCCTCGCCGGCGCGGTGCGCGGAGTCGGTCACGGCGTCGGCGGCGGTTTGCGCGCGCAGCGCGTGCGCCGAGGTCTCCTGCGCGCGCACGGCCACGCGTCCGGAGATGGCGACGACGATCTGAATGCCCTTCGTTTGCTGCGCCGCAGAGGTCGCGATCGATTGTGCGGCCGCAGCCACCTCCTCGGTGGATGCGCTCATCTGCTCGGCGCCTGCCGCGAGCTCGTCGGCGGTGGCCGCAACCTCTGCCGCGCCGGTCTCCACGTCGCGCAGCAGCGTGCGGAGACCGTCGCTCATGGTTCGGAACGAGGTTGCGAGCGCGCCGATCTCGTCGCCGGACTCGAAGGTGAGCTCGCGGCGCATGCTGCCGCGAGCGACGAGCTGTGCGTGCGCGGCGACTTCTTCAATGCCGTAGGTCATCTGGCGCGCGGCGATCAACGAAGCGGCGAGCGCGCCCACGAGTACGAGCAGGGGGATCCACGCGATGCGCATGAGATCCTTCGAGAGATCGGAGAGGATCGAATCCGCATCGAGCGTGACGAGGGTGAACGCCGCGTCGGTGCCATCGCGGCGAAGAATGGGATACTCCGCGGCGATCACCCGGCCGACAGGTCCGTCGTAGAGTCCCGTCTCTCCGGCGGTGTTTTGCGTGAGGCTGTCCTTGAGCACGGCGGGCGGCGACCAGGTGCGGGTGTACTCCGTCTCGCCGGGGTTCCACGAGGAGTGCGCCAGAAAGCGATAGTCGCTTCCATCGCGCCGCACGATCGCTATTCCGCTGGTGAAATCGGTCGTGTCGCCGCCGTTCGCGAACCACGTGCGCTTGAGAATGCCCAGCACGTACGCGGACGCCAGCGCGGTATCGCCTTTCGAAACGATGACGTCCAGCGACTCGGGAACGATGGTGACGCTCGTGCTCGCAGCGATGGCGCGCAGGCGGTGTGCGTTGAGTCGGGTGAGCTTCTGCCGGCTCGCGACGTAGACGGGCGTGAGCACGAGCGCGAGGGTGGCGAGCACCGCGGATGCGGTGATGAGTGCCATCTTCCAGCGGAATGGAAGTGTCGAGAAGTGGGAGCGAAGACTCACGGGAGATGGGTCGGGGGCTGGGCGTGCGAACAGCGGCGAACAACCCGGAACGGGCGGGAACGGCGCTCCTCCCCGTATTCACGCGTGAGAGCGCGCCGTGTAACGAGTCGAGGCGAATCACGGAGCGCTTCGCTGATGCCAACCACATTGCAGACGCGCTCCGCTAGTTTTTTGGCACCGAACAGGGAGGCAGTCGCGTGTACGAGAAATTGATGGTCAGCGTGTCGGGCGTGCGGGGACGTGTGGGCGATGGGCTCACCCCGGCCGTCATCTCGAAGTTCGCCGCGGGTTTCGGCGCATGGGCGCAGCGCACCGGAGCCTCCCGAACGATCGTGGTTGGGCGCGACTCACGTGTGTCGGGTCCGATGTTTCATCGCGCGACGATCGCGGCGCTGCAGAGCGTGGGCTGCGACGTGCTCGACGTGGGCCTCGCGCCAACGCCGACGATCCAGATGGCCGTCGAGAATGCGCATGCGGCCGGCGGACTGGCGATCACGGCGAGCCATAATCCGATCGAGTGGAACGCGCTCAAGTTCATCGGGCCGAACGGGCTGTTTCTGGATGGCGACGAAGGAAAGGCGATGCGAGCGGTGGTGGAGAGTGAGCTTGCGTACGCGACGTGGGACAGACTCGGAATTGTGACTCAGGACACCGACGCGATCGAGCGGCACATCGAGCGGGTGTTGTCGCTTCCCTTCATTAGTGTGGAGCGGATCCAAAAACGGCGATTCCGGATTGCGCTCGACTGCGCGAACGGAGCGGGCGGCGCGATCGTGCCTGCGCTGCTGGAACGTTTCGGATGCGAGGTGACGGGCGTCAATCTGGAAACAAATGGTCGCTTTGCCCACCCTCCTGAACCGGTAGCGGCCAATCTCGGGGAACTGGAACGACTCGTGCTCCACACCGGGGCAGACGTCGGTTTGGCGACCGATCCCGACGTCGACCGGTTGGCACTCGTGTCGGACGCTGGACGTGCCATTGGCGAGGATTGGACGTTGGCGTTGGCGGCGCGAGTGGCGCTGCGGTACCGCCCGGGTCCGGTGGTGGCGAACCTGTCGACGAGCCGAATCGTCGATGATGTAGCGAAGGAGGCGGGAACTTTCGTGATCCGGGCGCCGGTTGGTGAAGTGAACGTGGCGTTGCGCATGCGAACAGAGGGCGCGGCGATCGGTGGCGAGGGCAACGGAGGGGTAATTCTTTCCGAGCTGCACCTGGGCCGGGACGCGCCGGTGGGCGTGGCGCTGCTGCTGCAGATGCTGGTGGAGGACGGGGAACCGCTGTCGCGTGTGCTGGATCGGTATCCGCGATACCGGATCGTGAAGGACAAGCTGGATCGGCCGAACGCGCCGCTCGACACGGTGTACACCTCTCTGCGCGCCGGATTCCAGGACGCGGTGGTGGATACGCAGGATGGTCTGCGGTTGTCGTGGGATGACCGATGGGTGCACGTGCGCCCTTCGGGAACGGAGCCGATCGTGCGCGTGATCGCCGAAGCACCAACTGATGAAGAGGCACGTGATCTGGTCGCGCGCTCGCGCGTACCGCTCGATGCATTACGCTGACATTTTCCGGGAACGCGGTATATGTGCGGAATCGTTGGATACGTTGGACCTCGCTCGGCCACGCCACTGCTCCTCGAAGGATTGAGGCGCCTCGAGTACCGGGGCTACGACTCGGCTGGCATCGCCATCATGAACGGGAAGGGACTCGAGACTCGAAAGGCACCGGGGAAGATCTCGGAGCTCGAGGCGCTGGTGGCGTCCACACCGATCGTCGGCACCCTCGGCATCGCGCACACGCGATGGGCGACGCATGGCGCGCCGAACTTCATCAATTCGCATCCGCAGATGAGCTGCGATGAGAAGATCGGAGTCGTGCACAACGGCATCATCGAGAACGGCTCCGCGCTGCGGCAGGCGCTCGAGGAGCTCGGTCACTGCTTCCGCTCGGACACCGACACCGAGGTGCTCGCACATCTCATCGAAGAGGTATACGAGGGAAACCTCGAAGAGGCGGTGATCGAGGCGCTCTCGCGAGTGGAGGGCACGTACGGCATCGCGGTGGTCTCGAGCGATGACCGGGACAAGATCGTCGCGGCGCGCAAGGGAAGTCCGCTCCTGGTCGGGCTCGGCGAAGGCGAGTACTTCATCGCGAGCGATGTCTCGGCGATTCTGGCGCACACGCGGCAAGTGATCTATCTCGACGACGGCGACCTCGCGGTGCTCGATCGCAACGGCTACCAGATCATCGACATGAATGCGCTGCCGCTCGAGCGGGCGGTGGCGAGCATCGACTGGGATCTCGACATGATCGAACGCGGCGGCTTCGCGCATTTCATGCTCAAGGAGATCTTCGAGCAGCCCGACACCGTGAAGAACACGATGCGCGGCCGCCTGCTGAGCGAGACCGGAACGGCGAAGCTCGGCGGGCTCAATCTGACGGCGGAAGAGCTGCTCACGTTCGACAACATCCTGATCACCGCGTGCGGCACGAGCTGGCACTCGGCGCTCATTGGCGAGTTCCTGATCGAGGAGCTCGCGCGCGTGCCGGTGGAAGTGGAGTACGCGTCGGAGCTGCGGTACCGGAATCCGATCATCAGCGAGAAGACGCTGTGCATCGTGATCTCGCAGTCGGGCGAGACGGCGGACACGCTGGCGGCCATGCGCGAAGCGCAGCGGCGCGGCGCGCGGGCGCTGGGCATCGTGAACGTGGTGGGCTCCACGATCGCGCGCGAGTCGGACGGCGGGATCTACATTCACGCGGGCCCGGAGATCGGCGTCGCGTCCACGAAGGCGTTCAGCAGCCAGGTGACGGCGCTCGCGATGTTCGCGCTCAAGCTTGCGCGACTGCGCGGGCTCACGGAGCTCGAGGGCAAGCGCATCGTCGAGGCGATGGAGAAGCTGCCGGGCCAGATCGCGGAGATTCTGGAGACGGCTCCGGCAATCGAGGAGATCGCGGAGCAGTTCAAGCACGTCACGAACTTTCTGTATCTGGGCCGTGGCTACAACTTCCCGGCGGCGCTCGAGGGCGCGCTCAAGCTGAAGGAGATCAGCTACATCCACGCGGAGGGCTACCCGGCCGCGGAGATGAAGCATGGTCCGATCGCGCTGATCGACGAGAACATGCCGGTGGTGTTCATCGCGCCGCACGATTCGGTGTTCGACAAGATCGTGTCGAACATTCACGAGGTGAAGGCGCGCGGCGGATGCGTGATCGCACTCACGAGCCGCAGCGAGCCCGCGCTTGCGGGAAAGCTGGACCACGAGATTCGCATTCCGGAAACGATCGACATGTTCACGCCGATCCTCGCCTCGGTGCCGCTGCAGCTGCTGGCGTACTACATCGCGGTGAAGCGCGGCGCGAACGTGGACCAGCCGAGGAATTTGGCGAAGTCGGTCACGGTGGAGTAGGGACGCGGGGTGAGAAGAGGCGCTGGTTCAGCGCCGCACCGCTCGACGGCTGAAAGCGAGAAGGTAGTGGCGCCGGGATGTGGTGGCGAAGAACCACCCCGGCTCTCCATCTTTCATCCATCGATCTCTCGCGGTTGAGTCACATGCTGCTCGATCAAAGCGTCGTCTGTCCGGTACTGATCGGCCGCGATGTCCCGCTGACCACTGTCGTGCACACGCTCGATCGCGCGCGTGATGCGTACGGTGGCACGCTGCTCGTCTCGGGCGAAGCGGGAGTCGGCAAGTCGCGTCTCGTGCGCGCGATGATCGAGAGCGCGCGCGCGGCGGGCTTCGTGACGCTCCAGGGGGCGTGCTTCGAGGCCGACCGCGCCCAGCCGTACGCGCCCATTCTCGATCTGATCCGCGTTCTTTCCACGACCGCGTCGCCGGCGCTCGCCGCGCATTACTTCGCGCCAGCGGCGGCGGAGCTCGTGACGATTTTCCCCGAGTTGCGCCAGATCTTCCCCGACGCGACGCCGCACCCCGCCTCCGACCCGGAGGAGGACCGGCGCCGGCTCTTCCACTCGCTCGCCGAGGCAGTGCACGCACTCGGCCGCTTGCAGCCGCTCTTGATCGTGATCGAAGATGTGCATTGGAGTGACGATGCGACGCTCGATCTCGTTCTGCACCTCGCCCGATCGATTGGAACACGCGCCATCGCGCTCGCGCTTTCGTTTCGGAGCGACGAGGTCGGGGCACGTCTGGCCCGGCTCCTGGCAGACTTCGATCGGGCACGCTGCGCGCGGGAAGTCTCGCTGCGACCGCTCGACGTACCACATGTCGCGGCAATGCTGAGTGCCATCTTCGGTCCGGGGTCCGCGTTCGAGCCCACGTTCGTCGGCAAGCTGCACGCGCTCACCGAAGGCAATCCGTTTTTCGTCGAGGAGGTGCTCAAGGCACTCATCGTCGACGGCGATCTCGTCCGCGCCGACGGCTCGTGGCGTGCGCGTCCGCTCGATCACGTGCGAGTGCCGCGCACTGCCGCCGAGGCCGTGGGACGGCGGCTGGCCGGATTGAGCGAGGCGGCTCGCGAGGTACTTTCGGTGGCGGCCGTTGCTGGGCGGCGCTTCGATTTCGAGCTGATCAAGGCACTGACGTCGTACGGGGAGACGGAACTCCTGTCGCTCATGAGAGAGCTCGTCGCCGCGCAGCTCGTCACCGAGGAATCCGCCGACCGGTTCGCGTTTCGACACGCGCTCACGCGTGAGGCGATTCGCACGCGCCTCTTCGCGCGTGAGCGCGTGGCGCTGCATCGGGCGATCGCCACTGCTCTCGAGCGGCAGTCGGCCGACTCGGCGCAGGAGGCGGCCGAGGCGCTCGCGTATCACACCTTCGAAGCGAGCGATTGGGAGTCGGCGCATCGCTACGCGCGCGCTGCTGCTGCTCACGCGCTCACGCTCGGCGCCGCGCGCGAGGCGTTGCAGCAGCTCGAGCGCGCGGTGACAGCAACGCAACGGCTCGGCCGTCGTCTCGATTCGTCGCTCCTCATTGCCCGCGGCCGGGCACAGGAGACACTCGGCGCGTTCGCGAGCGCGAACGACGACTTCGTCGGCGCGCTCGAAGCGGCTCGCGCGGAAGGGGACCGACGGACGGAGTGGGAGGCACTTCTCGCCCTCGGCATGTTGTGGGCAGCGCGAGACTACGAACGTGCCGGCCGGTACCGCCACGAGGCGCTCGCGGTGGCGCGCTCGATCGAAGAGCCCGCGCTCGTCGCACGCAGCCTCAATCGGGTTGGCAACTGGCACATCAATCGTGAGGACCCGCTCTCGGGCATTCCGTATCACGACGAGGCGCTCGCGATGCTCGAGCGCACGGATGACCGTCGGGGTATTGCCGAGACCGTCGACCTGCTCGCGATGTCGAACCACGTCGCGGGCGCACAGGACGCAGCCGTCGAGCTCTACGAGCGGTCGGTGGCGCTCTTCACCGCACTTGGTGATCGCCGCGGTCTGGCGAACGCGTTCTCGGTGATCGTGGCGTGTGGACCGAGCCACCATGCATCGGCTGGCCCGGTGTGCGCGACCGCCCGCACCGCCGAGTTGCTTGCGAGCGAGCGGGCGGTGCACCTCACGACGGATATCGGGTGGCGCGCCGGCATGGCATTCTCGCGCTATCTCCTCGCCGACTGCCTCGCCTGGCGCGGCGACTACGAACGCGCCCTGCGCCGCGCCCGCGAGTCGCTCGCCATCGCCGAGGACATGGCGCATCTGGAATGGCAGTGCGGGGCGCGCCGCGTGCTCGGTGTGATCGCGCTCGATCTGCACGCCATGCCGGATGCGCTGGCGCACCTCGAAGCAGCATACGACAACGCGCGGCGGCTTGCGTCTGCGATCTGGATTCGCTGGACTGCCGCGCTTTTCGCGGTCGCGCTGGCCCGCGACCGCCGCCCCGAACACGCGAGCGCGGTGCTCGATGAAGTCGACCGGATCGTCCGCGGCTCAGGCGCGACGGTGGCTGAAAACGGGCGAGCCTCGCGCACGCTCGGCGAGCGGCATCTCGCGCTCGCGCGCGCGGAGATCGCGCTCGCTGCCGGCGCGCCGACCGACGCGCTGGCCTTGCTCGATGAGCGTGATGCAGCCCGCACGCCGCGGTGCGCCATGCTTCGCGCCCAGGCGCTCGCGGCGCTCGAGCGATGGGGCGAGGCTAGAGAATGGCTGGGCGTCGCGAGGTCCGAAGCGCGCATGCAGGAGGCGCGACCACTCCTCTGGCGCATCGCGGCCGCCCAGGGAGCGGTGGAGCTTGCGCAGCGCCATCGGCTCGCCGCGCGCCAGTTGTTCGATGCGGCTCGATCCGCAGCCGGCGAGCTCGTGGCGTCGCTCGATGAGCCAGCGCTCGTGGCGGAGTTCCACTCGTACGTCGACTCCGTCGCTCCGCCTTCGGCCGAGCGAACGCCCGGACAGGCGGCGAAGGCTGCGTACGGTGGACTCACCCGGCGCGAGCGTGATACGGCGGCACTGGTCGCACAGGGGAAGTCCAACCGAGCGATCGCGCGATCGCTCGGCATCGGCGAGCGCACCGTGGAGGGGTACGTTGCCGCGGCACTCTCGAAGCTGGGCTTCGCGTCGCGCTCGCAGATCGCGGTGTGGGCCGCGGAGCAGGGTCTCGCGGGACCGGAGCCCGGCTCGGGCCGCGCGCGGCGGTAGGGCAACCCGGCGTCCCCGTACCTCGCGTCAAATTCCCCGTAATTGTCACGGCGACGAATCGCTCCTTCGGCACAATCCTGCTCTCGCGAATCCGCCGGACGCTGGAGACGGACGCTCGGGACAGCCTACACACGGAGAGAACGATGACGAGACTCACGACTATCGCGGCGCTGCTGTTCATCGGCACGTTCGCCGCTGCTACGAAGCATGTCGCCCTCGCGCAGGGTGGATCGGGGCCTGAAATCAAGTGGGAACCGGCGCCGGCCGTCTTCCCAAGTGGCGCGCAGATGGCGGTGATGCAGGGTGACCCAAGCGGCACTGGGCTATTCACCGTGCGACTACGCCTCCCGGACGGGTACAGGATCCCGCCTCACACGCACCCGACTGACGAGCACGTGACCGTCGTGAGCGGCAGCTTCGCGGTGGGGATGGGGAAAACGTTCGACGCGAGCAAGATGATGGCCCTCAGCGCCGGCGGATTCGTGACGGCGCCGGCGAACGAAGCGCACTACGCGATGTCGCGTGGAGTCACGGTGGTGCAAGTGCATGCGATGGGACCATTCGCCATGACTTACGTGAATCCCGCCGACACGCCGAAGGCGTCGACGCAGCGCTGACCGCGCTCACCGGCGCGCCGACCGTTGGCGCGCCGGCCCAGTCCGCCCCGCGGACAGATTCTGTATGCGGAAGCCGACGCACGAGCGTTGAGCAGTCAAGGAATGCCGGCGAAGAGATCCGTCTCGCACGCGCGACCGCCGTTCACGCGGCTGAAGACGCGATAGAACGCCGCCGATCCCCACAGCGCCTCGTGCTCGTCCGGCGTCAGCTCGCAGAGCCGCCCGTACACGGCGAGCTGCGTCTCGTGGCAGCTGACCGCCCGCCATACCGTGCGCCAGTGGTCGCGCGCGTCGATGATCGCCGACACCGCCCATGCGGGCCACGCCACGGCCGTGCGCTCCTCTCCGTCGACGCGACTCGTGAGGCGCTTGAACGCCGACTGGTACACCGCCCACCGTCGCTCGTCGGTTACGAAGTAGTAGAGCTTCGACACGAGGTGCGGCTCGACGTCGTTCGGGAACTCCGAATCGGCGGCGGCGAGAACGGCCGCGGTGGTGAGCTGACTGATCGCCACGTGATCCGGGTGACCGTAAGCGCCGAACGGATCGAAGGTGACGACCACCTCGGGGCGGACGCGCCGGAGCTGCGCGACGATCTGGCCGACGGCTTCCTGCGGGGCCGCACGATCGAGCTCGCCGTCCACGTAGCCAAGCAGCGCGACCTCGCGCAGGCCGAGCACTCGCGCCGCGGCCCGCAGTTCCGCCTCGCGCACGAGCCCCACTTCGGCGTCGCTGGGCCGATGGTCGTTGGTGAAGTAGCGTCCGCGTTCACCGCGCGTCGCCGTGAGCAGGTACGTCTCGACGCCGCGCGCCGCGTACGTCGCCAGCAGCGCACCGAGTCCGAGCGATTCATCGTCCGGATGCGCCAGCACCGCCATCAGTCGCCTCGCTCGGCTCGCGGCGCTCTCTTGTCTCGTCACGATTCTCCTCCAGGAATGCGGACCTCGAGGTCGCGCACCACATGATGTCGACGCGCGAGCAATGTGACTACGTGGAGAACACGGGGAACTCCACATCCAATACGGGGCCGTTGGGCACGCCCCCGTGGCGCCCCGTACACGAGTTGAATTTCTGCGTACTTGCCACGGAGTCACGCCGAGCGTTCAAGCGCATCCTGCGTGCGTCATCACGGCCGTCCGCTTCGCCGGACGACTTCCAGCACCGCTATGGCGTTCGCTTCACTCGAGGAGGCACGTTTGGGCGCACCGCAGCAATCCGAACGGCCTTTTCGCCAACTGGAATCCTCGCGTCCACAGCTCCTGACAGCTCTCTCGATTCCGAACACCCTCAGACGGAGACATCAGTATGTCGACCAAAGCTCAACCGGCTGCTACCGATTCGACGACGCCATTCGCCTCATCGACTGGCGCGCGTCGGCGCGCCGCAGCACTCGCGGATCGACTCGAGGGAGGCGCGCGCTCGCTCATCGCACTCGCCGAGGAGATCACGGATGCCGAATGGCAGACGCGCATTCCCGGCGACGGCCGCAAGGTGGGTGTCGTCGTGCACCACGTCGCCAGCATGTACCCGCTCGAGATCCAGCTCGCGCAGGCGCTCGCCGGCGGGAACCCCATCGCGGGAGTGACGTGGGCCGACGTGCACGCGCTGAACGCGAAGCACGCGACCGACCACGATCGGGTAACGCGCGCGGAAGCCATCGCGCTTTTGCGAAGCAACAGCGCAACGGCCGCTGCCGCCGTGCGCGCACTCACCGAGGAGCAGCTCGATCGCGCCGCATCGGTCTCGCTCAACTCCGACGCTCCGCTCACCTGCCAGTTCTTCATCGAGGACCACGCACTACGCCACAGCTTTCACCACCTCGCCCGCATCCGCTCGGCACTCGGCCGATAGCGGACGAGTCGTGTACCAACGAGGCGCATCGGCGGGAGTCGGTGCGCCTTTTTTCAGCCTCGGGTCGAGGTGGTGAGCTTCATCTCGCTCGTCGGAACGAAGCCGAGCGACTCGTAGAGCGGGCGTCCATCGTCCGAGGCGTGGAGCAGCACGCGTCCGATGCGGTGCTCGCGGGTGTAGTCGAGCACATGACGCATGAGCAGGGCGGCGACGCCGCGACGACGCCACTCCGGCTCGGTGTCGACATTGGCGACGAGCGCTTCGTGCCCCTGGATGATGCCGGTCGGTGTGGGCCGAGGGAGCATGGGGCGGAGCCAGAGCCCGGCACCTGCGACCACGCGCTCGGGTTCGTTGTTCGCGACCGCGAGCCACGCGACGTATTCGCCGGTAGCGACTGACGCGTGGAAGAACGCCTCCGAGGCTTGGGCGAGCTCCGGTTCCAGGTGCAGCGGCAGCTCGGTCATGTCGCGGAACATGCTCACGCGGTGGTGCGTGATAACGGCAATGTCGTCGAGCGTGGCAAGGCGAATGCGGACGCCGGGATCGGGGACCTGTGAGATCATGAGCGAAAGGTCGGGTCATGAATGCTGCGCGCACAAGCATTGGCATTGCGCCATCGAGGAGACAACACGAGGTGATCTCATGATTGCTCTGCGCGCAAACTGCGCACGGCGCGGACTGGATGACGCTCACTGCGGCCGCTCGCTCGAGTAGCTGAGATGGATCCGGTTACTCGCGTCTTGTTCCAGCAAACGCGCCGAAGAGACGGCGATGCGCGCCAAGTGAGTACCCACCGACTCCAAGCGCGTTCTCATCGCCCCCTCGCTGTCGACTCAGTGATCCCCGTAAGTTGATTGCCTGCAATCGAGTTTTCCCGAGCACCTTCTCAAAACCAGCAGCGTGCGAATCCTCCTCCAGCGCGTCTCCCGCGCCGAAGTTCGCGTCGATGGACGCGTGATCGGGAAAATCGGCATCGGCTACTGCCTTCTCGTCGGATTCACGGAGACGGACACCGAGCCGCAGCTCGTCTGGATGGCCGACAAGATCGCGGGACTTCGCATCCTCGCCGACGCCGCCGGCAAGATGAATCTCTCGCTCACCGACGTGGGCGGCGCCGTGCTCGTCATCTCGCAATTCACGTTGTACGGCGACGCCAGCGCGGGGCGCCGCCCCAGCTTTCTCGCTGCCGCTCCCGGGCCCGTCGCCGAGCCGCTGTACGAAAAGTTCGTTGCGATGCTGCGCGACCGCGGGTGCACGGTCGAGACCGGAGTGTTCGGTGCCATGAGCGAAGTCGAGCTCGTGAACGATGGGCCCACCACGATCTGGCTCGAACGATGAGTACTCCGCGCGTCATTCTCGCTTCCGCATCTCCCCGCCGGCGCGAGCTGCTCGCGCTCGTCTGCATCCCGCACCAGGTCGAGCCCGCGGACATCGACGAGTCGTATCGCGAAGGGGAGGAGGCGCCCGAGCACGCCGAGCGACTCGCGCGCGAGAAGGCGGCCACGATCGCCGCGCGAAACCCCGATGCGATCGTCATCGCGGCAGACACCATCGTCCTGATCGAGGGGCTCGTGCTCGGCAAGCCGCGCGACGAGGTGGACGCCGAGCGCATGCTGGCGATGCTCGCCGGACAGACGCACGTGGTGCTCACCGCGGTGGCTGTCGCGCACCGCGGGAGCATTCGGTCGGGCGTCGAATCCGTGCGCGTCACCTTCCGGCCGCTCACGCGCGCGCGGATCCGCGCGTACATCGCGACGCGCGAGCCCATGGACAAAGCCGGCTCATATGGAATTCAGGGATACGGCGCGATGCTAGTCGAGCGCATCGACGGCGACTACTTCGCCGTGATGGGGCTCGCGCTCGGGCGCATGATCGACCTGCTGGGAGAGCTCGGCGTGGCCTACGACTTCGGCCCGCTTTCAATTCGCGATTCGGCGTAGCGCTCCTTCCAGATCGCCACCTTCTCGAGCACGTCCGCAACGGTGATGGTCTGCATGCGATCCATGCGTCGATCGGTCGCGAGGCGTGCGCCGTTCCACATCTCACCGTACGCGTTCACGACCAGCTCCTGATTCGAGCGATACGGGCCCGTGCGCAGCGGGTTGCTGAAGCCGAGCAGCGAGATGACGGGGCGGCTCAGCGCGACGGCCATGTGCAGCGGGCCCGTGTCGAGCGAGATCACGAGCGCACTCGCATCGAGAATCGAGATGAGCCGTCGCAGCCCGCTGTTGAGTGCGGATGCGGGTTTGTGCCGTGTGCGCTCGAGGATCACGCGCTCGGTCGCCTCCTCGCGAGGCGCGCGGCCGCCCACGAGCACCGGTTGCAGCCCGAAGCGCCCGCTTAGCGCATCCGCGAGCTCGCCCCATCGCTCGGCGATCCAGTCCTTCTGCGGGCGACTCGTGCCGATGACGAGGGAGACGATCGGACGATCGAACTGCTGCGCGAAGTCGCGCTGCCACGCGCGCTCGTCGTCCCACGGACCGATGCGCCACGCAACCGGCTCCGGCTCGATTCCGAGCGCGCTCACGAACTCGAGATATTCGTCCTGGATGTGCTGGGGCGCGTGCGGCGGAATCCGCCGGTTCGTGAACAGCCAGTTCGCATCGCGCGCGCGTGCGCGATCGTAGCCGAGCTTCAGCGGCGCGGGCGCGATCGCGGTGAGAATGCCGGCCTTGAGGTAGTCCTGCAGCGCGAGCACGACATCGAATTGCCTGCCGCGAAAGCCGTCGCGGACGTCGGTGAAGGCGCGCCAGCCGCGCGACCGGTCGAAGCGGACGATGTCGTCGACGGCCGGATGGCCTTCCACGAGCGTGGCCGGTCCGGGCTGCAGCACCCATGTGATGTGCGAGTGCGGATCGGCGCGCTTGATCGCGTTGAGCACCGGAAGTACGTGTACGGCATCGCCGACGGCGCTGAGCATGACGACGCAGTAGCGACGACCGCCGCTGTGGGGTTGAGGCTGCACGAGCGGGAATGTAGTGACCGGCAGGCGCGGCGCGCGGTGCACCGAGCTCACCAGCAATGTATATTTCCGGCCGTCACCGGCAACGTGAATGCCTCCACGCATCCAACGCATCCTCCTCATTCAACTGCGCAGGCTGGGCGACGTCGTCCTTTCCACGGCGCTGCTCGATGATCTCCATCGCGCGCTGCCCGAGGCGCAGATCGACATGCTCGTGGGCAGGCACGCAGCGCCGCTCGTGGCGGGTCACCCGCTGATCAGAACCCGGATCGTGCTGGAGGATCGAGGCACCCTCGGCACGGCAAAGCTCGTTCGCGCGTCGGGCTACGATGCGGTTTTCGACATTCAAGGGAGTATGCGCACCGCGATGATCACACGTGCCTCGGGCGCACCGCTGCGGGTTGGCTGGAAGGTTCGCGGGGCGCCGCTCGCGTACACGCACGCGCTCGCGCGGGGCGGCGCGCCGGAATACGTGGTGCGAAGACGCCGCCGCCTGCTCGAGCTCGCGGGTATTCCGGTGAGCGATTCGCTTCCGCGCATCACCCTCGCACCACACGAGCGGCTGCAGGGCGAGGCCGATCTCCGTTCCGCCGGCGCTCCGCCAGCGGGGCGTCGCGTCGCAATCGCGCTCGTCACGAGCAGCCCCGCGCGCGACTGGCCGATCGAGCGGTTCGCCACCCTCGCCAACGCGCTGCTCGATCGCGGCGTCACGCCGATCGTGCTCGCCGCGGGTACGCCCGCTTCGGTCGCCGGAAAGTTGCGCGCGCTGTGCCCACGCGCGATTCTCGTTCCGGCGCTCGACCACGATCGCGATCGCGAGATGCGCCGTTTCCTCAGCGTGCTCGCCTCGTGCGACGTGCTCCTCTCCGGCGACACGGGGCCGGCGCACATGGCCGACGCGCTCGACGTTCCCCGCGTGACGCTCTACGGTCCGACCACGCCCGACAACTACGCGCCGGGGCTCGCGACCGCCGTCGCCCTTCGCACGCCGGGACCCGCGGTGCGCATTCGCGACGAGAATCGCCTTCATCGCGAGGGACACGACTTCTTCTCCGGAGTGACGGTGGACATGGTGCTGAATGCGATTCTCACGCTGCTCGACAGCGCGCCGTCGCGAGACACGGCCGGCCGTGCACATGCCGTCTGAATCGATCGGGACGCTCATCGCCGAGCTCGCGCGCACGAACATCGAGCTGTGGCACGAGGAGGACAAGGCGCGCGCAGGCGACGATCACCAGATCGCCGCAGCGAAGCGCAGCATCGACAGGCTCAATCAGCGGCGCAACGACCTGATCGAGCGCATCGATGACGAGGTGCTGCGCACCGTGCGCGCCAATCGCGACGGAGATACCACCGGTGGCTGAGACGGTGGGCTGGCTCGCGGACAAGCTGAGCATCGTGGAGCTCAAGCGCTATCACATGCGCGAGCAGATGGAGCGCACCGATGTCGCGGCGGACTTTCGCCGGCAGTGCAGCGACAAGCTCGAGGTGCTCACGCGGCAGCGCGATGATCTCGCGGAGGAGCTCGCGATACTGCTCGCGGACATCGCCTCCGGACGCGTCGTGCCGCGCGTGTACCGCCAGTTCAAGATGTACAACGATCCCGCGTACCGCACGCAGCGCGACGGCGGCAAGGCGTGACGGGCGATCTCGCACCGCTCACGATCCTGTACCTGGACATCAACACCGAATGGCGTGGCGGGCAGCGACAGCTGCTCTGGATGGGAGAAGGTCTCCGCCGTCACGGCGGCCGTCCGATTTTTGCGCTCCGCACGGGTGTACCACTCGCGGAGCGCGCGCGCGCATCGGGGATCGAGGTGATCGCCATCGATCCGCTGATCGCGGAATGGGGACCCTGGACCGTGCTCCGCCTCAGGCGCGCGATCGAGCGCGAAAAGGTCGCGATCGTTCACGCGCAATCCGGACACACGATGGCGCTCGCCGCGCTCGCATCGGCGGGGACGCGCGCGAAGATCGTGTTCGCGCGTCGGGTCACGACGCCGCTGCGCTCCAATCGTCCGACGCGCTGGAAGTACGCGCGCGCACACCGCCTCATCTCGGTGAGCCGCGCGGGAGTCGACGGACTGCTGCGCGCGGGAGTGAAGCCCGATCGGGTGCGCGTGATTCCGAGCGGCGTGCCGATCGCGAGGCCCGCCGCACCCGCGAGCACCGAGCTGCTGTCCAGCTTCGGCGTGCCCCCGGGGGCGCCCCTCGCCGTGCTGGTCGCCTCGCTGAGCGCGGCGAAGGATCCAGCGACCTTCGTCCGCGCGATCGAGGTCGCGCGCCGCGAGGTGCCCGCGCTGCACGCGCTGCTCGTGGGCGACGGACCGCTGCGCGAACCACTCGCCGCGGAAATTTCGGCGCTCGGCCTCGGCGAGTTCATCCACCTCACGGGCTTCCGCACCGATCCCGAAGCACTCGAGGCCGCCGCGAGTGTGGTGGTGCTCACCAGCAAGAGCCTCGAGGGCACGCCCGGCGTGCTCCTCGACGCGCTCGCACTCGGCAAGCCGATCGTGACGACGAACGTCGGCGGCGTGCCCGAAGTGATCGAAGATGGCGTGTCGGGGCTCATCGTGCCGATCGGCGATGCCGATGCGCTCGGCCACTCGATCGCGCGCGTGCTTCGTGATCCCGCGCTCGCCGCACGGCTCGGTGCGGGCGCGACCGCGCGCGCGCCGGTGTTCTCGATCGAGAACACGGTGAATCGCACGATGGAAGTCTATCGTGAGCTGGTGGGCGCTGGAGTGCCGGCATGAGCGCCCTCGGTGTGATGCTGCTGACCACAGCCGAGAACTGGCGCGGCTCTGGTGCGTCGTACGCGAAACTGGCGCGCGGGCTCGCCGAGCGCGGTCACCGGGTGGCGCTCGTGGTCTCGAGCGGCCTCGTGGCGGCCGAATATGCGCGGCTCGGCATTCCCGCGCGACAGCTCACCCTGGAGCGCACTGGCGCACGCGAAGTGCTCTCCCTGCTCACCGTCGCGCGCGCGAATGCGACCGATATCGTGATCGTCGACAAGCCGCGGGATCTTCGACTCGCCGCGTGGATGAGCATGGTGCGGCGACTCAAGATCGTGGTTCGATACAATCGTGTCGGCAAGCGGCGCGCGGCGCGATTCGTCGACCGCTGGACCGCTGCGCGCGCGAGCGCCGCGCTCTACCAGAACGAATACATCCGGGCCAAGGCGCTCGATGACCTCCCGATACTCGGCGAGCTGCAGTCGTTCGTGATTCCGAACGGCTACGATGCCAACGAGATTGCGGTAGAGCCCGGCGCGGAAGTGCGGTGGCGGGAAGCGCAGGGCATCGCGCTCTCGGATCGCGTGGTGATCTCCGTTGGCTTCGCGGAGTCCGGGAAGCGATTCGATCTCTCGGTGGATGCGATGCAGCTGCTGTCCGGTCGCGGTGTGGACGCGACGTTCGTCTTCTGCGGCGACGGCCCCTGCAGAGCGTCGCTCCAGGAGCGTGCGCGCGCGGCCGGCGTGAAGGCTCGGTGGCTTGGCATCCAGAGCCCGCGCGACACGCTCACGGCGATCGCCGCTGCCGATGTGCTCGCGCATCCCTGTCCGGTCGAGATCTTCGGCAACGTGCTCGCCGAAGCGATGGCGCTGCGCACGCCGATCATCGCGATGCACGCCGGCGGCAACGCCGAGATGCTCGGCACCGACGGGAGCGCGGCGATCCTCGTCGACAACGATCGTCCCGAATCGTTTGCCGCCGGGATTGCGGAGCTCTGCGCGAACGGCGAGCGTGCTCGCGCGCTCGCTGCTGCCGCTCGAGAGCGTCTGATCGAGGTGTTTCCACTCGCGCGCATGATCGATGCGTACGACGGAATGATGCAGACGCTGATCGGGAAGGACGCCGTAGCCGAATGAAAACGCATCTCCTGCTCACATCCAACTTTCCGCCGCTCCACGACGGGATTGCGAGCTGGATGTCTCAGCTGGCGCGCCACTACGGCGATGACGCGATGCTGGTCTCTCTGGGAAGCGAGCCGGGCCAGGGTGCGAGCGATGCGCGCCAATCCGTGCGCATCGATCGGATGCCCATTCCGCGTGCGAGACTGCGCAACGTGCCCGGCATTCTCGCATGGGCGCGGCGAGCCGCGATTCTCGCGCGCGAGCACGACGTGACGTTCACCTGGTGCGGAAACCTGAAGCCCCCCTCGTACGTGGGCTGGACGCTCCACGCGCGAATGGGAATTCCCTACGGTGTCATCCTGCACGGGACAGAGCTGCTGCAGATGCGGCGGCACGGCAGCGGACTTCGCAAACGCGTCATCGCGCGCACACTGCTCGGCTCCGCGGCCGTGATCGTGACGAACAGCGAGTGGACTCGAACGATGACGCTCGAGCTGTTCGACGACTTGAAGATACGCATCCCGGCCGAGCGCGTGATCGCCGTTCCTCTCGGCGCTGATCTCGACCGCTTTCACGCGGGGATCGATACGTCGAAGGTTCGCGCGAAGTACGGCATGAACGGCGGCCGCTGGATGCTCTCCGTCGGAAGGCTGGTGGAGCACAAGGGGCAGGACCAGACGTTGCGCGCGCTCGCACTGCTCCGCGACAGCGTGCCCGACCTGCGCTATGCAATTGCAGGTAGCGGCGAGTACGGGAGCGAGCTGCGCGCGCTCGCGTCGGCGCTCGAAATAGTTGACTCCGTCAACTTTCTCGGGCACGTCGAGGATGACGAGCTTCCCGCGCTCTACAACGTGGCGGAGCTCTACGTGGGCGCGTCGCGCGTGGCGGTGGATCACGTCGAGGGATTCGGAATCTCGCTCGTGGAGGCGGCTGCGACTTCGCTGCCGGTGATCGCCGACCGCGAGGGCGGAATGCCGGAAGCCGTGATCGACGGCGTGACCGGACTGCTCGCGGACCCGTACGATCCCGCATCGCTCGCCCACGCGATCCGATCGCTGCTGGACGCGCCGGCGCTCGCGGCACGGCTCGGCGCGGAGGGACGGCGGGTGGCCGAGAGCAGATACAGCTGGCAGCGCGTCGCGCGCGACCTGCGCGCGATCGCGGACGCACACGCCCGGGGCGCGCGCGCGTGACGACGAGCGCGCTCAGCATCGTCCACGTCGACACCGAGCGCGGGTGGCGCGGCGGCGAGCGGCAGGCATTCTGGCTCGCGGAACGCCTGGTGCGACTCGGCCATCGCTCGATCATGGCCGTTCGCCCCGGCGAGCCGCTCGCCGGGAAGGCCGAGGAGGCGAAGCTCCCGATAGTTCCGCTGTCTCCGTTTTCCGAGATGGACATCCTCGCCGCGATGACGTTGCGGCGCGCGATCATCAACGAGGATGCGGACATCGTGCATGCGCACTCGGGGCACGCCGTCGCGCTCGCAGCGCTGGCGAGCATGGGAACACGCGCGCGCATGGTGCTCACCCGGCGCGTGAGCTTTCCGCTCAAGCGCAACCCCGCATCGCTGTGGAAGTACGCGCGTGCGGATGCGATGATCGCCGTGTGCCGCGCGACCGCGGACGCGCTCGTCGCGAGCGGCATCGAGTCCGCGCGCATCACCGTCGCCTACAGTGGCGTGGATCTCACTCGCGTGATCCCGCCCGCCTCCCCCGAAACGCTCACATCACTTGGCGTGGTGGCCGGCGCGCCACTCATCGTCATGGTCGCGGCGCTCGTGGGCCACAAGGATCCGCTCACCTTCGTGCGCGCCATGGATGTCGCGCGCCGCACGGTTCCGGGCGTGCAGGCGCTGATGGTCGGAGAGGGAGAGCTCCGCCCCGACGTCGAGCGGGAGATCGCCGCACTCGGGCTGGGAGGATGCGTACACCTGGCGGGCTACCGCACGGACGCGGATTCGCTGATGTCGGTGGCCAACGTCGTCGCGCTCAGCTCGAGCGATGATGGCATCGGCGGCGTGGTGATCGACGCGATGTCCTTCGGAAAGCCCGTCGCCGCTACTGCCGCGGGCGGAATTCCCGAGGCAGTCGCGAACGGGGAGACCGGATTGCTCGCGCCCATCGGCGATGCGCCGGCGCTCGGCAGCGCCATCGCGCGCCTGCTCACCGATCGTGCGCTGGCCGAGCGGATGGGTGCCAATGGCATTCGCCGCGCCCCGCTGTTCTCGATCGACAACACCGTCACGCGAACGCTCGAGGTTTACGAGCGCGTGCTCGCCGCGCGGTCGCGATAGGCCGAGCTCCATCGCTGCACGCGCTCGAGCACGTCGCGCACGGTGATGCGCGGCATGCGCCCGAAGCGGTGCGCGTACGAGATCGGATAATCTTCGCCGGGATCACCGTACGCATCCACCATCAGGTCGTGGTAGCGCAGGTAGGGGCCCACCCTCCTGGGATTGTTGTAGCCCATGAGGCTGATCACCGGCCGTTGCAAGGCGACGGACATGTGCAGCGGCGCGGTGTCGAGCGATATCACGAGCTCGGATGCATCGAGTATCGCCACGAGCTCGCGCAATGGCACGCCGAGCGTGCTGTGGACGCGCGCACCCGCCGCATCAATGACGCCCGCAGTCTCGAGCTCGCGCGCCGAGCGGCCGCCAGCGAGCACCGGCTCCAGTCCGAAGTCGCTGCGCAACGCGCTCGCGAGCTCCGCCCACCGCTCGGGAATCCATTCCTTCTCGCGATGCGTCGCGCCAATGACGAGCGTCGCGAAGGGGCGGGGAAGCGCGCCGAGCACTCGCTCGCGCGCTGCGAGCTCGGCGGGCCACGGGCCGAGCTTCCATTCGAGCGGCTCGGCGGCGACTCCCACTGCCCCGAGAAACTCGAGATACTGATCCTGCACGTGCTGCGATGCGTGCGGCGGGATGCGATCGGTGGTGAACAGCCAGTTCAGGTCGCGCGCTCGCGCCTTGTCGAAGCCGAGCTTGACCGGCGCGCGAGTGAACGACGTGACGAGCCCCGCCTTGAGATACACCTGAAGATCGATCGCGAGATCGAACTCCCGCTTCGCGAGCGCTGAGCGAATGTCGAGCATGCCGCGCCAGCCGCGGGCGTTCTCGAAGATCAGGAGCTCATCGACATCGGGATGTCCGCGGACGAGCGACGCGGGGCCGGGCTGAAGAATCCACGTGATCGTCGAGTCGGGAGCGTGGCGCTTGAGCGCCGTGATCACGGGCAACACGTGCACCGCGTCACCGATCGCGCTCATCATGACGATGCAGATGCGACGGCCGGGGCCGGCGCTCGTCATTGCCCGAGCGTGATCAGCTCCCGCGCGATGCTCTCGATCGCGAGCAGGTCGGCCTCCTCGATCGGCAGCCCCTGTTTCCGGCGCCACTTGAGCGCCGATCGCGAGAAGCGCCGCAGATTCGCCTCGAGAACCGTCTCGGCGCCGCCCTTGTCGAGCCACACCCGGTCGACATCGAGCACGAGCGCTTCGACTCCGCCAAAGTCGTTGTCCGCAATGAGGACGTTCTTGATGTTGAGATCCGGATGCCGAGCGCCCGCGAGACTCATCGATGCCAGCAGCTTCGCGGTGGCTTCGAGCAGCAGGCGCCTGGAGTCTCCCAGTGAGAGCGCACCCAGTGCGGCCGCGAGATCGCGACTCCGCGGCACCTCGCGCGAGACCACATCTGCGCGTCGAAACATCGGACTCGCGGGATAGGTGGCGTACGCGACGATCTCCGGAGTGGCCACGCCGAGCCGCCGCAAGGTGAGAGAGATCTCGAGCTCGCGCGGCGCGCGCGTGGCGCCGAGAAAGCGATCGTCGCGGATGGAGCCGAGCATGCCGCCGTGGCGCGAGCGTCGCACGACGACGTGGTCTCCGCTGGAGAGCGGGACTGCATACGCGATTCCACGGCCCGTGAATGGCCTCGCGCTCGCGTGGTGCTCGGCGAACGCGTAGAACGTTCCCTCGGAGAGCGCCTCGCGGAGCGGGGTTTCGAGCGTGGCGAGCGCCGCGCCCTCGATTCCGGGCTCACTGAGCCGGACATAGCCTGGCGGCACGATGAATCCCGTCACGTGTTCACACTGTACACGGGGAGAGCGTCCTTCTTTCCCTTGAGCTCCATCGTGCCGCGCTCGCGCATGAGCGGAGCGTCCGTCAGCATGAGCCGCATCGCATCGGTGATGAGAATCTCGCCACCGCAGGCCTCGGAACAGAGCCGGCTCGCGATGTTCACGACGTCGCCGATGACGGTGTACTCGAGGCGGCGCTCGGAGCCGATGTAGCCCGCGAAGCTCTCGCCGAAGCTGATGCCGATGCCGATCTGCAGTCGCGGCCTGCCCTCCGCCGCCCATCGCTCGTTGAGAGTCTCGAGCTCGCGCATCATGTCGAGCGCGGCATCCATCGCGCGATCCGCATCGTCGGGAGCGCCGATGGGCGCGCCCCACTGCGCCATGACGGCGTCGCCAATGAATTTGTCCAGCGTGCCGCCGTGTCTGAAGACGATCTCCACCATCACCGAAAAATATTCGCTGAGCAGCCGCGCGACCTCGTCCGGCTTCATGGATTCGGAGAGTGCAGTGAAGCCGCGGATGTCGCTGAACAGCACGGCAACGGTGCTCTTGTCGCCACCGAGCTTGAGCTGGTGAGCGGAGCCGGCGATCTGGGCGGCGAGCCGCGGCGCGAAGAAGCGCTCGAAATTGCCGCGCACCACCGTCTCGTGTCGAATGCGCTCGGAAAATTTGCTGTTCTCGAGCGCGACGGCGGCGATGTTGGAAAATGCGGTGAGGAACTCCAGGTCTTCCTCATTGAACCGGTGTGTCGTCGTGATGTTGTCGACATAGAGCACGCCCTGCACCACGTCCTCCGTTCCGATCAAGGGTGCGCACATGGCCGAGCGCACGCTCTGCATCAGGATCGACTGCCCGCCAAAGCGCTGGTCCTGCGGCGCGTTGTCGGAGAGCACCGCGACCTTCTCATCCATGACCATCCGCGCGATCGACTGCGGAATCGACTTGCCGGTGATCACGCCCTGGCGGTCGCGCGAGATCGTGGGCACCCGCCCGCCTTCCGCATCGAGAAGCTCGATTGCCACACGGTCCACGTCGAGAATCTGGAACACGAGCTCGGTGATCTTGTCGAGGAGCGCGTTGACGTCCACCGCGCGCGACAGCCCCTTCGACACCTCGAGCAGGAGCGCAAGCTTCTTCTGGGTCCGCGCCGCACCGTCCGCACCGGAGCGATTTGCCTTTGCGTCGGCGAGGTTGGCGGCGCGAAAGACGGACGAGAGGAGCCCGTCGGGGCTGTCGTAGGCACGCTGCTTGACCACCGTCGCGCTGGTCGCGGGCGTCGCCGAGCGCGTGCGCTCGTTCTGCACGCGCTCGGCCATCTCGTGCGCGATCAGCCGAAAGGGCACCTTTCCGAACACCAGCTCGTCACCCGCGGCGAGCGATGCGTCTTCAACGCGGGCTCCGTTGACGAAGGTGCCGTTGCTGGAGCCGAGATCGGACACGCGCACGCCGGCGGCGGTCGTGATCAGCTTCGCATGGCGACGCGAGATCGTGGGATCGAAGATCGGGATCTCGCTGCTCGCCGCGCGTCCGACCAGCAGAGTTGACCCTTCGGGCAGCTCGAACGACTGGGCACCGCTGGTGGAGACGATCCGAAAGGCCATGCCCGCAATATGCGGGGCCGCTGGGTTGTCGGGCGAGGGGTGTACGCCCCAGCGCCCAGCCGCAATGGCCGGAGAGCGCTTCACCTTCCTCCACCCGACACGGCGATGTAGAGAACCGAACCGGTGGTGGGTCAAGCAAGACATGCGCTTCCCGGTCACTGGCGCGGGCCGCGACCGCTAACGCGTGCGCACCTGCCCGATCGCCGTGAGCATCGCGCGCGCCTTGTTCTCGGTCTCCTCCCACTCGTTCGAGGGAACCGAATCGGCCACGATGCCCGCGCCCGCCTGAACCGACGCGACGCCGTCGGCAATCACGCACGTGCGAATCGTGATCGCGAGATCCATTCGCCGGTCGCCTGCCGCGATGTAGCCGATCGCGCCCGCGTACGGACCGCGGCGCTCGGGCTCGAGCTCGTCGATGATCTGCATCGCGCGCACCTTCGGCGCACCGGTCATCGTGCCTGCCGGGAAGGTTGCGCGGAATACATCAATCGCGGACGCATCGTCCTGCAGCTGTCCCTCCACCTGGCTCACGATGTGAAAGACGTGGCTGTAGCGCTCCACGACCATGAGGTCCGTCACCTCCACCGTTCCGTACTTGGCTATGCGCCCCACATCGTTCCGTCCGAGGTCGACAAGCATCACGTGCTCGGCGCGCTCCTTCTCATCTACCAGCAGCTCTGCGGCGAGCCGCTCGTCGTCTTCGGGGGTGAGCCCGCGCGGGCGCGTGCCGGCGATCGGACGCACGGTCACGCGCCCGCCGGCTACGCGCACGAGCAGCTCGGGCGAGCTGCCCACGAGCTCGAGACCGTCGAGCACGAGGTGGTACATGTACGGCGATGGATTGAGGGCGCGCAGCGCTCGATAGAGCTCGGCGGGATCGAAGTCGAGGGGCACCTGGATGCGTCGGGCAAGCAGCGCCTGAAAGCAGTCGCCTGCGAAGATGTACTCACGGATGCGCTCGACATCACGCTCGAACTTCGCGCGCGAGTACGCGAACGTCCCCGTGGCGGGCGGCGATGCGCGGTCGAGATCCAGCGGCGCGAGGCTCCCGGGCGCGCGCAGTCGCGCGATGGTCGCATCGATGTCGCGCATGGCATTGCCGTGCGCACGCTCGAGCTCCGCTTCGCTCGCGCCCGCGCTCACCGGAACGCCCACCACCACACGCGCCTGCGATCTGAGCGCGTCGATGATCACGAGCGCGTGCGTGAAGACGAACAGCGCATCGGGCGCGGCGATCGCGCGGGGAGGCGCGTTCGGTAGCTTCTCGATGTGCCGTGCTATGTCGTACGAGAAAAATCCGACGGCGCCGCTCCAGAAGGCGCCGAGCTCCGGCACATCCACGGGCTCGTGCTTCGCGACGAGCGACTGCAGATCGGCGAGCGGATCGGCAGGGGTGCGCGCGTTGTGCCAACCCTCGGCCGCCGTCCAGTCCTCTGCTACGCCGTCCCTCAGCCGCCACGCGCCGCGCGGTTCCGTGCCCATGAAGGTGTAGCGCGCCCACGTCTCACCGCCGGCCGGCGCGGACTCGAGCAGAAACGCGAACGGACCGCGGCGCAGCTTCGCGAACGCGGAGACGGGTGTCTCGGCGTCGAGCAGACAGTCGCGCCACACGGGAACGAGTCCGCCCTTGATTGCGAGCGCCCTGAAGCGATCGAACGTGGTCATCCCGTTCTCACGCGTGCACGATGTTCCGCGCTTGCCGCGCCCTGCACGTGCCGTGACATTTTCCACTCATGAGCAGATTCCTCGCGGCGTTCATGGCCGCGTGTTGGGCGGTCGTTCTCTGCGCGATCGCGCAGCCGGTGAGCGCGCAGGTCTGGAATGGCGATCGCGCGCGGGAGCTCGTGGAGCGAGCGACGGCGCGACGTGCGCAGCAGCTGGCCGACACGGCGCTGCGCGACTATCACGCTACCGCTCACGGCAATCTCACCTTTCTTGCGCAGGTCGGCGAGAACTTTCCCGATCCGCCCAAGGTGGTTCGCTCGGATGAGCTCGCGCTGGAAGTGTACTGGCGCGCGCCCAATCTCAGCAAGCAGCGCATCGTGGGGCGCCGCGACACGCTCGCGCTTCCGACGAACATCGCATACCACCAGGATCACCTCGGCATCGTCCAGAACAATTTCCCGAGCATCATCCGCATCGGCGAAGGCGACGAGGTGCGCGACGTTCCGCATCCGCTCTCGGCCGCGGGCGTGGGCGACTACGACTTTGCGATCAACGATTCGCTGAGCATCCGCCTTCCCGATCGCGTCGTGCGTGTGTACGAGCTTCGCGTTCGTCCAAAGGACCCGCTGCAGCCGCGACTCGTGGGCGCGCTGTACATCGACCGCTCCACGGCCGACGTCGTGCGCATGGCGTTCACCTTCACGCGCCCCGCCTATCTCGACGAGGAGCTCGAGGACATCTCGATCGTACTCGAGAACGCGCTCGTGCAGGGGCGCTTCTGGCTGCCGCTCCATCAAGAGGTCGAAATCCGGCGCACGGGACGGTGGCTCGATTTCCCTGCGCGAGGAATCATTCGCGGACGTTGGGAGATCTCCGGCTACGAGATCAACCAGGGGCTTCCGCTCGCAGTGTTCTCCGGCGGTCCCGAGATCGTGAGTGCGCCCGCCCGCGAGCTCGCGCGGCACGAATGGCACGGACGCATTCTCGACTCCCTCCCCTCGGACGTGCGCGCCGCCAGCGACGAGGACGTGCGCAAGGTCCAGGAGGAGGCACGGGCGCTCGTGCAGCAGCAGGCGCTGGCGCGCGCGGAGGGCGCCTCGTTGTCCGCGCGCAAGGTCTCGGACTTCGTGCGCGTGAATCGCGTGGAAGGACTCGCGCTCGGCGCCGGTGCGGGCTTCCGTGCGGGAGCCGGCATCGTGCCGTCGCTGCGCGCGCGCTACGGATTCTCCGATCACGTGCTCAAGGGCCGGCTCGGCGTCGCGCTCCGTCGCGGCGACGGCACCGGGATCGAGCTGTTCGGCGCGCGCGACTACCGCGACGTGGGCGACATCGCGGAGCGCTCGACGGCGGTCAACAGCTTCGCCGCCCAGGAGTTCGGGAGCGACGCCACGGACCCGTACGACGTGCGGGCGGTTGGACTCGCCGCGGAGCTCGGAGAGCACGCTGGTGTGCGCTGGCGCCTGGAGGGATCGTGGGAGCATCAGGACTCGCTGCGCATCCACGCGCGGCCCGCGTGGGGGAGCTACGAGGGAACCGTTCCCGCTCGCGCGCTGCACGAGGAGCGGCTCGTGCTCGGCTTCACCCGTCCCGCTCCGGTGATGCTCGCCGGGTTCGAAACGCGGTTCGCGGGACAGCTGCGCGGCGGGGTGACGCAGGCGCTGGATGATGAGGCGGATTCACACGGGTCGTTTGCACGCGCGATGCTCGGCGCGCACGGCGAGCAGCGAATGGGTGGCGGAAATCTCGTGATCGAAGGCACGCTCGCGGGACTCGCGGGCGCAGCGAATGTGCCGCCGCAGGAGCTCGTGTATCTCGGCGGGCCGGTATCGGGCCCCGGCTACGGATATCACCAGTTCGCCGGCAGAGTGGGCGCGAGCGCGAGAGTGGAGTGGCGCAGCAGCGTGCCGTTCGTCGGACTGTCGCTGGGCCCGTACGGCAAGGCTCCCGCGCGCGCGACGCTCGCGCCTTTCGCGACGGTGATCTACTCCGGAAACGAGGCACCGTTCGCACCCGATCGCGCAGGATGGTATCCCGCGGTGGGAATGGGCGCGATGTTCTTCTTCGACCTGCTGCGCGTCGATGTCGCGCGCGGGCTTCGTCACGGGCAATGGACGTTCTCGCTCGACGTGACGCGCGATCTGTGGCCGATCCTGTGAGCGTTATCCGGCTCGACGATTCCACGTCGGCCGATTAGTTCACCCCGAGCCGCTCCCACACGCCGTAGCGATCGTCTGCGCGTCCTTCTTCGCGGCGTCCGATGCCGGCTCGTCCGTGGGCGTGGTGCCGCGGCGCGTCTGGTAGTGCGATCGTGTTCCCGCGCGCACCTCGATCCGCGTGCTCCCCTTCTCGGGCTTCGCCGTTGCCGAAATCACGTCGAAGCGCCGGAACTCGTTCACGAAGCGCGTGTCGCTCGTGTCGTTCCGCGTGGCCTCCACGCCGCGCTTGTGATCCACCACGCGCACATCGTAGCCGAGCGTCTTCGCCTGTTCGGCCATGCAATTGACGGTGACGCTGACGGTCTGCGGCGACACGCCCGTCACCGATGGCCAGTCGGACTTGAAGCCGCCGCAGGCTGAAAGAAGCGAAACGCCCAGGAGCGTTGCGAACACGGAGAGCGTACGGATCATGATCGACTCGAAAGTGGGGGAGAAGACACGGCGCGGGCGTGCCGCGGAGCCTGCAAGAAGCTAATGCCTGGCGGTCGCTTGAACAGGATCGCCGCCCGGATGGCGCATCACTGCGGGTTGCGCCTCTCGCGTGCGGTGGGCAGGCAATCGTTCTGCGCCGGTGCGGTGGGCTTCACCCGCACGCTCTTCGCGGGAATGCCGACGTACACGTGGTGCGCGCGCACATCCCGCGTCGCCACGGCCATGGCGCCCACCATCGCGTCACACCCCACGTGCACGCCCGCGAGAATCGTCGCATGGTACGTCACCCGCACGCCATCCTCGAGCTGCGTCTGCGCGTCCGTGACGTCGCGCTGATCGACGATGCTGTGGGTGTGCGAATAGATGTTCGCGAAATCCGAGATCGACACCTTGTTCCCCAGAATGATTCCGCCCCGGTCATCGAGCAGCACGTTGCGGTGCACGACCACATCGTCACCGACTTCCATGTTGTATCCGAAGGAGAACTCGACGTTCTGAAACGCCTTGAAGCGCTCGCCGCACCGCTTGAAGATGTATTTGGCGAGCATGCGCCGAAGCCGAACGCCGGCCTCCACGTTCTGCCCGCCCATGACCGTGCGATCGTAGCTGTACCACAACCAGAGCAGAGGCTTCACGCGCTGGAACTTTTCGTCGTCGCACTCGGCGTAGTACTCGGGCTCGAGCGTGATGTTGCGCGGGTCGAGCGACATCAGCGCCGCGCGCGTGGAGAGCGGGAGCGATTCGTCGTGCGCCGCCGTCTCCCACGAGCTCGCGTAGGCAGGGAAGGTCAGCGCACAGAGCGCGCGCCGGCAGATCTCCGCGCGATCCGCCTGGGGTGCGGTGAGCTCGTGCTCCAGCTGCTCGATCCACGCATCGATCACGGGAATCGCCGATTGCGACGGAAGCTTGCGGAG
>JAICLZ010000070.1 GCA_025929535.1 Gemmatimonadaceae bacterium
GCGCTCGCGGGGCTCGGCGGCATCAACTTCGTGCTCGGCTACGAGCACTACTACGAGGAGGGATTCGCGACCGGCGCCGGATTCCTCGGCATCGCTGTCGCGCTGGTCGGTCGCAGCAATCCGTTCGGTGTCGTGCTCGCCGCGCTCTTCTTCGCGACGCTGTCCCAGGGCGGGCTCGCGATCAATGCGCTCGTGCCGAAGCAGATGGTGGACGCGCTGCAGGGTGTGGTGATCCTCGCGATGGCGGCGTCGGTGCCCGAGGTGCGGCGGCTGCTCGCATCCACGCGGAAGAGCGTGCGATGAGCATGGTCCTCGCGTTCCTCACGCAGACGCTGCGCATCGCGGTGCCCTATCTCTTCGCTGCGGCCGGCGGAGTGCTGGCCGAGCGCTCGGGGATCATTAGCCTGACGCTCGAGGGGTTCATGCTCGGCGGCGCGTTCAGCGCGATGCTCGGCAGCTTCTACTCGGGCTCACCGTGGATCGGGGCGCTCTGTGGAGTCGTGGGCGGGCTCGCGCTCGGGATGCTCCACGCGGTGGCGACGATCCGCTACAAGGCGGACCAGGTGGTGTCCGGGATCGCGATCAATCTGCTCGCGGTGGGGCTCACGCGGTACTTCCTCAAGCTCGTCTTCGACAGCTCATCCAATTCGCCGCGCGTGCCGGGCTTCTCGGCGGGCACGAGCTCCACTGCGCTGGTGTCCGGACTGCTGCACAATCCGCTGATACCGCTGGGACTCCTGATCGTCCCTGCGGTGGCGTGGCTGCTCTACCGGACACCATTCGGGTTGCGCGTGCGTGCGGTGGGCGAGCATCCGGAGGCCGCGAACACACTCGGAATCTCAGTGAAGCGCGTGCGCTACGTGGCGGTCGCGCTCTCGGGCGCGCTCGCGGCGCTGGGCGGTGCGTATCTCTCTTTGGACCAGCACCAGTTCACGGACGGCATGAGCGCGGGCCGCGGCTTCATCGCGCTCGCCGCGATCATCTTCGGGCGCTGGGACCCCATGCGCGCGGGGCTCGCCTGCCTGTTCTTCGCGGCGGCCGAGACGCTGCAGATCCAGCTGCAGGGGATGCAGGCGATACCGAGCCAGTTCGTGCAAATGATTCCTTACGTGCTCACGATCATCGCCCTGGCAGGCGTGGTCGGACGGGCCATTCCGCCCGCGGCGCTGGGCAGAGAGTAGCTTTCCCGCGTGCCTTCCTTTCTGACGAAGCGACTGGACGCCCTCCGCAGCGGCGACGCCGGCAAGCTCAGTGTGCTGATGTTCACCGCGTTCATCGACATGGTGGGCGCGCTGATGATCATCCCGCTCCTGCCGTTCTACGCGAAGCACTTCGGCGCGAGCGACTTTGCGGTCATGGCGCTCGTCGCCTCGTTCTCGGCGATGCAGCTCATCAGCGCGCCGCTGTGGGGACGGGTGTCGGACCGCTACGGACGCAAGCCGGCGCTCTTGTTCGGACTGGGCGCATCGATGATTGCGTACATCGTGTTCGCCTACGCCGATTCGTATTGGCTGCTGTTCGCGTCGCGCGTGATTCAGGGAGCTGGCGGGGGCACGACCGGAGTGATCCAGGCGTACGTGGCGGACAGCGTAGCGCCCAAGGATCGCGCGCGCGGTCTCGGATGGCTGTCGGCCGCGACGAACGCGGGCGTGGTGATCGGGCCGGCGATCGCGTCGTTCTCCCACAATCTCGGGCCGCACTGGCCGGGGATGATCGCGGCGCTGCTCTGCGCGCTCAACATTCTCTTCGCCTATCGCTATCTCCCCGAATCGCACGACGCGAGTGCGCGACTCCGCACCCGCCGCGCCCGCGCGCCGCTCGATGCCGTGATCCGCGTGGCGGGAGAGGACATCGGACAACCGTACGCGCGGCTGATCTGGATGTACTCCGTGGGGATCGGCTCGTTCTACGGCGTGAATGCGCTGATCATCCTCTATCTCAGCCGCCATTTCGATGTGACGGAGAATTCGATCGGCTTCTTCTTCATGTACATGGGTGGGCTGAGCATCATCTTCCGGCTGTTCCTTCTCGGGCCGGCCGTCGACAAGCTCGGAGAGGTGCGCACGGCACGACTGGGCGCGCTGTCGCTCGGCTTCGGGCTCGCGCTCGTTCCGCTCACGGCGTTCATGAAGCTCACGTCGCTCCCGAACTTCAGCTGGCTGCCGTTCGCCGCGGTGATCGCGCTGGTGCCGCTCGGCTCCGCGCTCAACTTCCCGAGCGTGACCGCGCTGCTGTCTCGTGTGGTGGACGAGAGCGAGCGCGGCCTGTACATGGGCGTACAGCAGACATATGCAGGCATGGCACGCGTGATCTATCCGCTCATCGCCGGTGTCGCATCCGATCATCTCGGCGAGGCTGCGCCATTCTGGATCTCGGGCGGCCTGGTGTTGACGACGATCGCGATGGGATCGCAGCTCGGGCGCTACTCGAGTCGGACGTCGGAGTTCGAGGTGATGTCGTTGAGCTCCGAGGCGACGGCGGAAGCGAAGGCGGCCGAGTAGCGATCTGTGCGCTGCAGGGAATCGATTGGCACGATGTGCCAGACCGGGCATTCTTTCAGGAACTTCCACACCCGTCGACCGCGGCGATATTGGGCCTCGTGAGCCCGCCGACCTGCCGTGACGGCGCGGGACGCGTCCTCGTCCCAGACGTAGACCCTTGGGGCCCCATCAGAGGCATGACTCCGACGACTGCTCCGTTTACTCGCTTCACTGCGCCGCCTTCGGCGTCCACGCCAGAGCTCTCGGTCGTGATGCCCTGCCTCAACGAGGCGGACACGATTGCCATCGTGATCGAGAAGGCGCAGCGCGCGATCCGTGAGAACGGGATTGCCGCCGAAATCGTGATTGCGGACAATGGCAGCACAGATGGGTCGCAGGACATCGCCCGCAAGCTTGGCGTCCGCGTGGTCGCTGTGGAGCAGCGCGGCTACGGCGCCGCGCTCATGGGCGGCATCAACGCCGTACGCGGTACGTACGTGATCATGGGGGATGCGGACGACAGTTACGACTGGGGCGAGATTCCGCGCTTTCTCGCGAAGCTGCGCGAGGGCTTCGATCTCGTGCAGGGATGCCGTCTTGAAACTGGCGGGGGTACCGTCGAGCCCGGCGCGATGCCATTTCTGCACCGCTGGTGGGGAAATCCAATGTTCAGTGCCCTCGCGCGGTGGTGGTTCCGCACGCCGATTCACGACATTCACTGCGGCATGCGCGCATTTCGGCGCGACATGTGGCTCTCGCTCGATCAGCGCTGCACCGGGATGGAGTTCGCGAGCGAAATGGTGATCAAGGCGAGCCTGTTCGGGGCGAAGACGGCCGAGATTCCGGTCACGCTGAGTCCCGATGGGCGCACGTCGCATCCGCCGCACCTCAAGACTTTCCGCGACGGTTGGCGCCATCTGCGATTTTTCCTGCTCTTCAGCCCGCGCTGGCTGTTCCTCATGCCCGGGCTCGCGCTCATTCTCGCCGGCGCCGTTGGCTACGCGCTCGCGATGCCGCGGGTTCGCATCGGCCCGATGACGTTCGATGTACATACGCTGCTGTTTGCGAGCCTCGCAATCATCTGCGGCTATCAGTCGATCGCGTTCGCGCTCATGACGAAGGTGTTCGCCATCGTCGAAGGGCTCCTTCCCGAGGACCCACGGCTCAATCGCTTTTTCAGAGTGGTGAATCTGGAAAGCGGGCTCACTGTTGGAGCAGTCGGCATGCTCGTCGGGCTCGGCTTGCTGGGCGCTGCGGTGCATCAGTGGTCCACCGTGGACTTCGGTGAGCTCAATTACGAGCACACGATGCGCTGGGTGATCCCCGGCGTGATGCTCACGGCACTTGGCTTTCAGACGATTCTGTCGAGCTTCTTCGCAAGCCTGATGGGAATGCGGCGCCGGTGAGCGCCTCCGCAATGCACTCGTCACCGAGCTCCGAGTTCGACGAGTACGCCGGCAACTACGACGAAGCGCTCGCCATGGGTCTCTCCATCACCGGCGAGACGAAGGAATACTACGCGTCTGCGCGCGTGCGCTGGCTCGCGAGACGACTCGCCACGGCGAAGTGGCCGGTGCGCACGGTTCTGGATTTCGGCTGCGGCACAGGATCCGGCGTCCCCTTTCTGTTCGATGGTCTCGACGCGAAGCTCGTGCACGGCGTCGACGTGTCCGCCGCCTCGCTCGAGACCGCGCGCGCGATGCACGGGCGTGACGGCGCCACCTTCGCGATGATCGATGAACCGATCGGACCTGCGTTCGATCTCGCGTTTTGCAATGGCGTCTTCCACCATATTCCCGTCGATCGGCGAAAAGCGGCGGCCTCGTACGTGTATGATGCCCTCGTGCCGGGCGGCGTCTTCGCGCTGTGGGAGAACAATCCGTGGAATCCGGGCACGCGCTACATCATGAGCCGCGTACCCTTCGACAAGGACGCGATCACGATGACGCCGCCCGAGACGCGACGTCTCCTTCGCGTTACGGGGTTCGAGATCGTGCGCACGGATTTTCTGTTCGTGTTCCCGCATCTGCTTCGCGTACTACGCCCATTCGAGCGCCTGCTTGCTCCCCTGCCGCTCGGCGGACAGTACCTCGTGCTCGCACGAAAGCGGTGATCTCTTCGCACCCTCGCCCGCAATCGCTGGCGACTGCTCGATGACCGATACAAAAGCCCTGCTCGTCCTGCTTCTCTCGGCGCTGCTGGGGCGATTCATCACGCTGCCTCGCGTCGTGGACGGCGCGACTCGAGTGCTCAGCGCCCGATGGATGCCGCTGGTGGTCGGGTGCATCACGGCTGCGTTCATGACGTGGCTGTGGGGCGGGCTCGATCAGGTCGCAGTGATTCACGATGAGGCGGCGTACCTGCTGCAGGCCAAGATCTATGCGGGGGGTGCCTGGACAGCGCCGGGACGTCCGTTGCCGGAGTTCTTCGAGCAGTATCATGTCTTCGTCACGCCCATACTGACGTCGAAGTATCCGCCGGGGCATGCATTCGTGCTGATCCCGGGACTCTGGCTCGGGCTTCCCGGCCTCATGCCCATGTTGCTGCTCGGCCTCTGCGGCGCGCTGGTGTTTGCGGTTGCGCGCAGGCTCGTCCACCCCTGGGTAGCACTGCTCACCTGGTTTCTCTGGATGACCGCGCCGGGCATCATGGAGTTCGAGCCTGGCTATCTTTCGGAAACATCGACGAGCGCGCTCTGGATGCTCGGCTGGTACGCGCTGTTGCGCTGGAGTGACGGCGAGCAGCCGAAGTGGCTTGCGTGGCTCGCGTTCTCCATTGGCCTGGGCTTTCTGAGCAGGCCGGTGACGATGGTGGTGTTCGCCGTACCGGCTGCGGTGGTCGTGTGGAAACGGATCGCCAAGCGCAGCGCGTGGACGGAGCTCCGCGTGCCCCTTGGAATTGGCGTGGCCTTTCTCGGCATCTGGATGTTGTGGAGTCAGCGCACGACAGGCAGTGCGCTCCATGCGCCGTACGCGCTCTACTCGCGTTATTACTTCCCCGATGACGTGATGGGCTTCGGGCTCACGGGAAAGCAGCCCCTACGCCCGCTCAATGCGGACATGGCGCAATTCAACGAGATCGTGAAGATCACGCATCGCAATTACACGCTTTCGAGACTGCCGCAGATTGTGCCGGAGCGGATCATTGCAATCGCGGCAAACATGTGGGCGACACGGGCGATTCTGTTGCCGGTCGCCGCACTGGGACTGATCACCACGAGCGCTCCGGTATGGTTCGCGTTGGGAACGACGATCCTGCTCGTGCTCGCATACCTGTCCTTCGGTCATGCCCCGCAGTGGACGGTGTACTACGTCGAGATTCAACCGGTGCTCGCGTTCGTGACGGCGCTCGGATGGTGGCGCTTGGCGAGCACGCTGTCGAGCAGGAAGCCCGGATGGCCGCTCCCTGAAGTACCGGCGGTCACATCGGGCGCGGTGTTCGGGATGATGACGGCAGCGTTGATCCTCTTTCCGTACAACACTCGAATGGCGGGCTACGTTCGGGAGAACAAGCAGGACGGATCTGCGTACCACCGCAACTTTCGCGATCTCCTGCAGCTGATCCCGAGCGCACGGAGCATGGTGTTCATTCGGTACGCACCGAATCACAGCCCGCACATGAGCCTCGTGACCAACGAGCCGGATCTCTCGAAGGCGCGCGTGTGGACGGTGTACGATCGTGGTGCGGATAACATCCGACTGATCAGGCTCGATCGTTCACGAACACCGTGGCTGTTCGATGATGAGCATCGCGTGCTCGTGCAACTCGACTCGACGGGTGCACCGATACGGAATCACGTGATACGAGAGCCGGGAACCCAGTGATGCGCCAGCGAGTCCTCGCTCAATCGATCGAGGGAATCCGGACCGCCTCTGCTCCAGTCGATGCCGGGACGACTGGTGCAGTCGACCTCGTAGGCTCGGCCGACACGCCGTCCCCTTCCCCCTCCGTCAGCAATCTCGACCCGCGCTGATACGTCAGATACGAGTACGCCCACTCGATCAGCACGAGGATGCGATTGCGGAAGGTCGCGAGATACATGAGGTGGACGACGAGCCAGAACCACCACGCGAACTGTCCGCGCAGCTTCACCTTCCCGATCTCCGCGATCGCGCGGTAGCGGCCGATCGTGGCGAGGTTTCCCTTGTCGCGATACGTGAAGGTGAGCGTGGGCAGATCCGCGAGCAGCCGGCGAACGTTCTTTGCCGCGAGCTTGCCCATCTGATTCGCCGCCGGTGCGACTCCCGGCACGAGTTGTCCGTCCTTGTACGGCACCGCCGCGAGGTCGCCCGTGACGAAGATGTGCGGCGCGTCCGGCACCGACAGATCCGGATTCACCAGCACGCGGCCCGCGCGATCGAGCGGCGCGCCGAGCGAGCGCGCGAGTGGCGAGGCCTGATTGCCCGCAGCCCAGAGCACCGTCCGCGTCGGGATCCGCTGGTCGCCCACGTACACCGCATCCTTCTCGATGCGCGTGACCACCGCGTTGAGGTGCACATCGACTCCGAGCCCCTGCAGGTCGCGCAGCGCGCGCGCGGCGAGATCGGGCTCGAACGCCGTCAGCAGCCGCGGCCCGCCCTCGAGCAGAACGATCTTCGTGTCGCGCGGATCGAAGTTGCGAAAGTCATCGAGCATCGAGTGGTGAGCGATGTCCGGAAGAATGCCCGCGAGCTCCACGCCCGTGGGTCCACCGCCCACGACCACGAAGCGCAGCCACGATTCGCGCTCCTCAGGCGGCGCCTTCTCCGCCTCCTCGAACGCAATGAGAAAGCGATGCCGTATCTTGAGCGCATCCTCGAGGCTCTTGAGCCCCGGCGCGAACGGCTCCCACTCGTCATGCCCGAAGTACGCGTGCCGCGCACCCGATGCGACGATCAGATAGTCGTACGGGATCGACAGCCGGCCGCGGTCCGCGTGCACGAGCTGCTTCTCCACGTCGATCGAGTCGACCTCCGCCATGAGCACCGTCGTATTCGTGTTCTTGCGCAGCAGCCATCGGATCGGTGACGTGATGTCACTCGGCGCCAGCACCGCGGTCGCCACCTGATACAGCAGCGGCTGGAAGAGATGATGGTTCGTTCGGTCGACGAGCGTGACGTCGACGTCCGCCTTGCGAAGTCCTCGGGCGGCGGTGAGGCCTGCGAAACCGCCTCCTATTATCACGACGCGTGGTCTGGTCATGCGGTGGGGATGGTCTCGACGCGCTCCGCGCGGCCGCCGAGCAGGCGCGCGGCCACCGAGATCAGGAGCACGAGCACGATGAGGAGCACGCTGTACGCAGCCGCGGTGCCGAAGGAGAGATTGCGGAGCTGCGCGAGAATTTCCATCGAGATCGGGCGATTGGCGTGCGTGTACAGCACGATCGATGCGACGAATTCGCCGACCGCGGTGATCGCCGCGAGCGTCGCCCCCGCCGCGAGTCCGGGACGCGCCGCGGGGATCACGACACGCCGCATCGCGAGCCACCAGCTCGCGCCGAGCCCGCGAGCGGCATCCTCGAGCGATGGATCCATCTGGCGAAGCGAGCCCTCGACGGCGCTCGTCACGAGCGGGATGCCGCGGATGAAGTACGCCAGCGGAAGGATCCAGAAGGTGCCCACGAGGAGCAGCCGAAGCTGCGCGGGCGCGCTGCGATCGAACGTCGACGCCAGGCCGATCGCGATCGCGGTTGCGGGAATCGCCCATGGGAGCACCACGAGCAGCTGCAGCAGCCCGCGCCCGGCGAAGCGGCGGCGCACGAGCAGATACGCCGCGACGAAGCAGACGAGGATGTTCGCAATCGTCGCGAGCACCGTCATCCAGAGGCTGTTGCGCACGGGAGTCCAGAGCTGCGGGTCGCGCGCCATGCGTGTGAAGTTCTCGAGCGTGTACTGGGGCGGCAGCACCTGCGTCGTCCAGGTGCCATCGCGCGCGAAGGCGACGAGCACGATCATCGCGTGCGGCAGGATCAGCAGGAACACGAGCGCGGTGGCGAGCAGCGGCGCCAGATGTGCCATCGGTCCACGCAGCGCGATGCGTGTGTTGCTCCCCTTACCCGTGAGCGCGTACGTGCGCCGGCGCTCGAACCAGCGGAGGAGCAGCAGCGCGCCCACGGCGGCGATCGCCATCACCGTCGTCTCGACGTACGCCATTCCCATCGAGCCATTGAGCTTGGACGCGACCACCTGCGTGGAGAGCACGCGTAGCCCGCCGCCGAAGATGTACGGTGCGGAGAACGAGCCGAGTGCGCTCATGAAGACGAGCAGCATCGAGCCGGCGAGTGCGGGCGTGACGAGCGGAAGCGTCACCTTGCGCAGGCGAAATTGCGTCGATGCCCCGAGCCCTGCGGCCGCCTCGTCGAGCGTGCCGTCGAGGCGTTCGAGTCCCGCCGAGACGAACAGGAAGACGTAGACGTACATGGTGTAGGCATGCACGAAAATTATCGCCCACACCCCGGTCAGCCGCCACGGCGGTTCGGCCAGGTGGAGCCCTCGCTGAACGGCTCGCGTGACCACTCCACTTTCTCCGTACAGAAAGAGAAACGCGATCACACCCACGAGCGGCGGCAGCGCTGCCGGGAGCATCGCGAACGCCTGCAGCAATCTCCGCCCTCGAAACTCCACTCGGCTCAACACGAAGGCGAGCGGAAGTCCCACCGCGGTCGCGGCGACCACGGAGCCGAACGCCACCTCGAGCGTCGTGCGCAAGGCCTCGCGATCGCTCGGGCTGTGCGCGAACTCCCGCCAGTAGCCGAGCCCGTGGGCGAAGCTGCCGGCGATGATCGTGATGTTGGGATAGGCCACGCACCACAGCAGCAGCGCCAGCACCGGCGCCGCAAGCGCCCACGATGTGCGCTGCTCGGGTTTCACGCCGCCACCACCGGAACGGGCTCGCGCACGACGCGCACGGACATCCTGTCGCCTTCGCGCACGTTGCGATCGGTGCTCTGGAGCTCGATCTCGGTGCGCTCATCCACGCGCACGCGATAGACGAGCTGCGCGCCCGCGAAGCGCCGGTCCGTGACGACACCGGCCCAGCCGCCGCCGTCCTTCACGAACGCGAGCGCATCGGGGCGGAGCACCGCGAGCACGTCGGCTCCGACCGTCGCGGGTGCGCGCGCCGCGAGCGCCGTTGCGGCTCCGGCAATGTGCACGACCACCTTCTGTCCGTCGTACTCACCCGGCACGAACGTCGCGCGGCCGATGAACTCCGCGACCGCGCGCGACACGGGATTGTCGTGCAGCTCCTCCGGCGCCCCCACCTGGAGCAGGCGCCCGTTCTGCATCAGCGCCACACGATCGGCAACGGCGAAGGCGTCCTCCTGATCGTGCGTCACGAACAACGCGGTGAGATGGAGCCGGCGCAGCGTGGCGCGGAGCTCGTTGCGCGTGCTCCGGCGCAAGTTCGGATCGAGATTCGAGAGCGGCTCGTCGAGCAGCAGCACCGGGGGCTCGATCACGAGCGCACGCGCGAGCGCGACGCGCTGCTGCTCGCCTCCCGACAGCGACTGGATCGCGCGCGGCGATGCGCCCTCGAGCCCGACGTTCGCGAGCGCGGCGGCCGCGCGCGCGCTGCGCTCCGATTTGGATACGCCGCGCGCCTCGAGACCGAACGCGACGTTCTGCCCCACCGTCATGTGCGGAAAGAGCGCGTAGTGCTGGAACACCATACCGAACCCGCGATCGCGCGGCGCGCGCGTGGTGATGTCCTTCCCCTCGAGCCACACGCGACCGGAGTCCGGCGGCTCGTACCCCGCGACCATGCGCAGCGTCGTCGTCTTCCCCGACCCGCTCGCGCCCATGAGCGCCACGAGCTCGCCGCTCGCGATCTCGAGCGAGAGCGCGTCCACGGCGAGCTTTTCGGAGAAGCGGCGCGTCAGCTTGTCGAGCGAGAGCCGCGCCGCGCCCGTCATCAGCTCTTCTTGCTGTGGTTGCGGATGTTCGCGTCCCAGTAGCGCATCCACTCGTCGAGATGCTTGGCGAGGAGCGCGCGGTCGAGCGGCATCGGCTTGATCTTCGTCTTCGCGTCGCGCACCCACTGCGGGAGCGAGTCGAGCGGGATGTCGGTGCGCGCCGGAATGCGATAGAAGTTCTTCGCCGCATACTCGAGTGCCGCGGGCGTGGTCACGAACTCGTAGTACTGCTTCGCGATGTCCGGATGCTTCGTTCCCTTCACGATCGCAATCGCATCGACGAGCACGGGCGTACCACTCGCCGGGATCACGTACTGCACCGGGATGTTGAACCGCCCGCGCAGCGACGCGATGTCGGGCATGTCGTAGAGCGAGATCAGCCCTTCCTGACGGCCGAGCTTCTGGTAGAGCACGCCGGGATCGAGGGCGTACTCCTTCGTGCTCGCGTCGAGCCTGCGCAGCCACGCGTATCCGGAATCGGGACTCCCCGACGAGCCCATCCCGCGAATGATCATCGCGCCGAAGATCGCGCGCATGCTGCCGCTGGGCAGCGGATCGCGGATGATCACCTTCCCCTTCCACTTGGGGTCGAGCACGTCGTCCCAATCCTTGGGAGCGTCGGCTGCCTTCACCGCATCGCTGTTGTACGCGATCACCTCGGGTGTGAGATAGGTGCCGTACCAGAGATCCGAATCACCCTTTGCCTCGGGCGGCAGCAGGTTCGCCCACGTCGGCTTGTACGGCGAGAGCAGGCCGGCACCCGCCGCGCGATCGAACACCTCGGTGGGCGCGCCGAACCAGATGTCGGCCTGCGGATTCGCAGCCTCGCTGCGCAGGCGATCGAGCACGTCCTGCGAGCCCATGTCCACCCACTGCACGTCCACGGTGGGATGCGCCTTCTCGAACGCCGCCTCGTAGTACTCGAGCAGATCCTTCCCATGCGGCGAGTACACCGTGAGCACCGTGCGCCCGTCGCCGCCGCACGAGGCGAGCGCCACGAGCGCCGCGCACGCGAGCGCGCGCATGCGCACGCTCATGGCGCCACCGCGTGCGCGCCGGCGGTCGGCGGCGTGATCGGCGGGCCGAGCAGATTCACGAACAGCCGCGCTGCACCGGGCACTCCGGCGGGGAGCTGCCGGAAGAACGCGAGCGTCGTGTAGATGTAGCTGCCGCGTCCCACCGCCGCACGCAGAATGCCGCCGGGATTCGGCGGCTCGCCCGGATCGTTCGTCGCGATCACCGTCTGATAGTGCGGATCGATCACCGACGGCATGTAGAGCGCCCGATCCTGCACCCAGCCGCGCCAGTCCGCACTCGTGATGCGGTTGGGCGTGGTGAGCAGCGGATCGTTCGGCGCGAGCACCGTGATCGGGGACGCCTCATCCGTCACGCGCGCCGCCGGAGACGTGAGCGAGATCGGATACGGCATCATCCCCGGCTCCATCATCTCGCGCTGGCCGTACTGCACGACCATGGTACCACCCTGCCCCACCCACTCGAACAGTCGCGCGTTCTGCGCGGCGAGGGTCGGATCCGCCTCGTACGCGCGCGTGCCGATCACCACGGTCGTGAAGCGCGACAGATCCGCCGCGGCCAGCGCGTGCGCGTCGAGCACCGTCACCGGAATTCCCAGCTCGGCGAGCATGGGCGCGCTATTGTCGCCCACGCCCTGCACGTACGCGACGCTCACGCCATGCGGCAGCTGCGCATCCACCGCCTCGATCGCCATTGTCGCGGGACGCACGATGATCTGCGGGCGAATGTGCTCGTAGCGGATGGGAATGTATCCGGTGTCGAACTTCTTTCCGTCACTTTCGGCCACCGCGGTGATCACGTGTCGACCCGCCGGCAGCGTGCCGCGCACCCGGAAGGAGACGGCTTGCGCGACGCCATTCCCCGCGAGCGCTACGGTGCGGGAGCTCGTGTCCGCCTGCAATCCCTGCGGCAGCTCGAGTCGCACGTTCACATCCCGCGCATGCTCGTATGCCGAGCGCAGAGTGACGCGCAGCTCGCGATCGATGGGTGCGCTCGCGCGTGCGTAGCCGACCTCGCGATCGAGCGTCACCGAAATGGGTGGAACCACTGCGAGCGGCCGCTCTTCTTCTCCCCGCGCGGGATTCGCCACGCGCAGCACCAGCGGCGCGCGCACGACCGTTCCATCGGCCAGATACACCTTGGCGAGCGCGGTGCCCGACGCGCTCTCCTCGGCCGTTTTCGTGCTCACAGGCGACGCGAAGAGATCGCCGGTGCGCGGCGGAGTGAGCCACCAGGGTGCGGTGAGCGCGGTTCCGCGAACCGTGAATGCCCACGCGGCCGAGCTGTCGTGCACAATGGTGCGCGGGGCCGCTTTCGCGCTCTGAGCATCGCCCGCGCTCGTCTTGATCGCGCTCCCGGCGAGCGTCACCGAATCGATGACGAGGCGATTGCTGTTGCGGTCGTACACCGTCACCGTTGTGGGCATCGTGTCACCCAACGCGAGCTGATCGCGCGGCACCGTGGCTTCCACGGCGATGCCCGCCGCCATCACCAGTGCTCGCGAATCCTCGTCGCGCAGCTCGGAAAGAGATGCGTCGACATCTCCCGACGCACCCGACGCGATCGTGGTCGCCAGCCGCTGCACGCGCTCGAGCGAGGGCACCAGCGACTCGGGGTGCAACGGAGCATAGTGCGCCATGATGGGAGCCAGCGTTGCCGCCAGCGAGTCCACACGAGCGCGCTGCGCCGCCGGCACCTCACCACGCAGTCGCCGGTAGGTCGTATCGATACCGTCGAAGATCGAGCGCTCGGCGTTCGGATCCCTGGGCGCCGGCGCGCGCGAATCCTCGCGCCGCACCGATCCCGCGACGAATCCCTTGCGCTGCAGCGCGCCGAATCCCTGCGAGAGATGCTGCGAGCGGCTCTCGCCCGCGATCTCCGCGTAGCTCCGGCCCAACAGCGGGCTGTACTCGCCCGCGTTGTAGTGGAACGTCGCGCCGGCCCCCTGCCAGTACGATGTGGTGCGATAGAACTTGAGCGGCGTCCACGGTGCGAGCCCCGATGTCCTGCTCGACGGGAAGCGCGATGCATCGCCCGCCGCATCGTACGCCTCGCGCGCGAGGATGCCGGATACCTGGTGATGCCCGTGCCCGTCGCGCGGCGTTCCCGAGAATACGGCGATGATGATCTGCGGCCGGAATGCGCGCACGACGGTCACGACGTTCGCGAGCAGCGTGTCGTGGGGCCAGTGTGTGTACGTCTCGGCGGCGCTCTTCGAGAATCCGAAGTCGTACGCGCGCGTGAAGTACTGCTGCGCCCCGTCGATGCGCCGCGCCGCGAGCAGCTCCTCGGTGCGAATGACGCCGAGCGCTTCGCCGAGCTCGTTGCCGATGAGGTTCTGCCCACCGTCGCCGCGCGTGAGCGAGAGGTACGCGACGTCCGCGTGCCGCCCCTTCTGCAGCCAGGTGATGAGGCGCGTGTCTTCATCGTCGGGATGCGCGCCGATGACGAGCACGCGCACCGATACCGGAAGCCCCTCGAGCGCATCTCCCAGCGCCGTCGCGCCGCGCTCCTGAGCAGTACAGGGACGCGGCGCGAGGAAAGCGATGGCGGCGAGTGCGAACAGCCCGGGCCGCGGCCTCACGGCGAGGAGTCGGAGTCAGTCATGCGGGGCTAACGCTCAGCGCGCGCCGGAGGTTGCACGCGCCGCCTGTCGCTTGCCCGCGATCGGCGCCAGCGTCTCGGCAACGAGCTTCGCCTGCTGTTCGGCGTGCGGCGCCGCGTACCCCTCGGCCGGGCTCGCGCGCTCGGGGCGCCCGATGTAGCGGATGGTCATCGCGTTGCCCACCGCGCCGCGCAGCCGCGGCGACACGAAGCTCCACGCGCCCATGTTGCGAGGCTCCTCCTGCGTCCACACGACTTCCTCGATCTCCGTGTAGCGCTCGAGCACGGCCGTGAGCGCTTCGTGCGGCCATGGGTAAAGCTCCTCCACTCGCACGATGGCCAGGTGCTCGTGGTTGTCGCCCTTCGCCTGCGCAGCGGCGATCAGGTCGTAGTAGATCTTGCCCGTGCACAGCACGAGGCGGCGCACTTTCGACGGCTCCTGCGCGGCCTTCGCGTCGTCGATCACCGGCTGGAACGAGCCCGACACGAGATCCGCGAGGTGCGACGCCGCGAGCGGGAGTCGGAGAAGGCTCTTGGGCTGCATCAGCACGAGCGGACGCCGCCGCGCGCTCAGCGCCTGCCGCCGCAGCACGTGGAAGTACTGCGCGGGTGTGGAAGGATAGGCCACGCGCATGTTGTTCTCCGCGCACATCTGCAGGAAGCGCTCGATACGGGCGCTCGAGTGCTCCGGGCCCTGTCCCTCGTAGCCGTGCGGAAGCAGCATCACCACTCCCGAATCCTGCCCCCACTTCGCGCCATCCGAGGTGATGAACTGGTCGATGATCGGCTGGGCAACGTTCGCGAAATCGCCGAACTGCGCTTCCCACAGCACGAGCGTGTCGCGCGCGGCCACGCTGTAGCCGTACTCGAAGGCGAGCACCGCGACTTCGGAGAGCGGCGAGTTGTAGATCTCGAAGGTTGCTGCGTCTTCCGAGAGATGCTGCAGCGGAACGTACGTCTTGCCGGACTCGTGATCGTGCAGCACCGCCTGGCGATGCGAGAACGTGCCGCGTTCCACGTCCTGTCCGCTGATGCGCACGGAGGTGCCGTTCACGAGCAGCGACGCCCACGCGAGCGCCTCGGCATGCCCCCAATCGATGCCGCCATCGGAGACGAGTGCGGGGCGGCGACGCTCGAGCACGCGCGCGAGCTTGGGCAGCGGATGAAAGTCGGAGGGCCAGCTCAGCATCCGCTCGTTGAGCGAGATGAGCTGCTCCGCGGGCACGGCCGTGGTCACCGGCGCGACCGGCTGTCCCGCATCGGCGTCGGTGCCCTCGGCATCGGGCGCCGGCTTCGCCTTCACCTCGGCGTGAATCACTTCGAACTGCGACTGGATCTCGGCATCGAGACGCTCCGTCGCACCGGGCTCGATCACACCCTCGGCGGTGAGCCGCTGTCCCCAGAGCTCGCGCGTGGTGGGATGCGCCTTGATCGCGGCGTACAGCATTGGCTGCGTGTACACCGGCTCGTCGGCCTCGTTGTGCCCCTGGCGACGATAGCCCACGAGATCGATCAGAAAGTCCTTGCCGAAGCGCTCGCGGTAGGCGAGACCCAGCCACACCGATGCGATGCACGCCTCGGCGTCATCGCCGTTCACGTGCAGGATCGGCACCTCGAAGCCCTTCGCGAGATCGCTCGCATAGTGCGTCGACCGGCCTTCCTGCGGATCGGTGGTGAAGCCGATCTGATTGTTGACGATGATGTGCAGCGTGCCGCCGGTGCGATATCCGCGCAGGTTCGAGAGGTTGAACGTCTCCGCGACGACTCCTTCGCCCGGGAATGCGGCATCGCCGTGCATCGCGATCGGGAGTACGCTCGACTCATCGAGAATGCGGAGCGTGCCGGGCACGCGCTGCTGCGCGCGCGCGACGCCCTCGAGCACCGGATTCACCATCTCGAGATGGCTCGGATTCGGCATGAGCGACACGTGCACGCGCTCACCGTGCTTGCGCTCGCGATCGGTCTCCGCGCCGAGATGGTACTTCACGTCGCCGGTGTCGCTGGCGGCATTGGCCGCGTACTTCCCCTCGAACTCCTCGAACACGGCGCTCACCGGCTTGTCCAGCACGTGCGTGAGCACGTTGATCCGACCGCGATGCGCCATCGCCATCACGACCTCGCGCGCGCCGGCAGCCGCCGCGCCCTCGATCGCCGCCTCGAGCATCGGCACGAGCGTGTCGTTCCCCTCGATCGAGAAGCGCTTGTAGCCCTGGTACGCGCGGCCGAGGAAGCGCTCGAGCCCGTCCACCTCGGTGAGGCGGCGCAGCACTGCGCGCTTCTCCTCATCGGTGAGCGTGCGGCGCATTTCCCCGTCCTCGATCACGCGGCGGAACCACGCGCGCTCGGCGTCGCGCTCGATGTGCTCGAACTCGAAGCCGATGGACGCGCAATACACACCGCGCAGGCGCGACACGGCGTCGGCCGCGGTGGCATCGGCGTCGAAGCCGAGCGCGGAGCCGGGGATCGTGGCGAGATCAGCCTCGGTTATGCCGTGGAATTCGGGGTTGAGCTCGGCGGTGCCCGGCGGCGGGCTGCCCAGGGGATCGACCTGGACACTCAGGTGGCCGTACTGACGGATGGCTTGAACCAGGGCCGCGGCCCCTGCGATTTTGCGTAAATACGCTGGATCGGCGGCTGAAGGGGTTGCACCTCCTCCGAGCTGCCTCGCCATGGTGAAGAACTGCCGCCACGACTCGTCCACGGAGCCGGGATCGCGATCGAAACGCTCCTGCATCTCGGCCACGTACCCGTCGTTGAACGCGGAGATGATTGGGAGATCCGTCATATCTGTAATGTAACGTCGCTCCCTCCCGTACGCCCGTTACCCGCGTGGCCGTTACCTCGTCTTCGGGGAACAGAGAGAGTGCGTCCGTCGGGCTGCACATGGACCTATTGTTCCGGGAGGAACAACAATGCGCGTCAGTGGAAAAAAGGGCTTTACCCTAATCGAGCTTCTGATCGTCGTGGTCATCATCGGCATCCTGGCCGCGATCGCGATTCCGAAGTTCGCGAGCACGAAGGAAAAGGCATATCTGGCGTCGGAAAAGTCGGATCTGCGCAACCTCGCCACGTCGGAAGAGGCGTAC
>JAICLZ010000035.1 GCA_025929535.1 Gemmatimonadaceae bacterium
GCAGTCGGGCGGCCTCGCCGGCCTGTACGATCTGTTCACCGGCGGCGGTCTCTCGCGCGCGACGGTGTTCGCGCTCGGCATCGTGCCGTACATCTCGTCGAGCATCGTCTTCCAGATCATGACGGCGGTCGTGCCGACGTTCGAGAAGATGCAGCGCGAGGAAGAGGGGCGAAACAAGATCACGCAGTACACGCGCTACCTCACGGTCGCGATCGCGATGCTGCAGGCGTGGGGGTATGCGCTGTTCACCGAGTCGCTGGCGGGCGCGGTCACCCACCCGGGGCTCGGCTTCCGGCTGCAGATGGTGCTCTTTCTCACGACGGGCGCGATGTTCGTCATGTGGCTGGGCGAGCAGATCACCGAGCGCGGCGTGGGCAACGGCGCGTCGCTCCTGATTTTCTTCTCGATCGTCGAGCGCATCTGGCCGGGCATCGGTCAGACGTTCGCGTACGTGCAGACGGGCACTACGGCTGCGCCCAAGCTCCTGCTGCTCGGCATCGTCATGGTGCTCGTGGTGGCGGCGACGGTCGCGATCACGGTCGCGGCCAGGCGCGTGCCGATTCAGATTCCGCAGCGCACGATGGCGCGCGGGCGCCAGCGCGAGAGCGCGAAGAACTTCATTCCGCTGCGGATGAACGCGGCGAACGTCATGCCGATCATCTTCGCGCAGACGGTGATCGTGGTTCCGGGCACGCTCGCGCAGTTCAGCAAGAATCCGAAGTTGCAGGAGATCGCGGAATACTTTCAGCCGGGCACGGGATGGTACTACCTGTTGTCCGCGCTGCTCATTCTGTTCTTCACCTACTTCTACACGTCGATCATCTTCAACCCGATCGACATTGCGGAGAATCTGAAGAAGCAGGGCGGGTTCATTCCGGGTGTGAAGCCCGGGGCGCGCACGGCGGAGTACATCGACCGGGTGGTTACGCGAATCACGTTTCCGGGCGCGATCTTTCTGACGCTCATCTTCCTCCTGCCGATCGTGATCTCGGAGGCGATCAACGTGCCGTTCCGGTTTGGCGGAACATCGCTGCTGATCGTCGTTGGCGTGGGGCTGGACACGGTCCAGGTAGTGCAACAGCAGCTGCTGATCCGGAAGTACGACGGATTCATGAAGAAGGGTGCTCGCGTGAGGTTCCGCGAGCGGGGCTGATCCCCGCGAGCACCTCACCGTGTTGCTGCCACACACTCACGCCGAGAGGGCTCGCACCATGAACACGGCATCATGAACATCGTCCTGCTCGGGCCGCCTGGCGCAGGCAAGGGCACGCAGGGCGAGCGCATCGCGAAAACGCTCGGCATCCCCAAGCTTGCCACGGGCGACGTGCTGCGCGCGGCGGTGGCGCAGGGCACGCCGCTGGGGCTCGCGGCGAAGGCCGCGATGGAGCGCGGCGATCTCGTTCCCGACTCGGTCATCCTCGGCATCATGAAAGAGGCCCTCGCGCTGCCGAGCGCCTCGAAGGGCGTCGTGCTCGACGGGGTGGTGCGCACCGTGCCGCAGGCCGAGGGGCTGGCGCGCGTGCTGAGCGAGCTGGGTCGCGGCGTGGATGCCGTGCTACTCTTCGAGGTCGGGGAGGACGAGCTCGTGCGCCGCCTCAGTGCGCGCGCCACCTGCGAGTCGTGCCAGACGCCGTACACGGGACGCGAGCCCGGCACCGCGTGCGACAAGTGCGGAGGAAAGCTCGTGCGGCGCACGGATGACGAGCCGGAGGCGATCCGTTCGCGAATGCGCGCCTACCACGAGCAGACGGAGCCGGTGATCGAGTGGTACGAGCGCCGCGCGCGGAAGTCGGACGACGCGGGCGCGCGGGATCACAACGGTCCGCGCGTGGTACGAGTAAATGCTTTGGGCAACATCGACGACATTACCAAAATCGTGATGAAGGGACTCGAGGGATGATTGCGCTGAAGTCGCCGCGCGAGATCGAGCTGATGGCGGAGGGCGGACGCATTCTGGGCGCGACCGTCTCGCATCTGCGTGCGCAGGCGAAAGCCGGACTCTCCACGTGGGAGCTGGATGACATGGCGGAGACGTTCATCCGGAGCCACGACGGCGCGACGCCGGCATTCAAGGGGCTGTACGGCTTTCCCGGATCGGTGTGCGCGTCGATCAACCAGGAAATCGTGCACGGCATTCCGTCCAAGAAACGCGTGCTGCACGACGGCGACGTGCTGTCGCTCGACGTCGGCGTACGCTTCAAGGGCTACTTCACCGACTCGGCGACCACCGTCGCGATCGGCGAGGTGGATGCGACATCGCGGCAGCTGCTGACGGTGACGGAGCGCGCGCTCGAGGCGGGGATCGCGGCGGCGGTGATCGGCAACCACATCGGCGACATCGGCGCGGCGGTGCAGGCGGTGGCGGAGGGCGCGGGCTTCAGCGTGGTGCGCGATCTGGTGGGGCACGGCATCGGCACGGAGTTCCACGAGGAGCCGCAGGTGCCCAACTACGGCAAGCCGAAGCGTCTGATGAAGCTGACGCCGGGGCTCACGATCGCGATCGAGCCGATGGTGAGCGTGGGCACGCCCAAGACGCGCACGATGCCCGACCGGTGGACGGTGGTGACGGCCGATGGCTCGCGCGCGGCGCACTTCGAGCACACGATTGCGATCACGGACGCGGGCCCGCGGATCCTGACGGCGTACGCGACGAACTAGGGGCCACTCTGAAGTCGGTTGGCGATGACGATCCTCGACTGCTTTCTGCGCAATACATGATGGAGTCGAGCCGTCAACCGATGCCAAGGAGAGTGGAACATGCTAGTCCGTCGATGCATGCGCTGGGCTGTCGCCGCAGCCGGGCTCACTGCCGCGCAAACAGTGCTGATGCCCATCCTTCGAGCGCAGGCAGGGACCGCCGCGGCGAGCGCTCCCGCTGTGAGCGCTCCCGCCGCGACCGCGCCTCCTTCCGTGTGCGGCAGCACGCCCAATTGCGCCGAGTCCAGTGACTTCGCGGCGATGATCACGAACTTCCGCACGAGCGACCTGCGGGGGTACAAGATGCTCGATGTGGTCGTCCGCTTCCGAAACAAGACCGCGAATCCGCTCGTGCTGGGCTACGTCCAGGGCTCCGGCGGGGCCGTGGACGAGAAGGGGAACCGGTACAGTGTGTTCGGTGGAAACGGCGTGCGCGGAATCGGGCAGGTCAATGGCAACAGCTTCGATCCCAAGTTCACGCTGCCTGCCGGTGGCGTTGGCGACGCCCAGTTCGAGTTGGCGTGGTACCCGGGCCAGGAGATCTACGGTTTCACCTTCATGCTGGACCTGACCGTGGACGAGATCAATTCGTACCAGGGCAACCAACACTCCCTCGGCGGAGAGTTTCCGCTGCACTTCGAGGGTCTGACGAACGGAGTGTCGAGCGGGCCGGCACTCGCCGCCGGCGCTTTGCCCGGTGGCTCGCCTTGCAACAAGGGAGGCGCTGCGGGTACTGCAATGAACGTCGCGGCGGCCACCGGTTCAGGCACTGCACAGAACGCAGCCGGCCAGGCCACCTCGACGGTCGCCACGGCTGCGACAGCGGTATCGGGAATCACATCGCTCTTCCACCACAAGAAGGCGCAACCGCAAACGGGTGCGCAGGCCGCGGATCCGTGCGCGTCGGCGACGCCTGCGGCGGTGGCGCAGTCGGCGCCGGCGACGTCACCAGGCCCGGCTGTCGCGACTGCGACCGCCGCCGGCACGATTGCTTCGAAGAATCCGGCGCCCGCATCGAGCCGCCCAGGCCCGAACGTAGCGAAGGCCACGCCTGTGACTGCAGCAACGCCTGGCACCAGGACGGTTGCCGCGACGGGAACAGGCAAGGCGCAGCTGGGAACGTCAGCGGCGGTGGCGGCGAAGGCTCCAGTCACCACGCCCGTCCGGGCGACGCCCAAGACGGTGACCACGGTCAAACCAGTCGTGGCCACCAACTCGGCCAAGAAAGACACGTCGATCGCGCGCAGCAAGCCGTAGCTCGATCACACGTCGCTCCGGGTGCGCGGCGCGGATCTGCAACCGGATCCGCGCCGCGCTACTGGCGTTCGATTCGGCTTGGGCTAGAATGATGTGAGTGCACCTCTGTCCCGGAGCTAGAGTCCGTGAGCAAGCTCGGTGTGATTCTGTTGAGCTGCGCTGCGCTGCTGCTTCCCGGCATCGCGCTGGCGCAGGATGCGTCGCTGGAGATCTGCAACAACGGCCGGGCCGATGTGGATGTTGCCGTCGCGGCCCGGATTCAGAGCTTCATCACCGGGTACACGTGGAAAACGCGTGGGTGGTACACGGTGGCCGCCGGAACGTGCGCGACGGTTTACGATGAAGACTTCGACGACGCTGGTCCATACACGCCACAGTCCGGCGCGCGCGTCGCGTTTACAACGCTCCGTCCCGATGGCGTTTGGGGAGCGTACCACGACGATCAGGTTCAGGGACACGGGTGGATGCGATCCGGCACGGGCCAGATCTGCGTCAATCACGGAGACGCTTTCACATTCCAGGAACCGGCCGGAGATCCCGCTGCGAATTGCAAAGGCATACTGATTCCGGTGGCGCACGATTTCATGCCGGACGGTCCCGGCAAATTCACGTACACGATGGACTGGGAGGGCTACGGGTCCTTCGTGCCGCTCGGGAAGGGCGGCCAGGCGAAAAGCACCGTCGCCAGCTCGAGCTCCTCGGACTCGGTCGACAACTCACTGAGGGCGCAATTCCTCAGGGCACTCGCGCAGGCCGCGAAGGACGCCCGTGCGAAAGCCGCCAACAGCGCACGATCCAGCTCCAATCTCGCAGTCCCCGTTGCTGCACCTGATCATGCATCCATTAAATACCTCTGTTCCTCGACGGATCCGAAGCAGCCCGCGGTTTATTTCAGCGATATCTTCGAGGTCCCCGATGCCGGATCCCGGGCCGAGAACTTCATCGGTTACGAGCGGGCCAAGAATCATTTCGAGACATATCTCCTCGAGAAATACGAGTACTCAGGCGCCGAGAATTCGGTGGAGTGTGGCTGGATGAGCACTGCGACCACCTCCAACGCAGCCGCGGCGATGGCGGCAAAGAAGCGGAGCATGGCGGCCCAGGTCGTAGCTGCGAAGAAGCGGGTGATCGAGACCGGATGGAAGGACGCAGGAGCGCAAGTCGACGGCGGTTCTTCCAACGCCGATGCAACGAGTGCGGATGTCGAAGCTTTGAATGCGAAGGGCCAGGCGGCGATGCTCCAATGGGTGCGCGAGGACCTCACCGCCTACATTGACGCATCCAAAACCGGCTTCGAGGCATACAAGAGCGGTGAGGCGCAGCTGTCTCAGGGCTATCGCATGTGGACGTCGAGTGAGAAACCGGCGCTTGCAAGGGGATGCTGGGTGATTCAGGGAGACTCGACGAGCACGTTTTCGTGCTCCATACCGCTGAACAAGGAAAAAGAGCGAGCGTACTACACGCAGGTCACGAACGACGTCACCGCGTCGCTTCCGCCGGACTGGAAGCCCATCTCTGGAACGCCGTTCGACGGGAAGCTGCCTAGCACCGGCTATCGCTCGTCCAGTGGTGCGCATGGTGAAATCTGGCTTACCGAAACGCCGAGTGAGGACTACGAGCTGAACTATCAGATCGTCTCCGCTCCCACCCGGCGACAGCCTCCCAATCCGTCCGATGACGATCCGATTGGAGAGGGCGGATTCATCACACCACCGACACCACCCGCGCCACCGTCGCCACCGAATTGAGCTAAGCCGCCTGAAATCGCTCAAAGCGATCCGCGAGGTAATCGACTCTGGGTCGCTGTGACATCGCCTTCGGCACCCCAATAGGCTGATGCTGAAGCGCTTGCAATCCGTATCGCAGCATGGGGCCGTCGTGCTCGGCGAGAACGGCACGCATCCTCCAACGTTCATTCCGAATCGCTCTACCGCACTTCCTATTTTCTCTGCACCAGCTCCGCTGTTCGCTTCGCCGCCTCACTCGCCGCTCGCACGAAGCTCTCCGCCGCCTCCGTGAGCCCGTGCGCCGCGGCCGAATCGTCCAGCGAGTCGACGTTCACCTTCACGTTGAACGCCGCGCCCCGGCACCCTGCTTCCGCCATGAGCGCCGCCACTCCTGCATCCGCGCGCGCATTCACGTTGCCCTTCGTCGCCGCCATCTCCGCCAGCTCGGCCACCGTCGCACACGCGCGTGCCGTCTCGAGCGGCACCTCGCTCGCGCCGATCAGCGACGCGGTGATCGCGGCCTTGCGCATCGATTCCTGCTCGGGCGTGGCCTTCGGAAGCTTGTACGCTGCGGACACGGCCTCGTAGGACTGCGCATCGAGATCCACGAGCTGCGCGAGACGCTCGCCGAGTGATGATGCCTGTTGCGCGATCTCCCTGAACGTCGCCTCGACATCCGCGTACTTCTTCCGGCCGATCGTCAGCCCCGCCACCATCTGCACGAGCGCCGCCGCGATCGAGCCCGCGTGCGCCGAGGCGCTTCCGCCGCCGGGCGCGGGGTTCGACGATGCGATGGCTGCGCGAAAGCCGCTCAGGCTGATGCCGTCGCTCGCGGCGGCGCGCACCTTGTGCTCGAGCAACTGCTCCGTCGAGAAGTTGCGCAGCTGCAGGTAGCGCGCCGCCGACTCGATGATCGCGCGCTCGGGCACGAGGCCGACCAGCTCGCTCCACGTCGGAGACACGCCGTGCGCCGCCGCCTCCATCTTCACCATGTCGTACGCGCGAAACATCGGCGTCTTCTCGATGTCCACGAGATTCATCGACACCTGCGCCTGCCCGTCGACCTCGAGCCCCATGGCCTTCACGTTCCTGAGACCGCCCGACGATCCGCGCACCGCCTTCGCGACCTCTTTCGCGACTCCGATGTTGGAGGCATCGCCCAGATACACGTTGTAGGCGACGAGAAATGGCCGCGCGCCGATCGCGACCGTGCCCGCGGTGGGATGCGATCTGGGCGGACCGAAATCCGGTGTGCGCACGGGCGACGTGCCCAGCTCCTCGCGGATCTTCTCGAACTCCCCGCGGCGAATGTCGGCGAGATTCTCGCGCACGGGACTCGTGGCGGCGCGCTCATAGAGAAACACGGGAATGCCGAGCTCCCGGCCGACGCGCTCGCCGAGCGTGCGTGCGAGCGCGACGCACTGCTCCATCGTCGTGCCCTCGAGCGGGATGAAGGGGACGACGTCCGCCGCACCCATTCGCGGGTGCGCGCCCGAGTGCGTAGTGAGGTCGATCGTGTCGCGCGCCTTCGCCATTCCCGCGAAGGCCGCGTCCACCGCGCGCTCCACCGGCGCGACGAAGGTGATCACCGTGCGATTGTGCGAGTCGTCCGAGGAGACATCGAGCACGACCACGCCGCTCACGGCCGCGATTGCATCGCGAATGGATTGAATGATGTCCGGGCGGCGTCCCTCGCTGAAATTCGGAACGCATTCGACGAGCGTCATGGCAGAGTGCTTCCAGGAGTTAGAGAGTCGAGGCCGCCGGAGTGGCGTCGGCCAGCGTGCGCGCGAGCCACCGGTGCATCGCCGGGTTGCCCGCCAGAAGGGAGCTGTTCGTGAGCGGCACATCGCCGCCGGCCACCGTGGTCACGACGCCGCCCGCCTCGCGCACCAGGAGCATCCCCGCTGCGAAGTCCCACGGCTTGAGCGTCAGCTCCCAGAACGCATCGAACTGCCCGCAGGCGACGTGAGCGAGATCGAGCGCGGCCGAGCCGGGACGGCGCATCCCCGCGGTGTGCGGCGCGACGGCGGCGAAGTGGCGCAGGTAGAGATCGAGCGGCGCACCGGCCCCGAACGGGACTCCGGTGCCGATGAGCGCGCGCGACGGATCATCGATGGTGGACACGGCGATCGGCTCGCCATTCCGGAATGCGCCGCCGCCGCGTGTGGCCGTGTAGTGCTCGTTGGTCGGGATCGCGATGATCACGCCCGCCACGACCTCTCTGCGCACCGATGCGGCGATCGACACCGCGTACTCGGGAAAGCCGTGCAGGAAGTTGGTCGTGCCATCCAGCGGATCGACGATGAACGAGATCCCGGCACTCGTCGACAGCTCGGGGGACAGCTCCTCGCCCACGATGAGCGCGCCCGTGTAGTCGTGCGTGAGCGCGTGCCGGATGATGCGCTCCGCGCCCGTGTCGACATCGCTCACGAAATCGGTGTGCGACTTCGCGCGCCACTCGATGGCCGAGCGATGCGCCTCGCGCGCGCGAACGAAACGCGCGGCTTCGATCGCCGCTCCTTCGATGTGCGCGAGCATCGCCGCGGGATCAGATGCGCTGTCTTGCACCACTATTTGCGCGCTCGTAGCTTGCTCGGATGTCGAGGATACTCAGCGGGATTCAACCTTCGGGAGAGTTGCACATCGGGAACTACCTCGGCGCCGTCAAGAACTGGGTCGAGCTGCAGAAGAAATACGAGTGCATCTATTTCATCGCGGACTACCACGCGATCACGGGGAGCTACGAGCCCGCCGATCTGCGTCGCCGCACGCGGCAGATGGCGGTGTCGCTGCTCGCCTCCGGCCTGGATCCAGCGAAATCTACGCTGTTCGTCCAGTCGATGGTGCCCGAGCACACGGAGCTGACGTGGATCTTCAGCAGCGTCACGCCGCTTGGTGAGCTCGAGCGCCAGACGCAGTACAAGGACAAATCGCAGCGACAGGAGAGCGTCAGCGCGGGACTGCTGATGTATCCCGTGCTGCAGGCGGCCGACGTCCTGCTCTATCGCGCCGACCTCATTCCCGTTGGCGAGGACCAGGTGCAGCATCTCGAGCTCGCGCGCGAGGTGGCTCGTCGCTGGAATGCGAAGTTCCACAGCGATTTCTTTCCCGAGCCCAAGCCGCTCCTCACGGCCACGCGGCGGATCATGGGGCTCGATGGCCAGGCGAAGATGTCCAAGTCGCTGGGCAACACCATCGGGCTCCTCGAGTCGCCGGAAGAGGTGTGGGCGAAGCTAAGGCCGGCGATGACGGATCCCGCGCGGGTTCGGAGAACGGATCCCGGCACGCCGGAGATCTGCAACATCTACCATCTGCACAAGGCCTTCAACGACGAAGCGACGGTCGAGCACGTTGCGGTCCAGTGCCGCACGGCGGGGTGGGGGTGCCTCGATTGCAAGAAGGTTCTCCTGGAGGGCATGATGCGCGAGCTCACGCCCATTCGCGAACGCGCATGCGAGCTCGAGGCCCGGCCTGGGCTCGTTACGGATGCGCTTGCTGCGGGCGCGGCGCACGCGGGCGAAATTGCGCGGAGCACGATGGCGACCGTGCGCGACACCATGGGCCTGCGGTGAGCCACGTGGGACCGGTCACAATGAGCGGCGGCGCCCGTTTTGCATTTTAGGCCGCCATCATTCACAGGAGTGTACGATGGCGCAGTCATCCGACGCGAGACCGAACGGACCGGAGGGAATGCTCACGTTGGTCTGCATCACCTGCGGCAACGAGATGTTCTTCACGAGCAAGCCTCCAAAGGACGAGCCCTGTCCGAGATGCGGCGGCACCGTGTTTCGCAGCTTCTTCACGCCGACGGTGCGTGATGAGGCGACCGAATCGATGCTGGAGGACACGTCGCGCTCGATCTCTCTCGAGAGCGCACCGTCCGAATCTCCCGCGGGCGATGTGCGCGACCTGAACAACCCTTGACCACACCAATGGCGAAAGCACTCACCGGAATTTTCGGTCCCGTCGTCACGGCGTTCGACGACGCGAGCGGCGAGCTCGCGAGCGGACCCTTTCGCGCGAACATCAAGGCGCACATCGCCGCAGGGCTCGCAGGGGTCCTGGTTTCCGGATCGACCGGCGAGGCCGCGCTGCTCGACGAGGATGAGCGTCTGCGTCTCACCGAGCTCGCGCGCCCGCTCGTTCCCGATGATCGCTGGCTGTTCACGGGCACGGGCGCCGAGTCCACGCGCGACTGCGTGCGCCGCTCGAAGGATGCGGCGGAGCGCGGCGCCGATGCGGTGCTCGTCGTCCCTCCGCACTACTACGGCGCAGCGATGACGGAGGACGCGCTGTGGGCGCACTACTCGCGCGTCGCCGACGAGAGCCCGGTGCCGGTGATCCTCTACAACATTCCGAAGTTCACGCATCTCCCGCTGGCGGCAACGCTCGTGCATGCGCTCGCTGAGCATCCGAACATCGTCGGAATCAAGGACTCCACGGGGGACATGATGCATCTGCGCGCGTATCTCGAGGCGCAGAGCGATCACTTCACCGTGCTCACTGGGCACGCGGGCACCGTGCTCGATGCGGTGGGCTACGGCGCGCGTGGAGCGATCCTCGCCGTCGCGCTCTTTGCCGCGCCGCTCGTGTTCGACCTCATGGACGCGATCTCGCACGGCGACGGCGTGACCGCGAGCGAGATCCAGGCGCGCGTGCGTCCGATCGCGAAGGAGATCGTGGCGGAGCTCGGCCCTCCGGGGATCAAGGTTGCGATGGATCTCATCGGGCTCACGGGCGGACTGCCCCGTGCGCCGCTCCGCCCTCTGGGCACCGCCGAGCGCGAGCGGGTCGCCACCCTGCTCGGCACTGCGGGCCTCGCGCGCGTTGCGTAGCGCGGCACAGGCGCATCTTCAAGCGATCGGGGATCTTGCTCGCCCTGCGGGAAGCGGGGCCGAGGCCGGGGCGCGTACCTATTGCCAGGTCATCCTCCAGCAGGCGGGATTCGACATACGGCATCGCCGGTTCGAGTACTCGACTTTTCCCGGGCGATGGGGAACTCCGCTCGGAGGCGCCTGCCTGGCGTTGGTCTTTCTCGGCACGGGAGTGATGGGTGCCAGGGGACGGCCACTCGACGCCCTTGCGTTGCTCCTTGGCGGAGGAGCGGTCATTGCCGCGTGTGCGAGATGGCTCGCGCGATACGGCGTGCTCGGTCTGCCGTTCGGCCGCCTGCTCGGCAACAATCTCGCCAGCACGCGGGGAACGCCGAAGCTGTGGCTGGTGGCGCACCTCGACTCGAAGAGCCAGCCGATCCCGATCGGGGTGCGCGCAGCTGCGATCATCGCGTGCATCGTATTGTTGATCGCTGCCGCAGCCTCACTGCTCGCACAGCTCGTGATCGGAACATCATCCGCACCGTTGCTCGGAATAGCGGTGCTCGGGATTGTCGCGGCTCTTCCAGTGGCCGCATCGTTCGTTGGCGATCGCTCGCATGGTGCGCTCGACAACGCATCAGGACTCGCCACCGTGCTCCGCATCGTCGAGCTGCTTCCGCGAACCATCGAGCTTGGTGTGATGCTCACGACCGCCGAGGAGCTCGGCCTCGCGGGCGCACGCGCGTGGGCGCGCGAGTCGGCGCCCGCGAGCGCGATAAACATCGACGGCATCGATGATACCGGAGCGCTCCGTCTCGTGTACAGCGGCCGCAAGCCTCGAACGCTGCTCGACTATCTGGGCGAAGGCTGGCCGGCGGCAAGCCCGCTTCCTCCCGGGCTACTCATGGATGGCGTCGCACTGGCGGACGCGGGGTGGGAAGTCGTGAACGTCAGCAAGGGAAGTTGGCGAACCGTCAGCCGCATCCACACACCCAGCGATGATCTCGCCCATCTCGAGGGCAGCGGCATCGACGAGGTGGCGTCGCTCCTGGCAACCTCGATCATCGCACGAACATCCGCCTAGCGGCGCTCACAGTAGCGATGTGGTTCGGGCAAAGCTGCCGCGCACGAGGATGTGGAGCAAAGGGAATCCCGCTCTCCCTGCGCACCGCGCCTTGCCTCTGGGGAACGACGACACAAACGGACCCAAACGGACACAGACGGAAGAGCGCCAACCCTGAAAGCGCCTACTCGCTCGGGAGAACCGCACCTGAGCTTTGGCTGGAAACGACAGGCGTGTAAGGCGCTTCACTCTGCGCTCAGCTCTGTCGCCGCGCATCGACTCGATTCGCGCGACCCCTGACTTGGGCATCTTCCCCGGCGGGCGTTAGCTTTCGGGGTAACCTCCCGCGCCGGCGGCCGTTCGTCCGCGCCTGCCCGCACACGCACTCTGGAAGGCATGTTCAGCTCATCGATTCGAACTCTCGTCGTCGTCGGCGCGCAATGGGGCGACGAAGGGAAGGGGAAGCTCGTGGACGTGATCGCCGAGCGCGCCGACTGGGTGGTGCGCTATCAGGGCGGCGCCAACGCCGGCCACACCGTGAAGTTCGGCGACCGCGCATTCGTGCTCCATCAGATTCCGAGCGGCATTCTCCATCCCGGCGTGCGGTGCGCGATCGGGAACGGCGTCGTGCTCGATCCCGAGACGCTGTTCACGGAGATCGATGAGCTCGTGCGCGACGGTGTGGATGTGGAAGGACGCCTCTACGTGAGCGACCGCGCGCATCTCGTGCTCCCCTATCACAAGCTCGTGGACGGGCAGAGCGCGGCGAGCAAGGCGATCGGTACCACGGGCCGGGGCATCGGGCCCGCCTACGAGGACAAGATCGCGCGGCGCGGCGTGCGCGTGCTCGATCTCCGGCATCCCGAGAAGCTGCGCGAGCTGCTCGAGGCGGGGATCACGCACGCGAACGCGCAGCTCGTCGCCTTCGGGTCGAGCCAGCGCGCCAACATCGACGATGTGGTGCATCTGCTCACGAAGCTCACGCCACGGTTGCTGGCACTGGCGGATGACGTCGGGCTCTCGATGCATCGCGCGATCGGGTCGGGCGCCGCGATTCTCCTCGAGGGTGCGCAGGGATCGCTGCTCGATGTCGATCACGGCACGTATCCCTTCGTCACGTCCAGCAGCACGACGTCGGGCGGGGCCGCGACGGGAACCGGCATCGCGCCCACCGCGCTCGATGCGATTCTGGGCGTCGTGAAGGCGTACACCACGCGCGTGGGCAACGGCCCGTTGCCGACGGAGCTCGAGGAGCCGCTCGCGAGCGAGGTGCGCGCCCTCGGCAACGAATTCGGCGCGACCACCGGCCGCCCGCGCCGCTGCGGCTGGTTCGACGCCGTGGTCGTGCGCTACGCGGCGCGCGTGAACGGGCTCACGGGCCTCGCGGTGACGAAGCTCGATGTGCTGGACACGCTCGATCGCGTCGCCGTGTGTACCGGCTACAAGGTGGGCGAGGACGTGCACGAGTCGTTTCCCGGCGATCTCGTGCTGCTCGAGAAGGCCGTGCCCGTGTACGAATGGTTCGACGGCTGGCGCACCAGCACCGCGGCCGCGCGCACGCTCGGCGATCTGCCCGCCGCCGCGCGCCGCTACCTCGATCGCATTCGTGAGCTCGCGGACACGCCGATCTCGTACGTGAGTGTCGGCACCCACCGCGATCAGATCATCGGAGTGGAGTGATGGCGCTGGAAGCAGAGGAGGCCGTCGATGTCGCCATCGTGGGCGCGGGGCCGTGCGGGCTCGCCGCTGCGGTGACGATGCTCCGGGCGGGGATGAGCTGTGTCGTGTTCGACGGCGGTGCCGTCACGAGCACGATCACCGCGTATCCGACCTACGTCAATTTTTTCTCGACCGCCGAGAAGCTCTCGATCGGCGGCTTGCCATTCACGATCGGCGGAGACAAGCCGGGACGCCGCGACGCCCTCGCGTACTATCGCTCGGTCGTGACGTACTTCGGCATTCCGGTTCGGCAGTTCGAACGGGTCACCGAGATCACGGGTACCGACGGCGAGTTCGTCGTTCACACGCTGCGGCGCGGAGGTGACGTGCGTGCCGTGCGTGCGCGGTTCGTGATCATCGCCACAGGCTACTTCGGCTCGCCGAACAAGCTCAACGTGCCGGGAGAGACGCTCGAGCACGTGACGCATGTCTACAAGGAAGGGCACGAGTCGTTCGACCAGGACACCGTGGTCGTGGGCGGCGGAAACTCGGCGGCCGAAGCGGCGCTCGATCTGTGGCGCTGCGGTGCGCGCGTGACGCTCGTGCACTTCGGGCCCACCTTCGACATGAAGATCAAGCCCTGGATCCTTCCGGACGTGCAGAATCGGATGAAGGAAGGAAACATCGCGGTTCGGTGGAACAGCCGCGTGCTCGCGATCGCTCCACACAGCGTCACGATCGACACGCAGGGTGCGAGCTCCACGCTTCCCGCGGATCGCGTGTACGTCATGACCGGCTTCGCGCCCAACGTCGATCTGCTGCGCCAGGTGGGCGTCTCGATCGATCCGGTGACCGGCGTGCCCGCGCACAATGACGTGACGCTCGAGACCGATGTGCCCGGCGTCTTCATCGCCGGTGTCGTGGTGGCGGGCTTCGATGCCAACAAGGTGTTCATCGAGAACGGACGCTTTCATGGCGAGAAGATTCTCGCGCGCATGCTCGGACACGCGGCGCCGGCCGAGCCGGTGCTGAGCGCCGATCTCGACAGCTGATCGTTCGGCCTTCCCCATCACTCCAGCCATCGACGCATGACCACAAGCACATTCCCTGACGTGATGGATAAGCTCGTGTCGCTGTGCAAGCGGCGCGGCTTCATCTTCCAGTCTTCGGAGATCTACGGCGGCACGGGGTCCGTGTGGGATTACGGTCCGCTCGGCGTCGAGCTCAAAAAAAATCTGAAGGACCGCTGGTGGAACGCGATGGTCCGCATGCGCGACGACATCGAGGGGCTCGATGCGGCAATCCTCATGCATCCGCGCGTGTGGGAGGCGAGCGGTCACGTGAGCGGCTTCGTCGATCCGCTCGTGGAGTGCAGCAACTGCAAGAAGCGCTTTCGCGCCGACGATGCGCGGATCAAGGGCACTCCGGGCACGCCCGACGTGCAGTGTCCCTCGTGCGGCATGAAGGGCACGCTCGGAGCCGCACGCCTGTTCAATCTCATGTTCAAGACGTTCATGGGCCCTGTGGAGGACACGGCGAGTGTGGTGTATCTCCGCCCGGAAACGGCGCAGGGGATCTACGTGAACTTCCTCAACGTGCAGCAGTCCACGCGCCAGAAGATTCCCTTCGGGATAGCGCAGATCGGGAAGGCGTTCCGGAACGAGATCACTCCGGGCAATTTCATCTTTCGCACGCGCGAGTTCGAGCAGATGGAAATGCAGTTCTTCGTGGAGCCCGGCAGCGACATGGAGTGGTTCGAGTACTGGAAGGCGCAGCGGCTCGAATGGCATCAGTCGCTCGGACTCGAGCACTCGCGGCTCAAGTTTCACCAGCACACGAAGGAGGAGCTCGCGCACTACGCGCGCGCGGCGTTCGATGTGCAGTTCGACTTCGGTGGCACGCTCGGCTTTCAGGAGATCGAAGGCGTGCACAACCGCGGCGACTTCGACCTCACGCAGCACCAGCAGTTCTCGGGGAAGAAGCTCGAGTACTTCGACCAGCCGAACAATCGGCGCTACACTCCCTACGTGGTCGAGACGTCCGTCGGCGCCGATCGCACGACGCTGGCGGTGCTCGTGAACGCATTTCACGAGGAGACAGTGGAAGGTGAGGATGAGGGGCGCACCGTGCTCAAGCTGCTGCCGTCGCTCGCGCCGGTGAAGGCGGGGATCTTTCCACTCGTGAAGAAGGATGGGATGCCCGAGATGGCGCATCGCATCGCCGAAGACCTGCGCCCGCTGTTCCCGATCTTCTACGACGAATCGGGCGCGATCGGCCGCCGCTATCGACGCCAGGACGAGATCGGCACGCCGTTCGGGATCACGGTCGATGGCGAGTCGATCACCGGAGGAACGGTGACGATCCGCGATCGCGACACGCTGCAGCAGGAGCGCGTGCAGGCGGACCAGCTGCGTGCGGTGCTGCAGGCGCGTCTCGCCAGATGACGATCTCGCTCGATGCGCTGCGCCGCGAGGGCGATGAGTTTCACCAGACGATCTCGCGCGAGCTCTACCAGACCGGCGCGGGACTCAAGAAGACGGCAGAGCTCCAGGCGATCTACGCGCGCTACGCGAACGTGCTCAGCGACGACGCCCTCGACATGGTGCGCGAGCTGTTTCGCGATGCGCGCGACGGCAGCGACGAGCAGCGCTCCGCGCGCATTCTGCTCGAGTGGGAGGCCGATGCGCGTGTGTCGCGCGAGCTGGCCGAGCTGGACGAGCGGGAGATTGCGTGGGAGTCGAGCGCCGTCGTGCGCATGGAGGATGGGCGAGGCATCCAGTATCAGCAGATCGCGATCGACATCGCGAACGCGAAGGATCGGGACGAGCGGCTGAGGCTCGAGCGCGCGCGAGCGTCGCTCGTCGCGAAGGAGCTCGCGCCGATGCGCCAGGAGCGCTTTCGTCGCGAGAAGGACATCGTCGAGGGACTGGAGATCGCGGGAAGCTACAACGCGACGTTCACCGCGCTGAGTGGCGTGAACCTTCCCTCGCTGGTGGAGGAGTGCCGCGCCTTTCTGCGCGACACGCAGCCGATGTGGGACGACGTGTTCGCGGAGGTGGTGCGCCGCGAGCTCGACATCGACCCGAAGGATGCGACGCGCGCGGACGCGCTCGCGCTCATGCGTGCGCCCGCCTTCGACCCGTACTTTCCGAGCAAGCGGATGGAGCCCGAAGTGCGCCGCCAGGTTGCCGACATGGGCGCAGACGCAACGGCGAAGGGTCGCGTGATCTTCGATACCGCGGATCGCGAGGGAAAGAATTCCCGCGCGTTCTGCGCGCCGGTGCGCGTGCCGCAGGAGGTGTATCTCGTGCTCCGCCCGCACGGCGGGCAGTCGGACTACCGCACCTTCCTCCACGAGCTCGGGCACGCGCTGCACTTCGCGAACACGCGCGCGGACTATCCGTTCGAGTACCGCTGGCTCGGCGACAACTCGGTGACCGAGTCGTACGCGATGCTCTTCGACCACATGCTGCATCTGCCCGGATGGCTCGCGCGCTACACGGAGCTCGGCGCACCGCGCATCCCGGGCTTTCTCCGCGCAGCGGGGTTCGAGGAGTTGCAGTTCCTGCGCCGGTATTGCGCGAAGCTCATCTACGAGCACGAGCTCTACGGGGGCGAGCACTCGTGGCAGAGCCTTCCCGACATCTACGTGGACACGCTCTCGCAGGCGACCTCGTTCCGCTACGACCCTGCCGATGCGTTCGTCGATGTGGATCCGCGCTACTACGCGGCCCGCTACCTGCGCGCGTGGCAGCTGCAGGCGGTGATCGGCGAGGCGCTGGTCGAGCGCTTCGATGAGGACTGGTATCGCAACCCGCGCGCGGGCCCGTACATCGTCGAGCAGTTGTTCGCCGAAGGTCAGCGCGAGCTCGCGCACGAGCTCGCGGAGCGTGTGACGGCTCGCACGCTTTCGTTCGCGCCGCTCGTGCGCGCGACGGAAGCGATGCTGGTGTCCGTCTGAGCAGCCAGAGGAGAGTGGACATGCCAAGGGAAACCGCGCTCGTCACCGGCGCATCGCGTGGCATCGGGCGCGCCACCGCACTTCGCCTGTTGGCGGCGTACGACATCATCGCCGTCGCGCGCTCCGCCAGCGAGCTCGAGTCGCTGAAGGAGGAGATCGAGATCGGCGGCGGCGTCTGCCGCACGATCCCGCTCGACATCGCGGACGAGAAGGGGGTGGGCACCGCGCTTCGCGGGCTCGAGGTGGACGTGCTCGTGAACAACGCGGGCGTCGCCACCATGAAGCCGTTTCTCGAGCTCACCAGTGCCGAGTGGCATCGCATGGTGGACGTGAACTTCAATTCGCTCTACTACGTCACCCATGCGCTCATCGGCGGCATGGTGGAGCGCAAGCGCGGGTTCGTGGTCACGATCGGCTCGCTCGCAGGGCGCAACACGTTCGTGGGCGGAAGCTGCTACGCGGCGACCAAGCACGCCGTGAACGGTTTCAGCGAGTCGCTCATGCTCGAGGTTCGCGACGCGGGCGTGCGTGTCGCAGTCGTGATGCCCGGCTCTGTAGCCACCGATCTGACGCCGAGCAGCGGCGATCAGAGCTGGAAGCTGACGAGCAACCAGATCGCCGACTCCGTGTGGTATCTCGTGACGCAGCCTGCATCTGTGCTCGTCTCGCGCATCGAGGTCCGCCCGGCGCGCGCGAAGGGGCCGCGATGACCGCTCCGCTGGGCGCGGTCGCGCCGATCGCGGGCGCGCGCAAGCTGCTCGTCGTCATGAGCGATCTTCTCTTTCGCTCGAAGATCGATGAGGTGGCGCGCCGGCTCGGGCTCGAGCTGCGCGTGGCGAAGTCACCCGAGCAGCTCGATCGGCAGCTCGCGGCGGGGGAGCCGGCGCTGGCGATCCTCGACCTCGAGGAGAGCGCGCTGGACCCGTTCGCCGCGATCGCGCGCATTCATTCCACGTCACCGGGCACCCCGATCCTCGGTTTCGCCGGGCACGGCAATGTCGAGGCGATCAGGCGCGCGCGGGAGGCTGGCTCAACGGTGCTCGCACGCTCGGGATTCACCGCTCAGCTGCCAGCGCTGCTGGCGCAGGTGGCCGATCGGGAGAGGGCTCGCTCGCCAAAATAACCCTCTGGGGTGGCCTATGCGGGTGTTATGCATAGATTCCCCCGTGTGATCCGCGCACCGTACTCAGCTTCGGACACGACCGGCGTTCCATCGGATGCCTCGATTCGGGAGCTGGTTGCAGTCCGCGAGATCGTGCATGCCTTCCTCACGGCCGACAGGCCGCAGGATGTCTTCCAGTTCGCGCTCGATCGAGTGAGCCCGCTGGTGGGCGCCGCGTTCGCGTCGATCTACACGATCGCGGACGATGATGATGTGATGCGGCTCGCGGCGTCGTACAACTGGCCCGCTCGCTTTCGCCCCTTTCTCGGCGACATGCGCGTGCGGGTCGGGCTCGGGCCGAGCGGCCAGGCCGCGGGGGAGCGCCGCGCGATCCACGTGCCCGACCTCTTCGCGGATCCGTCGCTCGCCGATTGGCAGGAGGTCGCGACGGAGCTCGGCTTCAGCGCGCTCGTGGCGCTCCCGCTGCAAACGCCGGCGCGCGTGCTGGGCACGGTGACGTTCTACTTCGCGAACCCCGGACTGCTCACCGTCGAGGAGCGCGGACTGCTGCAGATCGTCGCCGACCAGATGGCGGCCACGGCCGAGAAGGCGGCCATGATCGACGACCTGCGCCGCGCGAATGGCGCGCTGCTCGAGTCGAACGCGCAGCTCGAGCAGCAGTACGTCGCCGTAATGGAAGCGCGGCGTCTCAAGGACGAGTTCCTCTCGAACATCAGTCACGAGCTTCGCACGCCGCTCACCGCGCTGCTGGGTTACGCGTACCTGCTGCAGGAAGAAATGTCGGGTCCGCTCACGGACGAGCAGCGCAAGACGCTCACGCACATGACGACCTCCAGCGAGCGTCTGCTCGTGCTGATCGAGGATCTGCTGGAGCTCACGGCGTTGCGGCGCGGTGAGGTGCGTGTGCAGGTGGAGCTCTTCGATCCGCGGGCAGCGCTCGAAGCGGCGCTCGAATCCACGAAGGGCGAGCGGGCCGAAGGCGTCGAGCTGCGTATCGAGATTCCGGAGGGTCCGCCGCGCTGGATGCGAAGCGACCGTCAGAAAGTCGTGCGAATTCTGTCCAAGCTGCTCGGCAACGCGTACAAGTTCACCTCGCAGGGCGAGGTGCGGGCAACGGTGCAGGTGCTCAACGATCTGGCGCGATTCACCGTATCCGACACGGGAATCGGCATTCCGACGTCCGCGCACCAGCTCGTGTTCGATGAGTTCCGCCAGGTCGATGGGTCGACTACGCGGCAGTACGGCGGCTCCGGCCTCGGCCTTGCGCTCTCGAGACAGCTGGCGCGGCTGCTTGGCGGCGACATCCAACTCGAGTCGGCGCCCAAGGAAGGGTCGTCGTTCGTGGTGGAGATCCCGCTAGAATTCAGTCACGACTTGCAGCCGGTGGCGCCGCAGCCAGGCTGACTCAACAACAGGACTCGATCATGCTTCAGGAAATCAGGACTCCGATGCCGCCGGCAGACGTGCTCGCGGCGGCGAAGAAGTTCTTCGCGCGCCGCAGCCCCATCTACGCCGCCTTCCTCGAGAAGGAGGGCCCATCGTACATGACCTTTCGCGGCCAGGGCGGCGAGGAGCTGGTCATCGGCGTCACGGTGTCGGGTGCTGGAACAATCGTGCGCGGGTCCACGTACCTCTTCGATCAGCAGATCGCGCGCTTCTTCTCGACGCTCGATCCCATTCCCGACACCGAGAAGGAAATCGGAATGACGGACATGACGGCCGCAGGGACTGCGTGAGCATGCCATTCGTCGCATCACTTCGCACGGCGAAGGAAGCTCCGATTGCCGTGGGCACGCCGGGCGTGGGAGCGTTCACCATTCGCGTGGAGGTGCCGGAGCGATGGGATGTCGCGCTGCTCTCGGCCGCACCCACGACGAGCGTGAGCGCAGTGAAGCGCGCGGCGCTGCGCGAGGTGTTGCCCCAGGCCGATGCGTCCGAGTACGTGATCAAGCTGCGCGGCTTCGAGGTGCTCGACGAAAACATCTCGCTCGAAAATTCGGGCGCACGCAATGGCTCGATCTTCCTGCTGACGCACCGCCGCAGGCGGCCGGTTCGGTGAGCACCGCGAGTCCGCGCGCCGTCGCGGATCAGGACGAGCGCGCAACGCTCGGCCATGCGGCGAGGAAGCTGCGCGAGGAAGTCGCGAAGCGCATCGTCGGCCAGGAGACCGTGGTCGAGGAGATCCTGATGGCGATCCTGGCTGGTGGCCACGTGCTGCTGGTCGGTGTTCCCGGACTCGCGAAAACGCTCCTGATCCGCAGTGTGGCCGAGGCGATGCGACTGGACTTCAGGCGCATCCAGTTCACGCCGGATCTGGTGCCGAGTGACATCACCGGCACGGAGATCATGGAGGAGGACAGCGCGACGGGCGCGCGCAGCTTCCGATTCGTGCGCGGGCCGATCTTCGCGAACATCGTGCTGGCGGATGAGATCAACCGCACGCCGCCGCGCACGCAGGCGGCGCTGCTCGAGGCGATGCAGGAGCACAGCGTGACTGCGGCCGGGGAGACGATGCGTCTTCCCGAGCCGTTCTTCGTGCTCGCGACGCAGAATCCGATCGAGCAGGAGGGAACGTATCCGCTTCCCGAGGCGCAGCTCGACCGCTTCCTCTTCGACGTGCGCATCGGCTATCCGGCGGAGGACGAAGAGGTATCGATTCTTCGGGCGACGACGGGGAGCGCTGCGGTGGCGCTCACGCCGGTGCTCGATGCCTCGCACGCGATGGGACTGCAGCGGCTCACGCGCGAGATCCCCGCGGCGGAGCCCGCGCTGCGCTACGCGGCGCGCCTCGCGCGCGCGACGCGCCCCGACAGCCCGGACGCGCCGGAGCTCGTGAAGCGCTACGTGCGCTGGGGCGCGGGACCGCGCGCCGGCCAGTCGCTGATCCTCGGCGCGAAGGCGCACGCATTGCTCGCGGGCAGATTCGCCGTTGCGCCGGAGGACATCGAGCGCGTTGCGCATCCCGTGCTCCGGCATCGCGTACTGCCGAATTTCGCGGCGGAAGCGGAAGGGATCACCGCGGAGCAGGTGATCGACGAGATTCTGTCGCGCATCTCGCCGCCGCGGAGCGACATCGGGCTGTAGCATGCCGAGCGCGGGAAGCTACGGCTCGCTGCTGGACGCGCTGCGCGGCGTGACGTGGCCCGCGCGGCGAACGATTCGCGGGCCGGCCGCGGGCACGCATCGCTCGAGGCAGCGGGGAATCTCGCCGGAGTTCACGGAGTACCGCCCGTATCGGCAGGGCGATGATCCGCGGCGGCTCGACTGGAAGCTCCTCGCGCGCACCGATCGCGCCTTTCTCCGCATCACGAACGATCGTGCGACGCTTGGCACGACGCTCCTGCTCGATGCATCGGCGTCGATGGCCTTTCCCCTCGCCACACAAGGGAAGTGGGAGCAGGGCTGCCGGATCGCGATCGGCCTCGCAGCGGTCGCGCACGGCGCTGGGGATCCCGTGGGTATGGTCGTTCCCGGTGAGAAGGGGATGGCCGAGCTTCCGCCGCGCACGCGTCGGGGCGTGATCGCCGAGGCAGCGCGATTGCTCGAGACGATCGCGCCGGCGGGGAGCGCGTCGCTCGTTCCCGCGCTGGCACTCGCGCGGCCGACGCAGCGCGTCGTGCTGCTCTCGGATTTTCTCGGCGACGACGACACGCTGCTGCGCGCCGCGCGCGAGCGGATCACCGCCGGCGCGGACGTGCTCGCGATCCACATCGTTGCGCGCGAGGAGCTCGATCCGCCCGGCGCGGCGATCATCGCCGTCGATCCGGAGCAGGCGGAGCTCGAGCGCCCGCTCGGAGACGAGACGCGAGAGGGATATCGGACGGCGTTCGCGACGTGGCGCGCGGACCTCGCGCGCGCGTGGCGTGAGGCGGGCGCGGCGTACTTCGAAGTGCCGGACGACGAGGCGGCGGACCACGCGGTTCGGCGGATGGTGTCGCCAGCAATGCTCGTGTCGGCGCAGGCGAGGGGCGCGTGACCTTTCTCGCGCCATGGGCGCTCTGGGCGGCCGGAGCGGTGAGCGCGGCGGTGATCGCGCTGCACATCCTGGCGAGCAGAAATCCACGAGTGACGCCGCTGCCTACGGCGAGATTCATTCCCGATGTGCCGCTACGTGCGACAGCGCGCGCGATGCGGCTGTCGGACGTGATGCTCATGCTGGCGCGCGTGGCGGTGGTGATGCTGGTGGGAGTGGCGTTTGCGCGGCCGGAGCTCGCCAGAGGGCGGAGATCGGTGGGACGCGTGGTGATGGTGGACGCCTCGCGCGCGCTCGCCTCGCGCAGCGAGGCAGCGGACAGTGCGGCGCGTCTGATCGCGCGTGGAGACGTGGTCATCGCGTTCGACAGCATCGCGCACGCAATACGCGACGGGAGCACGGACGTCCTTCGAGCAACACTCGCCGACAGCAGCCCGAGGAGCCCGCACGGCTCGCTCTCCACGGCCTTTGCAGCCGCGATGCGCGCGGCGAGCGCGCTGCGCGCCGATGCGGATTCCGTGGAGCTCGTTCTGGTGTCTCCGCTGTCCGCGGAGGAATGGGACGCAGCCACTGGGCCCATCCGCGCCGCATGGCCCGGGCGCGTGCGCCTGGTGCGCGTGGCAGCCGCCACGTCGAGCGCAGCGCCGGCTGCGCGCATCGAAGTGACGAACGCATCGCTCGACGATCCGGTGCGCGCGGCAGCATCGCTGCGCGGAGCGGCGTCCGCAGGCGCTCCGGCTACGGGGCCATTCGTAGCGCGCATCGACCGCGGGTCGCCGATCACGAGCGACACGGCGTGGGCACGCGACCCTGCGCACACGCTCGTGCGCTGGCCAGCGGAGCTCGACATTAGTGGATGGCGCGCACGTGCGCGCATCGACACGACCGGTGCCCTTCTGGCGGGCGAGGGAGCTACTGCTGCGGTGGTGGTGTCTCCCTTCGCGCGCCGCGTGGATCCTGCACCCGGGCGCGTCATCGCGCGCTGGGCGGACGGCGCGGTCGCCGCGACGGAGCGCGCGCTGGGCGCCGGCTGCGTACGTGACGTCGCGATCCCGCTGCCGCGCGCCGGCGATCTGGCGCTGCGCGAGAGCACGCGCCGGCTCGTTGCGCAGCTTGCGTCGCCGTGCGGCGGGGCCGCGCGATACACCCCGGCCTCCGACTCCGCCCTCGCGCAGCTCCGTGGCAGCGGCCCACTCGTCGCCACGCGCGCGCTCGAGCGCCGCACCGTGCCGCGCGGCCATCTTGCGACGTGGCTGCTCTCCGCCGCCTTCGTGCTGCTGCTGCTCGAGCCGCTCCTCCGTCGCCAGCGGGTATCCGCGTGACCGCCCGCGAGCGCGTCGCCGCCGCACGACGCACGCTCGGCGCCACCATCGGCGCGCGCGCGCTGCTCTGGGGACTGGCCGCGGGCGCGGGGCTGCTCGCGATCGTCGCAGTGATCGACATGATGATCGGCGTGCCGCGCGCGCTGCGCGTGTTCGCGGTTCCCGCGGCGGCCATCGCGGCGCTCGGCGTCGCTGGGTACGCGCTCTGGCGCGGACGCCGCGTGCGCTCGCTCCCTGCGGTCGCGCTCTGGCTCGAAGAGCGCGTTTCCGCGCTGCGCTACGCGCTCGTCACCGCGCTCGACTCTCCGCTCCCGAGCTCGTATCTCGAGCGCGACATCGCCGCGGTGCACTGGGCCCCTGTGATTCGCCGCACGCTTGGCCACGCGCTCCTGCCGCCGCTGGTGCTGCTCGCCGCTGTCGCCACGCTCCTGTTCGCGCTTCCCGCTGGTGTGCGCGCCCGCATCTCCGCGCCGCGCGCCGGCGACTCGCTGCTGCGCCCTGCTGGCGGAGAGATTCGCAACCGGCTCTCTCCGCTAGTCGCGGAAGTGATTCCGCCCGCGTACACGGGAGAAAAACACGTCTCCCTGGACGAGCCGTCGTCCGTCGAGGTGCTCGCGGGAAGTCACCTCGTGCTCCGAGGGCGCGGCGCTGCGACCGGCATCACCGCCGCACTGAACAGCACTCCCCTCTCGCCCGCACTGCTCCGCGACTCCGCAGATCAGTGGCGCCTCGACATCGTGGCGCCCGCCAAACCCGCTGCGCTCGAGCTTCACGATCGCAACCACTCGCGCACCGTGATCATCGCGCCGCACGCGGACTCGCTGCCTGTCGTCACGCTCGCCGCCCCTGCGCGCGACACCGTCATACGCACACCGAAGGGCGCGCTCGCGCTCGCCGCTGCCGCCACCGACGACTACGGGCTCGATGCCGGCTGGTTCGAGTACATCGTGAGCTCAGGGGAGGGCGAGACGTTCACCTTCAAGTCGGGCGTGATCCATCGCGTGAACGCCGGCGGTGCACGGAGCACCACTCTCTCCGGCGCACTCGATCTCGATTCCCTTCAGCTCAAGCCCGGTGATCTCGTACACGTGCGCGCGGTCGCGCGCGATCGCAACCACATCACGGGTCCCGGCATCGGTGTATCCGAGACGCGCACGATCCGTGTGCCGCGGCCGAGCGAGTACGACTCGATCGCGGTGGAGGGCGCGCCGCCGACGGATGTCGACAGCTCGCAGATCAGCCAGCGCATGCTGATCATTCTCACCGAGAAGCTTCAGACGCGGCGCGCCAAGCTCGCGCGCGCCGATGTCGTGAAGGAGTCGCAGCGCATCGGCAGCGACGAGGCTCGGCTCCGCCAGCACATCGGCGAGATCGTATTTGCCCGGCTCGGCGGCTCGCAGCAAACGGAAGATGCCGGCGGCAACAACGCGCCCGCGCACATGACCCCCGATCAGCTGCTCGCGGCCGCGAATGCCGCGACGCAGGCATCTGCCGGTGCCACCGACTTCGAGGGTGACGAGACGCCGGTCGTAGCAGTGAACCGGCCGTTGCTCGAAGCGTACAACGCGATGTGGGATGCGAGTCGCTCGCTCGAGGTGGGCGAGCCGGGTGCCGCGCTCCCGCCCATGCGAGCCGCGCTCGCCGCGATTCAGCGCGCGCGCAATGCCGAGCGGCTCTATCTGCGCGGCAAGGCGCCGGTGGTGATCGTGGACATCGCCAAGGTGCGGCTCGCGGGCAAGCGCGACGACGCGAGCTCCTCATCGCGCCTTCCGCGTGCGGCGCTCGACAGTTCGGCCGAGCGGAGGGCGGAGCGCTTCGATGCCGCGGTGAGCGAGCTCGCGTCGAATCCCGCTGCGGCCATCGACTCGCTGCTCGCGCTCCGCGTCGATGCGCTCGAGAGCGCACCCGAGCTTGCCGGCGCACTGGCTCCCGCCATCGATGCGCTCCGCGCCGGCCACAATGCCACCGACGCGCTCGTGCGTGCACGGCGCGTCGCCGCGGGGGTGAGCGTCGCGCGGGTCGAGTCTCCGCGCGCCGCGGAATGGTCGGGTGCCTGGTGAGCGCGCGATGACTCCCACCTTCACCTTCGCGACCGCGCAGTACGAGTCCGGCGACTGGGATTCGGCGCCGCTCGTGCCGCCCAACATCATCGACACGATCGCGCGCTACACCGAGATACCGGTCACTCCCGCAGGCGTGATCGTCTCGCTCGCCTCGCCGGATCTGCTGCGCTATCCGCTCCTCTACCTCACCGGCCATCTCCCCGTACGCTTCACCGACAGCGAGCGCAGGCAGCTGCGCGAGTTTCTCGAGCGGGGCGGAATGCTGTTCGTCGACGATCACAACCACGATGTGGATGGCGTGTTTCACAAGACGGCCACGGAGGAGATCACGCGCACGATCGGCGAGCCGAAGCCGCTGCCCAACACGCATCCGCTCTACTCCGCGTTCTTCAAGTTCACGGACGGCCCGCCCACCACGAGCCACGAGCTCAATGGCTGGGGAGACAATCTCGTCCACAAGAATTTGTTCGCCGTGATGCGCGAGGGCCGCATCGCCGTGTTGTACAGCAGCAAGGATTACAGCTCCGAGTGGGGCTATCACCCGGACAGCAAGCGCTTTCAATCCGTGGACAACACGAAGTTCGCCGTCAACATCGTGGTGTATGCCCTCACGGCCTGATCTCCGCCGCTCTCTCGAGCTCGCGGCGCGAGTGTGCGCACTCGCGCTGCTGGCGTGGATGATCGTGCGCTCGGCCGCCCCTCGCGACAGCGCCGAGGTGCACGAGAGCACGGATTCGCGCGCGCTCCAGGCCGCGCTCGTGGCGTGGACGCTCGCGCCCGAACCGACGTCGGTGCACGTGACCGCCGCGTTCGCGCCCGCCGCACGCGAGCGCCAGTGGCTGCGTGCGCTCGCGCGCGCGGGCGTGCGCGTGAGCTGGAGCAGAGACTCGCTTCCGGCCACCGCCATCGAGGTGGCCGAGCGCACCGATCCCGCGGGCGGTGTGCGCGCGTACATCGCGGCGCCCGCGGGCACGCGCGCCACACTCTCGGATGCGGTCGGGCTCATCGACACCATCGCGATCACGCCCGGCGCAAACGCGCTCTCGCTGCCCGTGACCGCGGGCGCGCTCGACCTGCTGGTGCGCGGGCAACACGCACGTGCCGCCGCTCCCGATTCGATTCTCCCGCGCCAGGTCGTCGTGCTCGGCCGCGCCGGGTGGGAAGGGAAGTTCATCATGGCGGCACTCGAGGAGCGGGGATGGAAGGTGAGCTCGCGGCTTCGCGTCGGCCCCAACGTGTTCGTGACGCAGGGAACGCCGATCGCGCTCGACACGGCGCACACGGGCGCCGTGATAGCGCTCGACTCGAGCGCCGCGCAATACGCGAGTGCGATCACCACGTTCGAGCGCAGCGGCGGTGGTGTCGTGCTCGCGGGTGACGCGCCGCTCGCCGCGCCGCTGCGCGCACTCGCGCCCGGACGCACGGGCACGCGCGTCGCGGCTGCATCGCTTGCCTTCGCGAGCGCCAATCCGCGTCGCGCGCTCGGCTTTTTCCCGATCGTCGCCTCCGCTGGCGACGCCGTGCCGCTCGAATCGCGCGATGGCCGCGTCGTTGCCGCGGCGCGTCGCGCGGGCGCCGGTCGCGTCGTGCAGCTTGGCTACGACGAGACGTGGCGCTGGCGGCTCGCGGGCACGGGCGATGCGCCGGCCGCGCATCGCGACTACTGGTCCGCGGTCGTGTCGGCGGCGGCGTATCGTGCGACGAAGCCCGCGTCGAACGCCGGGCCCGCGGGAGATGCCGCGCCCCTCGCATCGCTCTACGCGGATCTCGGCGCGCCGGGCACGCCGCCTGCGGCCGCGCTCTCGATCACGCCGGGGCTTCGCTGGTGGATGTTCGCGCTCCTCGCGCTGCTCCTGCTCGCCGAATGGGGATCGCGCCGGCTGCGGGGTGCGCGATGACCGTCGGCTTCATCTCGCACTCGGACTGCGGGCGCCACGACACTGGCTGGGGTGCGCCCGAGCACGTGGGGCGGCTGCGCGCGATCACACGGGCATTTCGCGAGCGGCCGGAGCTGTTCATGCGCCTGCTCCACCACGAGGGGAGACACGCCGAGCCGGAGGAGCTCGCGCTCGTGCACGACGCGAACTATATCGCTCAAATTCAAGAGATCTCGCTCGCGGGCGGCGGCCGCCTCGATCCCGACACCGTCGCGAGCGAAGGGTCGTGGCTCGCCGCCACCGCGGCCGCCGGATGCGTGCTCGATGCCGTCGACATGTCGTTCGATGGGCGGGCCGTGCGCAGCTTCTCGGCGGTGCGTCCGCCGGGACATCACGCGATTCGCGATTCGGCGATGGGCTTTTGTATCTTCGGCAACGTCGCGCTCGCGGCGCACTATGCGCGGCGCACGCACCGCGCGGATCGCGTGCTGATCGTCGATTGGGATGTGCATCACGGAAATGGCACGCAGGCGCTGGTGGAGCACGATCCGGGAATCCACTTCGCGTCGATGCATCAGTGGCCCTGGTACCCGGGCACGGGCGCGGCGAGCGAGCGCGGGATCGGCAACCTGTGGAACGTGCCGCTCCCGGCAGGGCTGCCGCCCGATCGCTACGTGAACGAGCTGCGGGCCGCGATCGATGGAGCGACGCGGAGCTTCACTCCCGATCTCGTGCTGGTCTCCGCCGGCTTCGACTCGCTCGCGGGCGATCCGCTCGGCGGCTTCACCCTCGAGATGGAGCACGTCGCGCTGCTCACGCGCGAGCTGGTCGAGCGCGCGGAGGTGTGGTGCGGAGGACGCGTCGTGAGCGCGCTGGAGGGCGGATACGCGCCGGAGCGACTGGGCGAGGCGTGCATGGTGCATCTCGAGCAGCTCGCCTGACAGCTCGTCTGACAGCTGCGATGCTTGATCGGGGCGCGCCGCAGCCTAACTTAGTCGCGTGACGCCCCTTGAGCTGCTTGGCCTGATGACGGTCGCGCACGACGACGTGGCGCCGCCCGCCCCCGGATCGCTCGTCATCCGTGTGCGTGAGCTCGGAGCGGTCACGCGTGCGGCGCCCGCGGTGGCGTATGATCCCGCGGCGGACACCGGCGAATACGAGGCGCTGCTCGAGGCGCTCTTCGCGCGTGGCGCGGTGCTCCCTGCGCCGCCCGGGCTCGTGTTCCGCACTGCCGACACGCTGCGCGCATGGATGGAGCAGAATTACGTCGGCCTCGCCGAAGGCGTCAGCTTTCTGTCAGGGCGATGCGAGGCTCGGGTGCACGTGCGTGCCGCGGGTCACGGCCTGACCACCGAGGAGATCGAGGCCGCGAAGCTCGAGGCGATCGATGCGATCCGGACGCTTCGTCATGGCGCCATCGCCACCGTCACCCTGGGCGAGCCGGAGCTGCCCGCGCTGGTGAGTGTCGCCTTTCTCCTGAAGGCGAGTGAATGGAATACCTTCAGCGAGTCCGTGCGAGAGCAGGAACAGCGCTATACGCAGCTGCGCTTCGAGCAAACGGGCCCGTGGATTCCTCACGATTTCGTGCGCCTGGATCTGGGAGTCTGAGCGATGTTCTGTCCTGATTGCGGCACGTGGAATCGCGGCTCCGCGGTGATCTGCGCGCGCTGCTCGCACGAGCTTCCCGAGGTGTCGGACGCGCCAACGGAAAAGCCCGACGAGGAGATGGACCTGCTGCGGCGCGCCGCAGGCGGGCGCTATCGCATCTTCCGCCGCTTGGCGACCGGCGGCATGGCGAGCGTGTACGCGGCGAAGCACGTGCAGCTCGGGCGGCAGCTCGTGGTCAAGGTACTGCTCGGGCATCTCGCGCGCGATCCGGAGATGCGCGAGCGGTTCAGGCGCGAGGCCGAGTCGAGCGCGCAGCTCTTCCATCCGCACATCTGCTCGATCCTGGATTACGGCGAGCTCGAGACGACGGTCTATCTCGTGATGCCGTACATGGCCGGAGGATCGCTCGCCGATCTCATCGTGCGCGGCGGCACCGTCTCGCCGTCCGTCGCGGCGAGCGTGTGCGCGCAGGTGTCGATTGCACTCGACTATGCACACCGCCATGGCATCGTGCACCGGGATGTCAAACCGGACAACATTCTGTTCGACGAGGATGGCAACGCCCTCATCACCGACTTCGGCATCGCGACGGCGCGCTTCCACCAGCGATTGACGATGACGGGGCGGGCAATGGGAACGCCCCACTACATGTCGCCCGAGCAGGCGATGGGGAAGATGGTCGACGGCCGGAGCGACATCTACGCGGCGGGCGTGCTGCTATACGAGATGCTCGTGGGCTTTCCCCCGTTCGATGGCGCGGACTCGTATTCGATCGGCTACAAGCACGTGCACGAGGATGCGGCGAGCCCGGACATCGTGGATTCGCGCACGCCGCCCGCGCTCGCCGCGATCACGATGAAGTGTCTGGCGAAGTCGCCCGCGGATCGTTTCCAGCGCGGCAACGATCTGTCCGATGCGCTGATCGCTTATCTTTCCCAGACTTCCGGCGGCGAGGCGCTGCGAAACGCGTGGCTCCCGCGCCGGCTCGGGATCACACCAACGTCGAAATGAAGCTCACCCACGAAATCGTCTCCCTTCGCACGAAGCACGCGTTCACGATCGCACGGGGAGGTGGGAGCGAGTACCGCGTCAATCTCGTGAAGATCACCGACGAGGACGGCGCGGAAGGTGTGGGCGAGGCCAATCCGAGCCGCTACTACGGCGAGAATCCCGATACCGCTGCGGTCGTGCTCGACCAGTTCGCCACGATCCTGGACAAGGCGGACGCGTGGTCGCTCGACGCGATCGAGCTCGAGATGAACAAGATGTGGCGCGGCAACGGCTCGGCAAAGAGCGCCGTGATGTCCGCGCTGTACGATCTCATGGGCAAGCGGCTGGGCGTGCCGCTCTACAAGATGTGGGGGCTCGATCCGGACGCGGCACCGCTCACGAGCTTCACGATCGGCGTGGCGCCGGAGGCCGAGCTGCGGATGAAGGTGCGGGAGGCGGCGGAGTATCCGCTGCTCAAGGTGAAGCTCGGTACGCCCGACGATGAAGCGATCATTCGCGTGATTCGCGAGGAGGCGCCGGAGAAGATCGTTCGTGTGGACGCGAACGCGGGATGGAATCCGAAGCAGGCGCTCGACATGATCGCGCTGCTCGCGGAGTACGAGGTGGAGTTCGTCGAGCAGCCGCTGCCGCCGCAGAACGTGGAGGGCCTGCGCTTCGTTCGCGATCGCTCGCCGCTGCCGATCATCGCGGACGAGTCGTGCGTGGTCGCGAGCGACATTCCGAAGCTCGCCGGTGCCGTCGACGGGATCAACATCAAGCTCGCGAAGTGCGGCGGCCCGCGTGAGGCGCTCCGGATGATCGCGGTCGCGCGCGCGCACGACATGCGGGTGATGATGGGCTGCATGATCGAGACGAGCGTCGGCATCACGACCGCGGCGCATCTCGCGCCGCTGCTCGACTACGCCGATCTGGATGGCGCCGCGCTGCTCGCGGCGGACCCGTATCGCGGCGCCACGATTCACGGCGGCGTGTTCAGCATTCCCTCCGGGCCGGGGCTGGGCGTCACGGCGGCATGACCGCCCCTCGGTTCATCGAGGTCGCGCTGCCGCTGCCGCTGTTCCAGACGTTCACGTATACGGTAGGCGACGGCCCGGTTCCATCTGCGGGCTCTCGCGTGCTCGTTCCCGTGCGCAACAGGCGAGCGATCGGGATCGTGCTCGGGCCCACGGACGGCGCCGGTGTCGCGCGCCCGCGCACGATCATCGAGGCGCTCGATCCGGAGCCCGTGCTCTCGGCCGAGATGATGGCGCTCTGCCACTGGATGTCGGAGTATTACGTGGTCCCGCTTGGGCTCGTGATGCGAGGCGTGCTCCCGGTGCTGCTCACGGTCGAGCGCGCGCCAACGCCATCGGCCAAGACGATCCGCGTCGCCACCGTCGCTCGCGAGCTGCCCTCGCTGCAGGAGCGGGACAGCATCTTCAAGCGCGCGCCTCGCCAGCGCGCGCTCTACGAGGTGCTCGAGCAGATGGGTGGCCGCGGTGCGGTGCCGCATCTCACCGGGCAGCTCGGCTTCGGCGCGGAGCTCGTGCGCGCGCTCGAGTCGCGCGGGCTCGTGACGATAGAGACGTCGGTGGTGGCGCGCGATCCGTTCCAGACGCGCGCGCGCATCGCCGCGACGCCGCACGAGCCCTCGGCGGCCCAGCGCGCAGCGATCGACGCGCTCGTAGCAGGGAAGGGCGGCGACGTGTTTCTACTGCACGGCGTCACCGGGAGCGGGAAGACGCTCGTCTACATCGAGCTCCTCCGCGAGATCGTGATGAAACGCGGGCAGAGCGCGATCGTGCTCGTGCCGGAGATCGCGCTCACGCCACAGACCGTCGATCGGTTTCGCGCGGTGTTCGGCGATCAGGTAGCAGTGCTGCATTCCGCGCTCGGCGACGGCGAGCGCTACGACGCGTATCTCGCGCTCCGTCGTGGCGAGAAGCGGATTGCGGTGGGCGCGCGCTCGGCGATCTTCGCGCCGCTCGCGAATCTCGGCGCGATCATCGTGGACGAGGAGCACGAGGGGAGCTACAAGAACGGCGAGACGCCCCGCTATCACGCGCGTGAGGTGGCGATGGTGCGTGCGCGCGCGGAGGGCGCGGTGGTGGTGCTCGGAAGCGCGACGCCGAGTCTCGAGAGCTGGGAGAATGCAGCGCAGGGCAAGTACACGCTGCTCTCCCTGCCCGAGCGCGTTGGCGCGGCGCGACTGCCGAGCGTGGAGGTGGTGGACCTGCGGCACGCACAGCGACCCGTGAGCGGCGAGCAGCAGGTGGATCCATCGCGCGTCCCCTTTCGCTTCGTGTTCAGCGAGCCACTCGAGGCCGCGCTCGGCGAGCGGCTGCAGCGCGGCGAGCAGAGCATCCTCCTGCTCAATCGCCGGGGCTACGCGTCATTTCTGCAGTGCGAGGCGTGCGGCACGGTTCGGAGCTGTCCGAACTGCAGCATCACGCTCACGTATCATCGCAGCCCCGAGCGGCTGATCTGTCACTACTGCCTGCACGAGGAGATGCCCGAGACGGTGTGCCGCAAGTGCGGTGGCACGACGATTCGCCAGCGCGGACTCGGCACGCAGCAGGTCGAGCGGCTGATCGCGGAGCGCTATCCGTACGCGCGGATCGCGCGGATGGATGTGGATACCACGAGCGGGAAGTGGGCGCACGCGGAGATCCTCGATCGCGTGGGCCGCGGGGAGGTGGAGATTCTGCTCGGCACGCAGATGATCGCAAAGGGGCTCGACTTTCCGAACGTGACGCTGGTGGGCGTGATCGATGCCGACATCGGGATCAATCTTCCGGACTTTCGCGCGTCCGAGCGGAGCTTTCAGCTTCTGAGCCAGGTGGCGGGGCGCGCGGGCCGGGGACCGAAGGGTGGCGAGGTGATCATCCAGACTCGTATACCAACGCACCATGCAGTTCAGTGTGCCGTGACGCACGACTATCTGGCATTCGTTCGCCAGGAGTCGCCGGCGCGGCGCGATCCACTGTATCCGCCGGCGATCCGGATCGCGAACGTGATCTTCAGTGGTACGAGCGAGAAGGCAACGGCAGATCTCGCGCTCGATGCTGCCGACTGGCTGCGCAAGCTGCTGTCATCGCAAGGGATTGCGGAGGTCACGCTGGTGGGTCCGGCGCCGTGCCCGGTGGACCGCATCAAGAAGCGGTGGCGATGGCATCTGCTGCTCAAGAGCCAACGTGCGAGCGCGTTGTCTAGGGTGGGCAGATACTTTCTGGAGCGGTTCGCCGTGCCATCGTCGCACGCGCTGCGCGTTGCGTTCGACCGGGATCCCGTCTCGCTGCTGTGAGCAGCGGCGACCTGCCGCGGCCGCCAGCCCCTCACTAGCTTTAGGCGTGCCCACATTTCTTCATCCCGACCTGACGGCGCCCAAGTTCGCCGGTGCCCCCAATGCGCGCTTCGTCCCCGCGCCTGCCGACGGTGTGCTCCCCGAAGGCTTCTTCTCGACCACCAACCTGCCCACGTACGTCAAGATCGAGGGCGAGTGGAAGATGCCGCGTGAGCCGCGCATGGATGGATCCCTCATGCTCGCCAGCGACGGCGAGCTGTGGGTGCGCGAGATGCGGCGGGTGCGCAAGGGCGAGCTCGTGGCGGTCGGGGGCGCCGAGGACGGGAGCGAGGGGATTCTCGTTCACGCGCAGGCATTCCTGGGCGATGCGGGCGAGGGCGAGTTCAAGTTCATGTCGAGCGAGGTGTCGCGCGAGAAGCCCATCGATTACGCGCTCATGGCGCGGCTGTTGATCGAGGAGCGCGAGCGCGGCGGCTATCCCGTTTGGGTGACGGGACCCGCGCTCGTACACTCGCGCGCGCGATCGGACATGGCGTGGTTCATCGCGAACGGATTCGTCGGTGCGCTGCTCGCGGGGAATGCGGTCGCGGTGCACGACATCGAGGCATCGATCTTCAAGACGACGCTCGGCATGGATTCGCAGGGCGGATCCACGCAGGGCGGCCATGGGCTGCACATGCGCGCCATCAACAGGGTGCGCGCCGCGGGCTCGATCGAAGCGGCCGTTGCGAACGGCGTGATCACGGATGGCATCATGCACGCGTGCGTCGTGCACGAGGTGCCCTACGTGCTCACGGGCTCCATTCGCGATGATGGCCCGCTGCCCGGCGTGCTGAACGACATGACGCAGGCGCAGGATGCGATGAAGGCGCACACGATCAAGGCGACGATGGCGATCCTGATCGCGACTGCGCTGCACGCGATCGCGACGGGAAACATGCTCCCCGCGTTCGTCACGGAGCCCGACGGCACGCTCCGCGAGCTGCCCACGATCTGCGTCGATTCGTCGGAGTTCGTGGTGAGCAAGCTCAAGGATCGCGGCACGCACCAGGCGTTCGGCGTCGTCACCAACGCGCAGGACTTCATGCACATCCTCAAGCTCTACGTCGAGCGCGATCTCGATGCACGCGGCGCGGTCGCGCGGCGCGAATCGGCGACGGCGAGAGCACGGTGAGCGCGATGCGGAAGATCGTGGCCGAGGGCCGGGAGCGCTTCCTGAGAGAGATCGCGGATCAGCTCCCGGTCGATCGCATCGAGGAGCTGCACCTGTTCTCGTCGATTCGCCAGGGCGGCAACGAGAGCGCGATCGCGGTCGTGGCGCTGCGTCCCGAAGTCGAGGCGGAAGGAAGCGACGCGCGGCGAACGGTTTTCCGCGCGCGGTACCGGCTGGCATTGAAAGGGCAGGAGCGCGGCAAGTGGGAGATGGACATCACCGAGGAAGCGGACGCGCCGACGGTGACGGTGGATGAGGTCGTGCGCGGCGTGCTGGAGCGCGCCGGCGATGCGGAGGAGCCGGAGCGCATGAGCGCGGCGGATTTGCGCGCGATCGTGGCCGATGAGCCGTGGAGCTCGGGCCAGGAAGCGTAGCAGGCCATCGTCGAAGGTGGACGCGATGCGAGAATCGCGTCACCGCGCGATGAGCCTCACGCGTACCGCTCCATCACCACCCGATGCACGTCGCGCGCATCCTCGATCACCTCGCCGCTCAGATCGAGATCCGGCGGCGTGATGATGAACGGATAGACCTGGTCTCCCCCCGCGCTGCCGTGGGCACCCACCTGGTCGTCGAACGACACGATGTCGTAGCCATCATAGGCGCCGAACAGCACGATGTCTCCCGTGTTCGGCTGCAGCACGAGATCGCGCACCGAACGCACGACGGGCGCCGAGGTGCCGTAGATGTCGAGTGGATTGCTCCCCTCGAGCACCGTCACCTCCTCGCTTCCGCGCGCGATCACCGCACGCCCCCGCGGACTCTCGAGCTCGACTCCCGTGTCGCCGCGCGTCGCGACCAGCCCGATCCCCGGATGCGCCAGCAGCGCGCGATACAGATACGCGCGGCGCGGCACCTCCATGATGTCCTCCCGCGTCAACTGGATCGACGTGTCATCGAAGTAGATGAGCGCGAGGCACGAGCTGTAGGTCACGACGAGCTCGTGCCGCGCATCCACGCGATACTTCTCGGGGAAGATGATCTCGCGCAAGCCGTAGCGACTGCGCGTCCAGTCCCGCACCGCGCGCAGCGCACGCCGCCAGCTCTTGTGCCGGTGCCGCGACATCTGCGCGACGCTCTCCACGATCCCCGGGCCGACATCCGCGTATTCGCTGTCCTCGCTCGCACTGGTGAGCACGTCCGCGTTTCCCGCATCGCCCGGCCGCGGCAGCCTGTCGCCGTCAGGCCCGCGCGACATCAGCCGCGTCACCGTGCTGCCAAGCGACTCCTTGAACATCACGCGATAGCTGCGAGCCGGCGTCATTCCGTGGTCCGACAGGATCACCAGATCGTAGTGTCGCGGCGCACCGTCCTGGATCATGCGCCAGATCTCGGCGATGCGCGCATCGGTGCGCTTCAAGTCGCTGAGCGCACCCGTGCTCGACGGTCCGAAGTGGTGCGCGAGCTCGTCGTACTGCATGTACGTGCTGTAGATGACGGGAACGCCGAGCCATACGTCGAGCACGATCGCCATCGTCTGCAGCTCGCGCACGATGACGTTGCTCAGGATGCGGACGAACGGAAAAATCCCCTCGGCGTGCGTGGCGCGCGACACCAGCATCGACGCCGCCCGCTCCCACTCTTCCCGCAGCCACTCCACCACGGACTGGAACGCCATGCGCAGCACGCGTACGGGATGGAGCGCGATCAGGAGCAGCATCCGCGTGCCGCCCAGGCGCCGGTACACGGACATCCGCTCGCGCGTCGCGACCGTGAACGCCACGGTGCGCGCGTCTCCGTCGAGCAGATTCACGTAGCTCGATCCGTTCGCGAGCGCGCCCGGAGCGTGGATGCGGTCGCGAATGTACTGCACGCCATGCGGTGCGTTGCACGTGATCACCTGGCGCGTTTCCTTGTCGAAGAATCGAAACGCCGGAATGCCGGCATTCTCCCCGTGGAAGATCCCGGCCTGGCAGTACGGTGTGGCCGAGGGAAGTCCGCTGAACCAGCGGCGAATGTGAAAGCCGTCCTCCCGGAGCAGCCGCGTGATGGTGGGGCAGTAGCCCAGCGCCATCGCGCGCCGCAGGTCCGCGTACGACAGGGCGTCGATCTGGAGCGCGACGATGCCGCGCCGACCGTCGCGCGTTCGACTCTCCCGGCGAAATGCGCGATACTTCACGTCATAGTACCACCTGAGCAGTGGCCCCATGCGGCGGCGCTCCCGCCGATCCAGTTCCGGAGGTAGTGTGGAAAGTCCAGCCTCGTTCGGGCTGTTCGTCGCGTTCTCGGCCGGATTGCTCAGCTTTCTCTCCCCGTGTGTGCTGCCGCTCGTCCCGAGCTACGTCTCGTTCATCACCGGTTTGAGCCTGGAGGAGATGCGAACGGCGCGCCGCACCGCGCTCGTGCACGCGCTCCTCTTCGTGCTCGGCTTCTCACTCATATTCATCGCGCTCGGCGCTACCGCAAGTGTACTCGGTCGTGTGCTCTTCGTGGCCCGCGTGTGGATCGCACGGATCGGCGGCGCGCTCATCATCGCGTTCGGATTGTACCTGCTCGGCGTCTTCAACGTACGCATCCTCGCCCAGGACCGGCGCATCCATCTCGCGGACAAGCCGCTCGGTTACCTCGGCACCGTACTCGTTGGGATCGCGTTCGGCGCGGGATGGACGCCGTGCATCGGCCCGATCCTCGGCTCGATCCTCATCTATACCTCGAGCACCGCGGATCTGCACCGCGGTCTGCTGCTCCTCACCGCGTACTCGGCGGGACTCGCCATCCCCTTCATCGCGGCGGCGCTCGCGATCGACCGCTTCCTCGCGGTTTTCGCGCGCTATCGGGGCGCGATCAAGTGGGTGAACCGCGTGGGTGGAGTGCTGCTGATCGCCGTCGGACTGCTGCTCGTCACCAGCTACTTCACCGTCCTGGCGGGCTGGCTTCAGGCGCTCACTCCCGAAGCGTTGCGCACGAGAATCTAGGCCACGGCCCGCTCGCCGAGCCACCCGGCGATCTGCGACTTGAGCTCGAGCGGCCGGATGGGCTTGACGAGCACCGTGCGACAGCCGGCGCTGGTACATCGCTCGAGCGTCGCGGGATCATCGTGCCCCGTGAGCGCGACGACCACGGGACGCAGTGCGCTGCTCGCATTGACGGATGACATGAGCGAGAGTCCATCCTCGCTGCCCAGCGTGAGATCGAGCAACACGACGTCAGGCGGATCCGCGTGCAGCACGCGGGTGGCCGCAGCGATCGTGCTCGCGTCGCTGACGCGATGTCCCGTCTCCTCGAGAAGCAATCGCAGCGCGCCGATGACGAGAGCGCTGTCCTCGACGAGCAGGATGTGCGGGAGCATTCAGGGTACGCTGCGCACGGGAAGCGTGAAGTAGAAACGGCTGCCGGCTCCGAGCACGCTGTCGACCCAAAGGCGGCCGTCGTGCAATTCGGCGAACTTGCGCGCGATCGCGAGCCCGAGCCCCGTGCCGTGATGCTGTCGCGACGCCGACGCGTCGACCTGCGCGAACTCGCGAAAGACGAGCTCGTGATGCTCCGGCGCGATCCCGATGCCGCTGTCGCCCACCTCGATCAGCATCGCGTGCCCGCGCTCCGTCTGCGCAGCGCGCACGCAGCGGATCCACACGCGTCCGCCCGGCAGGGTGAAGTCGATCGCGTTGCCGAGGAGGTTGCCGAGCACGTGCGCGATCTTCTCGCGATCGGCGTAGAGTGGCGGAAGCCCGGGCTCGATCGAGACGGAGAGCGTGTGCCCCTTCTTCGCGATGAGCGATTCGTTGAGCGCGCACACCTGATCGACTACCGACTCGATGCTGAACTCGCTGCGCGTGAGCGTGAGCTGATTCGCCGCGCCGCGCGCATACGTGAGAATCTCGCCGATCATGTCGAGCAACTGTCGTCCGCCGCCGATGATTCCGCTGACGCTGTCCTTCTGCCGGGGCGTCAGCTCACCCAGAATGCCATCACGCAGGATCTCGCCATGAGTGATGATGGCCGTGAGCGGTGTGCGCAGGTCGTGCGAGATGTTGGACAGAAACTGTGTCCGAAGCGCCGCCTCATTGCGGAGCTCGGCGACGAGGCGCGACAGCTCCAGATTCTGCTCCTGAAGCGAAGCGAGCCGCTCTGCGGAAATGTCGTCGACGTAGGCACGTGTCATCGCTCAATCATACCGGCGCTCGAGGATTATTCCAATGTTTTCATGCTGCAGCGCGGGCAGACACGCATGCCCGGTGACCGGAGTCACGCTCTCGCAAAACGCGCGACCGCTATCATCCATCGTCACAGTCGATATCGTTCGGCGAGCCCATGCATGGCATGCGGATTGCCTTATTCAGCAGGTCTCACTATTCCGAAGGAGCTTTACATGTCGATTACTCGGTGGCTCACGCCCGTCGCGCTGACGTCCGCGCTGGTGCTGGGCGCTTGCAAGAAGTCGGACAGCTCGCAACTCGCGCAGGATTCCAGCGCGTACGCGCGTGATCTGCAGATGGCCAATCACGACTCGGCCGCGCAGCCTCAGCTCAATGACGCGGCACCCGCTCCTGCTGCGGCGGCGGCGCCCGCACCCGCCCCGGCACCCGCGCCCACCCGTTCTTCGTCGTCCACCGCTTCGCGCCCGCACCAGCAGCCTGCGGCCACCGCGGGCACCACGCCTGCGGCAGCGGAGCCCACGACCACGGCGAGTGGAAATACGGTGGTGCATGGCAAGGTGGGAAGTGAAGGAGCCGTCGGCACGATCGCGAGCGGCACGCCGATCGACCTCTCGTCAACCGACCGTGTCTGCACGAACACGAACAAGGTCGGCGACAAGTTCACCGCCACGGTCAATCAGGCGGTGACGGGAAGCAACGGCGTCACGATCCCGTCCGGTGCGAAGGCCGTGATCGCGATCTCGCAGCTCAAGCAGAGCAGCAAGACCGGCGACCCGATCCAGATGACCTTCGACGTCACGAATCTGACGTGGGGCGACAGGAGCTTTCCGATCGACGCCACGATCGACCACGTCGACGTGGACAAGGTGCGAAACGCGAGCACCAAGTCCGACGCGGCGAAAGTGGGCGGCGGCGCGATCGTTGGAGGCATCATCGGCCAGATCATCGGGCACAGCACGAAGAGCACGGTGATCGGTGCTGCCACCGGTGCTGCGGCCGGTACGGCCGTGGCCATGGGCACGGCAGGCTACGACGGCTGCGTGCCGGTTGGCGGCAACATCAAGATCCACCTGAACGCGCCCGCCCAGATCCAGAGCGAGTAGCGTACGCGGCGCACGCTCGCGCGGCTCCGGCCGCGTCGAGCGTGTCGTCCGCGCTAGTATCCCGCCGCGCCTCCGCTGGTGCGCGGGTCCACGATGCCCTCCCACCCGGCGTCGGTGCGACCCACCATGATCACGCGGCCCACGTAACCGCCCGGCGCGAACGTCGCCGCCTCCACCCTGTGACCCATCGTGCGCAGCGTGTCGACGGTGGCGAAGCTCAGGCCGTTCGGCTCGTAGTGCAACACGTCCGGCCACGCCTGGTGGTGGATGCGCGGCTCGGCCATGGCATCGACGTACGTCATGTGATGATCGATCACGTTCACGATCACCTGCGCCACGCTGGTGATGATGCGCGGCCCGCCGCGCGAGCCGATCACCATGAGCAGCTGTCCCTTCGGATCCAGCACGATCGTGGGTGACATCGCGCTGAGCATCCGCTTGCCCGGCGCGATCGAGTTCTGCTCGCCCTGCACGAGCCCGTACATGTTCGGCTGCCCCGGATGCACGGTGAAGTCGTCCATCTCGTCGTTCAGAAAAAAGCCCGCGGCCGGCACGTAGACGCCCGATCCGTACAGATCGTTGAGCGTGGTGGTGGTCGCGACTGAATTTCCCTGTTCATCCACCACGGAGTAATGCGTGGTGTTCACGCCCTCGCTCTTCGTGTCGGCGAACGCGCCCGTCTTCGATGCGTGCTGGATGCTGATCGTCGCGGCGCGCGCGTGCGCGTACGACTTGCTCGTGAGCTCCGTGACGGGCACACGCACGAACGCCGGATCGCCGAGCTTCGTGTTGCGATCGATGAAGGCTCGCCGGAGCGCCTCGGCCATCAGATGGTAGCTCAGCGCGCTCCCGGCGCGGGTGGGCGGGAACTGTTCGAGGATGTTGAGCGTCTCGAGCACGGTGATGCCGCCCGACGATGACGGGGGCATCGTGAGCAGCGTGTAGCCACGATAGGTGCCGCTCAACGGCGAATGCCACTGGGGAGCGTACCGCGCGAGATCATCTTTCGAGATGATGCCGCCGCCGCGCTTCATCTCGGCCGCGATCGCATCGGCCACGGGACCCGTGTAGAATCCGGCCGCGCCATTGGCGGCGATCGCGCGCAGCGTGCTCGCGAGCGCAGGCTGCCTGAACATCGCGCCGATCGCGAGTGGATGTCCGTTCGGCATGAACACCGCGGCGCCCGCGAATGGCGCGATGCGCTCCGCGTTGCCTCGAATCGATTCCTCGAGCTTGCGATCCACGGTAAATCCGCTGTCGGCCAGCCGGATCGCCGGCGCCATCACCTTGTCGAGCGGCATCGTCCCGTAGCGCGCGAGCGCCTCCGTGAGGCCGGCCACCGATCCGGGCACCCCTGACGCGAGCTGCCCCACCTGACTCTTGTCCGTCGCGTTCCCCTTCGCATCCAGGAACATGTCGCGCGTGGAGGCGAGCGGTGCGACCTCGCGATAGTCGAGTGCGAACGAGCGGCCGTCGCTCAGGCGAATGACCATGTAGCCGCCGCCGCCGAGATTGCCGGCCTCGGGATAGGTGACCGCGAGCGCGAATCCCGTTGCGACCGCTGCATCGACTGCATTGCCGCCCGCGCGGAGTATCTCGAGTCCGGCCTCGCTCGCGAGCGTGCTGTTGCTCGCGACCATCGCATGTGGTGCGGCGGCGGTGTTGTGGATGCCCGCGAATGGCCACGCGGGCGGAAGCGGAACGCGCGCGGTGTCCGCGATCGCCTGCGCCGCCTTGGCAGCGCTCATCGTGACCGGTGTGTTGGGGAGCGTGGCGGGAGCGGGCGCGCCGGTGCTGTGCGTGGCCGGACCACAGGAGATCAACACGGCGGCGGCGGTGACCGCGATCACACCGACCGTGCGCTTCCCGATTCCTGACTGACGATGCACGAACTCTCCTTGAAAATCTCTTGCTACCGGCGCGCGACGCGGCATAAGTTAGCCCGCGTGACGCGCCGCGTCACCTCCTCACCTCATTCGAGTACGTGACTGCGTCGCACTCCGATCCTCGCCTCACCGAGCGACGAAATCCCCGCACCGCGGACATCGATCTCGCCACCCCTCGCGAGATAGTCGATCTGCTGCACGCCGAAGACCGGTTCGTGCTCGACGCCGTCGCCACGCAGCGCGACGCGATCGCGCGCGCGATCGAGCTGGCGGAGCAGGCCTTTCGCTCGGGCGGGCGACTCTTCTACGTGGGCGCGGGCACCTCGGGGCGACTCGGCGTGCTCGACGCGAGCGAATGTCCGCCCACCTTCGGCACCGATCCGGAGATGGTGCAGGGCATCATCGCCGGCGGCCCCGCTGCGCTCACGCGATCGCAGGAAGGAGCGGAGGATGTCGCGTCCGATGGCGCAAACGCGATGACCGCGCACCTCGTGAGCGCGCGCGACTTCGTGCTCGGCATCGCGGCCTCGGGAACCACGCCCTACGTTCGCGGCGCGCTCGAGCGCGCGGCGGCACTCGGCGCGCGGACCGGCATTCTCGCGTGCTCGCCGCCCGCGCAGACGGTGCTCGATCTCGTGGATGTGGCGATTCTGCCGATCACGGGCGCCGAGCCGGTGACGGGCTCCACGCGCATGAAGGCCGGGACGGCGACGAAGCTGGTGCTCAACGCGATCTCGACCGGCGCGATGATCCGCATCGGCAAGACGTTCGGCAACCTCATGGTCGACCTCCGTGCGATGAGCGCGAAGCTCGTGGACCGGGGCGAGCGCATCGTGATGGAGGTGACCGGTGTCGAGCGTGCGCGGGCGCGCGAGCTGATCGACGGTGCGGGCGGGAGCGTGCGCACCGCCATCGTCATGCAGCAGCGTGCGCTCTCGCGCGAGCAGGCTGAGCGCGCGCTGCGCGATGCGGGCGGTGTCGTGCGGCGGGTGCTTCCGCACGCGCCGCCTCCGGTCGAGTGAGCGATGCTCGCGCGGGCGACGGCACCGGGAGTGAGGTGCTCGTGGGGCTGATGTCCGGCACCTCGGCAGACGGCATCTCGGCTGCCGCCGTGCGCTTCGATGGCGGGAGTGCGGCATCGCCGAACGCGACGCTGCTCGCGTATCACGAGCAGCCGTATTCGGGCGCGCAGCGCGATCGGCTCCTGCGCGCGCTGGACGGCGCGTCGCTCGCGAAGCTCGCGCGACTCGATTTCGAGCTCGGTGCATGGCTCGCGGACGCCGCGCTCGCGGTGATCGGCGTGGCCGGGCTCGTGCCGCGTGGCGTACGCGCGATCGCATCGCATGGACACACGATCTGGCACGA
>JAICLZ010000041.1 GCA_025929535.1 Gemmatimonadaceae bacterium
ATTCATGTTGGACATCGCACAAACATAGATGACACACGCGGTTGTGTCACCACGGCCGCGTTGCCGCACCCTCTCTCCGACGTTAGCATTTCACTCTTCTATGGCTGACTTTCCGCTCGGCAGGCGCTTCTGGCGTGAGCGACCACGGCTCACGCGCGCACTTCTCCTCTCCGGCCTCTTCGCCTTCGCATTCGCCATCGGACTCGCGTGGTCCGCATGGAGTCTCGTGTGCCGCGAAGGCGCCTGCCCCGACCCGAGGCAGCTCGATGCGTTCCAGCCGCGCCAGACGAGCAAGCTCTACGCGGCCGACGGGCGCTTCATCGCCGAGCTCGGGCTCGAGCGCCGCACGCTGATCAAGCTCGGCGACATTCCGAAGTCCGTGCAGGAAGCGTTCATCATCACCGAGGACAAACGCTTCTACGATCACGCGGGCATCGACTGGACACGCGTGTTCGGCGCCCTCGCTGCCGACGTCGTGCACCGGAATTTCGCGCAGGGTTTCTCGACGCTCACGATGCAGCTCGCGCGCAACATCTTCACCGAGCAGATCTCCCGCGAAAAGACGCTCACGCGCAAGCTCAAGGAAGCGAAGGTCGCGCGCGAGATCGAGCAGCACTATCCGAAGGAGAAAATCCTCGAGCTCTACCTCAACCAGATTTATCTCGGCAACGGCGCCTACGGCGTGGAGACCGCGGCGCAGCACTACTTCGGGAAGTCCGTGCGCGATCTCAATCTCGCCGAGGCGGCAACGCTGGCCGCGCTGCCCAAGGGGCCCGAGCGCTACAATCCGCGCAGATATCCCGATCGCGCCATCCAGCGCCGCAACACCGTCATCGGGCTGATGCGCAACGAGGGCGTCATCAGCGAGGCCGACGCGCGGCTCGCGCAGGCCTATCCGCTGCAGCTCGCGCGTAAGGCGGAGTCGGGAGAGCTCGCGCCGTACTTCGTCGAGTTCGTGCGGCGGCAGCTCGAGCAGCAGTTCGGCGACAAGATCTACACGGACGGCCTCAAGGTCTACACCACGCTCGACATCGAGATGCAGCAGGCGGCGGAGCGCAACCTCGAGCGACAGATCAAGGCGATCGAGAGTGGCAAGTACGGTGCGTTCAGGCACACCACGATGGAGCAGTACGAAGCGCGCAACGCGAATGGCGACAACGAAGGGAACACGATCCCGAACTCGCCCTATCTGCAGGGTGCCGTGATCTCGATGGATCCGCGCAACGGCGCGATCCGCGCATTGGTCGGCGGCCGCGACTTCGACGATTCGAAGTTCGACCGCGCGACCCAGGCCCTCAGGCAGCCGGGGTCGACGTTCAAGCCCATTGTTTACGCGGACGCCATCCACAACGGCCGCTCGGCCTCCTACATCCTGAACGACTCCGCGCTCACGGTTCCGCAGATCAACGGACAGGAGTGGACCCCGCAGAACTACGACCTCAAGTACATGGGCGACATCCCGCTGCGTGAGGCGCTCTACCTCTCGCGCAATCTCGCGACGATCCGGCTCGGGATGGAGCTCGGCGAGCAGAGCGTGATCGACGAGGCGCGAAAGTTCGGGATCACCACGCCCATTCCACCGTATCCGTCCATCCACATCGGATCCGCGGACGTATATCCGATCGAGATGGTCGCCGCGTACTCCGCCTTCGCAACGCTCGGTGTGCGCGCCGTGCCCACGGCCGTGCTCAAGGTGGAGAATGCGAGGGGTGAGACGATCTGGGAATCGAACCCCGCGCGCTTCGAGACGATGAGCCGCGAAGAAGCGTGGCTGATGGTCGACATGATGAAGGACGTCGTGCGACGCGGAAGCGCGGCCAGCGTGTGGGCATCCGGCTTCCACATTCCCGCGGGTGGAAAGACGGGAACGACGAACGACGGCACCGACGTCTGGTTCATCGGCTACACGCCCGACCTCGTGACCGGAATCTGGATGGGCTTCGACCGTCCCCAGAAGATCCAGTCGAATGCGCAGGGCGGACGGCTCGCCGCGCCGGCGTGGACGTCGTACATGTCGGAGATCTACCAGCGCCGCCCGTCGCCGCCGGACTGGCCGCGTCCCGACGGGCTCGTGGTCCGCGAGATCGATCGCGTCACCGGGCTGCTCCGCAGCCCATTCTGTCCGGACTCGGATGTCGTGACCGAGTTCTACATCGAGGGCACCGAACCGGTGCAACAGTGCGCAGGGCAGTTCGGCGCTTCGGCGGATTCCGCGCGTCCGGCGCCCGGAGCGCAGCCAGCGCCGTTCGGCGGCCAGCCCGCGGACGTGAACACGGTGCGCCCGCACGCGGCACCGGTGCCCGCGCCATCCACACCCAAACCCGATACGGCGCGCACGCACTTCGACCCGTTCCATCCAGCCAAACCGTGACCGGCTGGACCCCGATCGACTGTCACGCGCACACCACGATGTCGGATGGCGCGCTCTCGATCGAGGAGCTGATCGACACGGTCCGCGCGCGCGGCGTGCGCCCGAGCATCGCCGATCACCTGTCCACGGATGTCTCACAGGCGGTGAAATCGATCGAGGGCGTGCGCGAGTATCTCGATGCGCTCGAGCCGTACGATGTTGCGCGCGGTGGTGAGTTCTGCTGGCACGACCCGCTCTGGCGCGAGCTGCCAAGCGATCTCTCCGCGCGCTTCACGCACAAGCTCGGCTCGCTCCACGCCGTGCACATCCCGGGCGCGAGCCGCCCGCTCTCGATGTGGCATCGCGAGCTGCCCAGCGAGCTCACGGCCGCCGCGTACATGTCGCTCCATTTGGACGAGCTCGAGCGCTTCGCGGCGGAGATGCCGGTGGACATCCTCTCGCACCCGACGCTTCTCCCGCTTCCCATTCGTGAGCTTCCCGAGGACGAGCTGTGGACCGATGCGCTGGAGGAACGGCTCGTCGACGCGCTCTTTCACGCGGAGATCGCGTTCGAGATCTCGAACCGCTACCGCCCGCACGAGCGCCTCGTGAAGCGCGCGCACGATCGCGGCGTGCGCCTCTCGCTCGGCTCGGACGGGCACACGCGCGCGCAGGTCGGCGATCTCGCATTTCCGCTCGAGATGGCGATGCGCGTGGGCGCGGAGACGCACTCACTCTTCGATCCCTACGTGCACGGGACGCGCGCCGCGCGGTGATCCGCTACCACGCTCGCTGGGTGCTCCCGATCTCGTCGCCGCCCATCCGCGACGGCACGGTGGTCGAGCTCGGCGGGCGCATCGTCTACGTCGGCCCGCGCGACGACGCGCCCGGCGGCACCGATCGCGACCTGGGCGACTGCGCGCTCCTGCCGGGCCTCATCAACGCGCACACGCATCTCGAGCTCACGGTTTTCCGCGGACTGCTCGAGGACCTGTCGTTTCGCGAGTGGATCGCGCGGCTGCAGGGTGCCAAGGTCGCCGTGATGACGCCCGAGCGATTTCTCGATTCCGCGCGATGGGGAATCGCCGAGGGCGTGCGCGCGGGGATCACGAGCTTCGCGGATACGTGCGATTCCGGCGTGGTGCTCGAGGCGATGCGCGAGCGCGGCGTGCGCGGCATCATGTACCAGGAAGTGTTCTCTCCTTCCGCGGATCCCGCAGCGGTGCGGGACGCCGCAGCACGTCTGGCAGAAAAGCTCGCGCACCACGATGCGCTGGAGACCGAGCTCCAGGAGGTGGGCGTCTCGCCGCACGCACCATACACCGTCTCCGATCCGCTCTTCGCGCTGGTCGCGCGCTGCGGGCGCCGCATTGCGGTGCACATCGCAGAGAGCGATGCCGAGCAGCGCTTCGTTTGCGATGGCGAAGGCCCGTTCGCGGATGCCCTGCGCGCGCGCGACATCCCCGTGGCGCCGCGCGCGTCCTCTCCGATCGCGTTGCTGGCGAAGCTCGGCGTGCTCGATGCGCATCCGCTTCTCATCCACTGCGTGCGCGTGAGTGACTCCGACATCGCCGCGATCGCCGCCAGCGGAAGCACGGTCGCGCATTGCCCCATCTCCAATGCGAAGCTCGGCCACGGCATTGCTCCCGTGCTCGAGATGCTCGGCGCCGGCATCGCCGTGGGACTCGGCTCCGACTCGATGGCGGCGAACAACCGCATGCATCTGCTCGAGGAGTCGCGCGCGGCGGTGCTCGCGCAGCGAATTCGGGAGGAGCGCGTCGATGCGCTCGCGGCGTCGCGCGCGCTCGAGCTCGCGACCTTGGGCGGCGCGCGTGCGCTCGGACTCGCGGACCGCGTGGGCTCGCTCGAGATCGGGAAGGAGGCGGATCTCGCCGCCTTCGATCTCACTTCACTCGCGGGCACCGCGGATGCGGACCCTGCCGCGGCTCTCGTATTCGCGCTCGGCGCCGAGCCGGCGAAGTTCGTCGCTGTCGCGGGAACGGTGAAGGTCTGGAACTGGGAGCTTCTCAATGAGGATCCCGAGCTGGAGGGTCGCGTGCGGGAGACCTCCGCTGCGCTCAGGAGCTGGATTTCAGCGAACCCGAGTCACTGACGCGCAAAAAATCGCGTGCGCGACGCGGGAGCGACAGCCGAGTGACGATCAGGCGACAGTGGGCTCCGATAATTGCTCCCTCGCGGCCAACACTTTCGTTCTTTGGCGCCGCGTTCCTTTTCGCCCTGAGCTGGGCAGGAGCACTCGCCCCATGTTCACTTCGCATCGCACCGCCGCGACGATCGTCATCGCGGTCCTTCTGGCCACCACGACCGTCTGCTCGAAATCGGCATCACAGGCATCGAGCGCCTCTGCCAAGTCATCGAGCAAGTCGAAGATCGACACAAACCTCACCGACTTGCCCACCTATCCGAATCTGACGTCCGGCATGATGATGGGGCATCCTCCCACCCAGGGCGGCTTGTACGACGCACACACGAACGATTCGTTCGAGCAGGTTCTCGCATGGTATCGCGCCAAGCTTCCTGGAGCGCGCGAGCAGAAATCGATCGTGGACGGCGTGAACGGACAGAAGGGCATCGAGCTGCATCTGGCCAAGTGGAACGAGCAGGTCGTGATCACCTCGCGTCCCGGCACCCAGGGAACAGCGTTCGCGCTCGGTCAGGACGCCCATCATTAGGCGCAGCACGCGCTGCGCGCTCTGGCGCGGGTTCTGTCCCTCCCGTTATTTTGCGTCACACACCTCAGTGTACGACGCTCCAGGGAAGCCATGGCAGAACCCACGACCGGGCGCACGACAAGAATTTGGCGCGACGGCCAGTTCGTCGCATGGGACGACGCGACCATCCACGTGATGAGTCACGCCGTCCATTATGCGTCGAGCGTGTTCGAGGGCATTCGCTGCTACGAGACGCCGAGCGGGCCGGCTGTTTTTCGTGTGGCAGATCACATGCGACGGCTCCAGGACTCGTGTCGCATCTACCGCATGCCGCTCAAGCACGACCTGGAGACGCTGATGCAGGCGGCCAGCGACACCGTGGCTGCCAACGAGCTGCGTCACTGCTACCTGCGTCCGATCGTCGTTCGTACGGGAGAGCAGATGGGTGTGTACGCCGCTGATGTACCGGTCGAGACGTTCATCATCGCCTGGAATTGGGGGCGTTACCTGGGCGAGGACGCGCTCAAGCTCGGCGTCGACGTGTGCGTCTCGAGTTGGCGGCGTGCGGCACCGGATACGCTTCCGGGGCTCGCCAAGGCCAGCGGCAACTACCTGAGCTCTCAGCTCACGAAGATGGAAGCGAGGCTCGACCGGTACACGGAAGGGATCATGCTCGACGTTGCCGGGCACGTGTCGGAAGGCAGTGGCGAGAACCTCTTCGTCGTCAGGGACGGGGTGATCTACACCGCCACACTCGGCGCCAGCATTCTGAGCGGGATCACGCGCGATTCGGTGATGGTCATCGCGCGCGATCTGGGGTATGAAGTGCGCGAGGGGACGATCCCGCGCGAGATGCTGTACATCGCCGACGAGGTGTTCTTCTCGGGTACCGCCGCCGAGATCACGCCCATTCGGTCGGTGGATCGCATCCAGGTCGGGGAAGGGAAGCCGGGCCCGGTCACGCGCGCGATTCAGGAGCACTACCTGGGCATCTGCAGCGGAGAGCTGGAAGACCGCTTCGGATGGCTCACTATGGTGAACGATACAGTGTCGATAGCATGAGGGCATGCTCCCGCACTGATTGATCAGGCGGGAGTTTTCGTATCGGCCGCGGAGGGAATTGTGGTCGTTGGATGTCTGGCACTAAATGCGTCGTTCGAGCCGCTGACCATGGTTCCCATGCGTCGGGCGCTCCGCCTCGTGCTCGATGGCAAGGCGGAGATCGTGGAGAGCGACCCGGGGCGCCTCGTGCGCTCCGAGCGGCTGACGCTCCCGCGCCCCGCGGTCATTCGGCTCATGAAGTTCATCCACGTGCCGCGCCGCTTCCGCCGGCAGGTGACCAACACCTTCCTCTTCGCGCGCGATCGCTATCGCTGCCAGTATTGCGGGCGCACGCAGGTAGAGCTCAAGCCCCGCGAGTCCCTCACGCGCGATCACCTCATTCCGATCTCGCGTGGCGGAACGAACGAGTGGACGAACGTGGTCACCGCATGCTCGCCGTGCAACACGCGCAAGGGAAATCGCATGCCGGAGGAGATCGGCATGCACCCGATGACGCATCCCGTCGAGCCGCACTTCGTGCATCTGAGCTGGGCGGTGCGCCGCCTCACGCCTGCGCAGTCGAACTACATTCGGCTGTTCTACGGCGAGGAGACGCTCCATCAGCTCGAGCACATCGAGCGCGCGGGACATCGCCCGCTCGCACTCGGCATGCGCGAGCGCGAGTAGCGCCACACGAGCTTCGGCACGAGCGTCAGCGCGGCCGAAACACCTTCGAGCGGGCCTCGTAGTGCTTGTCCTGCCCGCCGAGGAGCTTCGTGATGAACGTCTTCGCTCCCTGACCCAGCGCGGTGCCCGGGCTCTTCTGTCCGCGCACCGCCGGCGCCACATCTCCCTTGAGCCAGCGCTCCACCTCGTCCAGATCGCTCACGGAGAGCATCTGCACGTCGAGCACGAGGTTGTAGTAGTACTTGTCGTGGCCCTCGGGAACGGCGAACGCGGGCTGCGTCGGATGGGAGAGCAGCTCCTCCACGGGATCGAGGCTGTCGAAGCTGCCCAGTGCCGTGACGCGGTCACCCTCGATGCGCGTCGCCGTGTAGCGGCGCTTGAGCGGATTGTAGCGCACGATCACGTCCCACTCGATCTGCCGCTTCAGATCGTCGAAGAATCCCGACGCGCCCCACAGCTCGAGCCGATAGTGCAGCCGCGCCGGAAATCCGCTGTGCAACATCTCGCGGATGTCCCGGTCCGAAAAGATGTGCATGCTCCGCACGAGCGGCGCGCCGCGCTGGCCGCCAACCGCGTTGGTGAGACTCACTTCCACGCGCGATGGTCCCTGCGCCGCCGCTCGCGAGAGCGGCATCACGGCGAGTGTGACGACGAGGAGTGCGCGGAGAAGAGTTCGCACGCTAGAAGCGATGCCTCAGGCGCACGAGCAGATTCACGGGATTGCTCCAGTCCGTGAGCGACTTTGCCAGATAGATGCCGACGTAGTGCAGGTCGACACCCGCACCGGCGTCGTACTTGAAGGTGCTCAGCGACGGAATCGCGTCCGATGGATAGCGAAGGTCTCCGGCACGGGGCCCGGAGATCCATCCGCGTCCGCCATCGGCGAACGCGACGAACGCCACCTCGCGGTCGACGCGAAAGCGCTGCGCGCCATCGGGATCGCGCCGCGCGAAGAGCCGAATCCGCGAGTCGTGGCGGTACTCGATCTGGCCCAGCAGCATGCGGTCGCAGAGAGCGGGCTGGCCGGAGATCTCCGTCGGTCCGGCGTTGCACGAGAGCACATCCGGGCCGTGGAACGGCGCCCGGAAATCGTATCCCGGCAGCGTGCCCGCCCCGCCGAGCGCGAAGCGGCGCTCGAGCGGCAGCGACTGATCTCCGAAACCCGCGCCGACCACGAGCCGGAAGTTCAGCTGCGACTGCGGCGACACGCGATTGTACCGCGTGAAGTCCGCGAGCACCCGCGTGTACCGAACGCGCACCGCGGTGTAGAGCGGATTGTTTCGCACGAGCGCGCCCGCCGGGCCCTGCACCATGCGATCGGTGCCGCCGCCCTCGAGAGACGCATCGATCAACCATCCCGTCCACGGGTCGCCCACGTTGTTGCGCGTGTCGAAACGGAAGAGCGCCTCGCCGATCCAGAGCCGCCCATCGTCGAGCACGGGATTCGGGCGCCAGGTCGCGCTGTTGCGGAGCAGCGTGAACGGATCTCGCGCCTCGCGCGGCTCCCAGCGCTCGTTGCGCACCCCGAGCTCGAGCGAGAGCGTGCGCCCGGCGTGCGCACTCACCCACGCGTGTCCGCCCTTCGTGTTGTAGTAGTCGCGATAATCCCTGTGCAGAAAGAAGCTCGCGAGCGAGACCTCGCCATCGCGCAGCTGCCACGATTCCGTGGGGCGCACGAGGTCATATCCCTCGATACCGAAGCGCACGTTGCGCGTGCCGCCCACCGTCAGCTCGCTGCTCGCGTGCCAACCGAGGTTCTCGCCCTTCCACGCGAAGTTGTCGGCCGAGCGATAGATGCCGAGCACGGACAGGCGCAGCGTGCCGATGCCGATGTTCTGGCGAATCGCCGGTCCGCCGATCACGGGCAGCCCCTCGACTCTGTTGTACGGGCCGCCGACGAGCGTGAAGCCGTGGCGCTGCCGCACGTGCCGCCTGAGCCAGTGTTTGAACCAGCTCGCGTCGGGAATCTCCGCGCCCTCGGGAGATTCCGCGATGATGAGCTCTCCCGATTGGCGGAAGCGCAGCGCATCGGTGTGCACCTGCACCGCGCCGCCGACGGTCGAGCTGTCGGCGCCCGTTGCCGTGCCGCCCGTGACGATCAGATCCTTGTCGACGTGGCCACCGGGCTCGATCGTGACGGGGCCGTTCACCACGATCACGCTGCCGTGCACCTTCCCGGCGATCGTGAGCGGGCCCCACAGTACCGCGATGTTTCCCGGCACCGAGTCGCCAGCGGCGATCGAGGTCGGTCCGGTGTTCCGGATGGCGGCGACGGCGTTGAACAGATACGCGATCTCCGACGCGTCGTCGTATGACAGCGTGTCGCTCGTGGTATCCTGTGCCAACGAGTCCTGTGCGCGCTGCGCGGCCTGTGCGCCGGCGCTCGCGGCGAGTGAGGCGCACGCGAGCACTGCCAGCGCACCGATGTGCACGCACTGCCGCGCGCGGTTCATGCTCCGTTCCATTCGATCGACAGCCGCCGCATCCGGCGATAGAGATTCGGACGATCGGTGCGCAGCCTCCGCGCCGCCTCCGCCACATTGCCGTTCGCTGCGGTGAGCGCCTGCGAGATGAGCGCGCGCTCGTAGTCGTCGAGCGCATCGCCCAGCGGCTTGTCGGTATCCACCGCGGCAGGCGCGCCACTGGGAGGCGTCATGCGACCGATCGCGAGCACGGCCCCCACATCGCTGGCTGTGACGTCCGTGCCCGCGTGCAGGATGCCGAGCCGTTCCACGATGTTCGCGAGCTCGCGCACATTGCCGGGCCAGCGATAGCGCCGCATCAGATCGAGCGCGCCCGGAGTCCAGCGCGGCGCGGGATAGCCGCGCGCGCGGCCCAGCATCGAGAAGTGCAGCACGAGCGCGTCGATGTCGTCCACGCGGTCGCGCAGCGGCGGCAGCTGCATCGGGATGACGTTGAGCCGGAAATACAGGTCCTCGCGAAAGCTTCCATCGGCCACGATCTTCTCGAGATCCTTGTTCGTGGCCGCGACGATCCTGACGTTCACCGGAATCGGCTTCCCGCCACCCACGCGCTCGATCTCCTTTGCCTCGATCGCGCGCAGCAGCTTCGCCTGCGCCTCGGCGCCCAGATCGCCCACTTCGTCCATGAACAGCGTGCCCTGATCTGCGAGCTCGAAGCGCCCGATGCGCCGGTCCGTCGCGCCGGTGAAGGCGCCGCGCTCGTGTCCGAACATTTCGCTCTCGACGAGATCGCGCGGGATCGCGGCGCAGTTCACGCGCACGAACGGCTTGTCGCGGCGCGGGCTCCCATAGTGGATCGCCGCGGCCACGAGCTCCTTTCCCGTGCCCGATTCACCCATCACCAGCACCCGCGCCTCACTCGGCGCAATCCGCGCGATCATCTCGCGCACGCGCTCGATCGCCGCGCTCTTCCCGACCATGTCGCCCGTGAGCCCGAACTCCTCGCGCAGCGTCTGCGCCTCGCGCCGCGCCTGGCGAAGCTCGAGCGCAGAACGGATGGTGAGGAGCATCGCCTCGTGCGTGAGCGGCTTCTCGAGAAAGTGAAAGGCGCCGAGCTTGGTGGCGCGCACGGCGTCGCTGAGCTCCGCGCGCCCGCTCATCATGACCACCGGAAGCGAGGGAAACCGCTCGCGCAGCTGGCTCAGCGCAGCCATGCCATCGAGCTCGCCGGGCATCATGAGGTCGAGCAGCACGGCATCTGGCTCGCGCTCCGCAGCCGCGCGCACGCCCGCCGCGCCGTTGGCCGCGTCGCGCACGCTGAAGCCTTCGCCGCTCAGGATCGCGCCGACCATGCGCCGGATGTTCGGCTCGTCGTCGACGACCAGAATCTCAGGCATCGCTCATGGCTGCTTTGGCGGAAGCGCCTGCGATTGCTGACGGTCGCTCAGCAGCTTGGTGGTGAAGCGCTGCCCTTCGGAGATGCGCTCGACCTCCACCGCAATCGAATCGATCGCCTGCTCCATGCGCTCGAGCCGCTGCTGCAACTCCTGCGGCACCTTGGGTTGCAGCGACTCGCGATCGATCTTGCGCCCGAACGCCCGCGCGACGGGGTAGAGCACCGCGGTAAAGCCCATCATCACGAAGAGCACGATTGGTATCAGTTCGCCTGGAATTGGGGGCATCATTCCTCCTCTGTTTCCGTTTCCATCCCGCTTCCATCGAGCGGAAGCGCCATCACGATCTCCGTTCCTTCTCCCTTCGTGCTGCTCGCGTCCACGAGTCCGTGGTGCGCGAGCACCGTCTGGCGCACGATCGCGAGTCCCAGCCCCGTTCCGCCAGGCTTGCTCGTGACGTACGGCTGCCAGATGGTGGCGAGCCGCTCGGGGGGAATTCCCGCGCCCGTGTCGCGCACGCGCAACTCCACCATTGGCCGCCCGTCGATCATTCGCCGCGCAACCGAGATCACCACGAGACCGGTCTCGCCGCTCGCCTCGACCGCGTTGATCACGATGTTGGTGAGCGCGCGTGACAGCGCGTCGTGATAGCCGCGCACGAGCGGCACGTTCTCATCCCACACCTCCACGTCGACCGTCACGCCTTCGCCGCTCAGCGAATGCGCAACCGCACGCGCGAGCTCCACCAGATCCACCTCCGCGGCCGTGCCCTCCGGCAGCGTCCCGAACTGCGCGAAGCTCCGCGCCATCAGCTCCAGTCGCCGCGATTCCGTCTCCAACACCTCGATGTACTCGGTCAGGCGCGTGTCGCCCGCGCTCGCGCGACGAAGGCTCGTCACCGCGAGCCGAATGGGCGTGAGCGGATTCTTGAGCTCGTGCGCCACGCGCCGCGCGGTCTCGCGAAACGCCTCCAGCCGCTCCGCCTCGAGCTCCCGCTCGCGCGCCGCTGCGAGCGCGCTTGCCATCTTCCGCATCCGGCGCCTGAGCGTCTCGAACTCCGGCGCTCCGCGTCGCGGCGGCCCCTCAGGCAACGGACGTCCGCGCGCGATCAGCTCCGTCCACTCCACCACCTCGCTCAAGGGCCGACTCAGTTGCCGGCTCAGATGGCCCGCGGTGCGCGATGCGATGAGTGCGAGCAGCGCGATGCCGATCGCCGCGACGGCCGCGGCGATCACCACGATCCGCGAGATCAGGTATCCCACACGGGATGCCTGCTCGAGCGAATTGGCGAGCACCTGCTCGTGCTCGGCCACCGCCGCTTCCTGCCCCGGCGTGAGGCCGGCCGCGCGAGCGGCGGCGATCGCCCTGCGACCCGTGTTCGCCGCGTGCTCCCAGGGCGCGCGTCCGCTCAGCACCGGAAGCGCGTTGCGCACGAGCTCCGCACCGCCCAGAAGCAGAAAGCTCGAAGGGATCAGTGCGAAGAGCACGAGAGAGATGAGCACACGCGCCCGGAAACTGAGCCGCTTCACCGTGTCATGTACGGGTGGGTTTCGAGGACTGTTTCATCTTGCGACAGTCAGAAGGTAGCCCGCGCGGCCGAGCACGTGTAGGGCTCGTCTTCCCTCGACTGCCCAACTCGTTGTAGATTACGGGATTGTATGCGTGTAGCTCGCTCCTGATGTCGCATGACTGGACGCTTGATCGCGTCCTTTCCGCACGTGCCGGCGAGCACCCGGATCGTACGGCGTTGGTGGCGAACGGTCGCGCGCTCACGTACGCACTGGTGAGCGCGAAAGCCGCGGCGTTGGCCGCGGCGCTGGCCGAGTTGGGAATCGGAGCGGGCGATCGCATCGCGATCGTGATGCCGAATTGGTCCGAGTGGGTGATCGCACTCCTCGCGGCCGCGAAACTGGGATCAACGGTCGTACCCGTGAATCCCCGGCTCAGCTATCACGAGCTGAAATATCAGCTTCGGCATGCCGAAGCGTCTGCGGTCATTGCGCTCGAGCGGCATCACGGCGTCGACTACCTGCAGATGTTCGAGGACATGCTCGCGGAGCTGCCGGACCTGCTCTATCTCATTACCGTTGGTGGCGAGGAGCTGTGGTACGACGACCGGATCTTCCAGTTCGAGGATCTGCTGTCGAGTGGGGCAGGGCGCGACCTTCCGTCCGTCAAGGCAGACGACACGTCGGATCTCGCCCTGATGTACACGTCCGGAACGATGGGCAAGCCGAAGGGCGTGCGTCTCTCGCATCGAGCAATCGTCGAGATGGCGCAGCACGGCGGCGAGCTCCTCGAGATGGAGCCGGCCGATCGCGTGCTCGCGATGGTGCCGTTCTTCACGCTCTTCGGCTTGAGTGTGCTGATCGGTGCGTTGGCCGCTGGTGCCACCCTGGTGTTGCAGGACGAGTTCGATGCCACGGGTGCCGTAGCGCTGCTGCAGCGGGAGCGGGTCACGGTGATGCACGGCGTGCCCACGATGTACTCGCTGATCATGCGCTCGCCGGACTTCGATCCGGCAGCTTTTCCATCGCTGCGCACCGGCGTGATTGCCGGTGGAGCGGTGTCGGAAGAACTGGTGAGGCGCATTCGGCGCTGGTGCAACGTGCAGCTCGCATACGGGCTCACGGAAACCGGCGCGACGATGACGATGACACGCTTCTCGGATCCGGCGGACAAGCGCCTCACCACGGTGGGTCGCGCGATTCCCGGCGTCGAGATCAAGGCGGTGGATGTCGTCACCGGTGCGCTGCACGGGCCCGAAGCGGTCGGCGAGCTTGCCGTCCGCGGGCCGAACGTGATGCAAGGCTATGTTCGCATGCCGACGGAGACCGCCCGGTCGTTCTCCCCGGAAGGCTTCTTCCTCACTGGTGATCTGGGGATCATCGACGAGGAAGGCTACGTGCGAATCGTGGGGCGCCGCAGGGAGACGATCGTGCGCGGAGGATTTCAGATCTATCCACGCGAAGTCGAAGATCAGCTCCGTGCGCATCCCGCGGTGGACGACGTCTGCGTGATCGGTATCCCCCACGACATTCTGGGAGAGCTGGTCTGCGCGTGCGTCGTTCCGGTGGAAGGAGCGGTCATCACTGGAGGCGAGCTGAAAGCATTCGCCCGCGACACGGTGGCCGAGTACAAATTCCCTGATCTCGTTCGCTTTTTCGATGCCTTCCCGATGACCGGGAGCGGAAAGGTGCGGCGGCGAGAGCTCGAGCGCATGGTCGCGCTCGATCACACAGCAATGAGCTCCGCGATGTGAGCTCGCACACCCGATAGGAAGTCATGACCCCGAGAAACAACCGTCCCGTTTCAGCGCCTCGCCCGGCCGCCGTTCCGATCCATCGCGGCCCGCAGGCGATGTCTCCGGTGGCGGCATCACCGTACACCGCGGCTCCGTTCCAGCACGCGCCCAACGCCGCCCTGCTCATCGATTTCGACAACGTCACGATGGGCATCCGCTCCGACCTGGGCCACGAGCTCCGCTCCCTGCTCGGCTCCAGCATCATCAAGGGCAAGGTCGCCGTGCAGCGCGCCTACGCGGACTGGCGCCGCTATCCGCAGTACGTCGTCCCGCTCGCCGAGTCGTCGATCGACATGATCATGGCGCCGGCCTACGGCTCGTCCAAGAAGAACGCCACCGACATCCGCCTCGCGATCGACGCGATGGAGCTCGTCTTCAACCGTCCCGAGATCGGCACGTACATCCTGCTGAGCGGCGACTCGGATTTCTCGAGTCTCGTCATGAAGCTCAAGGAGTACGGCAAGTACGTCATCGGCGTCGGCATTCGCGAGTCGTCGAGCGACCTGCTCGTGCAGAACTGCGACGAGTACTACAGCTACAACGCGCTGGCCGGCCTCGTGAAGACGAACGAGGAAGAGAACGTCAAGCGCGACCCGTGGGAGCTCGTGGTCGAGGCAGCGACGCGCATGAAGCGCAACGGCGACGTGATGCGCTCCGATCGCCTCAAGCAGGTGATGCAGGAGATCGACTCGACGTTCGACGAGAAGGATCTGGGCATGGCGAAGTTCTCGCGCTTCGCGCAGGAAGCGGCGCAGCGCGGACTCATTCGCGTGACGAAGCTCGAGAACGGCCAGATGGAGATCGACATGGCCGGCGACTCGAAGGCGGCAGCCAGTCTCCCCGCATCGACATCCGCCGAAGCTGCTCCGCGTCCGACGCTGGAGCGCGGTGGCGAGAGCGCCGATGACAGCGCGCGCCGCGGGCGTCGCGGCCGCGGAGGCCGCGGAGGTCGTGGACGCGAGCGCGAGCCGCGTGTCGAGAGTGCGACAGCCGTTGCTGCGGCACCCACGGAAGCCGCGGCGCACTTCTCGCCATCGCTCGAGGCTCCGGTGAGCGCGCCGCCGGCGGAACGCGCGCCCGCAGCAAGAGCGGCGGCCGAGCCGGAGATGGTCGGCGAGCGGCTCACGCGTGACGAGGCCCTCTCGCTGCTCAAGCGTGCAGTTGCCGAGCTCTCGACGAGCCAGGATGCACCGGTGCCCGCGAGCGCCGTACGCCACAAGGCGCGCGAGCTGCTGGGTCGTGACAGTGAGACGCTCGACGAGCGCTTCTTCCTTCGCATTCTTCGCGACGCGCACGACGCGGACCTCATCGATCTCCGCAAGCGGGGCGACGACTACGAGGTTGCGCCCGCTGCGCCCGTGGCATCGGTAGCCGATCAGCTTGCGGCGGCGGCGCCGGCTGCACCGGAGCCGAGCCAGTCCTCGCGCAGCGCGGCGAATGCCGCATCGCTGCGCCGTGGGATGCGCAGCCGTGGCCGTGGCGGCGAGCTTCCGCCCGAGCTGTTGAGCCTCGGCGTCATCGGCTCGACTGCACCGCGCGACAACGACCTCGCGCCGCCTGCATCGGCGCCGGCTCTCGTGCTCGAGGTCGGGGCCGAGCCGGAAGCGAGCGTTCCTGCACCTTCACCTGCACCCGCGAAACGCGGTCGCGCTCCCGCCAAGACGGCGCGCGCGAAGAAGACCGGCACACCGGCGGCGGCGTCGGCGGAGAAATCCGCTGCGAAGCCGAAGCGTCCCCGCGCGAAGAAGACGGCGGGAGCAACGGAGGGCTGAGCGATGCCGTCGCGCGTCGCGGCTGAATCGCGACGCATGGGGGCGGGCGCCATGCTCCCGGCGAAGTTCTACGATCGAGACACCGAGCAGGTCGCCCGCGACCTGCTCGGTGCCGTGTTGCGCTGCACCACGAGCGACGGCGTGGCCAGTGGAAGGATCGTGGAGACCGAGGCATACCTCGGCGAGCACGACCTGGCCTGTCATGCGAGTGCGGGGCTCACGGCGCGCACCAGGTGGCTCTATGGCGCACCAGGCACCGCGTACGTGTATTTCATCTACGGCGTGCACTGGTGCTTCAACGCGGTCACACGCGCCGTGGGCTCACCGAGCGCGGTGCTGGTGCGCGCGCTCGAGCCGCTGGACGGAGTGGAGCTCATGCGCGAGCGCCGCGGGGTGACACACGATCGTGATCTCACGAACGGTCCGGGCAAGCTGTGCGAAGCGCTCGGCATCACCGGCGCGCTGAACGGGCTGCCGCTGCAAACGAGCCCGATCGAGGTCCTGCGCGGCGAGCCGGTGCCGGATTCGCGAGTGCAGGTGACGCCGCGCATCGGGATCACGAAGAGCGCGGAGTGGCCGCTCCGATGGTTGGTGCGGGACAATCCGTACGTTTCGAGGACGCCGAAGCGATTGCGGCCGACATAGACTCCGGGCGGGACGCCGCACTGCCTTCCGAACCAATCGATCGCAGCCGCCCGGGAGGTTCTACCGTGAAACTGCTTCGTGTGAGCGTGCCGTTTCTGGTTCGCGAGCCATCTCTGCTGATCACCCGGGAGCTCACCGTGAACGCACACGCATTCCAGCACAAGGAAACGGCGGCGCTCGAGAGGAGCGCCGCCGTTCGTGTTTCGCGAGAGTCGCTGATCCCTACGGCGTCTTGTCGATCGAGCTGCCGACGTTATAGCGAATGCCGGCTTCGAGGATGTAGGTGGAGCGGCCGCTGAAGAAGAAGTTCGCGCGGGCGGGCATGTAGGTGGCCTGGCCGAACACCGAGAATCGGCGGTACTGCGCCTGCAGGCCGCCCATGAGAATGAAGGCGACACGGTCGCGCTCATCGTGCACGGCGTTCGCGACGACGTCCTCCTGATCCGGATCGATGATCTGCGACTGATCGACGGTTGCGTGCTGAATGAGGTTGAGCGAGAGTCCGACGCCACCGTACGGGCGGAGCGAGCCCCAGTTGACGGGGAAGGCGAGGAGCGCGGCGGTGTAGCGGCGCGAATCCTTCAACGCCACGTTGTACGGCTGGCCATTGCTGTCGAACACGTAGCCGGTGGTGGTGAAGAACGCCTGCTCCGCGCTCAGATACAGCCCCGCCCTGTTGCGCGTGATCAGCCATTCGGCGCCGATGAGCGGTGCGGTCGTTGTGTTGTTGTTGCCGGTCGAGAAGTTCATGAGGCCCGCCTTGGCTCCCCAGAACCACGCGTTCTCGAACAGGCGATTGGACTGGGCAGCGCTGACGACCGGCGTCAGAGCCACGAGGGCGAGCACGGAAGACATCCAACGGACCGTGCGCATGGTGTGACTCCTCATTCTTTGTGCGGGCAGGAGGGTCTGATTACTGAGTGGCGGAGCCGCCACCGGCGAGCAAGGCGTTGAACAGCATGCGGAACGTGCCATACGACTGACCACGGTGCTGCGGACGAAAGCCGAACATCACGACGTGCCCGCGTCCAACCGGTGCGGTGATCGCGGCCGCCTTCCCCGCGATCTGTGATGCTCCCTGCAGATATCCACTCAGCAGAATGTCATCTCCCCGTTCGGGGTATCGTGCGATCACACGTACTTGCGACGCGGCGGTGACATCGAACGTCACGGAGTTCGTGAAGTACACGGCAGCGGTGTCGGGCATTCCGAACGCGACTGCATTCGTCGTGTCCACGAGCACTCGCAGGATCGAGCCCGGTGCGTACAGCGGCTCCGTGCTCTCACCAGCGCCCGCGGCGCGCGAACGTGTTTCGTCCGTCAGGCGGCGCGGCACGACGATCCGCTTCACCGGTACGCCGAGCGACTCCGTCGCCAGCTCCGATGCGTGATCGAGCAGCACCAGCGTTCCACCGTTCGTGACGAATTCCCTGATCGCCTCGATACCGGCCGTGCCGAGCCCACCGGCGTATCGAGGGGGAGATTCCGCTGGGGAATTCCCGTCTCGCATCTCCCGCAGGCTCATGTCGGGGACGAGCAGTACGTCGAAGTGGTCACGCAACTTGCCCGCTTTGGCGACCGAATCGGTCAATGAGACGTAAGGCAGGTGGAATTGTTCGAGCACCCATCGACACCAGCCCTCATCCATGTTGCCGGTCCAGGGGCGGTAGACGGCGATGCGGGGGAGCCTGGTGAGGGTGTAGTGATTGGCACCGGCGCCCACGGTGACCTTCTTGAAGTCCGTGATCGATCGCGCGAGCAGTGAGTAATCGCTCGTGTGCTTCGCATCGATGTTGGATCGCGCGGCCGGGCCGCCAACCCCTATGAAGGGTGTGGTCGACAGCTGTTTGGGCAGCTCGGTGAGTGCTCGCACGCGCACGCCCATCTGAAGAGGAAGGGTCCATCCAGTGACATCGTATGGCTGCTCAGGAGGTCCGCCGGGCCAGAGGAGGCGCTTCGGATAGTGCTGGATCTCGAGCAGATCCTTCGCGTGCGCACGAAACGGCTGCGCCATTGGGATGATGTGCGATGAATCGGTGGTCACCATCTCGATGCCGCCGAGCCTGAGCGCGTCCATCATCGCGATTGCGGCGGACCCGTCCCGCTGCTGCAGCGGAATCTCCCACGCCTTCACGCTGTCGCTCTGCCCCATCGCGAGCTCCCGCCGCCCCAGCGTCACGAAGTCCCGCACGTACCGCTCGCGCTCCACACTCGCGAGATGCACCAGCGCCTCACTCGCGATCAGCTCGTAGTCCACGATGTCGCGCAGCGTCCAGCGTCCCGCCTTCCAGGGATTCGGGAAGTTCACCGAGCGCTCGTACGTGGGCAGCCCGCGCTCGTGTCCCGTGAGCTCCGAATCCGTCTGCACGATCGGCGTCGCCACCTTCACGCTCGCCGCCTCGGTGAGCAGCCCGATCATGTTGTGCCGCGCCGGCGTCGACCGTGCACCACCGTGCCACCACATGTCGTATACCGCATGGTCGACCACCCCGGATTTCCCTTTGGATTCCAGAGCGGTCGACATTTCGGCACCGATCAGCCCGATGCCGCGCACGATGAGCGGATCGATGTTGGGATCCACCGGGTCGAGAAACGGCGGCACGAACAACCGCGAGCCTTCGGCGCCCTGCTGGTGCACGTCGTAGAAGATCTCGGGGAGCCACTCCTCGTAGAGCGCATGCGTGACGAGCTTCGTCTCCACCTGCGTCATCATGAACCAGTCACGGTTGTCGTCGTGCCCCGTGTACTTGTTGTAGATCCACGGCATCTCGCCGCCCTCCCACTTCGTGCCGAGCTGCGAGCGATACCAGTCCACGACCATCTGCTCGCCGTCCGGATTGACGCTCGGGATGAGAATCACCACCGCGTTCCTCAGCTCCGCCTGCAGCGTGTCGTTCGTGGCGAGCCGATACGCGAGCTCCATCACCATTTGCGAGCTCGCGATCTCATCCGCGTGGATGTTGCACTGGATCACGAGCACCGCCGGCTGGTTCGCGTAGAGCGCGCCCTCATCGCTCGCTTTCAGGATGCGCGGATCGGCGAGCTGTCGCTGGGCGGCGAAGATGTCCTCGCGCCGCCGCACGTTCTCCGGAGTCGATACGATCGCCGCGATCAGCGACTGCCCCATCGTGCTCTTCCCGAGTGTCTCGATGAACACCGCGGGCGTTGCTGCCGCCAACCTCGCGAAGTAGCCCGTGATCTCGCCCCAGTCCGCGAGCTTCCTGTCCGCGCCCACGCGATAGCCGAGCACCGACTCGGGAGTCGGCACGCGCGCGGCCTGCGCACGAACGCTCGCGGCGGGAATCGATCCCGACGCGAGCGTGAGGGCCGCGAGGAACGCGGATGGTGAGAGCGAGCAGCGAACGCGCGGGCTGGGCGACTGCATGGCGAATCTCCTTGGGCGTTTGATCGAAGGAGAATTCTCCGCCCGCGCGCGGATCGCTGCTAGATGCCTCCGCGCCTCAGTTCACGATGCGCTGCGCGCTACTTCAACAGCCCGATGCTCTTCCCGACCTTCCTGAACGTCGCCACCGCGACATCGAGATCGGCCGTGCTGTGCGCCGCCGAGACCTGGCAGCGGATGCGCGCGTGTCCCTGCGGCACCACCGGAAATCCGAAGCCCGTCACGAACACGCCCTCGCGCAGCATCCGCTCGCTCATCTCGAGCGCGAGTGCCGTCTCGCCCACGATGATGGGCACGATCGGCGTATCGCCCGCCAGCGGCGAGAATCCCGCCTCCGTGATGGCCGAGCGAAAGTACCGCGCGTTCTCGTGCAGCTTCTTCACCCGCTCGGGATGCTGCTCGATGAACTCGACCGCTGCGAGCGCGCTCGAGGCCACCGTGGGCGGCAGCGCATTCGAGAAGAGCTGTGGCCGCGAGCGCTGCGTGAGATAGTCGGTCAGCGACGCGGGCCCCGCCGTGTAGCCGCCAGCCGCCCCGCCGAGTGCCTTGCCGAGCGTGGACGTGATCACATCCACCTGGCCGAGCACGCCGCAGTGCTCCGCGGTACCGCGTCCCTTCTCGCCGAGCACTCCCGTCGCGTGCGAATCGTCCATCACCACGATCGCGTCGTACGTGCGCGCGAGCTCCAGAATGTCCGGCAGCTTCGCGATGTCCCCTTCCATCGAGAAGATGCCGTCCGTCCAGATGATCCGCCGGCGCGCGCTCTTCGCACCCGCGAGCTTCTCCCGCAGGTCGTCCATGTCCGAATGCCTGTACACGGCCGTCGTGCACTTCGTGATCGCCTTCGCGAGCCGCACCGAGTCGATGATCGACGCATGGTTGAGCGCGTCCGAGATCACGAAGTCGCCCTCCTGCACGACCGTCGCCGTGAATCCCTCGTTCGCGTTCCACGCCGACACGTACGAGAGCGCCGATGCCGTGCCGCTGAACCGCGCGAGCGCCTCCTCGAGCGCGCGATGCACGGTGAAGGTGCCGCAGATGAAGCGCACGCTTCCGGTGCCCGCGCCAAAGTGATCCAGTCCCTTCTTTCCCGCCTCCACCACACTCGGCTCGTTGCACATCCCGAGATAGTTGTTCGAGGAAAGGATCAGGACGTCACCGCGCCCTTCCATCTTCACGTGCGCGGCCTGCGGTGAATCGAGATGGTTCAGCGTCTTGTAGACCTTGTCGCGCTTGAGCTCATCCAGCTGCGACTGGAGCTCGTTCGAGAATCGTTCGTTCATGAGATCACGCGATGTCGAAGATGACTTTGCCGGCGGCGCCCGATTTGATCGCGGCGATCGCATCGTCGGCGCGCTCGAGCGGAAAACGATGGGTGATCACGGGCGTTGGATCGAACGCTCCCGAGCGGAGAAAGCGCGTCATCTGGTGCCAGGTGTCGTACATGCGTCGCCCGGTCACGCCATAGACGGTCACACCCTTGAACACGAGCTCGGTGGCGAAATCGAAGGTCATGGGCTTGGCCGGAACGCCGAGCATCTGCACGCGCCCGGCGGGGCGCACGAGCGCGAACGCCTGATGGATCGCGGAGGGCACGCCGGACATCTCGAGCACCACGTCCACGCCGAACTCGGTGACGCGCTTCACCAATGCGTCCAGCTCGTTGGGATGCACGACATCGGTCGCCCCCATCTGCCGCGCGAGCTCGAGCCGCGTCTCGTTCACATCGGAGCAGATCACTCGCGATGCGCCCGCCGCTCTGCAGATCCCCGCCGCAAAGATCCCGATCGGCCCGCATCCGGTGATGAGTACCGTGGCTCCGGGAATCTCCGCCGTGAGCGCCGTGTGAAACGCGTTTCCCATCGGATCGTGAATCCCGCCGACATCGTACGAGATGTTGTCGTCGAGATGCCAGACGTTCGTCGCCGGCATCGCGATGTACTCCGCGAAGCAGCCGTCGCGATCGACGCCGATCACCTTCGTGTACGGGCACGCGTGCGCATTTCCGGTGCGACAGAGCGTGCATCGGCCGTCCACGATGTGTCCCTCCGCCGTCACACGGTCACCGACGTTCACGTCGCTGACCATGGAGCCCACCTGCGTCACGTCGCCCGCAAACTCGTGGCCCACGGTGAATGGCGGCACGCATCGTCCCCGCGCCCAATCGTCCCACTCGTAGATGTGAACGTCCGTGCCGCAGACGCCGGCGCGCCGCACCTTGATCAGCACCTCGTCATCGCGGATCGTCGGCACCGGAACATCGCGGAGCGTGAACCCAGGTCCCGCCGACTGCTTCACCAGCGCTTTCACCGACGCTCCTCTATGACGGGACGTGAAACGGGCACCGACTCCTGCCGCGGGAAAGGTCGCACCTGGGTGGGGGGCTCGCTAGACGATCGAAACCCTCGCATTCGGAGTCGGCAGCGGCCGAACCGAACTGCCAACTGCGCTGATCACGAGTCAAACAATGAAACGAATCGAACCGGTGCGCTGGGAGAGGGGCGCTGCGCATGGAGAGCGGTATTTCTTTGGTTGGCAACTGAAGCAGATGCAGGGACGCTCTCCCACTGTTGTTTCCAGTCAAAAATCGGTCGTCTTTGCTCCCGCGCAATGATGCCGGGAATGAGGTTCGTAGTCTCCGTTCAATCCGTTTCCGTCCGTTTTTTCATCCGTATCTCAGAATGTTTGAGCCAGCCCAAGCGGCTGTTGCCGTTTCGGGCAGGCGCGCATGACTCAAGCATCAACAATTTTTGGAAATGCGGATTGAACGGATTTGACGGATGAGAAAACGGATTGCTTCCGTGCTCGGCGATGGGGCTGTGCGCGTGGGGAGCAGTGTTTTTTTGGTTGGCAACTGAAGCGACTGCGTTGATTGGTTTGATTCATGCTCAACGCAGTTCGCACTTGCAGTAGCGCATTAGGCAGTTGCCCTAAAAGGTCGTCGCGATTTGGCCGCCGTCCACGGGGAGCGCTACGCCCGTCACGAAGCTCGCGCGTTGCGAGGCCAGGAAGGCGACGACCGCAGCCAGCTCCGCGGGATCGCCCGCGCGGCCCAGCGGGATGAGCTTGCGGCGATCGCGCAGCTTCTGGTCGATCGTGCTGTGCTCACGCTGCGCGGCCCCCGCCGCGAGCGACATCGCGCGGTCCGTGTCGAAGTGCCCCGTGAGGATCGTGTTCACGAGCACGTTGTCGTGCGCGCATTCCGTCGCCAGCGTCTTCGCGAAGCCGGCGAGACCCGCGCGCGCGGTGTTCGACAGAATCAGCGATGCGATCGGCTGCTTCGCCGCAGTCGACGTCAGGAAGATCACGCGCCCCCACTGCTGCTTGCGCATGCCCGGCACCACGAGCTGCGCCAGCCGGATCGACGACAGCAGATTGAGCTCGATCGCGGTAACGTACTGCTTGAACGTCGTCGTCTCGAAGTTGGTCGACGGCGGGCCGCCCGCGTTCGCGATCAGTATGTCGATCGGTCCGAGCGTCGCCTTCGCCTCGGCCACCGCCGCCGCGGTGGCATCGCTGTCCGTGACGTCAGCCACGAGTGGCAGGATTCTCCGCTTGGACTCGGCGGCGATCTCTCCCGCCACTCGCTCCAGCTCCTCCGATCGCCGCGCGATCAGCGCGACCGACACGCCCTCGGCCGCGAGCGCGCGTGCACACGCGCGTCCGAGCCCGCTGGACGCACCGGTGACGAGCGCAACTTTTCCGTCGATCCCCAGATCCACTTAGTCGTCTCCGGCCACGAGCTGGCGCTCGTGACTGTCGCTCCTGGCGGCGCGCTCGCTTCTGGTGTCGGCGCCGAAACGCTGGCCATCGCGCATCACCGGCTCGATGTGCACGGCGCACACCTTGAACTCCGGGATCTTTGCGTAGGGATCGAGCACGGGATTCGTGAGCAGATTCGCCGCGGCCTCGCGATAGTGCATGGGAATGAAGATCTGCTTGCGCGCGACGCGATCCGAGATGCGCACGGCGATCTCGATCGACGCACGGCGCGACGCGATGCGCACCGGATCGCCATCCTCGATCCCCATCTCGGCCGCGTCCGCCGGATTCAGCTCGACGGTTGGCGTGGGCTCGCGCGCATCGAGGCCGTGCGAACGCCGCGTCATCGTGCCCGTGTGCCAGTGGTACATTTGCCGGCCCGTGTTCATGAAGTACGGGAACTCGGCATCCGGCAGCTCGGCCGGAGGCAAAAACTCCACCGGAATGAGCGTCGCCTTCCCATCTCCGGTGGGGAAGTGAGTCGCGAACAGGAAGTCCGTGCCCGGGTGATGCGCGTCTTCCACCGGGTACTGCAGCCCTCCGCCATGGAGCCGCGCGTGGGACACCCCGCGCCACGACGGCGTCACGCGCGCAATTTCGTCCATCACCTCCGCGGCGTTCTCGAATGGCGTGGGCAGCCCGACCCGGTTCGACAGCTCGATGAGTATCTCGAGGTCGCCGCGCGCATCGCCCGGCGGGTCGATCGCCTTGTGCATGAGCTGAATGCGGCGCTCCGTGTTCACCACCGTTCCCGTCTTCTCCGCGAACGATGCGCCGGGCAGCACCACGTCCGCGTAGCGCGCCGTCTCCGTGAGAAAGAGATCCTGCACCGCAACGAAGTCGAGATGGTGAAACCACTCCTCGGCGTGCGAGATGTCGGGATCCGAGATGATCGGATTCTCTCCCATCACGTAGAGCCCGTGTACGGGGCTCCCCTCCTTCACGATCTCGGTCACGCGAAGCCCCGGAACGAGTGAGAGCCGCTCTTCAGGCACGTTCCACTCGTCCGCGAAGACCTTGCGCACCTTCGGATCTTCCACCGGGAGATAATCCGGATACGACATCGGGATCGCTCCCACATCGCTCGCGCCCTGCACGTTGTTCTGCCCGCGAATCGGCATCATCGCTGCGCCCCAGCGCCCGATCGATCCCGTCACGAGCAGCAGGTTGAGCAGCGTGGTGACGATGTCGGTGCCGGTGTGATGCTGCGTGAGCCCCATCGCCCACAGGGTGGCCGAGCGCGGTCCCTTCGCGTACAGCTCGGCCGCCCGCCGAATGGTGTCGGCCGGCACGCCCGTGATCGTCTCCGCCATCTCGGGCGTGTACGGCACGACGGACTCGCGCAGCGCGTCGATGCCGTGCGTGCGCGCCTCGATGAACTTCGTGTCCTCGAGCTTCTGCTCGAATATGTGATGGACCATCGAGTTGAGCAGCACCACGTCCGTGCCCGGGAGCATCTGGAGGTGGATGTCCGCGCGCTGCGCGAGCTCGATGCGCCGCGGGTCCGCGACGATGAGTGTCGCACCGCGCCTCTGCGCCCGCTTGATCGCTGCGCCGAACACCGGATGCGATTCCGTGGTGTTGGCGCCGAGAATGAAGATCACGTCGCTCTCGGTCTCGACCTCGCGCATCGACCCCGACGCCGCGCTCGTGCTCATCGCGCGCTGCATCGCGCTCACGGAGGACGAGTGGCAGAGCCGCGTGCAGTGATCGATGTTGTTCGTGCCGATCGCGGCGCGCAGCAGTCGCTGCAGCAGATAGTTCTCCTCGTTCGTGCACTTGGCGGAGGAGAACACCGCCAGGCTGTTCGGGCCGCGCGTGTCGCGAAGCTTCAGCATCTGCGTGGCGGCGAGATCGAGCGCCTCGTCCCACGTCGCTTCACGGAAGGGCTCGTACCAGCTGGCGGGTGTCGCCACGCGATCGCGCGCGTCGCCCAGCGGTTGATCGAGCAACGGCAGCTTCTGCAGCGGGTTGAACTTCGGACGGCGCTTGCGGGTCTGCGCCTCCTCCGACACGATCATCCAGGGACCACCGCGGCGTCCCCACTTCGCGGTCTGCTCCGCCGCCGGCTCCCACGACCAGGTGTCGTCGCGCTTCACCCATCCCCTTCGGATGAGCGGCTTCTTCAGCCGGTCGCGATGCATCGCGAAATCGAATCCGAAGCGTCCCTTCACGCACGTCGAGCCGATGTTCGGCGTCGTCTCCTCGATCCACGGACTTTTGACGCGCTGGATGTCGTTGCCGCGCACCTCGAGATCGATCTGGCATCCCACGCCACAGTACGGACACACGCTGCGCACCTCGCGCACGGGCTCGCGCAGCGATTCCGCCTTCATCTTCGCGAGCGGAATGATGTCGTGGATGGCGCCGGTGGGACACACGCGCACGCACTCGCCGCACCACGTACATCCCGCGTGATCCGGATTTCCATCCGAGCCGACGATGATCTCGGCGTGCTCGCCGCGGAATCCCGTCTCGAGCACGCCCACGACCTGGATGTCCTCGCATGCCCGCACGCAGCGCGTGCAGAGGATGCACGTGGACATGTCGTGCTGGATGAGCGGATCTCCCTCGCGCTCGTCGCCGGTACGCAGGCCAAGCGACGAGCGCTTGTTCGTGGGCACCTCGTAGCGGCGCACGTAATCCTCGAACTCGTTGCGAGCTCCACCCTCCGGAATCTCTTCCACCGGGTAACGCTCGAGCAACATGCCGAGCACGGCTTTTCTGTTCTCTACGGCAGCGTGCGATTCGGTCGTGATCTTCTGTCCATCCGCCGCCAGCGCAGCGCACGAGGCGACGAGCTTGGGCGTGCCCTCCACGGACACCAGACAGATGCGACAGTTGCCCACGATGGGCAGCTTCGGGTACCAGCAGAGCGTCGGTACCGGAAGTCCCAGCGAGCGGGCAGCCTCGAGAATGGTGGTGCCTTCCGGCACCGTCACTTCACGTCCGTCGATCGTTAGCGTTGGCATGTCGGTCAGTCGCTGAAGGACGTCGAAAGGGGACACGCGTTCCCATCCCTATAATAACCGGTGCGCGCGAAGGCCGCGACGCAGGCGGCGGTCTGCACGCCGTGCGCGAAAAATTCCTCAGCTCGCCTCTCGGGCGATGCGTGCTTCACGATGCGAGCGTATGCGATGAAATACACCGATTTCGCTTCATCGCTCCACGTTGCGACGAGCGGGTAGTACAGCGTGAGAGCCACACCAACGGAGTGCACGGACACGAACGGATTGCCGTTGTTTGCAGTATCCGTCCGTGTCCGTCTCTCCTCCGTTCGTGTCGCTTCACCAATCTGTCGCTTCCGGTCCCTCGCACAGGCATCGCATCGAATCCCGCCTCGCGCATCGCACCATTGTTCAACGTCTGCGCCATTGCGTGCGTTTTTTTACATTCCTATATTCGCGCCTGAACGACTGGCGCCAAGCGCCAAGGAGATGAGTGCCTCATACGAGACGTGAGTTCCTGCAGCTATCCTCCGCCGCGGCGTTAGGCCTCGCGGCGTATCGCCTCCCCCCGCAGTACCGCATCGCTTCCCCCACATCGCCGCCGCTCACCGACCCGACATTCAAGGAGCTCGCGATGCGCGCGCTCGACGCCGCGAAGTCCGCCGGCGCGGAGTACGCAGATGTGCGCATCAGCCAGAACCGCAATCAGGCCATTCAGGCGCGCGAGCACCGCGTGCAGTCGTTGAGCGACTCCGAAACCTTCGGCTTCGGCGTGCGCGTGCTCGTGAAGGGCGCGTGGGGTTTCGCCGCCAGCCGTGAGCTCGCTGCGGATGAGATGGTTCGTGTCGCGCGTCAGGCAGTCGCGCAGGCGCAGGCGAATCGCGCCGCGCTCGAACGGCCCGTGGTGCTCGCGCCCGTCAGCCCCACCGCGAATGGCACGTGGCGCGGACCCGCGGAGATCGATCCGTTCGAGGTGCCCGTGGAGGAGAAGGCCGCGCTCCTTCTCGATGCGAACGCCGCAGCGCTCAAGGTGCAGGGTGCCAAGTTCGTGAGCTCGGGAATGTTCTTCCTGCGCGAGGAGAAGACGCTCGCCACGAGCGATGGCACCTACGTGGTACAGACGATATTCCGATCACAGCCGCAGATGACGGTCACGGCCGTCGCACCGGATTTCTCCGACTTCCAGTCGCGCCAGTCGAACGACATCCAGCCCATGGGCCGCGGCTACGAGCACGTGCGCGACGCCACGCTCGTCGAGAACGCCACGCGCTGGGCCACCGAGGCCGTGCAGAAGCTCGGCGCCAAACCGGTGGATGTGGGACGCTACGATCTCGTACTGCACCCCACGCACCTCTGGCTCACGATCCACGAATCCATCGCGCATCCCACGGAGCTCGACCGCGCGATGGGCTACGAGGCGAATTACGCCGGCACGAGCTTCGTGTCGCCGCCCCAGAAGATGCTCGGTCAGTTCAGATACGGCCCCGAGATCATGAACATCCAGGGCGATCGCTCGCAGCCGGGATCACTCTCCGCATGCGGATGGGATGATGAAGGCGTCGTTCCCGACACCTTTCTCATCATCAAGAAGGGGATCGTCAACGATTATCAGACCACGCGCGAGCAGGCGCCGTGGCTCGACTGGTGGTACAAGAAGCAGGCGAAGCCCACGCACTCGCACGGTTGCTCCTATGCGCAGTCCTGGGAAGACATTCAGTTCCAGCGCATGCCGAACGTTTCGCTCCTGCCGGGCGAAAAGGAGCAGTCGTTCGAGGATCTGATCGCCGCCACCGATCGCGGAATCGCCATCGTGGGCGAGGGCTCGTTCTCGATCGACCAGCAACGCTACAACGCGCAGTTCGGCGGGCAGCTCTTCTACGAGATCAAGGGCGGCAAGATCGTGGGCATGCTCAAGGATGTCGCGTACCAGATGCGTACACCCGATTTCTGGAATTCGATGGACATGATCGGCGGCAAGAAGAGCTATCAGCTGGGCGGCGCGTTCAATGATGGAAAGGGGCAGCCGAGTCAGTCGAATGCGGTGAGCCATGGCTGTGTGCCCTCCCGCTTCCGGAACATCAACGTGATCAACACCGGGAGGAAGGCATGAGCCCCCGGTCACTGTTCGATCCGGCAGGCGTTCTCTCGAAGGACGATGCGCACGCGTTGGCCACACGCGTGCTGGGCATGGCCAAGGCCGAGCAGACGCGCGTGTCGATCCTGGGCGGCGCACGCGGCAATACGCGCTATGCCGTGAACCAGGTCTCGAGCGGCGGCGACAACACCAACGTCATGGTGTCCATTCGCAGCACCTTCGGCACGCGCAGCGCGAGCACGACCACGAACAAGCTCGACGATGCATCGCTCGAGAGTGCCGTCGGGCTCTCGGAGCGGCTCGCCAAGCTCGCGCCTGAAGATCCCGAATCGATGCCCGAGCTCGGCCCGCAGACGTACGATGAGTCGCCGGGATGGAGCGCGGTCACGGCGGGACTCGATCCGGCGGGGCGCGCGGCCGCAGTGCGCGCAGTCACGGAGCCGTCGCGCGCGGCGAAGCTCGCGGCCACGGGGTACATCGAATCGGACGCGCAGGCGTACGCCATCGCGACCAACAAGGGATTGTTCGCCTACGAACGGCAAACCGGTGCGGCGATGACCACCACGGTGCGTGCGCCCGACGGAAGCTCGAGCGGATGGGCGGGCGCGTCGCACAGCGATTGGTCGCACATCGATCCCGAAGCACTCGGCGCGCGCGCCATCGAGAAGGCGCGTGCCTCGATGAACGCCGTGGCCATCGAGCCGGGGCGCTACACGGTGGTGCTCGAGCCCACGGCGGTGGGAAATCTGGTTCAGCTGCTGGCGTTCGCGCTGAACGCGCGCAGCGCCGATGAGGGACGCAGCTTCTTCACCAAGCAGGGGGGCGGAAACAAAATCGGGCTCAAGGTCGTAGATGAGCGCGTGACGCTGCTTTCGGATCCATTCGATCCCGATGCAGCGGCACTGCCGTTCACGCCAGAGGGACTACCGGTACAGAAAACGACGTGGATCGAGAATGGCGTCGTCCGCAATCTCGCGTACGATCGCTATTGGGCGCAGAAACAGGGAAAGACGCCGACACCGTTGATCGGATCGCTGAAGCTCGTGGGCGGCACGTCCACCATGGAGGAGTTGATTGCGTCGACACAGCGGGGGATTCTCGTCACCAGATTCTGGTACATCCGTCCGGTCGATCCACGCACCGTCCTCTATACAGGGCTCACGCGCGACGGCACATTCCTCATCGAAGACGGCAGGATCACGAAGGCCGTCAAGAATCTGCGCTACAACGAATCGCCGGTTTTCATGCTGAACAATCTGGAAGCCATGGGCCCATCGGTGCGCGTGAGTGCGAGCGAGGACGGCAGCCCGGGATTCGCGATCGTCGTGCCGCCCATCAAGGCGCACGACTTCAACTTCACCAGCCTGAGCGACGCCGTCTAATGACAGACCGAAGAGATTTTCTGAAGAAGAGCGCAACGGTGGCGGCTGCAGTGGCCGCCGCCAATGCGTGGAAGGCGACGGGAGGCGTCGCGAGCGCGCTCGCATCCGTCTCGACACCGCCGCTCGAGGAGATTCCCGATTCCGCGATCAAGGAGCTCATGATGACGGGGCTCACCGCGGCCAAGGCTGCGGGCGCCGGCTACGCCGATGTTCGCATCGGACGCCAGCGGCAGAACTTCGTCTTCACCCGCGAGCAGCAGATTCAGAACGTGGTCGACACGGACTCCATGGGCTGCGGCATCCGCGCGCTCGTGGACGGCACGTGGGGCTTTGCCGCCACGCGCGCGCTGACGAAGGACGGCGTCTCCGCCGCCGCGAAGGAGGCGGTGTCGATCGCCAAGGCGAATCGCGCCGCGCGCGACAGGCCGGTGGTGCTCACGCCCGCGCCTCCGAGCGTCGGCACGTGGAAGAGCGCGTACACGAAGGATCCGTGGGACGTGTCCGTCGAAGAGAAAGCCGCGTTGCTCCTCAAGGCGAACGGCGAGGCGCTGAAGGTCAGAGGCGTCAAGTACATCTTCAGCGGCCTGTTCTTCGTGAAGGAGGAGCGCAGCTACGCCAACAGCGAAGGTTCACTCACCCAGCAAACGGCCGTCCGCTCCTGGCCGCTGATGCAGATCACGGCGATCAACGCCGACCAGAGCGACTTCCAGAATCGCACGAACATCGCGGCCCCGATGGGGCGCGGCTGGGAATACGTGCTCGAGCGCGATCTCGCGGGCCACGCGCAGCAGTGGGGCGAAGAGGCCGTGCAGAAGCTCACGGCGAAGCCGGTGGAAGTGGGGCGCTACGATCTCGTGCTCCACCCGTCGCATCTCTGGCTCACGATCCACGAGTCGGTCGCGCATCCAACGGAGCTCGACCGCGCGATGGGCTACGAGGCGAACTACGCCGGTACGAGCTTCGTCTCGCCTCCCGAAAAGATGCTCGGCCAGTTCAAGTACGGGCCCGAGCTCATGAACATCCAGGGCGATCGCAATCAGGAAGGATGCCTCGGCACCGTGGGCTGGGATGACGAGGGCGTGAAGCCCGAGCCGTTCCTCCTCATCAAGAAGGGGATCGTCAACGATTACCAGACCACGCGCGAGCAGGCCGCGTGGCTCGACTGGTGGTACAAGAAGGAGGGGCGCGAGACGCGCTCGCACGGCTGCTCGTACGCGCAGAACTGGGACAACGTCCAGTTCCAGCGCATGCCGAACGTCTCGCTTCTACCCGGCGAGAAGGAGCAGTCGTTCGAGGATCTGATCGCCGCCACCGATCGCGGAATCGCGATCGTGGGCGATGGCTCGTTCTCCATCGACCAGCAGCGCTACAACGCGCAGTTCGGCGGGCAGGTCTTCCACGAGATCAAGGGTGGCAAGATCGTCGGCCAGTTGAAGGATGTCGCCTATCAGATGCGCACGCCGGATTTCTGGAACTCGATGGACATGATCGGCGGCAAGAAGAGCTATGAGCTGGGAGGAAGCTTCTTCGACGGGAAGGGCCAGCCTGGGCAGATCAATGCCGTCAGCCACGGCGCAGTCCCCTCGCGCTTCCGCAACATCAACGTCATCAATACCGGGAGAAAAGCGTGAGCCGCCCCCATCGCCTTTTGTCGCCTGAAACGGCGCCGGACGCGGGAGTGTTCTCGCCCGACGATGCACACGCTCTCTTTGCGCGTGTCGCGAAGCTGTCGAAGGCCGAGACGATCGAGATGCAATTGAACAGCAATCACACCGGCAACACCCGCTTCGCCGCCAACCAGATGTCGACATCGGGAAGCGTCACCGACATGCAGCTCGCGGTGCAGAGCTCATTCGGCGCGAAGCACGCCGTGGTGGTCACCAACGACCTCAGCGATGAGTCGCTCGCGCGCGCCGTCGCCGAGTCGGAAACGCTCGCGAAGCTCGCGCCCGACGATCCGGAGGCCATGCCTCCGCTCGGTGCGCAGAGCTACGTTCCGGTGAACGCGTTCTTCGAATCGACGGCGAAGTTGACGGCGGCGGATCGCGCGAAGGCCGCGCTCACGGCACTCGCGCCGGCGCGCGGCGCTGGCGATCTTCAGGCCGCCGGGTTCATTATTACCGGCGAGTCGTCGGTCGCACTCGGAAATTCGAAGGGATTGTTCGCGTATCACCGCGCGACGAGCGCGAATTATCAGCTCACGGTGCGCACGGCGGACGGTACGGGATCGGGGTGGGCGGCCGCGGATCATCCCGATTGGACGCAGCTCGATTTCAGGGCGGTGAGTGATCGCGCGATCGACAAGGCGAAGCTGTCGCGCACTCCGGTGGCGATCGAGCCGGGGCGCTACACGGTGATCTTCGAGCCGCAGGCAGTGGGAGATCTGGTGCAGCTCATCGGAAATTATTCCGATGCGCGGTCCGCCGATGAGGGTCGCAGCCCGTTCGTGAAGGCCGGCGGTGGTAACAAAGTCGGGGAGAAGATCGTCGATGAGCGAGTGACGATCGTAGCCGATCCGCAGGATCCGCAGCTGATGTCACAGCCGTTCGATGCAGATGGTCTCGCACTGAATCGGCAGGTCTTCATTGAGAATGGTGTGCTCAAGCAGTTATTCTACACACGATTCTGGGCGAAGAAGCAGGGCAAGACGGCGACGGGGTAGCCGCAGTCGATCAAGATGATGGGCGGCAATTCGTCGATCGATGAGATGATAAAAAGCACGCCGCGCGGCGTGCTGGTGACGCGGCTCTGGTATTTGCGTGAGGTCGATCCGCGCACGATCCTCTATACGGGACTCACGCGCGATGGTACGTTCCTGATCGAGAATGGCAAGGTCACGAAGGCAGTGCGCAACTTTCGCTTCAACGACTCACCGTTGTTCACGCTGAATAACCTCGAGATGCTCGGACCATCAGTGCGACTCGCCGGCACGGAGCAGGGTGGCGACATCGTGATGCCGACCATCAAGGTGAAGGACTTCAACTTCACGAGCCTCTCGGAGGCCGTGTAGAGATACGACGGTTCGTTGGCGTCGTATCGCCCCACCGATCCACCGGGGGATCGGTCGGGCCGTTTCACTCCGGTCAATGGAGAATGAATCATGGCTACCAAGAAAAAGAAGTCCGCGACGAAGAAGTCCGGCCGCAAGTCCGCCACCAAGAAGCGCGGTGGTGCGAAGAAGGCGGCCAAGAAGCGCAAGTAGTGCTTCGACGTTGGGCATAGTAGAACGAAAGGCCGGCGGAAATCGCCGGCCTTTTCTATCTCGGTTCCCTGCACACACGCCTCACTCGCGCATCACGCCGCTCGCATCACACGGCTCGCATCACACGGCTCGCATCACGCCGCTCGGATCACGCCGCTCGCGGCGCGATCACGCGAGTCGTCTCCTCGTCGGCTTCCGGCGCGGGGCCCCAGATGTACGCGAAGAACGCAGGCGTCGGCTCGTCCCGGCTGCCACGCGAGATCACGATTCCAACGGGCTCGCTTTCCTTCTCTGATTCGGCTGCCTTTCGCATGACGGCATCCCTCGGCACGGATGAGAAAAAGCCCCCGTAACGGTCGAGGGCCGCCCACCTGTAAAGCACCGTCCATGCCCTGCGCCACAGCGCCGGTATGTTTGAGCTAAATCGTTGTTATGTAATGAGTTGCCATTTCGCCAAGGACCTTGCCTCGCGGCGGACGACGCGAAGTGACACGTCCCGCGGACGTACAGGCGTGTCAAAACGCTACGCGACCGCTTTCCGTGCGGAGAACGTCTCGTTGCCGAGCGATCCTTCCACTGTGGTCTGCCATCCATAGTAGGAAGCCTCGAGCTCCTCCAGTGGAACCAGCCTCACGCCGTCCGAGCTCGTCTCCACCACATGCACCCCGCCGTCCTTCGTGGCCGCCTGAAGAATCGAAAGCGCCTTCTGCCGTTGCTGGGGTGTGAGCTCCTGGAGCGCCGCCGCTGCGCAGACCACCGCACTGATCGGAAAGTCCGGTTCCCAGCCTGCGAGATCGCTCACCACCCCGCGGATCCTTCCCGTGAGCCCCACTCCCGCTGCCGCATCGATCACGCGCTCGATCACATCTTCGGTGGGATCGAGCGTCGTCACATCGCAGCCATTCGCCGCGAGATAGAGCGAGCGTCCCTCCGTGCGCGCGCCGGCAACGAGAACGTGTCCGTCGTGCGCCGCCGCCGCCGTGCGCGCGATCGCACCATCCGGCTGCATTCCCCAACTCTCCGGCTTCTTGAACTCCGCGAGCTGCTTCAGTCGCTCCTTGCGCCACGTTGCGAAGGTCCGCAATCCGAGTCGTTTGCGAATGATGCGGTCGACCTCTTCGCAGAGCAGCAGCTCGGTGAGCGCGAGCTGCTGCTGCGCTTCGAGCGACTTCACCGCCTCGTCTCCGATGCCCAGGATGGTCTTGCGATCCAGGCGATCCTTGTAATTCTCGATCTCCCGTTCGACGAACAGCTCGTATTCGTGCTTGAGTGAGCGCGGTCGATAGGCCATGGGTATGCGGCTGGAGTCAGGCGTAAGCTAGATGACTCTCGATGCGTTGCAAGGCCATCGCCCGTTCATCACGCAGGCTCGACGTGCACCAGCACCTCGGCAACGCCGAGCTCCTTCGAGATTTTCTCCTCGACGGTGTCCGCGATGTGATGCGCCTGCTCGACCGTCGTTTCTCCATGCACACCGATCGTCACCTCGGCGAACAGCACGTCGCTGGCGATCGCCCGCGAGCGTACGGTGCGCACGTCCACGACATTCGGGATCGCCCCCACCAGTCGCCGCAGCACACTGGCGTCGACGCCGCGCTCGTCGACGAGCACCGGCACGGTGTGCTTCACGATCTGGTATCCGTTCCACGCGATGAGCAGCGCGACGCCGATCGCGAGCAGGGCATCGACCGCGCCATAGCCGCCGCGCGCCAGCACCAGCGACGCGAACGCCGCCGCCGTGACGTAGATGTCGCTGCGCGTGTGCGCGGCGTCGGCGAGCAGGAAATCGCTGTTGAGCTGGCGCGCGCGGCGCCGTTCGAACCAGACCACGGCCACGTTCACGAACATCGTTGCGGCAATGAGCGAGAGCTCGGTGAGCGAGGGGAACACCGGATGCTCATTGACGATCAGATGCCGCACGCCTTCACGCAGGAGCTCGAAGCACGAGATCGAGAGGAACCCGACGATGGCGAGCGCGCCGAGCGTCTCGAACTTCTGATGGCCGTAGGGATGGTCTTCGTCCGGTTCCTGCGACGCCACACGCACGAGGGCTATCCCGACGATGTTGTTGAGCACATCGAGAGCGGATTCGAGCGACGCGCCGAGCACCGAGAGCGCGTTCGTGCGAATGCCGACGACGATCTTCACGGCCGCCACGAGCGCATTCAGCACCAGAATCAGGATGAGCGTGTTGCGGACGGCGGGCTCGCGATGTGTGCTCACGGCAGAAGAATGCCCCCTTCGGCACGACGCGGGCAATGCCGCAGCGGTGTCGTGTGCGGAGCGCGCACGATAGCTTTTCATCATGCCAGAGCTCCCCGAAGTCGAAGCGGCGCGAAAGCAGCTCGCGACCGCCGCGGAAGGCAAGGTCATCGTGCGGCTGCGGCTGCTGCATCCGTCGCTCGCGAAGCGGATCGCGCCCGCGCGGCTGCGCAAGCTGAAGGGGCGCCGCATCGAGCGCGTGGAACGCCGCGGCAAGCACCAGCTCCTCCATCTCGACGATGGGCGCACGCTCGCGATTCACTTCCGCATGAATGGCGACTGGAGCATGGGCGCGGTCGGCGATGACGAGCCTCGCTTCACCCGCGCATCGCTCGAGCTGGAGGACGGCACGCGCGTCGCACTGACGGACATGCGCGCGCTCTCGACGGTGGAGCTCTTCGACGTGGGAGAAGGTGACCCCGAGCTCGGTCCCGAGCCCAGCGATCCCGCCTTCAATGCCGATACGCTGGGCGTCGCACTCGCACGTCGGCGCGGCGCGATCAAGCCGGCGCTCCTCGATCAGCACATGGTTGCCGGCATCGGAAACATCTACGCCGCCGAGGCGCTGTGGCTGGCGAAGATCAGTCCGAAAGCGAAATCGGCGTCGTTGAGCGCGCACCGGCGAGAGCGGCTGATCCAGGCGATTCGCGACGTGCTCGGCGACGCGCCGGCGGGGCGATATTGGGCGAAACAGGAGGGATCGCGCTGGAACGTGTACGATCGTGAGGGCGAGAAGTGTCCACGGTGCGGGGCCACGATCAGGCGGATCGTGCAGGCGGGGCGATCGACGTTTTACTGCCCGGTGGATCAGAAGAGCTGACGTCCGTGCGGGACGTCAGTCGAGCGCCTCGAGCAACGCCCCCTTGATGTAGCCGCTCTCCGGGATCGTGAGCACCTCGGGATGATCGAGCGGCTGGCCGCGCCATTCGCGCAGTGCGATCCGGCGTCCGCTGTCGGCGGCGGCATCGCGGAGCATGTCGCGAAAGAGTGATGCGGACACGTGGAAGCTGCAGCTCGCGGTGAAGAGCATCCCGCCGGACGACAGAAGGCGCATCGCGCGCAGATTGATCTCCTTGTAGCCGCGCAGTGCGGCGTCCACCGAGTGTCGCGTCTTCGCGAATGCGGGCGGGTCGAGGGCAATCGTGTCGTAGTGAACGCCGGCGGCTTCCTGTGCGCGGAGAAACTCGAACGCGTCGGTCTGCACGGTCTCGACGTTCGTGAAGCCGTTGCGCGCAGCGTTGTCGCGCGCGCGCGCCAGCGCGGGGCCGGAGGAGTCGAGCGCGGTGACGTGCGTCGCGTTGCGGGCAAGGTGCAGCGCGAAGGAGCCGTGATACGCGAAGCAGTCGAGCGCGCGTCCACGAGCGATGCTGCCGACGAGCACGCGATTCTCGCGCTGGTCGAGGAAGGCGCCGGTCTTTTGCCCGTCCCACGGCGCGGCGAGGTAGCGCACCCCATGCTCGACGACCTCGATCTCCCGCGGGACGTCGCCCGAGAGGAGCTCTGTTGCGCGGCCGAGTCCTTCTCTGGTGCGCACGGCGGTGTCGTTGCGCGCGAGGATGCCGAGTGGTGCGAGAAGCTCGTGGAGCGCGCTCACGATGGACGCGCGGAAGCGCTCGAGCCCGGCGCTCAGCAGCTGCACGACGAGCCATCGGTCGTAGCGATCGACGATGAGCGAGGGGAGCGCATCGGCTTCGGCGTGCACGATGCGATAGGCGTTGGTGTGTGCGGAGAGTGGCTCACGTCGCGCGAGCGCGCGAGCCAGCCGGTCGCGCCACCATGCGGCGTCGAGCGAGGCAGCGGGATCGCGGTCGAGCAGGCGGAGCGCGATCTCGGATGCGGGGCTGTAGAGGGCGACGCCGAGTGGCCGGCGGGCGCGGTCGGTGACGATGATGGGACCGGCGGGCGCATCGGGCGGATCGATGAGGTCGCTGCGATAGATCCAGGGATGACCGACCGCCCATCGATCGGCGCCGCGCGCCGAAACGGTGGCGCGTTGCGCGGGAGTGGGGCGGGGATCGAGAACGGTGGCGGAGGTCATGGGAGGAAAGCTAACGGCGACGAGTTGTGCGGATGATTCGTGCGTGCCGTGATGCGTGGCGAGGGACACTGACGCCCTTGAAGTGCGTGAAAGTGAAGTGTATTGTTCCCGTCCCTTCGGGGTCATGTTACGCAGGCGCCACGGGTTACATGGTGGTGGGAGGTTGGTGGCGGCCGTTGACACGAAGCCGGAGGCTTTGTAAACTATTGGGCTCCCCGCGACCGATTTTCGAGTCGCGGCGCTATTTGAAAAATGATCATGGATGAGTAGATCGTGGGATATGAATTCTCATCGAGCTCGGAGTGCGCGGCGCGGATGACTTCTGCGTCGTGTGTGACGAGATCGAAGTGATTGCAACTGTTGTATGACTGTTGTATGGCAGTATCGAGTAGTAGGGCTCTGCTTGCTACGAACTATTGTAGTCAAGCGAGCGAAGGCATGTGGAGGATGCCTGGGCACACGGAGGCGAGGAAGGCCGCGGTAAGCTGCGATAAGCCAGGGGGAGCGGCACACACGCACTGATCCCTGGATGGCCGAATGGGGAAACCCGGCAGTCAG
>JAICLZ010000025.1 GCA_025929535.1 Gemmatimonadaceae bacterium
CGTCGGTCACCCGAGCGAGGTCGTCTCCATCGGTGACGAGCTGGACGTGAAGGTGCTGGACATCGACTGGGAGCGCGAGCGCCTCTCGCTGGGCCTCAAGCAGCTCCAGGAGTACCCGTGGAAGGATGTCGACAAGAAGTACCCCGTCGGCTCCCGCGTCCGCGGCCGCGTGGTGTCCATCACCAACTACGGCGCCTTCATCGAGCTGGAGAAGGGCGTCGAGGGCCTGGTGCACATCTCCGAGATGAGCTGGACGCGCAACGTCCGTCACCCGTCGAAGCTCGTCTCGATCGGCGAAGTGATCGAGGCGGTAGTGCTCAAGGTCGATCCGAACGAGGAGAAGATCTCCCTCGGCATGAAGCAGACGGAGCAGGATCCCTGGGTCGTGCTGCCGTACAAGTATCCGGTGGGCACGCGGATCAACGGCAAGGTGCGCAACCTCACGAGCTTCGGCGCGTTCGTCGAGATCGAGCCGGGCATCGATGGACTGATCCACATCTCCGACATGAGCTGGACCAAGCGCGTACAGCATCCGTCGGAAGTGGTGAAGAAGGGTGACGCGGTGGACGTGGTCATTCTCAACATCGATGCGGAGAACAAGCGGATCTCGCTCGGCCTCAAGCAGGCGATCGAGGATCCGTGGCTCAGCATCGGCGAGAGCTATCCGGTGGGCACGGACGTGCACGGGCACGTGGTTCGTCTCATGGACAAGGGCGTGGTCGTCGACATCGGCAACGACATCGAGGGCTTCGTTCCCATCTCGCAGCTGAACCTCGGCAAGCCGGTCGTCAATCCCGCGGACGATGTCTACGAGGGGATGAAGTTCGACATGCGCGTGCTGGAGGTGGATCCCATTCATCGGCGGATCGTGCTGACGGTGACGAACGTGCCGGAGGATCAGCCGCCGCGTCCCGAGACGCCATCGAAGGTGATTCCGATGGACGAGGAGAACGCCCCCGTTCCGATGATCATGGACGAGGACGTGGATTCGGGCGAGTAGGAGCGAGCGTCAGGATTGGCAGAGCGCCCCGCCGAAGCGAGTCGGCGGGGCGCTCTTACATCGAGCTCGATCGGAATTCAAAACGATTCTTCGCTCATCGCGTGAGTTTTCGGATCGAGCTTGAACCGATGGCCGTCACGAACGAAGAAGATTGCGTCGTCGCGATCTACTTGCACGGATTCGAGCATGCCTTTTCCCTGGCTGAGCGCTCCCATCTGTTTACCCGTCACGCCGTTCAGTTCATAGACGTTGTAGTCGAACATCTCACCTTCGCTCGCGGCCGTGAACACGATATCGAGACCGTCGTGCAGGTATGCCGCCGCGCCGAACACCGGTTGGGACGGTTCGCCCTTCACGTGCGGTTGAAACGTCTTCCGTATTTGCTGCGGAGCGGCAATGTCGTACTCCTCGATGACCGATCCGATCGGATATCGATAGAGCGTGAGGAGAAAGTTTTTTCCGTCCGGCGAGACTGCAAGTGAGCTCACGTCGTACAACTCCTGGTTCGTGAGCTGGGTCGCCGGGCCATTCGCCGCGCCGCTGTCGTCGAGGGTGACTCGCTCGACGTCGAACTTGTGCCTCCTCGACGCAGCGATCGGAGACGAGTGGCCGAACGAGGCGGATGTCAGGTAGAGCAGCGTGTGCGCGTCTGCCCCGAACGCCGGCATCAGTGCATCCTCGTCCGAGCCCGAAACGCGATGTGCACCGCTTCCGTTCAACTGCGAGACCCAGATCTCCGACCTCGTCAGAGGATCATCCGAGACCGAGTACGCGACGAGTCGGCCGTCCGGGCTGATGACAGCGGCATCTTGCCAGGCGCCCGTTCGGCTCGTGAGTCGGTGGCAGGAACGGTCGCCCGCCGGACGCACGCAGACCTGTGCGCTCTTCCCCGATCGCGTCGAAAAGGCGCGGTCCATGCTGTCGGAGTGTTGCGCGACCTGGCTCTGGCAGGCGCTCTGCGCCGCCAGCGTGCACGCGACAAGCACGAGGAAGGTTCTGGTCGATACAGCCATGTCTCGCTCGCGCACGAGCATCGATGCTCCCGGTTCAGGAATGAATCTGTCTGACGTCGATCAATGTCCATTTGCCGTCGTAGATGTCGGCGGTTTCAAAACCGCGCTGGAGCATCACCGTGTCCTCCACGGCGTAGGACGATCCAAGGCTCACGACGTACAACGTGTAATTCGATCGCTTCTTCAACTGCTTCTTGTCGAAAGCGATTGCTGCTTTGGCGCAGATCGCATTGTCCGTAACCAGGGCGACCTGCGACGGAGTGACACCCGCCAGCCCGTCCGTTTTCTTCATGATGGTGCCGGCCATGTCGTTCTTGCTCACGAACGCCTTGAAGTTCGCAATGAGCCGATCGCTTCTCTCATCCTTGGGCGCGCACGTTCCGGTGACGACGCGCGCCGGCGTCGCACCGGCGATCTGAACTACTCCACTCATCACGAGCAGAGCCGTCGTGAGCAGCGTCGCCTCGAGACGTCGTGAGATTCTCCTGGCTGCACGGCACACAGCTGCGTTCCTCGCATTTTTCATGGGTCGCTCGCGTGTCTAGGGTATGACGTTCCTCGCATCGTGAGCGTGAGTATAGCGCGCTCCGGATATCCGTGCATGATTCCATTCAACGCGCGAGCTTCACGAGCTCGTCGCGAGGACAACGCAGCACCGGCTTCTCCGGATCGGAGAGATCCAGCTGTTCCCAGCGGACGCGCCAGCCATGGGCGTGCCGGTGGAATCCGAGTGCTCGCAGGAGAGAAAGCCGCATGACGGGAGCTGCAAGACGCTCGAGCAGTGCCGCGGGGCCGAGGTGATACGCTTCCACGACGATCTCCTCACCCTCTCTCCGCGCCCGAATCTCCTCGATCCGGCCCGCGTTGCGGCCCTCCGAGTCCTTGACTTCCTTGTCGAGCAGCAGCTCGACATTGATGTTCCTCGTGCTCATGTCAGCTCCCGGGAATGCGCGCGACGATGTGATCGCGAACCCAGCGTTCGGTCTCGCGTGCCGCCGAGCGCGTGCCGTCGATGTCGATCTTGATGGTGCGGCCGAGCTGGATGATGCGGCTCACCTCGAGGCGATAGGGCGAGCTTCCGCGAGGAGACAGTCGGTGTCCGAGCCACGCAAGCGCCCCCTGAAAGGGCCGCGGCAATCTCCGCGCGAGCGTTTGCGCACCGAGCTCGAAGCACGTGATGCGCGGCGGCGCGTCCGCGCTGTACGCCATCACGATGCCATCGACGCGGCCGAGCGGCTCGCCCTCGCGGTCGACGAGCTGTTTGTCGAGCAGGTCCCGGATGACGTCAATATCCATTCAGCTCCCCATCAGCTCGAGAGGGATCGACACGACGGCGAGCACGAAAGCGAGCGCGACGATGGCGCACACCACCGTGTTCGAGATCCATCCATTCCCATGCTTGCCCACGAAGTGGGGATCGTTCATGAGAATGAGGAACGGCACGATCGCGATCGGGAGAAGAGCACTCGTGAGCGCCATCGACATCAACGTGATCGCGAGCGGATCGACACCGACGATGCCGATCAGCGCGCCACCGATCAGCGTCGCGGTGTAGACGAGCGAGAAGCGCGCGACATCGCGCGGACGCGCATCCTCGGTCCACTTCCAGCCGAAGCCCTGCGCCACGAGGTAGGCAACTGAAAGCGCGATCTCGAGCATCGCTCCGAAGCACGCGATGCCGAGCGCCGCGGCGAAGAGGAAGAATCCCCAGCGGCTCATGATGGGCGTGAGCATGGGCGCGATCTGATCGAATCGCTCGATGCGAATGCCGCGCGGCACGAACACGAGCGCGGCGACGACCAGCACCGCGATGGAGAGCGCTCCGCCGAACAACATTCCGAGAGTGGCCGTGACGCGATTCACGGGAACGTCGGTCTCGTTCCATTTGTCTTCGACTGCACCGGCGGAGTAGAAATACAGCAGATACGGCGCGATCGACGCACCCATGATGCTCACGGCGATGAACCAGTAGCGCATCGGCTCGTGACGGGGCATCGAGGGCAGGGCGCCGGCGGCGGCGCGCGTCCAGTCCGGGTGAAGTCTGAACACCGCGACCACGAACACGAGCGTGATCAACCCGAACAACGACGCTCCCTTCTCGATGACGCTGAACGTCCCCTTCCAGAGCAGGAGCCATGCGGCGAATGCGCCGAGCGGCGCCCACCAGGGAAAGGAGATTCCCGTGACGAGTTGCAGCGCGAGGCTGAGCCCTCCAAGCTCGGACGCGAGCACGAGGACCCCGAGAAGGCTCATCGCCACGAGCGGAATGAGAAAGAAGGGATAGCCGAACCGCTCGCGCATCGCGCCCGCGAGTGGTTGCTTGCTCACCGCGGCGAGCCGTCCGGACATCTCGACCAGAAAGATCAGGCAGACGGTACCGAGCACGATCGCCCAGAGAAGCTGATAGCCGAACGCGGCGCCGGCCTGCGCGGAAGTGGCGAGCGAGCCGACCTCGAGGAAACCTCCGATGCTGGTGACGATCCCCAGTGTGATCTCGAGAAGCTTCTTCACCGGAGCGCCGCCTGCCGAAGGAGACTGTCGGCGTTGGCGCGCGGAGATTCATTCACCATGCGGATCACCGCGTCGCGATCGCGTGCGCGCACCGCGCGCGCGAGCGCGTCGGCGCGCGCGCGCACGATGCTCAGCGCCGCGTGCAGGCGCGCGAGCTCCCTCGACGGCAACTGTTCCCTGGTGAGCGCCTCGCTGTCACTGCGCAACTCTTCGCTCGCGCGCTGCAGCGTACGCGCCGCGTATGCATCCGGAACCGCGAGGTCCAGCCACTCGGCGCCCGCGAAGCGCGACGTCTGCTCCCACGACACGCGCACGCGATCGTGCTCCGCAATTTGATCCGCCACCGACTTCCCGCCGCAGGCGAGGAGAGACAGGATCAGTGCAGCGCACGACATCCGCCACCGCGTAAGCATCGCCCACTCCGGTGAGAAGCGTCCAGTGATACGTCTCTCATTGGCAAGGTATGGGCCGAAGCCGCTCGGTCCGGCGCTGCTGGATACCCACCCGTCGCGGCGCTACTTTCCGCTTCCATGACGATGCGTGAGAAACTCGAGCTCCTCGAACGCCGGCGTGCATCGTCGGAGGTGGGCGGCGGTGCCGCGCGCCTCGCCGCGCAGCACGCGAAAGGGAAGCTCTCCGCGCGCGAGCGACTCGATCTTCTGCTCGATGACGGCAGCTTCGTGGAGCTCGATCGCTTCGTGACCTCGCGCTCGGCCGCGGCGAATGACGGCGAGGCGAGCATCTTCGGCGATGGCGTCGTCACGGGCTACGGTCGCATCGACGGACACCTCGTCTACGTCTTCTCGCAGGACTTCACCGTGTTCGGCGGCTCGCTCTCCGAGGCGCACGCCGAGAAGATCTGCAAGGTGATGGATCTCGCCGTGCGCAACGGTGCCCCGATCATCGGTCTCAACGACTCGGGCGGCGCCCGGATCCAGGAAGGCGTCGTCTCGCTCGGTGGCTACGCGGACATCTTTCTGCGCAACACGCTGGCGTCGGGGGTCGTCCCGCAGATATCCGCCATTCTGGGCCCCTGCGCGGGCGGCGCGGTGTATTCCCCCGCCATCACGGACTTCGTCTACATGGTGCGCGGCACCTCCTACATGTTCGTGACCGGACCCAACGTCGTGAAGACGGTGACGCACGAGGATGTGACGATGGAAGGGCTCGGCGGCGCGGACACGCACGCCTCCGCTTCCGGTGTCGCGCATTTCGCGTGCGACTCCGAGATCGCGTGCCTGCAGCAGATCCGCGAGCTGTTCCGGTTCATTCCCTCGAACAACCTGGCCGAACCGCCGCGCGGGAGCGGATCCGATCCGCGCGACCGGCGCGATGAGGCACTCCTCGACATCGTCCCGGACAATCCGAACAAGCCATACGACATGCGCGACGTCGTTCGCCGCATCGTGGACGATGGGGAGTTCCTCGAGGTGCACCGCGACTTCGGCGGCAACATCCTCTGCGGCTTTGCGCATCTCGGTGGGCACGGCGTCGGCATCGTCGCCAATCAGCCAGCCGTGCTCGCGGGCGTGCTCGACATTCCTGCATCGATCAAGGCAGCGCGCTTCATCCGCTTCTGCGACGCGTTCAACATCCCGATCATCACCTTCGAGGACGTTCCGGGATTCCTTCCGGGTGTGGGACAGGAGCACGGCGGGATCATTCGGCACGGAGCGAAGCTGCTCTACGCCTACTGCGAGGCCACGGTGCCGAAGCTCACGGTGATCACGCGCAAAGCCTACGGTGGCGCGTACGACGTGATGAGCAGCAAGCACATTCGCGGCGATTTCAACGTCGCGTGGCCCACCGCGGAGATCGCGGTGATGGGCCCCAAGGGCGCCGTGGAGATCCTGTTCAAGCGCGAGATCGCCGACAGCGACGATCCCGAGATGGCGATGGACGCGAAGGTCGCCGAGTATCGCGAGCAGTTCGCCCATCCGTACATCGCGGCCTCGCGCGGATACCTGGACGACATCATCGATCCCCGCGACACGCGTCCGCGCCTGATCGACGCGCTCGAGACCATGCGCGCGAAACGCGACAGGAATCCACCTCGCAAGCACGGTAACATTCCACTCTGATGCCGCGCCCGAGCAGCACGCTTCGACTGGGAGATCGCGTACCATCCTTCGAGCTTCGCGATGCGGTGTCCGACAGCACGTTCGATTTGGACTCGCTGCTCGCGAATCATCGCGGCTTGCTGCTCGTGTTCCATCGCGGCATGTGGTGTCCGAACTGCCGCCGGCAGCTCGCGGAGCTCGAGCAGGCGCTACCCTCACTCCAGACGGCCGGCATCCGTGTGGCCGCAGTGCTCGCCCAGGCCTGGTACCGTGTGCGCGTCTCGCTGGAGAAGCTCGCCGAGCCGTATCGCTTTCCAATTCTCTGCGACGGCGATCGGAAGGTGATCAAGGCGTACGGTGTGTGGCATCCGCTCGGGATCGACGCCTTCAACAGCGCCCATCCGGCATCGTTTCTCATCGATACCGACCGCGTGCTCCGCTACAGCTTCGTCGGCAGCACGCAGTTCCAGCGCGCATCGATGAGCGACATTCTGGCGGCCGCCGAGCGCGAGCTTCATGTTCAATAAGGTCCTGATCGCGAATCGCGGCGAGATCGCGCTCCGCATCGTGCGCGCGTGCAGGGAGCTCGGCGTAGGCTCCGTAGCGGTGTTCAGCGACGCCGATGCGTCTGCACCGCACGCACGCGAGGCGGACGAAGCCGTGCACATCGGCGCCTCTCCATCGCGCGAGAGTTATCTGCGCGCGGACAAGCTGATCGAGGCGGCGCGCCGCACGGGCGCCGAGGCGATCCATCCCGGCTACGGATTCCTCTCGGAGCGCGAGCCCTTTGCTCGCGACGTCGTGGGCGCGGGACTCGTGTTCATTGGCCCGCCCGCTGCAGCCATTGCAGCAGTCGGCAGCAAGACGGCCGCGCGTGCGCTCGCGGCTACCGCAAACGTGCCGGTGGTGCCCGGCACTACGGACCCGCTGCGCGACGCGACGGAGGCGGCAGAGGTGGCGGAGCGGCTCGGCTATCCGGTGCTGCTCAAGGCATCCGCGGGCGGGGGCGGGAAGGGGATGCGCGTCGTGCGGGGAGCATCGGAGCTCGCGGCGGCACTCGAGAGCGCGAAGCGCGAGGCGATGGCCTCGTTCGGCGACGATGCGGTGTACGTGGAGAAGTACATCGCCGGTCCGCGACACGTGGAGATCCAGGTGCTCGGCGACCAGCACGGCACGATGCACGCGCTCGGCGAGCGCGAGTGCTCGATCCAGCGCCGGCACCAGAAGATGATCGAGGAGGCGCCGAGCGTGGCCGTCTCCCCCGAGCTGCGGCGCAAGATGGGAGAGACCGCGGTCCGCATGGCGAAGGCAGCGGGCTACGTGAACGCCGGGACGTGCGAGTTTCTGCTCGACGCGAACGGCGATTTTTATTTTCTGGAGATGAACACGCGCTTGCAGGTGGAGCATCCCGTCACGGAGCTCGTCGCCGGCCTCGATCTCGTGCAGTGGCAGATCCGGATCGCAGCGGGCGAGCGCCTGCCGATTGCTCCGCTCATGACGGAGCCGCGCGGCTGGGCGATCGAGTGCCGCATCACGAGCGAGGACGCCGGGAATGATTTTCTACCGTCGACGGGCGTGATCTCCTTTCTTCGCGTGCCCGGCGGGCCGGGCGTGCGATGGGACGGCGGAGTGGGCGCGGGAAGCGAGATCGGCCTGCACTACGACCCGCTGCTCGGGAAGCTGATCGCGTGGGCGGACACGCGCGACGCGGCGATCGCGCGCATGCGCCGTGCGCTGCTCGAGCTCACGATCGTCGGCGTCGAGACGTCGCGCGACTTTCATCTGCGCGTGATGGATGATCCCGATTTTCAGGCCGGGGCGATCGACATCCAGTGGCTCGAGCGCCGGCTGCCATCGCTCACCACTGGCGACGGGACCCCGGACGGTGAGATCGCGGTCGCGATCGCGGCGGCGCTGCTCGCGGAGAGCGAGCGCGCGGGACGGCTCGCTCCCGCCGCATCGAGCACCGCACGCGGCGATGACCGCGAGGCGTGGCGCATCGCCGGGCTGCGCGACGGGCTGAGGCAACCCTGATGGCGGCGATCACCGTCACTGTCGAGTCGATCGCCGCGGGTGGCGACGGTGTCGCGCGCGCGGAGGGATTCGTCGTCTTCGTTCCTCGCTCCGCGCCCGGCGATGTGGGTGTGGTCGACATCGCGATGCGCGGATCGTTCGCGCGCGCTCCGTTCACCGAGGTCGTGAGCGGCTCTGCGAGCCGCGTGACTCCGTCCTGCCCGCATTACACCATCGACAGGTGTGGCGGCTGTCAGCTTCAGCACATCAACTACCGCGCGCAGCTCGACGCGAAGAGCAGGATCATTCGCGATTCCATATTGCGCATCGGCAAACGCCCGATGGAGCCGCCCCACGTGGAGCCCAGCCCCAGCGAGTGGCGCTATCGAAGGAAACTGACGCTCGCGATGCAGCGCCACGGCCCGCGCTGGATCGCCGGGCTCCATCCGTACGACTCGCCGCGAAAGGTCTTTGCGCTCGAGGATTGTCCGATCACCGACGAGCGCGTGGTCGCACTCTGGAAAACCATCATGGAGGCGCAATCGCTGCTGCCACTCGCGTCGGCGCTGCGCGGTGCCGTGCGCATCGACCATGATATGGGTGCGACGTTCGTGCTGGAGGGCGGCGACGTGTGGCCCGACGCGCCCCGTTTCTTCGACGCCGTGCCCGACCTGTGCGAGCTCTGGTGGATACCGGAGCGAAAGCGTCGCAGGCTCATGCAGCAACGCGGCAGCGCGAGCACGCTTGGCGCATCCTTCGCCCAGGTGAACGCGCCGGTGGCCGCGCGGATGCAGGAGTACGTGCTCGCTCGCGTGATGTCGTATCGTCCGTCGAGCGTGATCGACGGCTACTCCGGGGCGGGCGAGCTCGCGCGGGCCCTCGCGAGCGCGGGCGCGCGCGTGTCGGCGATCGAGCTCGATCCCGATGCGTCGGCGCACGCCGCGCGACATCTCCCGTCGGGATCGCGGTCCGTTTCGGGCAAGGTGGAGGAGGTGCTGCCATCGCTTCTCCCGGCAGACGTGGTCGTGCTCAACCCACCGCGCACGGGCGTCGACGGGCGAGTGACGGAGCAGCTGGAGCAGTGCGACCCGGCGCCGCGCGCAATCGTCTACGTGAGCTGCAATCCGGCGACGCTCGCGCGCGACCTCTCGCGCATGCCGCGCTACCGCGTCGCCGCGCTCCGCGCGTACGACATGTTTCCGCAGACCGCACACGTCGAAACCGTGTGCGAGCTCGTTCCACTCTCCGCATGATGTACGTGGTGGAGGTGAACGGGCGCCGCCTCAACGTGGAGATCCGCGATGGCGAAGCGATAGTTGACGGAGTCAAGTATTCGACTTCGATGCACGCCGTGGCGGGAACGCCGGTGCGCCTGGTGGGCGTGAACGACGCCGTGCACCGCGTGGTGCTCCGGCAGCGCGTCGCACGCGGCCGCTATCGCATGTGGCTGGACGGCCACCGTTACGACACCGAAGCGCTCGACAGCCGCGCGCGGGCGATCCGCGACATGCAGGCCTCGGTCGCCAGGCCCGCCGGCCCCGCACCGCTCCGCGCGCCAATGCCGGGGCTGATCGTGCAATTGCGCGTGAAGGTCGGCGATACCGTGACCGCTGGTGCCGGCCTCGTCGTGATGGAGGCGATGAAGATGGAAAACGAGCTGCGCACACTCGCCGCGGGCAAAGTGCGTGCGGTACACGTGACGGTGGGCGCCGCAGTAGAAAAGGGCGCGCTCCTGGTGGAGCTCGAGTAGCGATCGTTCTCTGCCGGGCTCGATTCGTGCTCGGCAGTCGCAGCTCTCATCGCACCGAAGTCGAATCCCGGAGCAGGCGCCCGAATCCCACCTGGCCCGAGAGTTTCGCCAGCGACCACCTGCCGGTGCTTCCGTTCAGGGGAAGGGCAAAGTTCAGGTTGTTGTCGATGACGCCCGGGTTGAGGTCGACGCGAAGGACCTTCCCCTCCATGTTCCAACGCATCACCTGCTTCCGGGTCGTCACGGCCGCGGTGAGCGCGTCGGGGAGGTAGCCGATCACCGAGCCCTCGCCGCTGTTGTCCTCGCAGCGATGCCGAGTCAGGAGGTTGTGCAGGTTGATGGTGAGGGGATAGCTGGTCCCCTTGAGCTTCTGTGCGGCGATCCCGGCTCGGGGAGTCAGCGTGTCGATCACCAACGTCACGTGCTGCACGACCGAGTACCCGGCGCAGAGATCCGCGAGCGTCGTGCTCACCGGGTGCGCACACGCCGCGAGCCCGCACAGCGTCGCGAGCGCCGTCAGCGCGCGCGCTCGTACATGCGTTGACAATGGCTAACTCCTTTCGTAGCTTAAGAGTCTGTCCCAAACGCCTAGTCGGCCGCTTCGCTCCCATTCGGAGCGCTGGCGACCTGCATGCCATTTTCGACGCACATGAGATCAACTTACACCGCTACACCGAGCGACATCGAGCACCGCTGGTTCATCGTTGACGCCGAAGGGATGGTGCTCGGGCGGCTCGCGGCCGAAGTCGCGCGCATCATACGCGGCAAGCACAAGCCCACGTTCACGCCGCACATGGACACCGGTGACAACGTCATCGTCATCAACGCGTCCAAGGTTCGCGTCACGGGCCGCAAGGCGGAGCAGAAGCGCTACTTCCATCACACCGGCTACATGGGACACGAGCGCTTCACGCCGTTCGCCTCCATGCTCGCGAAGCATCCGGAACGGGTGATCGAGAAGGCCGTCTTCGGCATGCTTCCCAAAACCGCCCTCGGACGTCAGGTGCTTCGCCTCAAGCTGCGCGTCTACGCGGATGCGGATCACCCGCACACCGCACAGCAGCCCACCGTCCTCAAACTCACGCAGAGCGAGAGCAAGTAATGGCCGAAGGGATCACGCACACGATCGGGCGCCGGAAGGAAGCGGTTTGCCGTCTCTACATTCGTCCGGGCTCCGGCAAGTGGGACGTCAATGGCCGCACGCTCGGCGATTATTTTCCGCGTCCGACGCTCGTGTCGGCGATTCAGCAGCCGTTCACGGCCACGGACACGCTCGGCCGCTACGATGTGAAGGCGAAGCTCGAGGGCGGTGGACAGAGCGGACAGGCCGGCGCGCTGCGGCTCGCCGTGTCCCGCGCCCTCGTGGAGATGGATGAGTCGCACCGCCGCAAGCTGCGCGACCTCGGTCTCATGACGCGCGATGCGCGCGCAGTCGAGCGCAAGAAGCCGGGTCGTCCGAAGGCCCGCAAGCGGTTCCAGTTCTCGAAGCGGTAAGCAGTAGCCAGCACCATCGCGGCGGCGATCTCCGCTCGCCGCGAATCTTTCAGGCGTTCCGAGCTGCGACGGGTGCCGCCCCAGTGCGGTCGATCGCAGCGATGACGAACGCCGCCGACCAAACCCGAAGGGAATTTCGAAACTCATGACTCTGCCCAATCTCGATCAACTGCTCGAAGCCGGTGTCCATTTCGGACACCAGACCCGCCGCTGGAACCCGAAGATGCGCCGGTACATCTTCGCCGAGCGCAACGGGATCCACATCATCGATTTGCAGAAGACGCTGCGCCAGCTGGAGCTTGCGCAGAAGCTCGTGCGCGAAGCCGTGCTGCGCGGCGAGAACATTCTGTTCGTGTGCACCAAGCGTCAGCTCAAGGGCATCGTGCAGGGCGAGGCCGAGCGTTGCGGCGCGATGTACGTCACGGAGCGGTGGCTCGGCGGCATGCTCACGAACTTTCAGACGGTGAAGAAGCAGGTGCGCCGCCTGAAGGATCTCGAGGCCGGCAGCGAAGAGGGCGGCGACTTCCAGAACTACACGAAGAAAGAGCAGCTCATGATGTCCCGCGAGCGCGACAAGCTGAACAAGTATCTCTCGGGCATCAAGAACATGGGCCGGCTTCCCGGCTTGCTCTTCATCGTGGACTCGAAGAAGGAAAAGATCGCCGTCACCGAGGCGAACAAGTTGGGGCTCCCGATCGTTGCCATCGTGGACACGAACGCCGATCCCGATCTCATCTCCGTGCCGATCGCGGGCAACGACGATGCGATTCGCTCGGTGGAGCTGATCACGAAGGCGATCGCGGACACGATTGCGGAGGCGCGCCGCGAGGCGCCCAAGCGCGAAGAGTCCGAAGAGGGCGAAGAAGGGCAGACGACGTACAGCTCCGATCGCGGCACCGAGCCCGCGGATGAAGGCGAGAAGCGCCGTCGCCGCCGCCCGCGTCGTCGCGCGAAGCCGGAGGCGATCGCAGCACGTCTGAACGTTGGAGGACAGGCTGCGGATGCCTCCGATGCCGGCGCACAGGCAGCGGACGAGGCAGCCAGCGAGTAGCGTGCGCCGGAGTAGTGTCCGGCCCGCTTTCGACGTAAACTGAGTGCGCCGCCGGCCCCGCCGGCGGCGTTCTCGTGAAGCGACATGTGAACCGACATGAGTGATGCGGCCGCGCGGGGATCTGCGGCTGCCACGAGACCAGCACACGCATAGACACGCGTGCACGCGTGAAGGACTGAACATGGCAACGACCACGGCATTTACGGCAAAGCACGTCCAGGAGCTCCGCCAGAAGAGCGGTGCGGGCATGATGGACGCGAAGCGCGCATTGGAGGAGGCGGGCGGCGACATGGCGAAGGCCGGCGAGCTGCTCCGCGCGAAGGGGATCGCCAAGGCTGAGAAGCGCGCGGATCGCACCGCGAGCGAGGGACGCGTCGGCAGCTACATCCATCACAACGGAAAGGTGGGGGTGCTCGTCGAGGTGAACTCCGAGACGGACTTCGTGTCCGGCACCGATGAGTTCAAGGAGCTGGTCCGCGAGATCGCGCTGCACATCGCGAGCGCCGCGCCGCTGGCTGTCGATCGCGACGGCATTCCGGCGTCCGAAGTCGAGCGCGAGCGCCGCATCGCCGAACAGCAGTTCGCCGAGAGCGGCAAGCCGGAATCGCTGCGCGAGCGGATCGTGCAGGGCAAGGTCGATGCGTTCTACAAGCAGCACACGCTTCTCTCCCAGGAGTACGTGCGCGACAGCAAGAAGACCATCGGCGATCTCGTCAAGGAGCTGTCGGCCAAGGTCGGCGAGAACATCGTCGTGAAGCGCTTCGCTCGCTTTCAGCTGGGGCAGGAGTAAGTCCCCGCGTGGCGCCGCTCAAGTACTCGAGCGTGCTGCTCAAGCTCTCCGGTGAGGCACTCGCCGGAGAGCGCTCCACCGGTTTCGATTTCGACGTCCTCGATCGGCTCGCTGGAGAGATCAAGGACGTCGTGGCAATGGGGACTCGCGTCGGCGTCGTGATCGGTGGCGGGAACATCGTGCGCGGCGCCCAGCTCTCGAAGATGGGCATGGACCGCGTCGGCGCCGACTACATGGGGATGCTCGGCACGGTCATCAATGCGCTCGCGATGCAGGACGTGCTCGAGAAGAAGAACATCGACACGCGCGTGATGACCGCCATCCGCATGGAAGAGATCGCGGAGCCGTACATCCGCCGCCGCGCGCAGCGGCATCTCGACAAGGGACGCGTCGTGATCTTCGCGGGCGGCACGGGCAATCCGTACTTCTCCACGGACACCGCGGCCGTGCTGCGCGGTATTCAGATGAAGGCCGACGTGATCATCAAGGCGACGAGCGTCGACGGGATCTACTCCGCGGATCCGAAGAAGGACTACACGGCCACGATGTACGAGACGCTCGCGTACAGGGACATCATCCGCGACGAGCTCGGGGTCATGGATCAGACCGCGATCACGCTCTGTCGCGAAAACTCGATGCCTCTGATCGTCCTCAACATTCAACGCCCGGGCTCCGTCGCCAGCGCGATTCGCGGCGATCGGGTGGGCACACTCGTCCAATGAGCACGATACCGCAGATCGTCAAGGATGCGCGCGCCGGCATGGACAAGGCGCTCGAGAGCTCGCGCAAGGAGTTCTCGTCGATTCGAAGTGGCAAGGCGTCCACGTCGCTGCTCGACACCGTGCGCGTCGACGCCTACGGGCAATCGATGCCCATGTCGCAGGTCGGCAGCGTGTCCGCACCCGAGTCGAGGCTCCTCACCATCACGCCGTGGGACAAGGGCCTCACCCAGGCCATCGAGAAGGCGATTCGCGACTCCGATCTGGGGCTCAATCCCTCGAGCCAGGGCGGCGTCATTCGCGTGCCGCTTCCCGCGCTCAACGAAGATCGCCGCAAGGAGCTTGTGAAAGTGGTGCAGCGGCTGGCCGAGGAAGGGCGGATCGCGGTGCGCCACTCGAGAACGGTGGCGCGCGATGCGATCAAGAAGCTCGACAAGGTGTCCGAGGACGACAAGAAGCAGGCGGACAAGGACCTGCAGAAGATGCACGACGAGCACATCGCCAAGCTCGAGGAAATGCTCAAGGCGAAGCAGGCCGAAATCATGGAAGTGTAGGGCAGGCTGCGCGATGAAGGCGCCGGAGATGCTCGCGCGAATACGGGAGAACGGCGCGATTCCGCGACACGTGGCGATCATCATGGATGGCAACGGACGCTGGGCGCGCGAGCGCAATCTTCCTCGTCCGCTCGGCCACCGCTCGGGGATGAAGTCGGTGCGCGAAGTGGTCGAGGGCGCCATCGAGGTGGGCATCGAGGTGCTCTCGCTGTTCGCGTTCTCGCAGGAGAACTGGCAGCGTCCCGTCACCGAGATTCAGGCGCTCATGTCGTTGCTCGAGGAATACATCGCGCGCGAAGCCGATGAGCTGGCGGCGCAGGGCGTGCGCGTACGGGTGCTCGGCGACCTCGCGCGCCTGACACCACCCGCGGCTGCAGCCGCGGCGCAGTTGATGGAGCGCACGGCGCACAACGACCGGCTGGTGCTCAATCTCTTCATTTCGTACGGAAGTCGTGCCGAGATCGTGCGCGCCGCGCAGCAGCTGGCGGAAGAGGTGCGCGCCGGCCGCATGGCTGCGAGTGACATCGACGAGGATGCGATCGCGGAGCGCCTCTTCACCGCCGGCGTACCCGATCCCGATCTGCTCATACGTACATCGGGCGAGCAGCGCATCTCGAACTTCATGCTCTGGCAGGTGGCATACGCCGAGCTGTACATGTCACCGGTACTCTGGCCCAACTTCCGGCGGCAGGAGCTGTACGCGGCCATTCTCGATTTTCAGAATCGCGATCGCCGCTTCGGCCGCGTCACCGCATAGTGGCACTCTCCAATCTCGCGGCGCGCGTGCTCGTTGCCGTCGTCGCGATACCGATCGTGATCGCTGCCGTGTTCGTCGGCGGCGTCATTCTCGCCGTCGTGCTGGGCATCGTCTCCGCGCTCGCGGCGCGCGAGCTCTACGGAATCGCGGAGCACGGCGGCTACACGCCGCTCGCGCGCACGGGTACGCTGGGCGCGTTTCTGCTCCCCCTGGGGGTGCACTACTTTCGCGAAGGGCGCTTCGTTCCGCCGGAGATCGCGCTCGGCGCCATGGTGATCGTCGCTCTCTTTACGCTCGCGCTGTTCAGGCGCGCCCCCGGGCAGCATCCCCTCGGTGCCGTAGCGGTGACGCTGCTCGGAGTGCTGTACACGGCGGGATTTCTCTCGTTCGCGTACGCGCTGCGCTACCACAACTACATCGTGACGGCGCGCGCGGGCAGCGCGCTCGTGTTCTATCCGTTCGTGCTCACCTGGATCTCGGACACGGCCGGTTTCTTCGTGGGACGCGCGCTCGGACGCGCGAAGCTGATGCCCGGCGTGAGCCCCGGGAAAACGCGCGCCGGCGCCGTGGGCGCGCTCGTGTTCTGCATGCTCGCGAGCTGGGCGTACGCGCGCTGGGTGCTCGTGCCGTTCGCGAGCCTCGATCTCAGACCCGCCACCGCGCTCGCGCTTGGCGCCGCGATCGGAATCTCGGTGCAGATCGGGGACCTGGTGGAATCGCTGCTCAAACGTGAGGGCGGCGTGAAGGATAGCTCGCACCTGATCCCCGGGCACGGAGGCGTGCTGGATCGCATCGACGGCATGCTCTTCGCGCTGCCGGTGACGTACTTCTTCTTCACCTTTCCGCACGTGCTTCTCTTCGTGAACCGATGAGCACTCGTGGCGTCGCGGTACTCGGCTCGACCGGCTCGGTCGGCACGACGGCGCTTCGCGTGCTCGCGAGGCATCGCGATCGCTTTCGCGTCGCGGCACTCACCGCGTTCTCCAACACCGAGCTGCTCGAGACGCAGGCGCTCGAGTTCGCGCCCTCGTTCGTGGGCATCTGCGCGAACGGCGCCACTCCGCATCATGGATGGACGGAAGGCACGCAGTGCCTCGTCGAGGCGGCCACGCGCGGGGATGTCTCGATCGTCATCAATGCGATCGTGGGTGCGGCGGGGCTCGACGCAACGCTCGCCGCCGTGGCGGCTGGGAAACGCGTTGCGCTCGCCAACAAGGAGACGCTCGTCATGGCCGGCGCGCTCGTGGCGGAGACGTGCAGGCGAGGCGGGGGCGAGCTGATCCCGGTGGACAGTGAGCACAGCGCCATCCTCCAGTGTATGGCGGGCCGCACGAGCGCCGACGTGCGGCGACTCGTGCTCACCGCGTCCGGCGGTCCCTTTCGCGAGTGGATGCCCGATCGGCTCGCGATGGCGACGATCGCCGATGCGCTGCAGCATCCGACGTGGCGCATGGGACGAAAGATCTCGATCGACAGCGCGACCCTGGCCAACAAGGCGCTCGAGGTGATCGAGGCGCACTTTCTCTTCGGCCTCTCGTACGATCAGATCGAGGTCGTGGTACATCCGCAGAGCATCGTGCACTCGTTCGTCGAGTTCGTGGACGGCAGCGTGCTCGCGCAGATGGGAACGCCGAGCATGGAGCTTCCGGTACTGTACGCGCTCACGCACCCCGAGCGCGTGGCGGACGACGCGATGCCCCGCTTCGATCCCGGAGTGTGGCCGGAACTCAGCTTCGAGCGCGTGCGCACGGAGGACTTTCCGGCGCTCGCGCTGGGGCTCGCTGCCGGTCGTCGCGGCGGTGCCGCGCCGGCGGTGTTCAATGCCGCGAACGAGCAGGCCGTGAGCCTTTTTCTCGCGAACCGGATAAGATTCATGGACATCGCGCGTGCGATCGAGAGCGCACTCGCGCATTGCGGGGATGGGCCCGGCGACACGCGCGCAGCGGTGCTCGCCGCCGATGGGGCTGCGCGACAACACGTCTTGGAGATGTTTGCATGTTAGAGTGGCTCCGCACGCCCGCCGCGATCGTGTTCGTGTTCGGCATCGTGATCTTCATACACGAGCTCGGGCACTTCATCGCCGCCAAGCTCGTGGGCGTGTATGCCCCGCGCTTCTCCATCGGGTTCGGACCCGCTCTGCTCAGCCACAAGTGGGGTGAGACGGAATACATTCTCGCCGCGCTGCCGCTCGGCGGCTACGTGCGCATGGCGTCTCGCGAAGACGAATCGATGGCGTTTCTCGAGGGCGGTGCCGAAGCGCCGGTTGCCACTGTTGGCGCGAGCGGCGCACCTGCGATCGCACCGGAGGAGAAGAAGCCGCGCTACTACGATCCCAACGGCATGGCGCCCTTCGGACCGCGCCACGTTCCGGAGAATCGCTGGCTCGAGTCGAAGTCCCTCGTCGCGCGACTGTTCATCATGCTCGCCGGCGTGACGATGAACTTCCTGCTCGGATTTTTCATCATCGCCGGCCTGTACATCTCGAACGGCGAGACCGTGATCCCCTCGCGCGAGATCGGCGCCGTACTCGAGATACCGGGCGCCGACTCGCTGCTTCGCAACATTGCCGCGGGCGACACGGTCGTGGCGGTGGATGGGAAGCCGGTGCAGACGTGGAACGACGTGGTGGAGCGCATCGCCACGGATACGGCAAAGACGATTCGCATTCAGACGAATCGTGGCGAAGCGAACATTCCCGCGAGCGATTCCGGAATCTTCTCGCGCGAGCAGTTCGCGGGCGTGCTCTCCCCATACATCCCGCCCATCGTCGATCACGTCGTTCCCGGTCATCCCGCATATGCTGCGGGGCTGCAGCACGGCGACAGCATCACCGCCGTGAACGGCACTCCGCTGCGAGGCTGGGCCGCCATCGTGAATCGCATCGAGGGCTCCGCAGGAAAGCCGCTCATGCTCACCGTGTGGCGCGGGGATTCCGTGAAGCAGATTGCGGTGACTCCGGAAGCGAGTCCGGGGCAGAATCCGATCACCCTGGGCGACACCGTCGTGGGCAAGATCGGCGCGGCGCGGCGCGAGTACGGTACGAGGCGCGCGGTACCGGTGGGCACGGCAATCAGCGAGGCATGGAGCGCCACCTGGAACAGCGCTGGCCTGATCGTGCACACCCTTCGCAACCTGCTCACCGGCCAACAATCGCTCAAGGGACTGCAGGGACCCGTTGGCGTCGCGGTGCAGTCGGGAGAGGCGGCCCAACAGGGGTGGGGATCGCTGCTCGCGCTGATCTCGCTGCTCAGCATCAACCTCGCCGTCGTGAATCTCGTCCCGATTCCGATTCTGGATGGCGGTCAGATCGTGATCATGCTCGCCGAGGCGGTCAAGGGTGGCTCGCTCGCCATGCGCACGCGCGTGTGGCTGTTTTACAGCGGGCTCGCCGCCATCCTGCTGCTGTTCTCGATCGTGACCTTCAACGATCTCACGGCGCTCGTGAAGCGGATTTTTCACTTGTGATCGTGTCGTGATCGCTCGTCTCGCCTGGATGACTGGTATCGCGGCACTCGCACTCCTGTGCGCACCTCTGCGTGCGCGCGCACAGGAAACGGCGTACCGGCTCGAGATCACGACGGTGGGCGACAGCACGGTGTCGATCTCCACGGAGAAGCACGAGTGGGTGCGCGAGGGACAAAAGGGAATCGCGGTCGATCCCATGCGCCACGATGCGCTCGTTGCGCGCTTCGTGATTCTTCACGTGGATCCCGTGCACAAGCGCGCCCTCGCCATCGTGACCGGCCAGACCACGCGCCTCACGACTCAGCACGTGGCGCTGATCGCGCGCCCCGGCAGAAAGTGGTACGCGCAGCCGACACTCTGGATCGGCACGGTACTGGGCATGGTGATCGGCGCCGCGGTCTCGCACTGATCGCTGCCGGGAGTACAGCCGTCGCCGAATTTGGGCTGCTACTCGCGCCCTATTGACAGATCAGCCGAACGCGCTCGCGTGAGCTTTCCCCAGCGCTGATCGAGAGCGAGCCCGAATAGTCGGCGCAGTACTTCGCCGAGACGTGCAGCGCGTAGTTGCCCTCGCCCACGAGTATGGGAGTGGAGAGGGGCACGGTTCCGGACGCGATCTCGTGTCCGCCGCTCGACAGCGTGTAGCGCGCGCCCGCCGGCGCCGCATCCAGAGCGAAGGTTCCGCATCTGCGCGGCGCGAGCTGAATGGTGGTCGTGCCGCTTTCCGCCACGCGAACGTCGCGCGCGTCCTGCGCCGCGGTGCACGCGGCGGGCGCGTTCAGCGACACGAGCACGTGATGCACACCACTCGAAATATTCTCGGAATGCCAGGTGCCCCGTCCCACGACCGAGCCATCGACGTTGATCGTGGCATCGGCGGGGCCGATCACGCGCAGCACTCGCTCGAGCGAGCGGGGCGGCGGCTTGCGCGGAGCCACGCGTGCGCCGTTGCGCGTGGTGGTGGCGGCCACCGCATCCGCGGGAACGCTGTCCGGCACCGTGAGCGCTGCGCTGCCGGCCGTCGGCGATTCGGCAGCGGCAACCGGTGCCACGAGCGAGGGTCGCGATTGCAGGGTCGTAGAGTCGTGAGCAGGAGTGACTGCCGCAAGATCGCGCTGGTGTATCGCGTTCACCCCGAAGCCGGCCATGATGAGGATCAGCGCTCCCACGCCCGCGGCGACGGTGCGCGAGAGCGGTTTCCGCAAGCGCCTGGGCGCGGTGATCTCGAGTGCGGTGCGGCTCGCGGCGGGCGTGGGTATGACGACCGTTGGTTCGCCGTCCGGAGAGCTCGCGCGTCCGAGCAGCTGCATGAGCTCCGTGTGCAGCGCATCACCGGTGGGATAGCGCTCGGCGGGATCCTTCGCGAGGCACTTGAGAATCACGTGCTCGATCCCGCGCGACAATGCGGGGTTGAACGCGCGCGGCCGCGGCGCAGGCTCCTCGATGTGCTGGCGCGCGATCTCGTACCAGTCCTCACCCTGGAATGGAAGCACGCCGGTCGCCGCCTTGAACAGCGTGACGCCGAGCGAATAGATGTCGGCGCGCCCGTCGAGCGTCTGGCCGCGCGCCTGCTCAGGGGAGAAATACTGGGGCGTGCCGACGACCATGTTCGTGCCCGTTTGTTCCGTGTAGCCGGAGAGGGCGCGCGCGATGCCGAAGTCGGCCACGATCGCGTTGCCGTGGTCGTCGTACAGGATGTTGTCCGTCTTGATGTCGCGGTGAATCACCCCTTCGCGATGCGCAAAGGCGAGCGCGGCCGACACGTCCATGCCCATGCGAATGAGCAGCATCTCCGGGAGCGTCCCCATGATCCGGAGGCGATCGTCGAGCCCGGTGGGGAGATAATCCATCACGAAGTAGACGGCCGTGTCCTCGCGCCCCACGGCAAGGATCCGAATGATGTTCGGATGCCGGAGCTTCGCCGCCGTTGCCGCCTCGGTCCGAAAGCGCGTCTCGAACGCCTCTTCGCCGGCGTACTGCGGCTTGAGGATTTTGATCGCGACCGGGATGTCGAGCTCGGGGTCGTAGCCTTTGTAAACCCAGGCAAAGCCCCCAGACCCGACATTCGAGTCGACACGGAAGCGGCCGAGATGACGACCGAGGTAGCGCTCAGGCAATTGGAGCCTTTACAGAGGTCAAGACGTCCGTTAACTTATGACGACTCAACGCAGTAGGCGCACAGTGCGCACTGGTACGTTCGGAGAATATACCGCATGGCGTTCGCAAAAGCACCAATCATCGAGAAGTACAAAGCTCACGAAACCGACACCGGTTCGACGAAACTGCAGGTTGCGCTACTGACGGAGCGGATCAACTATCTCACCGATCATTTTCGCGCGCACAAGAAGGACAATCATAGTCGCCGGGGCCTGCTCAAGATGGTTGGTCAACGCCGCCGTCTCCTCGACTACATGAAGCGCACGGAGCTCGAGGGGTATCGCAAGCTGATTCAAGAGCTTGGACTCCGCTACTAATCGTCGTTCACTCGCAATCGCGCGGGTACCCACTCCGGGTTCCCGCGCGCTTTTGTGTTCCAGAGAGAGTACATGATGCAACGCGTAGAAAGAGATTTCGCGGGCCGGAAGCTCGTTGTCGAGACCGGACGCATGGCGAAGCAGGCGGCAGGGTCCGCCCTGGTCCAGTACGGCGAAACGGTCGTCCTCGCCGCGATCACCGTCAGCGAGAAGGTCAGCACGCTGCCCTTCTTCCCCCTCACGGTGGAGTACAAGGAGCGGACAGCTGCTGCAGGAAAGATTCCAGGCGGCTTCATCAAGCGCGAAGGCAGGCCGCATGACGACGAGATCCTGTCGGCACGGATCATCGATCGCTCCATCAGGCCGCTCTTCCCGGAAGGCTTCCAGAACGAGGTGCAGGTGTTCGTCTACGTCCTCTCCGCCGATCAGGAGAACGACGCCGACGTTCCCGCACTGCTCGCCGTGTCGCTGGCGCTGCAATCGTCGAAGATTCCGTGGAACGGTCCGCTCGCCGGCGTGCGCATGGGCAGGCTGCAAGACAACTGGGTGGTCAATCCCACCTTCCAGCAGCTCGCCTACAGCGACATGGACATCATCATCACGGGCTCGAAGGAGTCGATCGTGATGGTGGAAGGCGGCGCGCTCGAGGTGTCGGAGGACGACATCGTCAGCGGCATCACGCTCGGCCATCGGTCGATCCAGGAGCTGATCGCGATCCAGGAAGAGATGGTCGGCAAGATGAAGGTCGCGAAGATGAAGTGGACGAAGGCGGAGATCGCGCCCGAGCTCGTAGCCAACGTGAAGAAGCTGGCCGAGGGGAAGATCACCGAGGCGATCAACGAGAAGGACAAGCACGCGCGCATCGAGTCCGTCGAGCGCGTGAAGAAGGAGATCGCCGAGCAGCTCGCGACGCAGTATCCCGACAATGCGAAGGACATCGCGTCGCTCGTCGATGACGCCGAGTACCACAGTCTGCGCGGCCAGGTGCTGAACAAGGGCGAGCGCGTGGATGGGCGCGGCATGAAGGACGTGCGCCCGATCTCGATCGACACGTCGCTCCTGCCGCGCGTGCACGGATCCGCGCTTTTCACGCGTGGACAGACGCAGGCGCTCGTCACCGTCACGCTCGGCACGTCCAAGGATGCGCAGCGCCTCGACTCGATCGATGAGGTGGGCGAGCAGTCGAAGACGTTCATGCTCCACTACAACTTCCCGCCCTTCTCCACGGGCGAGGTTCGTCCGCTGCGCGGCACCAGCCGCCGCGAGATCGGGCATGGGAATCTGGCCGAGCGTGCACTGCAGGCGGTGCTCCCCGAGCCGGCGGCGTTTCCGTACACCATTCGCGTGGTCAGCGATGTGCTCGAGTCGAACGGCTCGTCGTCGATGGCGAGCGTGTGCGGCGGCTCGCTCGCGCTGTTCGATGCGGGTGTGCCGATCCATTCGGCGGTTGCCGGCGTTGCCATGGGACTGGTGAAGGAGGGATCGAAGTACGCGATTCTCACCGACATCCTCGGCACCGAGGATCACCTGGGGGACATGGACTTCAAGGTCGCGGGCACCGAGCAGGGCATCACCTCGATCCAGATGGACATCAAGATCGAAGGGCTCGATCTCAAGATCATGCGCGAGGCGCTGTCGCAGGCGAAGGAAGGCCGCCTGCACATCCTCGGCGAGATGAAGAAGGCGCTCGCGGTGCCGCGCTCGGATCTTTCGCCATACGCGCCGCGCATCGTGACGCTGCAGATCAGCCCCGAGAAGATCGGCGACCTGATCGGCCCCAAGGGCAAGACCATTCGCGGCATTCAGGACGAGACGGGCGCTGAGCTCACCGTGGACGACACGGGTCTCGTTACGATCGCGGCGGTTGGCGGCGAGGCGATGGAGCGCGCGCGTCAGATGATCAAGGCGCTCACGGTCGAGCCGGAGATTGGCGCCGAGTACGAGGGCACCGTCAAGAGCACCACGGCGTTCGGCGCGTTCGTCGAGATTCTGCCGGGCACGGAAGGGCTGGTGCACATCTCCGAGCTCGCGCACGGCCGCACGGACAAGACGGAAGACGTGGTCAAGAAGGGCGACCGCGTGCGCGTGAAACTCATCGATCGCGATGAGCGCGGCCGCTTGCGCCTCTCGATGAAGGCGCTCGTGCCGAAGCCGGAGGGAACGCCGGACGACTCGAACGGCTCGCGCGGCCCACGTCGTGAAGAGAGTGGCGCGGTGGCGGTGGCGAGTGGCGTTGCACCGGGCGAGAGCACGGATGCGCCGGCGGCGAGTGGTGGTGAGGATCGTGGCCGTCGCGGCGGCGGTTCCGGACGTGGAGGTCGGTCGCGCAGGTGACCGCCGTCTCGTCGCCGCCCGAGTCCGGGCTGCGCAGCGCTGAGCTTTCGAATGGACTGACCGTACTCTCGGAGCACATGCCGGGAGTGCGGTCGGTTGCTTTCGGCGCCTGGGTTCGCGCGGCATCCGTCCATGAATCGCGCGAGCGGATGGGAGTGTCGCATCTGCTCGAGCACATGGTGTTCAAGGGAACGAAGAATCGATCGTCGCGGGAGATCGCGCTGTCGCTCGAGGTGCTGGGCGGCTCGCTCGATGCGTACACGGCGCGCGAGCACACGTCGTATCAGGCTCGCGTGCTCGACGAGCATCTCGGCGAGGCGGTCGATGTCGTCGGCGATCTGCTCTTCCGCCCGCTGCTCAGGCGCGAAGATCTGCTTCTCGAGCGCAAGGTGGTGCTCGAGGAGATCGGGATGGTGGACGACACGCCGGACGATCTCGTGTTCGAGCTCCACAACGAGGCGCTGTGGGGCGCGCATCCGTACGGACACACGATCCTCGGCACGCGCGAGACGGTGTCGGCGCTGGGCGTGCGCGAGCTCAAGGAGCTGCACCAGCGCGCGTACCATCCCTCGCAGATCGTGGTCGCGTGCTCGGGCAACGTGACGCACGAGCAGCTGCTCGAGGCGCTCGAGCAGACCGGGTGGAGCGAGGTGCCGCGCGGCGATGCGACGCCGCTCGTCGTGCCGCCCGCGAGCGCGGCCGCGCCATCGCGGCGCCATGTCGAGCGCGAGAGCGCGCAGACGCACATCGTCTTCGGCGCGACGTCCGTGGCGCACCACGATCCGCGCCGCTACGCGGTCGCGCTCGTCGACACGATCTTCGGCGGCGGCATGAGCTCGCGCCTCTTTCAGCGCATTCGCGAGGAGCTCGGACTCGCGTACTCGGTGCACACCTTCCAGAGCTTCCATCCGGATACGGGCGTCGCCGGAGTCTACGTGGGCACATCGCCGGAAACGGCGACACTCGCGACGGCGGCGATCGAGGAGGAGCTCGACACGCTCGCGACCCACTCGCTCACGGAGGAAGAGATCCGTGCGGGGAAGAGCCAGTTGAAGGGGCAGGTGACCCTGTCGCTCGAGAGCGTGACCTCGCGCATGTATCGGGCGGCTGGCGTCGCGCTGTACCACGAGCCATATCGTTCGCTGGAGGAGACGCTCGCGCTCATCGACGCCATCAGCGCGGAGACCATCGCGCAGGTGTGCGCCGAATTTTATCCTTCCAGCCGTCAAACCGTTCTCAGTCTCGGTCCTGCAGCGTAATCGGCGCGCGCGAGCGCGTACCCACTTGACCATCCGGAGTCGTGCATGCGTATCGGTGTCCCGAAAGAGATCAAGACGAATGAAAATCGTGTGGCGCTGGTCCCCGCGGGTTGTGAGGCGTTGGTAGCCGACGGACACACCGTCCTGATCGAGAAGGGCGCGGGCGAAGGAAGCGGCTTTCCGGATGAGCTCTACGTGAAGGCGGGCGGCACGATCGCGCCGGATGCGGACGCGACATGGAAGGATGCCGACATGATTCTCAAGGTGAAGGAGCCGATCAAGGTCGAGTGGCCGCGCATGAAGCCCGGACAGACGATCTTCACCTATTTCCACTTCGCTGCGGACGAGGTGCTCACCAAGGCGCACCTGGACAGCGGCGCGACGTGCATCGCCTACGAGACGGTGCAGCTGCCGAACGGCGAGCTTCCGCTGCTCACGCCAATGTCGGAAGTGGCGGGACGGATGGCGGTGCAGGAGGGCGCGAAGTACCTCGAGAAGCTGCACGGCGGGCGCGGCGTGCTGCTCGGCGGTGTGCCCGGCGTGCCACCAGGCAAGGTCGTCATTCTCGGCGGCGGCGTGGTGGGCACGAACGCCGCGAAGATGGCGGCGGGGTTGGGCGCGCAGGTCACGATTCTCGATCTGTCGCTCGAGCGGCTCCGCTACCTGTCGGATGTGATGCCGGCGAACGTCACCCTCGTGTATTCGAACCGCTTCACGATTCTCGAACAGATCGCGACCGCGGATCTCGTGGTGGGAGCGGTGCTGGTCACGGGTGCGAAGGCGCCGCGACTGGTGCGGCGCGAGGATCTCAAGACGATGCAGCCGGGTGCGGTGATCGTGGATGTGGCGATCGACCAGGGCGGATGCATCGAGACGATTCACGCGACGACGCACGACAATCCCGTATACACGATCGACGGGATCATTCACTATGGCGTGGCGAACATGCCCGGCGGCGTGCCGCGCACGTCGACGCTCGCTCTCACGAACGCGACGTTCCCCTACGTGATGCAGCTCGCGAAGAAGGGCTGGAAGAAGGCGCTGCGCGAGAACGAGGCACTTGCGAAGGGGCTCAACGTGGTGGACAAGAAGGTCGTGTACAAGGCGGTGGCCGACGCGTTCGGGATGCCGTTCACCGACGCCGAGACGTATCTCAAAGCCTGACGATGGGGCGCGCGTGATGCTCCCGCCGGTGCTCGCCTGGCACAAGGTGGAGCGCCGGCACGAGCTGGGCGTCACGCGGATCTCGCCCAGGCGATTCGCGAGGCAGATCGAGCGGCTGGCGAGGGCGGGGTGGAAAACGGTGGGATTGGATGAGGTGATCGCGTGCGCGATCGGCGAGCGGGTAGCGGCGCCGAACGAGCTCGCGATCACTTTTGACGATGGGTATCGGGGGTTGAGGGATCATGCGTTCCCGATTTTGGACGCGCACGGGTTTCGCGCCACGTGCTTCGTGGTCACGGACTATGCGGGGAAGCTGAACCGGTGGGACGTGGCGTACGGAGGGAGGAGATTCGCGCATCTCGCGTGGCGCGACATGCGCGCGTGGCAGGGACGGGGGATCGAGTTCGCGTCGCACACGGCGACGCATCCGCGGCTGACGCGGTGCTCCAGTGACGAGGTTAGGGGAGAGCTCGCGCGCTCGCGCGTGGCGATCGAGCAGGCGTTGGGAGTGGAGGCGCCGGCCGTGAGCTACCCGTTTGGCGCAGCAGGTGAGCGGGAGGAGCGGCTCGCGCGCGAGGCGGGCTACCGCGCGGGATTCGGAATTGCGCGAGCGTGGAGGGGAAGCGTGATGGCGATCGCGCGCGTGCCCGTGTACGTGTGGGCCCCCATGATGCCCGCCGTTGGCTCCCTGCGCACGAGTGAGCACCTCGCGGCACTGGTGGCGAATCGCTGCGCGATTGGGACTTCTCTGATTCGTGGAGTTTGAGCCGCTGCACGCGCCGCGTGCGATGCCGGTGCGCAGTTGGGCGAACGTCACACGAAGTACTTCGCGACCACCGGCAGCAGCGTCGGGTGATGCATCAGCGCGCTCCCGAAAATCCTCCTGAGCGTCCGCTTCTCGTAGTCGATCTTGTTCACCGTGCGCGCGAGATTGTCGAAGAATGCGTCATCGAACTTCGACAGCGCATCCTTGAGCTTGTGAAAGTGGATGTGGTCGTCGCCGAGCATCTCCATCCACTCGCGGTGGTATCGCGAGAGGCGCGTCGCACTCGTATCGCCCGCCGCCAGCGCCGCCGCGCCCACCTCCGCCGCGAGCCGCCCGGCCTTCATCGCGTTCACGATCCCGCCGCCCGACAGCGGATTGATCATGTGCGCCGCGTCGCCCACGGTGATCAGCCCGTCCGTGACCGTGCGCTTGATCGTCGGATGCACGATCACGCCGCCCACCGTGCAGCTCACGCGAATGCCCGTCGGGAAATAGGTCCGCGCGTACGCCTCGAGCCACTGTCGCGCATTGCGCCCACCCGCGCGCAGCGCGACCACACCCAAGCCGATGTTCGCGGCGTCGCCCCCCTTCGGGAACACCCACGCATAGCCGCCCGGCGCGACATTATCTCCAAAGTGCAAACATATCGCGTCCTGATCGACGTTCACGTTCGTCATCAGGTACTGCGCGCAGCTCTCCATGTCGCGCGAGGGCACTCGCGTGTCGAGCCCCGCCCAGCGCGCCACCATCCCGTCCACGCCGTCCGCAGCGATCACGAGCCTCGTGCGCACCACGTACTCGCGCCCGGCCCCGCGCACCGCAACGAGCCAACCGTCGCCATCGCGCCTCAGCCCCGTCGCCTCGGTGCCGAGCAGGATCTCGGCGCCTGCGCGTCCCGCCTCTGTCGCCAGCGCCGGCTCGAAGCGCGTGCGCTCGAGGACGTAGCCCACATCGCCTTCGGCGACTCGCACTTCCGTGCCATCGGGCGCCCGGAAAATCACCTTCGTGATCTTCCGCGACACCCACGGCGCCTCGGCTGGATCGATGAATTCGGAAAGCCCGCCACTGCCCACGCCCTCGCCGCAGCGTACGGGGGCGCCGATCGCACGGTCGCGCTCGAGGAGCATCACCGAGAGCCCGCGGTCGCGGGCCATGAGCTCGCGCGCGGCGATCAGCCCCCCCGGGCCTCCGCCCACCACGAGCACATCGCACCGCCGGCTGGGAGCCGGCCACGTCACGATCACGATGGAATCCGCGGCCGCGGTATCATCGCCAACGCGCCCACCGGACATGGCGCAACACACTTCCGACACCCCGTGCAGATTGAATCGTCTATGAGCAGACCCTCCCGTTTCATGCCGATCGCACCCGGCGGGCACAGGGGGAGACAGAGTCCGCACGCGTCACAGGTGTTCAGCTCCACGATCGCAATCTCGAGCGATTCCCGCATCCGTCCTCGCCGCAGGGGATGTGACGCCAGACACGCCCTAGGTTATGTCCAGTCAACGTCTTGCCGCAACTCAGCAGTGCGGCTAGCTTAACCCCCGACCGTGCCTTTTCCTACCCGCCGCCTACTGCGTTCCGCCTGGAACGCGAGATTGATCTCCTAGATGCGCTGGCCCTTCAAACCGGGATCGCTCTTTCCCGCGAACGCGATTGCCGTAGACCTCGGCACCGCAAACACCCTCATCTACGTCAAAGGCGAAGGGATCGTGCTCAATGAGCCGTCCGTCGTCGCGATCGATCGTGCCACCGGCAAGATCAAGGGTGTGGGTCTCGAAGCGAAGCGCATGCTCGGCCGAACTCCCGAGGGCGTGATAGCCGTGCGACCGATGAAGGACGGCGTCATCGCCGACTTCGACGTCACGGAAAAGATGCTTCGCTACTTCCTGACGCTGATCATCGACAATCACGTCTTCAAGGTGAAGCCGCGAGTGATCGTCTGCGTCCCGTCCGGCATCACCGAGGTCGAGAAGCGCGCCGTGCGCGATTCCGCGCTCGGCGCCGGCGCCAAGGAAGTGTTCATGGTCGCGGAGCCAATGGCGGCGGCCATCGGCGTTGGTCTCCCGGTCGAGACGCCCACCGGCAACATGGTGATCGACATCGGCGGCGGCACCACCGAGATCGCGGTCATCGCGCTGTCCGGCATCGTGAGCGACACATCGATTCGCACCGGCGGCGACGAGCTCGACACCGCGATCGTCCAGTTCATGCGCAAGAATTACAACCTGCTCATCGGCGAGCCCACGGCCGAGCAGATCAAGATTCAGATCGGGTCCGCGGCGCCGGTCGGCGAAGAGCGCGAGATGGAAGTGAAGGGACGCGACCTCGTCTCCGGCATCCCGAAAACCGTTCGCGTGCACTCGAGCGAGATTCGCGAAGCGATCCAGGAGCCGATTCAGCAGATCGTCGACGCGGTGCGCCGCGCCCTCGAGATCACCCCGCCGGAGCTCGCGAGCGACATCGTCGATCGCGGCATCGTCATGACCGGCGGCGGAGCGCTCATCCGCGGTCTGGATCTGCTCCTGAGCCAGGAAACGAATCTGCCGATCCACGTCGACGAGGATCCGCTCACGTGTGTCGTGCGAGGAACCGGGCGCATTCTGGACGACGAGGACAAGTACTGGTCGGTCCTGCAGACCTGAGCGCACGTGCCGCCCGCCGCTCGCGCCTATAGCCGCCGGGACACGGTCCTCTTCGTCTCGTGCCTCGTAGCCGCCTTTGCGGCCATCCAGCTTCCGGACCGCATTCGCGATCCGTTCGCGGCCGCTCTTCGCCAGACCATCGTCGCACCGCTCGTCGCGCTCCAGAGCGACGCGGAGCAGAGCCGTCGCTCCTGGCTCACCCGCGAGCTTCGCGAAGCGCAGCGCGACAGCATCGCGCTCCGGTCCATGTCGCTCGATGCGTCGCTCGCCGACAACGACCGGCTTCGCAAGCTCCTCGGGCTCGGCGAGGCGCTGCGCTGGGGATTCGTGCCCGCCGAGGTGCTCCAGGGGCGCGGCGTGGGCGAGGAGTACACCGTGGTGCTCTCGGCAGGCTCGAAGGCAGGGATACTCCCCTTCAGCCCCGTGGTCGCGCCAGAGGGGCTCGTGGGCATGGTGAAGAGCGTCGATCCAACGATGAGCATCGCGATCGTGTGGGCACATCCCGACTTTCGCGTGAGCGCGATGGCGGTGGACGGCGGCGCCTTTGGCATCGTGGGCGCGCATCTCGGCGGCGAGCCCGAGCGCTACCTGCTCGAGATGCGCGGTGTTCCCATGCGGAGCACGCTCAAGCCCGGCACCCTGATCGTGAGCTCCGGCCTCGGCGGCACCTTTCCGCGCGGCATTCCCGTCGGGACCGTGATCGCCGAGATGAAGACGTCGGAGCTCTGGGCGCGCACGTATCTGCTGCGACCGGCCGTGGCGCCGGCGGACGTGTCGGACGTGATGGTGCTGCTCCCCGCTCGAACGACGGCCGGTGTGCAGGCCGTATGGAAGACCGGGCTCCACGCCGATTCGGCCGTGAAGAGCATCGTCGCGGCAGGCGATTCCCTCGCGCGGCTCGCTGCCAGGCGCGACTCTGCCGCCGCTCCCCGGGACACCACGCAGAGGCGCGACAGCACGGCTGTTACGGCGCCGCCCGTCGTCACGTCTCCGCAGCGTGAGGCACGGCCCGCACAGGCGCCGCCTGCTCCGCGCGCGCCGACGACGACCACTCCATGAGACCGACTGATTTCTTTCGCACGCTGATCGCGTTCATCATTCTGGTGATACTGCATTACACGCTGCGCCCCTTGCTTGGATGGCGCGCGGGACCTGACTTTCTGGTGATCGCGACGCTGCTCGTTGCGATTCGGGTGCGCCCGGGTGCGGCTGCCATCATCGGCTTGTGCGTAGGACTCGTTTCGGATTCGGTGGATGTGCATGTGTTTGGCGCAGGGGCGCTCGCCATGAGCGCCATCGCGTTCACGGCTTCGTGGCTCAAGGCCGTGTTCTTCGCGGATGACGTGCTGCTCAACGCGCTCTTTTTCTTCCTCGGGAAATGGGCGTTCGATGCGATCTTCGTGCTCGCGGGGCATCGCGGCGATGCGGGACAGGTCGCGGTCCAGATCTTCGTGTGGTCGCCGCTCAGTGCAGCCGTCACGGCGCTCTTCGGTCTCGTCACTCTGTTGATTCTTCGCCCCGTGCTTCGGGCGGCGCCTTCATGAGCTTTCATCCCAACGAGATCGCGCGGCGTGCGCGCATCGCCTCGTGGGCGCTCGTGGGGATTTTCGTGCTGCTGCTCTCCGCGTTCTTCAAGACGCAGGTCATCAACTACACGAAGTACTCGCAGCAATCGGAGACGAACCGGTTGCGCGAAGTCCCGCTCCCGGCGCCGCGCGGCATCATCTACGACCGCAACAACCAGGTCATCGCGGAGAACGTACCGGGCTACGCAGTCTCGATCCTGTCGCCGAGCGCGGACTCGCTCCGCGCCGCGCTCCAGCGGCTCTCCGCCATCATCCCGATCTCTCCCGAGCAGATCGAGCTCTCGGTGCGCCGGTTCTCGCACGCGCGCAACCGGCCCGTGGCCGTGCTCGCGGATGCGCCCTTCGACGAAGTGTCGGTGCTCGAGGAGCGCCGCATCGACTTCCCGGGGCTCATCATTCAGTCGGCGCCCAAGCGCTACTATCCCGACGGAGCGGCCGTCGCCTCCTTCGTCGGCTACGTTGGCGAAGTGACGGAGGCGGAGCTCACGAATCCGAAGTATCAGGGCTACAAGACGGGGCAGTCCGTCGGCAAGAATGGTCTCGAGCGACAGTACGAGTCCCGGCTGCGTGGGCGCGAAGGCGTCCGGTTCGTCGAGGTCGACGCGATGGGACGCGTCGTGCGCGAGGCCGGTGCGCGCGAGGAAGTGGCTGCGGAGCCGGCGGCGCCGCTGTACACGAACATCGACATGCCGCTGCAGCGCTACATGGCGGGGATCTTCGGCGATTCGCTGCAGGGCGGAGCGATCGCGATCGATCCGAAGACCGGCGGCGTGCTCGCGCTCTACTCGGCGCCGAGCTACGATCCGAATCGCTTCGTGGGAGGGATTCCGCCCGAGCTGTGGAAGTCGCTGAACACCGACCCGCGCCGTCCGCTGTTCAACAAGGTCACGCAGGGACGCTATCCACCGGGATCGACGTGGAAGCTGGCCACGGCGGCGGTTGCGCTCGAGCGCGGTCTCGTGAAGCTCGATGACCGCATGCCTGTTGCGTGCACGGGGGGGTACCAGTTCGGCAACCGCTACTTCCGCTGCTGGGAGCCGAAGGGGCACGGCAATCTCACGCTCGCGGAGGCGATCGAGAAATCGTGCGACGTCTATTTCTATCAGCTCGGCCTCAAGGTCGGCCTCTCGTCGCTGGTGGCGGGCGGGCTCAAGCTCGGCGCTCGCGAAAAGACGGCGATCGATCTGCCGGACGAGGCGCGCCCCACGTTTCCATACGATGACGTCACCAACTACTACAATCGAAAGTACGGAAAGAACGGCTGGAGCCAGGCGGTGGTGCTCAACCTTTCCATTGGACAGGGGGAGAACGCGCAGACGGTCGTGAACATGGCGCGCTTCTACACCGCGCTCGCGACGGATGGAAACGCGGCGAAGCCGGAGATCGTGAAGGACAAGCCGGAGCGCACGCAGATCCTTCAGCTCGCGCCGGAGCAGCTCGCCGGATTGCGCGCGGCGCTCGCCGGCGTGATCTCGAACGGCACCGCGGGGAGCGCGCGCATTCAGGGCGTGGTGCTCGCCGGCAAGACCGGCACCGCGCAGAATTCGGAAGATCCCATCCACCATCACGCGTGGTTCGTGGGCTACGCGCCCGCCGGTGATCCGAAGATCGTCGTTGCAGTGATGATCGAGTTCGGCGGCCACGGCACGCGTGCCGCGCGCATCGCGTCCAAGATCATCCAGTCGTATCTGCACGTCGAGCCCACCACTCTCATCAACACCGACGGATGATGCGCCGTGTCGTGAACGACTGGCCGCTCATTCTCGTGGCGCTTCTTCTTTCCTGCTATGGCGTGGCGATGGTCTACTCCGCCGGACAGACGGACGTGCCGACGGTGGCGACGCACGCGTGGATGGCGCAGATCCGCTGGGTGATCCTGTCGATCGGGCTCGCCTATGCCGTGAGTCGCGCCTCGGTCCGTTTCTTCGAATGGGCGGCTCTTCCGGTCTACATTGTCACCTGTCTGCTGCTCGTGGTGCTGCTCAAGTTCGGAGGCGGCGCGGGCGATGCCGCGAGCTCCAAGAGCTGGCTCGTCATCGCCGGGCATCGTCTCGGGCAGCCTGCCGAGCTGGCGAAGGTGGCGGTGATTCTCATGCTGGCGCGCGAGCTCGGCGCACGGCGCGAGGCGCCGCGCTCGCTGCTCGAGTTGTGGAAGCCATCCGTGGTGGTCGGGATTCCGTGGCTGCTCATCATGCTGCAGCCGGATCTCGGCAGCGGCATGGTGTTCATCGGGATCTTCTTCGCGATGCTCTTCTGGTCGGGTGTGCCGCTGCCGCTGCTCATCCTCATCGCGTCGCCGGCGGTGAGTCTCGTGCTCGCCTTCAACACGAGCCTGTGGGGCGCCTGGTTCCTCGCGCTGCTCGCGCTCGTGCTCTGGTATCGGCCGTACATGTGGGAAGGCGTGACGCTGATGCTCGCGAACGTCTTCATGGGTGTCCTCGCCCCCATCCTGTGGGAGCGTCTCGCGCCGTACCAGCGACACCGACTGCAGGTTTTTTTGGACCCTTCGATCGATCCACGAAATTCTGGGTGGCACGTCATTCAGTCGCAGGTCGCGATCGGCTCGGGCGGGTGGATCGGCAAGGGATTCCTCGAAGGAACGCAGAAGCGGCTGGCCTTTCTTCCGGAACAGCACACCGACTTCATCTTTGCGGTGGTCGGCGAAGAGCTCGGCCTGCTTGGAGTCACGATCGCGCTCTCGCTCTTTCTCTTTCTCGTGCTGCGAGCGGTGCGCACCGCGTCGAACGCGAACGACTCGTTTGGAAGCCTCGTTGCATTCGGACTGGCGGCGAGCTGGCTCGTGCATGTCTCGGTCAATGTCGGCATGACGCTCAATCTCATGCCGATCACGGGAATTCCACTGCCGTTCTTCAGCTATGGCGGATCGTTCATGCTCGCGTGCTGGCTGTCCATCGGCGTGATGGTGCGCATCTCCAGCGAGGGACGCGGGGGACGCGTGGGGGAGCTGGCGATCTGAGCTCGCGACAGGGTCGCTTGCCTGTCCAGCTTGCTTGAGTCTGACCGTTCGGCCAGATTTCACCGATGGCTTGGTTCCGAAAAGAGCGGAAGGCCCGGCAGCCGCGGCGCGAGAAGCTGGAAATCCCGCCGGATGCCTGGGAAAAGTGTGAGGCGTGCGGACATACGGATCTGCGTGAGAAGTTCGTCCGCAATCTGAACGTCTGCCCCAACTGCGATTTTCACCGCCGGATTCGTGCGGTGGATTACGTCAATCTGTTGCTCGATGACAACAGTTATGATGAGCTCGACGTAGACATTCGCTCCGTCGATCCTCTCCAGTTCCCCGAGTATCCGGCTCGATTGAAGAAGGCGCTCGCCAACGCGGGCGACTACGACGCGCTCATGTCCGTTTCCGGCAATCTCGGCGGCATGCCGATCAATCTCGGCGTGATGGATTTCGCGTTCATGGGCGGCTCGATGGGCTCGGTGGTGGGTGCGAAGATCGCCCGGCTCGGGCAGCGCTCCCTCGAACGGAAATATCCGCTCGTGCTGATCTCCGCCTCCGGTGGCGCGCGCATGCAGGAAGGTGTGCTGTCGCTCATGCAGATGGCGAAGACATCCGCTCTGCTCGCGCAGCTCGCCGAGCGCCGGATTCCCTACGTATCGGTGCTCACCAATCCGACGACCGGCGGCGTGAGCGCGAGCTTCGCGATGCTCGGCGATGCAATCGTGGCGGAGCCGGGAGCGGTGATCGGCTTCGCGGGCCCGCGCGTGATCAAGCAGACGATCGGGCAGGATCTTCCCGAGGGCTTCCAGACCGCCGAATTTCTTCTGGATCACGGGATGCTCGATATCGTCTCGCACCGTCGCGATTTGAAGAGCTCCGTTGGCGGGTTGCTGCGTCATATGAGCGGACAGCCCGCGGCGGCGAGCTGGGTGTCGTCCTGATCGAGCGAATCGGCACGGCGGACGCGCCGCGCCTGCACGTGCTGTGGGATCGCGCATGAACGAGCCATCCACGAGCTCCGCGTACGCGGCATCGCTCGATTATCTCTTCGCGCGAGTCACCGGCGCCTGGAAGATGGGTCTCGAGCGCACGACGGAGCTGCTGTCGCTGCTTGGTGATCCTCACACGCGCGTGCCAGCCTTTCACGTCGCAGGCACGAACGGCAAGGGCAGCGTCGTGAGCACGATCGAGGCGCTGCTCCGTGAGCAGGGACTTCGCGTCGGCAAGTACACGTCGCCGCATCTGATCGATTTTCGCGAGCGGATCGCGGTGAACGGCGTGCCGATACGGGAGGAGGATGTGGTCGGCTTCATCGAGCGATGGACGCCCGACGTCGAGCGCCTCGGCGCCACGTTCTTCGAGGCAACGACCGCAATGGCCTTCGATCACTTCGTGCGCGAGCGCGTGGATGTCGCGGTGATCGAGGTGGGACTGGGCGGACGCCTCGACAGCACGAACGTGATCACGCCCGTTGCCGCGGGCATCTCCTCGATCGGGCTCGATCACGTGCAATATCTCGGCGACACGCTCGAGCAGATCGCGCGCGAGAAGGCGGGGATCTTCAAGCACGGCGTCCCCGCGGTGATCGGCGAGAGCGATCCGGCGCTGCGCGACTTTCTCGCCAATCTCGCGCGCGGCGCGGGTGCGGCTCCGGTGCGGGTCGTCGCCGACGCGTGGGCGGTCTCCGGAATCAGCGTGGCGCTGGACGGCACCCGCTTCACGCTGCGCGCCGACGGCAGAACGCGCGAGCTGCGGACGCCGCTCATTGGGCGGCACCAGGCGATGAACGCAGCGACCGCGCTTGCCATGCTCGAGTGCGCGGGAGCTCCGTACTCGGCAGCGGTGATCGATCCGGAGCGCGCACTCGCGCGCGTTCGCATCGCAGGGCGCTTTCAGAGTGTGGGCTCGATCATCTTCGATGTCGCGCACAATCCCGCGGGATGCGAGGTGCTCTGCGAAACGTTACGGGCGGTGCGGCCCGCGCGGCCGCTCACCTGTCTCATGACGGCCCTGCGCGACAAGGATTGGCGATCGATGATGATGACGCTCGCGCCGCTGGTCGATCGCTTCGTGCTCGCGTCGCCGCCGAGCGTGCCGACGGATCGCGCGTGGGCGCTCTCGGAGGCGCTCGCATTTGCACTCGACAGCGGCTGGACCGCCACCGCGGAGCCGGACTTCGATCGCGCGCTCGCGGATGCACGCGAGGGAGGCGGCACGACGCTGATCACGGGCTCGTTTCACACTGTGGGCGACGCGATGGCGCGCTTGCAGGTGTCTCCGCTCGCCTCGTAGATTTCATTGATGTCCCCGGGCGCGCTACCTGGCTTTCGCGATTTCTACCCCACGGAGCTCGCGGAGCGGTCGTACATCTTCCGGGGTTGGCGCGATGTAGCGCGCCGCTACGGCTTCGTCGAATACGACGGGCCTCCGCTCGAGCCGCTCGATCTCTACACGAAGAAGAGCGGCGCCGAGATCGTCGACCAGCTCTACAATTTCCGGGACAAGGGCGACCGCGAGATCGCCCTGCGGCCGGAGATGACGCCCACGCTGGCGCGCATGGTGGCCGCACGCGCCAACTCGATGCGAAAGCCGGTGCGCTGGTTCTCCATTCCGCAGCTGTTCCGATACGAGCGCCAGCAGCGTGGAAGGCTCCGCGAGCACTTCCAGCTGAACATGGACATCATCGGCGAGGCGGACGTGAGCGCCGATGCGGAGCTGCTCGCGGCGGCCATCGATGTCATGAGCGTGTTCGAGCTCTCGAGCGAGGACGTCGTCGCGCGCGTGTCGGACCGGCGGCTGCTCAACGCGCTGCTGCGCGGTATCGGCATCACCGAGCCGCAGATGGCAGCTGCCTACGCCGCGCTCGACAAGCTGGATCGCGATCCGCGCGAGGTGCTCGAGCACAGGCTCGCGGCTGCGGGGGTGGGCGCTTCGGTCTCTGCGCAGCTGTTCGAGCTCGCGGGGGCAACGGCGGACGAGGCGGCGTTCACGCACATCGTCGATGCTGCGGGTGCGACCGCCGAGTGGGACGATCTGCGCCGCTATCTCGACCATACCGAGTCGCTCGGTGTGCGCGAGTGGGTGAAGCTGGATCTTTCGATCGTGCGCGGCCTCGCGTATTACACGGGCATCGTCTTCGAGCTGTTCGACGCAAAGGGAGAGTTGCGTGCGATCTGTGGCGGCGGGCGTTACGATACGCTGCTGGAGTCGCTCGGCGGCGTGAGCCTGCCCGCGCTGGGCTTCGGAATGGGGGACGTGGTGCTCGGCGAGCTGCTCAAGTCGCGCGGCAGGATGCCCGTTGCGGAAGCGATGGTGGATGTGTGGGTGGCGTACGGCGACGCGGGCTCGGTCGAGGATGCGATGCGCGTGGCCGCGCGCCTCCGTGCGCGTGGACGCAGCGTCGAGTACGCGCTCGGTAACCAGAAGCTCGCCCGGCAGCTCAAGGCGGCACACACGGCTCGCGCGCGCGAGACCGTGGTGATCGCGACGCCGGAGCTTTCCGCTGGCGAAGCGATGGTGAGGAAGCTGGATGAGAAAGGCGAGCGCAAAGTGCAGCTCGAGGCGTGGCTGGAAGAGACATGAACAGGCTCAACTCACACGGATGCAATGGCTGACGACAAGAAGCTGACCACACGCAAGGCGGATTTCAGCGCATGGTACAACGAGGTCGTGCTGCGCGCCGAGCTCGCGGATTACTCCCCCGTGCGCGGGTGCATGGTCATCCGCCCCGATGGCTACGGCATCTGGGAGCGGATGCAGCGTGCACTGGATGACATGTTCAAGGAAACGGGGCATCGCAACGCGTACTTCCCGCTGTTCATCCCGCAGAGCTTCCTGAGCAAGGAGGCCGAGCACGTCGAGGGATTTGCGCCCGAGACGGCCGTGGTCACGCATGGGGGAGGGAAGCTGCTCGAGGAGCCGCTCGTGGTGCGGCCCACATCCGAGACGATCATCTACGCGATGTTCGCCAAGTGGGTGCAGAGCTATCGCGATCTGCCGCTCCTGATCAATCAGTGGGCGAACGTCGTGCGCTGGGAAATGCGGACGCGGCTGTTTCTGCGCACCCTGGAGTTTCTGTGGCAGGAGGGACACACGGCGCACGCCACGCATGACGAGGCGGAAGATGAAGCGCGCAGGATGCTCGGCGTGTATCGTGACTTCATGGAAGGGTACATGGCGATGCCCGTGGTGACGGGGCAGAAAACGAGCTCGGAACGGTTCGCGGGCGCGCTGCGCACGTTCTCGTGCGAGGCGATGATGCAGGACAACAAGGCGCTGCAGGCCGGCACCTCGCACAATCTCGGGCAGAATTTCGCGAAGGCGTTCGAGCTCAAGTTTCAGACGGAGGGGGGCGATGAGGCCTTCGCCTGGAACACGAGCTGGGGCGTGTCGACGCGCCTCGTCGGCGGACTCGTGATGACGCACGGCGACGACAAAGGGCTGCGCATCCCGCCGCTGCTCGCGCCCACGGAGATCGTGATCGTTCCGATTTGGCGCACCGACGACGACAAGGCGCGCGTGCTCGAGGCGGCACACCGGCTCAAGGCGTCGCTCGCCGAGTGGGAGCGCCGCGAGCCGAACCGGCTGCGAGTGCATCTCGATGCGCGCGACAACATGAAGCCGGGCGCCAAGTACTACGAATGGGAGCTGCGCGGCGTGCCGCTGCGGCTCGAGCTCGGCCCTCGCGATCTCGACTCGAACCAGTGCGTGCTCGTGCGACGCGACACCGGCACGAAGGAGACGGTCTCGCTCGACACGGTGGGCGAGGACGCGGAGGTGCTGCTCGAGAAGATTCAGGACGAGATGCTCATCGCTGCGCGCGACCGGCGCGAAGCGAACAGCCTTCGCGGCGAGATCAGCTGGGAGCGATTCAAGGACGTGATGGAAGGGGACGGCGCGTTCGTCTACGCCGGATGGTGCGGCAGTGAAGAGTGCGAGCAGCAGATCAAGGAAGAGACGAAGGCGACCATTCGCGTGCTCCCCGACGAGGAGTTCCGCTCGTCGGAGCCGATGCAACGCTGTCTCAAGTGTGGCAAACCCTCCACCGCAGAGGCGCTGTGGGCGAAAGCGTACTGACCGCGTCGGGATTTGCCCGCACCGCCAGCGGCGAGCTGGTGTGCGAGGGCGTATCGCTGGAAGCGATCGCCCAGGCGGTCGGAACTCCGGTGTACGTGTACAGCTCGCGGGCGATCCGCGAGCAGTACGACGCGCTCGATCGCGCGCTCGCGCCGGTGCCGCACCGCCTGCACTACAGCATGAAGGCCAACTCCAACCTCGCCGTGCTGCGGCTATTGCAGGAACGGGGAGCGGGGCTGGACATCGTCTCGGGCGGTGAGCTCTTCCGCGCACGCAAGGCGGGGTTCAGCGCGGACTCGATCGTGTTCAGCGGCGTCGGAAAATCCGTTCAAGAGCTGCGCGAGGCGCTCGCTGCCGGCATTCTGATGTTCAACGTGGAGTCGTTCTTCGAGCTCGAGCAATTGAACGAGGTAGCGACGGGCATGGGCGTGCGCGCACCGGTGGCCCTGCGCGTGAATCCCGAGGTTCGAGTGGACACGCCGCACCACTACACGCGCACTGGCGAGCGCGGCAACAAGTTCGGCATTCCGATCGATGAGGCGCTGGACGCCGCGCAACGGGCGCTCGCGCTGCCGAGCATCGTACTGCGCGGGCTCGACATGCACATCGGCTCACAGGTGTCGCACCTCGAGCCTTATCGCGATGGACTCGAACGGCTGCTCGATCTCCATGCGCAGATGCGCGCGATCGGCGCATCCGACATGCGTTATCTCGACATCGGCGGCGGCTTCGCGGTGACGTACGAGGACGAGACACCCATGGATCTCGACGCGCTCGCGGCAGCGCTGCTTCCGAAGATCGAGAAATCCGGACTGTCGCTCATCGTCGAGCCGGGGCGCTTCATCGTCGGCAACGCCGGCGTGCTGCTCGCGCGCGTGATGCACCGGAAAAAGTCGGGCGGCAAGGAGTACATCATCTCCGATGCGGGAATGAACGATCTCGTGCGCCCATCGCACTACGATGCATACCACGCAGTGGAGGCGGTGCACGCGCGCGACACGCGCTCCGTCGTCGATGTGGTAGGCCCGGTGTGCGAGAGCGGCGACTTCTTCGCGCTCGATCGCGAAGTGGACGATGTCGAGGCGGGCGACCTCATCGTGGTGCGCACCACCGGAGCCTACGGATACGTGATGTCCTTCAACTACAACGCGCGCCCGCGCGTTGCCGAAGTGCTGGTGGATGGCGATCGGTTCGCGGTAGCCACGCGGCGGGAGAATTACGAGGATCTCGTGCGCCTGGAGCCGCAACAGCTGGAATGGAGAACTGACTGATGCGCGTCGGAGTCCTCTCGGATTCACATGACCGCGTACCGGCGATCGCGGAGTTCGCGCGCCTGTTTCGCGAGGCCGGCGTCGGGATCGTATTGCATGCGGGCGATTATTGCTCGCCGTTCGCGTTATCTCCGCTGCTCGCGGCTGACCTGCCGCTCGCGGGCGTGTTCGGCAGAAACGATGGCGATCATCAGGGACTGCTGGCCGAGGCGGCGAAGGGAATGGGAACGGAGCTGTACGATTCGCCGCATTCGGTGGATGTCGCCGGCGTGCGCCTCCTGGTCATCCACGATCTGAGCGACGTGGCCGAGCGCTCGGTGGACGCGCACGCGGTGGTGATACACGGGTGCTCACACATCAAGCAGTGCCGCACGTCGGGCTCCACGCTCCTGCTCAATCCCGGCGAGGCGTGCGGATGGCTGTTCGGCGTACCCACGGCCGCAGTACTCGATCTCGAAACGCTGAAGGTGGAATTCCTCGCCCTGAACGAGGCCGAGTGGAAGCGGTAGGGGCCGGAATGCCCAGTCGCATTCTGATTCTGGATTTCGGCTCACAGTTCACGCAGCTCATCGCGCGCCGTGTTCGCGAGGCCGGCGTCTATTCCGAAATTCATCCACCAACGCGCTCGGCGGAATGGATACGCGAATGGAATCCCACGGGGATCATCCTGAGCGGCGGACCCAACTCCGTGTACGATGAGGGCGCACCAACGGTGCCGGCCCAAGTGCTGGACTATGCACCAACGCTCGGCGTGTGCTACGGCATGAACCTCATCGTGCACCTGCTCGGCGGCGAGATTGCGCCGGCGGATCGGCGCGAGTACGGGCGGGCAGAGCTGATCGTCGACGACAGCGACACGCTGTTCGATGGCTTTGCGCCGGGTGAGCCGACGCCCGTGTGGATGAGCCACGGCGATCAGGTGCGGGTGATGCCGAGTGGCTTCGAGGTGCTCGCCCACAGCGCGAACTCGCACATCGGAGCCTTCCGCCATCGCAGCCGCCCGATCTACGGCGTGCAGTTCCATCCGGAAGTGGTGCACACGCCGCGGGGGGGAGAGCTGATCGAGAATTTCCTCTTCGGCGTGTGCAAGGCCACACCGTCGTGGACGACGAGCAAGTTCATCGAGGAAGAGGTCGCACGAATCCGCGACACGGTCGGGAGTGCGCGCGTGATCTGCGGGTTGTCCGGCGGCGTCGATTCATCGGTGGCAGCCGCGCTCGTGCATCGCGCCATCGGCTCGCAGCTCACGTGCATTTTCGTCGATCACGGACTGTTACGGCTGCACGAGCGCGAGCAGGTGGAGAAGACCTTCCGCGCGCACCTTGGCATCGAGCTCATCACGATCGACGCCTCCGATCGCTTTCTCGCGGCGCTCGCCGGGATCGAGGATCCGGAGGAGAAGCGCCGGCGCATCGGCCACCTGTTCATCGACGTGTTCGAGGATGCCGCTGCGGCCGCCGGACAGGATGCGAGGTTCCTGGTGCAGGGCACGCTCTACCCGGACGTGATCGAGTCGGCTGCTCCGCACGGCGGACCCTCGGTGACGATCAAGACGCATCACAATGTCGGCGGCCTCAAGCCGGGGATGAAATTCGCGCTCATCGAGCCCCTGCGCGAGCTGTTCAAGGATGAGGTGCGGCGCGTGGGGCGCGAGCTCGGGCTGCCCGAGACGATCGTCGGGCGGCATCCGTTTCCCGGGCCGGGACTCGCGATCCGCATCCTCAGCGACATCACGCGCGAGAAGATCGACGTGCTCCAGCGCGCCGATGCGATCTATCTCGAGGGCATTCGCGAGGCGGGATTGTACGACGACATCTGGCAGGCGTTCGCGGTGCTGCTTCCGGTACGCAGCGTGGGTGTGATGGGCGACTACCGCACCTACGAGAACGTCGTCGCGCTGCGCGCTGTCACGAGTCTCGACGGCATGACGGCGGACTGGTTCCCGTTTCCCCACGACGTGCTCGGCCGCATCTCGAACAGGATCATCAACGAGGTGCGCGGCGTGAACCGCGTGGTGTACGACGTGAGCTCGAAGCCACCGGCCACGATCGAGTGGGAGTGAAGCGAACGCGTCGCGCGAATGCAATCATGCGAGTCCGCCCGCTCGCACGATCAGAATCAATCCCGCCGCCATTGCCATCGCCCCAGTCGCGCGAGCCATGCGCTCACCCGACGGGGCAAGTCGCTCGGCCGTGATCGCTGCCGTCACGACGGCCATCGCGCGAACGTCCATGATTCCGAGTGCCAGCAGCATGGCGACGAAGCCGAAGCAGCTGTGGCAGCAGTGGAGACCAATGCGCAAGCCTTCTCGAACGGCGGTTCGCGCACTTGGCGGGAGCGTGCTGCACCCAGACGCCTCTCGGCAACAGGCGAGATGATGCGCCTTCCACCTGGTGAGCTGGAACGCGCCGGCCATGAGGACTACCGCACCCGCAGCCGCCGGGGCGGCGCGTGCCAGCTCCGGTAATTGCATCGTTGCTGCGTCGACCGCCGCGCCCAACGGAAACACGATCATTCCGAACAGCGTCCACGCGCTGAAGTACGCCACTCCCACGAGCGCGGCGAAAAGCCCGGGGCGCGACACGCCCGCGCTCGCGGCAGCTTCGCGATAGCGCCAGAGCCCCGGTGCGAGTGATGGCAGCATCATCGCTGCCATCATCGCGACCCACATCCCGAGGAAGGAAAGCGCGCTCCAACTCCAGGGTCCGGACATCGGGTCCATGATTCCCCTTATCGGCTTGCGTACTCGTCGTGACGGCGCCACCAGACACCCCTCTCGTTCCGTCCCTTGGGCGCCCGATCGAGCCACTGGTACATGCCCCAGAGCCCATCCAGGCCGCGCGCGTACGTGGAATAGCAGTGATAGAGCACGCCGTCCTCGAGCGCGAATGCGCTCATGCCGGGCCTCTCGCGAAGGAACGTGGCGGGGTTGGTTCCGGTCATGGCCGCCATCTCGACCACCGGCCCTTCGCCCTGCTTCGACATCGTGGTGCCGATTCCATCCGACGTCCACGGCGCCTCACGCCGATAGTTGTACTCGACGGCGCCCTCGCGCTGCTGCTGCTCGGTGAGAGAGACGTTGAAGTCGAAATTGAAGTCCCCATCGAGCGAAGATGCCCAGGGAAACGTCCATCCCATTCGCTTCCGGTATGCCTGCAGCTTCGCGATCGGTGCCCGCGACACGGCCGAAAGCGTGACATCATGGTTGGCCAGGTGGACAGCGATGCCGTTGAATCCATCCGCAATCGATGAGCAGGACGGGCAGCCCGCCGCGTAATCCGGCCCGAACATGAAGTGGTAGACGAGAAGCTGCGTGCGCCCCTGAAACAGATCCGCGAGCGATGCTCGGCCCGCCTCCGTTTCGAATCGATACTCCTTGTCGACGCGAACCCACGGAAGGGCCTGGCGCTGGCGCGCGACCTCGTCCGAGCGGCGCGTCAGCTCCTTCTCGGCCTCCAGCAAGTCGAGTCGCGCTGCCATCCACTGTTCACGCGTTCCATGCATTTGTGTCGTCATCGTTCTTCTCTCCATCGAGTGTCGTTGGCGAATCCCAGGGTTGTCCGACCCAGGTGCAGGTCGATCATCGTGCGTTAAGTTGGGACGTCGGCAGCGAACCCTGTGAGTGACAATTGTGACGGGATTCCAATGGACTCACTGATTACGGCCGCGGCCCGTGCGCTCGCGACAGGTGATCCGCTCGCTGCGCTGAACTGGATCGCGCTGCGTGAGGACGCATCCGCTCTCGCGCTTCGCGGCATCGCGATGGCGCAGCTGGGCGATCTCGCTCGCGCGAAAGCGCTCGTGAGGCGTGCCGCGCGCTCCTTCGGGCAGAAGGAGCCCATCGCGCGCGCACGATGCGTGGTCGCCGAGGCCGAGATCGCGCTCGTGTCGCGCGATCTGGGCTGGCCCGAGAAGGCGCTGGACGAAGCTCGTGTCACGCTCGAGGAGCACGGCGACCGCGTGAACGCCGCGTACGCGCGATATCTCGAGGCTCGGCGACTGCTCCTGATCGGTCGCCTCGATGAGGCGAAGCGGACGCTCGGGGAGCTCGATGCGTCGCTGTTCCAGCCTGCCGCGACGGCCGCCTACGAGTTGGTGGTGGCCGGGATCTCGATCCGCCGGCTGCGCACGAAGGCCGCGCGCGATGCCCTCGCTCGAGCGGAGCGCGCCGCGCGCGCGGCCGGCATCCCGGCGCTCACCACCGAAGTCGAGAGCGCATCTCGCGTACTGAATACACCCGCGGCACGCCTGATCGCGGACGGTGAAGAACGGCTTCTCCTGCTCGAGCAGGTAGAGGCATTGCACGCGTCGCCATCGATGGTGGTGGACGCGTGCCGATTCCTCGTGCGGGACTCGGTCGCCGTGATCTCGCTCGCGCGGCGTCCGGTGCTGTTCGCGCTCGCACGGGCGCTGGCGGAAGCGTGGCCGGGAGATGTACCGAGAGAGGCTCTGCTCGCGCGCGCCTTCGGAGCGAAGTTCACGGACGACTCGCATCGCGCACGGCTGCGAGTCGAGATCGGCCGGCTTCGCGCGGTGCTGAAGAACGTCGCGGACGTGAGCGCGACGAAGCGAGGGTTCGCAATGACGCCACTCCGCGCACGCGACATCGTCGTGATCGCGCAACCGGTGGAAGAGCAGCACGGAGCGGTGCTCGCCATGCTCGCGGATGGTGATGCGTGGTCGAGCTCCGCTCTTGCACTCGCCCTGGGAGGGAGTCAACGGACGATTCAGCGGGCACTCGAATCATTGGCGGCGACGGGCAGGGTTCAGTTTTTCGGTAGAGGACGAGCGCGCCGCTGGACGACTCCGCCGGTCCCGGGATTCACGACGACCTTGTTACTCCCCGCATCGCTGCAGATCGGCTAGAATGGAACCATGAGACGAGCGACAGCCGAAGTTCTGCGCGAGTATGGACCCTTCCCGGGCATCCCCCAGGTGCACGGCGTCACGTTCGATGGCGAGCACGTGTGGTTCGCGTCCGGCGACAATCTGAATGCGGTCGATCCGGCGAGTGGAAAGCCGGTGCGCTCGATCGACGTTGCCGCGCATGCGGGATCAGCCTTCGATGGCAAGCACCTGTATCAGCTCGCGGCGGATCGCATCCAGCGGATCGATCCCGACACGGGGCGCGTGCTCTCCACGATTCCGGCGCCGAGCGGGAGCGGGAGCTCGGGGCTCGCGTGGGCCGAAGGGACGCTCTGGGTGGGGCAGTATCGGGACCGGAAGATTCATCAGATCGACCCCGATACTGGCGCGGTCCTTCGCACCATCGAGTCCAATCGCTTCGTCACCGGTGTCACGTGGGTGGACGGGGAGCTCTGGCACGCAACGCTGGAGGATTCAGAGAGCGAGTTGCGGCGAGTCGACCCCGAAAGTGGGGACGTTCTCGAGAGTCTCGAGATGCCCGCTGGAATGAATGTATCGGGACTCGAGTCCGACGGCGGCGATCGGTTCTTCTGCGGTGGAGCTCGCGGCGGGAAGATCAGGGCCGTCCGCCGGCCGCGGAGAGCCGCTTCACGTTGACGTCGTCTTCGCGCGGAGCAGGTTGTTTCATTGCGGAAGTCCCACCTCGGCTGGCGTCGAGAACAGCGCCCATCCGCCCGCGCGTCTGTCGAGCACGAAGGCGTGGTAGAGCGTCGACAGCACCACCACCGCGATGACGGCAAACACGCCCGGGCGGCCGTTCACCCGGTCGCTCCAGACCAATACGGTGAGCGCCGCAACGACGAGCAGCGTGAGCGCCTGCGGCAGCGGAAAGAGTGGTGAACGGTAACTGCCTGGGGTGCCGGTCGCGCCGCTTCGCCTACCCGCAATGCATGCAAGACTGAGGGGTACCCATTGCGCGAGCGTCGTGAACGACACGAGTGGAACGATCGCATTCAGCGGGAGGACGCAGCATGCCGCCGCGGACACGGCAAGTACGAGGGTAGCGATCCATGGCGACCCCCAGCGCGGATGGAGACGAATCAGGGCCCCGTTGATACTCCCCGACCAGATCCGGTCGCGGCCCGTGCTATAGAGGAATCGCCCGTAACAGGTAAGTCCCGAAACGATCGCGTTGAACAGCGCGGCAATGATCCCGAGCGTCACCAGAATCGCGATCGATCGCGAACCTCGCTCGGCGATGAACGCTATGAAAGGAGATTCCGCGCCCAGCACGACGGGCAGGTTCTGGGCGCCCATCACCACACCGAGCACCGGGAGAAACTCGAGCGTGAGCGTCAGCAGCGCGATGATCATCACCAGTCGGCCGACACTCTTCGGATCGTGCATCTCCTCGCTGAAATAGACCGCTTGCCCGGCGCCTGCCGTTGCGTACGATGCTGCGACGATTGCGAGCACCAGGGACCCGAGGGCAGGAGTTGCAAGGGTGCCGGAAACGACGGCACGCGGTGCAGTCACCAGAATCGAGAGCGACTGCACGGGGTGCGCGAAGCCGAGCACCATCAACAGGACGAGCGCGCCCAGCTCGATCGCCAGGAAGGTGCCGGTCAGCTTGGCGCCCGTGCGAATGTTCAGAATTGCGATCATTGCCGACGCCGCGACGGCGGCGATTGCGATTCCGGGGCCGGAGAGCCCGGGCCACAGCGTTCGCACGTACAGCGACACACCAACCGCCGACAGCGCGAGAAATATCGGAGTGCCAAACAGAACCAGCCCGAACTGGATGAATCCGGCGCGAGGCCCGAGCGCGTTGCCGACGGTTGCGTAATCTCCGCCCGCGAGAGGAAAGGCAGCGCCGAGCTCCGCCTGCGACATCGTGAAGATCACCGTGAGCAGTCCGCCGAGAAGAAATGCGAGCGCCGCACCAGTCCCCGCGTGGTGGACGACGTCGACGCCAGCCACCAGCACCGACGCGCCGGGCGTGAGCACCGACAATGTCAGCAGGCTCACGCCGAGAGGCCCGAGCACGCGCTGCAGTGAGCCAGCCCTGATTGCCGAAGGCGGCGACGCGTCTTCGGTAGCCACTTCAGGGAGCGCCATGGAGGTGACCTCGGTGTACGTAGGGTACGACGCCGATCGGCGCCGGAAACCGCGACGAGCGAAGCTACGGAAATGCAGGGAATACACAATGGCTCATCGCCTTGGATGCCCCTGTGCCGGTCGCGAGCTTTCGCAATCGCGCATGACCGCGCGCAACCACCGGAGGTCGAATGCGACCAGCTCTCGTGAGTCTCCTCGTGGCGGCGACCGTCATCGTCGCGGCGTGCGACACGACCCGCGCCGTCACCGCCACGGATCGCGCGGCGCTCCAGCAGCACGAAGCTCAGTGGGCGCAGCGCAGCTTTCACTCGTACGTCTTCGATTACTCGGAGACGCAGCTCAGCACGAACTACAACGTGCACATCACCGTGGTGAACGACACGGTGGCCAGCGTCATCGATTTGAACACCGGCCAGCCCCCGACGGCGCCACGGACCTGGCCGACGATGGATGCGCTCTTCAACGAGGCGGATTTCGCCGTGTTGCAGGGTGGCGTGTCGCTCGAGTACGACGATCAGTATGGATACATCACCTTGTTCAACATTCAGAACAACAACCCCGGGGGCCAATTCCTGGTGAGGGTCTCGAACCTTCAGCCCATCGACTGAACCCGGTGTGACGCACGAGCTCTTGCAAGGGTGGATTCAGCGGTGATCGTGTGAGGCGACCGCACCTCGAACCATCCCCATGGAGAAGAACGGATGCGATCGATTCTGGTCGGACTGGCGCTCTCTGGCGCGCTCCTCGGGTGCAGCAGCGTGAGCGATGTGAGTGTCGCCGCGCAGCTCTCGCTCGATCTCCACGAAGCGAAATGGAAGCAGCGGACCTTCACCTCGTACACGTGCGACCTGGCTCAGGAAAGGCTCGGCTTCAGGTCGAACGTGCACATCACCGTGCACGACACCACCATCGTGAGCGTGATCGACAATACCACCGGGCTGCCCCCCGAAGTCGATTTGGGCTGGACCACCATTGACGGATTGTACGCCGCTGCGCAGAGTGTGGTCGGGTCGAAGCACACAGCGCTGCAAGTCGAGTTCAACGAGCAGTACAGCTATCCCACTCTGGTCTCCATGAGCAACAATGATCCCGGTGGACCCTACACGGCGCAGGTGTCAAATCTCTCTCCCTTGCCCTGAGGAATGGGGATAGGGCCCGCAAGGCAGCGAATCGTCCCGGATTCCAGCAAATGTCGATCTGAAGGTCGTCCATTCGACGCATAGTGGGGGTCCATCACTATGACACCGGAGAGGAGCACGCACATGAGCAGCGCACGAGTTCTGGTCGGCACGCGGAAGGGGGCATTCGTTCTCACCTCGGACGGCAAGCGGAAGAAGTGGGACGTCAGCGGCCCGCACTTCGCAGGGTGGGAGATCTATCACGTGGCCGCATCGCCAGCGGACCCGGATCGCCTTTACGCTTCGCAGTCGAGCGGCTGGTTCGGGCAGGTGATCCAGCGGTCGAACGACGGCGGAAAGAGCTGGGCCCCCGTGGGCAACAAGTTCACGTACGACGGCGTACCGGGCACCCACCAGTGGTACGATGGCACCGCGCATCCGTGGGAGTTCAAGCGCGTGTGGCACCTCGAGCCGTCGTTGACCGATCCCGACACGGTCTATGCCGGCGTGGAGGACGCCGCGCTCTTTCGCTCGAGCGACGGCGGGCAGAACTGGGAGGAGCTCTCCGGGCTCCGGCAACATGGCTCGGGACCGCGCTGGCAGCCGGGCGCCGGCGGGATGTGCCTGCACACCATCATCCTCGACCCTGTGAATCCGAATCGCATGTACATCGCGATCTCCGCGGCCGGCGCCTTTCGCACCGACGACGGCGGGAAGAGCTGGCTCCCGATCAACCAGGGACTCAAGTCCCAGTACATCCCCGATCCGAACGCGGAGGTGGGCCACTGCGTGCACAAGATCGCAATGCACCCGACGCGCCCCGACGTGCTCTTCATGCAGAAGCACTGGGATGTCATGCGCTCCGACAACGCGGGCGATCTGTGGCACGAAGTGAGCGGCAATCTCCCCACCGACTTCGGCTTCGTCGTCGACGTGCACGCGCACGAGCCCGAGACGGTGTACGTGCTCCCGATCAAGAGCGACTCGGAGCACTATCCGCCGGATGGCAAGCTGCGCGTGTACCGCAGTCGGAGCGGCGGCAACGAGTGGGAGGCGCTCACAAAGGGACTGCCGCAGGAGAACTGCTACGTGAACGTGCTCCGCGATGCGATGGCCGTCGATTCGCTGGACAAGTGCGGCGTGTACTTCGGCACGACGGGCGGACAGGTGTACGCGTCTTCCGATGCCGGCGACAGCTGGGAGGCGATCGTGCGCGATCTGCCCGCGGTGCTCTCGGTGGAAGTGCAGACACTGTCATGATTCGCGTCGTGCTCCCGCACCATCTCCGCACGCTCGCGCAGGTGGGCGGCGAGGTGCAGCTGCAAATCGAGGGCGAGGCGACGCCGCGCGCGGTGCTCGACGCGCTCGAGGCGCGCTACCCGATGCTGCGCGGCACGATTCGGGACCAGGTCACGCAGCAGCGACGCGCGTTTCTGCGCTTCTTCGCGTGCCAGGAAGATCTGTCGCACGAGCCCGTGGACTTCGTGCTCCCGAGCGCTGTGTCGAGCGGCGAGGAGCCGCTCATGATCGTGGGCGCGATCGCGGGAGGCTAGACTCCCTTCTCTTCCAGCAACTTCAGAAACTGCCCCGGCTCCGTCAGTCCGAGGAGCCGCTGCGGCACATCGGGCTCCTTGCTGAACTGCGCGATTTTGCCGAGCACCGGCAGATACTGATTCGACACCTCGAGCGGCGGCGCGACGATCAGGAAGAAGAAGTTCACCGGCTTGTCATCGATCGCCTTGAAGTCGACGCCCGTCGCCTTGCGGCCGAACGCAACGCGTAGCTTCGTCACGACCAGCGAACGGCAGTGCGGGATCGCGATGCCGCGGCCGATCCCCGTCGAGCCGAGATTTTCGCGGCGCTTCAACATCTTGTAGAGCATTCCTTCCGACTTGTCGTCGAGGCCGAGCAGGGAGATCAGCTCCTTCAGCACGTCGTCCTTGGTGGTGGACTCGAGCTCGAGCTTGATCGCGTCTTCGGTAAAGAATTGGCGCAGTTCCATCAAATCCTCGTTGACGATTTCGGAGCAGGCGGGACGTGTTGTCGCGCGCGGCGACGCCGGAAGCTATCCCACGTCGCATCAAGTGTCAAACTCCATGCGTTGCATGGACTTGCAATTGCAACTAGATTCACACGGATGCGCTTCCCGGTGCCATTGACGTCCACCGTTCCGCTCTACCTCGCGCCCATGGCCGGGGTATCGGAGTCTCCCTTCCGCCGGCTCTGCCGCCGGTTCGGCGCGGACGTCGTGATCACCGAGTTTCTTTCCGCGGAGGGCATCCGTCGCGAGAACGAAGCCACGCTCTCCAAGCTGCGCTTCGGGCCCGAGGAGCACCCGATCGGCGTGCAGATCTTCGGTTCCGATCCGCTCGCCATGGGCGATGCCGCCGC
>JAICLZ010000143.1 GCA_025929535.1 Gemmatimonadaceae bacterium
ATCGCCTCGGCTTCGGCGCGCGTCCGGGGGACGCCGAGCGCGTGCGCGCCATGGGCGTGGACAGGTGGATCGAGCTCCAGCTCTCTCCGCGGACGATCGACGATCGCGCGGCCGAGCAGTTCGTGGCGCGCTTTCCCGAGCTCACGCGGAGCCCCTCCGAGCTGCTCGCGGAATATCCGCAGCCGGGGCAGCTGATCCGCGAGAAGCGCCGCGAAATGACCGGTCGCGGCGACGTGATCGCGCGCGACAGCGCGGGTGGAAAGCTCGCCGGCCTCGATCTCACCGCCGGCGACTCGATGCGCATCAAGGAGGCGGGGCGACTATCGCGCCGCCTTCTGACCGCGCTGCAGACGGCGAAGGTGGCGCGAGCCGTGATCAGCGACCGGCAGCTCGAGGAAGTGATGGTCGACTTCTGGGAGAATCACTTCACGGTGTTCGCGGGCAAAGGGCCCGAGCGCTACTTCCTGGGCCAGTACGAGCGCGAGAGCATCCGGCCTCACGCGCTCGGCAAATTCCGCGATCTCCTCGGCGCAGTCGCGAAGAGTCCCGCGATGCTCTACTACCTCGACAACTGGGAGAGCACGGTGGAGGCGGACCGGCCCGCGCTCGCGACGCGCACGCGAATGCGCATGCAAGCGCGCCCGCATGCCCGCCCGCACGGGCTCAACGAGAACTACGGGCGCGAGCTGCTCGAGCTCCACACGCTCGGCGTGGACGGGGGCTACACGCACGCCGACGTCGTGAGCGCGGCTCGCGCGTTCACCGGCTGGACGGTGGAGAAGCCACGCGAGCGTGGCGCATTCGTTTTCCGCCCCGCGCTCCACGACGCGGGCGAGAAGCGTTTTCTCGGGCACACACTGAAGGCGAGCCGCGGCATCGAGGATGGCGAGCAGGTGCTCGACATTCTGGCGACGCATCCCGCCACCGCGCACTTCATCGCGACGAAGCTCGTGCGCCGCTTCGTGAGCGACTCGGTGCCGCCGGCCCTCGTGGAGCGCGTCGCCGCAACGTTCACGCGCACGGATGGCGACATTCGCGAGTGCCTGAAAACGATCTTCACGTCGCCCGAGTTTTTCTCGCGCGCCGCGTACAAGGCAAAGGTCAAGTCGCCGTTCGAGCTCGTGGTGAGCGCGCTGCGTGTCGTCGGCGCGCAGCCCGACAGCACGCCGCGCGCGGCGCAGCTGATCGCGAAGCTCGGCGAGCCGCTGTACGGACACCTCGCGCCGAATGGCTATCCGGAGCGCGGCGACGCGTGGATCAACACTGGCGCAATCCTCGCGCGCATCAACTTCGGCCTGCTGGTCGCATCGGGCCGGGTGCCCGGCGCATCGCCGGCCGAGTGGGCGGATGGAGAGGCGCTCGCTGCGCTTCCGCGGAACGCGCAGGTGGACGGCGTGGTACGCGCGATTCTCGGTGGCGAGGCATCGCCTGATACGCGCAGGGTGCTCGAAAGCGGAGTCAATCCCATGGCGAATGACAGCGCGGCAAACGCGACACCACGCGGCGGACTCGAGACGATGATCGGTCTCGCGCTCGGCGCCCCCGAATTTCAACGGAGATAGAGCATGCAG
>JAICLZ010000131.1 GCA_025929535.1 Gemmatimonadaceae bacterium
ATTGTCTCGCTTTTCGGGCTGCCCGAGGGGGGCGAGCTGACGCGCCTCGTCGCCATACTCGCGGACGATGCCCAAGGCCAGCTTGGCGCGACGACCACCCTCGTGCACGAGCAATATCCGTCGCTCACGCCGGATTGTCCGCAGGCGCATGCGTTCGAGCGCGAAATCGCCGAGCAGTGCGCGGTGCAGCCAGTGGATCACCCCTGGTTGAAGCCTCTGCGACGCCACCTTCCCGATCATCGCGCCGAGTGCCGGACGGACGTCGTGCTCGATCCGGAAACATATTCGTTCTTCCGCATCGAGGGAGAGGACGTGCACGAAGTGGCAGTCGGCCCCGTGCATGCCGGGATCATCGAACCAGGCCACTTCCGGATCCAGGCCCACGGTGAGGAGGTGCTCTTCCTGGAGATCGTCCTGGGCTACCAGCACCGTGGCGTCGAGCGGCTGCTCGAGACGGTGGATGTGGTGCGCGCGCCGCTGATCGCGGAATCCATCGCGGGCGACACTGTGATCGGACATTGCGGCGCGTACTGTGGAGCGATCGAAGCGCTCGCGCGCAGCCGGAAGTCGCCTCGCGCCCAGAGCATGCGCGGCATCGCGCTCGAGCTCGAGCGACTCGCCAATCACATCGGCGACCTGGGAGCGATTGTGGGAGACGTGGCCTACCAGCCGGCCGCCGCGTTCTTTGGCCGCATGCGGGGCGATTGTCTGAACCTCCTCATGACCCTCTCCGGCAATCGGTTTGGACGTGGGCTTGTTCGGCCGGGCGGTGTTGCCTTTGATCTTCCGCCGGCCATGGCCGATGCGATGCGAGCGCGACTCGAACGGCTGCGTGATGAGCTGGAGCCGGTGGGCAGACTGATGTTCCAGACCGCGTCCGTGCAGGCTCGTCTGGAGGACGTTGGTATCGTCTGTCGGGAGCAGTGTGACGGACTCGGCCTCGTGGGGCCGGTAGTGCGTGCGCGCGATATCGCGCGCGATGTGCGGCAGGATCATCCCTATGGCATCTTCCGCTTCGCCCACATTCCCGTCTCTACCGCGTGGGCGGGGGACGTGCACGCACGTGCACTTGTGCGCTGGCTGGAAATCCGGCGTTCGCTCGCATTCGTCCTCGACCAGCTCGCGGCGCTGCCGCGTGGAGAACCGCTGGTGAGCGTGGCTGCGCTCCGGCCCGGCGAGCTGGTGGTCGCGATGGAGGAGGGATGGCGCGGTGAGATCGCGCACGTCGTGATTACCGACGAGCGCGGGATGATTCGGCGGCACAAGGTCACGGATCCCTCATTCCACAACTGGGCCGCCGTTGCCGCGGCGCTCCCGGGCAATCAGATCTCCGATTTTCCGCTCTGCAACAAGAGCTTCAACCTCTCCTATGCGGGCCATGATCTCTGAGCGCACACTGGTCGCGCTCTCTTCGCGCGCGCGCGATGTTTGACTTTCTTCGGGCGCGGTTTCGGCAGGGCACGCCCACGTCACCGTTCCCCGACAGGAACGCCGAATTTCCCGAGCGTTTTCGTGGACGGCCGGTGCTGGATGCGCCTGCGCCCATGCATCCCGAGCCTTCAGGCGCGGCGCCGTCAGCGCTGCTGACCGTTACGCCCGACGGCCACCCGGCGCTCGATGTGGGTGCCTGCCTGTTCAGTCCCGAGGAAGCGACGAGCAGTGCGGCTGGCACGGTTCGGTTCACGCACGACTATCGGATGGCGAGCTCCACGCGAGCGGGCCTCGTGTCCGCCAGCGGTGAGGTGGAGCTCGCGCATGCGCTCGAGGCGCGCGTACGGCGCCTTTTCGGGAGATCGCTGCGACTGCGATCGGTGGTCGCCGGGAGCTGCGGCGGCTGCGAGGCGGAGCTGGTGGCGCTGGGCAACGTCGTGTTTGACCTGGCGCGTTTCGGCGTGCAGTTCGTCGCGTCGCCACGTCACGCCGACGGCATGGTCATCACCGGGACCGTGAATTCCAACATGCGCGTGGCGCTGGACAAGGTGTATGAGGCACTGCCGGCCCCGCGCCTCGTGATTGCGGTTGGCGCCTGTGCAATTTCCGGGGGCCCATTTCACGGGAGCCCCGAGGTCGCCGGCGGCGTCCCCGCGAGCCTGCCCGTTGATCTCTACGTGCCCGGGTGCCCGCCACATCCGCTCACGCTGCTCGACGGACTGCTCCGCCTTCTCGATAGGCTACCGGTGGAGCGTGTTCCCGCGACGCCGTCCACATCGTGACCGTGGACTCGAGAATCGCGTCGCCCGCGCTTTCGCTGACGCCGGCACGCATTTTCGCGAGGGAGCCGACGAGATCTCCAGGACCATGACTGGCTTACAGAGATACCGGCGCGCGCCGCATGACCGTGGCTGATGCGGGGCATGCTTCGCGGAATTCGGAGGTGGCACGCACCGCAGCGGGAACCACACCCCGCGCGACCGGCTGAAAGCCGAAGCGCGGGAAATAATGCTCCGCGGTCATGGTGAGGAGGTAGAGCGCGCGAAACCCTCGGGTCTCTGCGTCCGCGATCAGACGCGTCACCAGCGCGCGGCCGAGCCCTCTGCTACGCCATTCGGGCGCTATGGCGACGGACCGGAGCAACGCGTCGTCGCAGCACGCCTCGAGAGCTCCGACACCCACAATGGCGCCATTCACCTCGGCGACGACCAGTGATGGCAGGAGCTCCGCGACCCCCGCCAGCGGAAGCTCTGCTTCGGTGAGCAGACGTTGAATCGCCTCGCGATCACTCGCGACGGCCGGGCGCAGCGCGACGTCCGGCTTGCGCGCCCGAATGAACGCGGCGCCAACCTTGCCCTCGACCTCCGCCGCAACGCGATCCGCGTCGAGCCCCGTATTTCTCAGGAACGCGCGCGCGTCCTCGACATCGTAGGTACGCGTCATCTCGACGCTCGCGTC
>JAICLZ010000039.1 GCA_025929535.1 Gemmatimonadaceae bacterium
CAGTTCGGGGACGGAGAGACTTAATTTTTGAGCCAACAAGTCTCTCGGGTGGGTTCGATAATCTATACTCACGTCATGCCCCAGTGCGGGGAAGGCGGACAGTGTGGTGAGGACCTCATACATTCGACGGGGCTTCAAAAATCCTCTTCGTTCCTACCTCTTCGAGCCTCGCCACTCCGGCGGGGCTCGTTTTTTTTCGCGCCGTCATCCGCCAGCTTCGCCAGCGATCGGCTTCCCCCGCACGAGCCTCCAGAATATGCCCGGGGCCGTTGGACGTCTCCAGATCCATCCGATGACGAGCAGCACCGCCCACGCCAGATACATGATCGTGATCTCGTCGCGCCACCCCGCCTCCACGAACTGCGCGAGCCAGAGGACGAACAGAATCGCCGCGTCCCACCAGTGGAACTTCATGTCCAGCAGCACGAGCACCGCAACGATGCTCTGCGCGATCGTGAGCAGAATCTCATCCCGTTGCGCACCATCGAAGGGGAGCGCCGACGGCGTGCCGCGGGACAACGAGAACACGATCGGAATCATTGCCGCGAGCACGGTCCACTGATTGATGTTGCTCGACACCATGTTCACGAGCGCCATGGGCGCGGTTCGCACGCGGCTCGCCCACTGGAACGCCGATACCTTCTCGGGAAATTCGCTGAGAAACGGCGCGACCCACTGCACCAGCACGAACTGGCTCACGCCCACCGTGCCCGCGATGGCGAGCATCGACTCGAGAAAGGGATGTGCGGTGAAGTAGATCAGCGCAGCGCCAATCGCGAAGAGCCCGCCCACCGCCACCACGCGCTGCCGCCCCGGCCGTGTCGCGGCCCAGCGCGCGATGCGCGGTGCGTCCGTCACCTCCTCTTCCTGCCGCGGCGGCATGCGCCAGAGGATCGCGAGATACGCGCAGTACATGGCCGTGAGCACGACCGCATCGATGATGTCGATCGAGGCCTTGTACCAGATCCAGCCGAAGTACGCGAGCGGCGGAATCGTGGTGAGCACCTCCACCGCGTGCTCGTTCTCCAGCTCGATGGGCGCGAGAAAGGGACGGGACTTCCGCCCGAAGAACGCAGCGACGAAGAAGATCATCGGCCATGCGAGACCCACCAGCAGCCGGATCGCCCCCGTGAAGTTCGCGATCGCCAGATGCGAGTGGCATCCGGGCGGCGGGCTCGAGACGAAGCAGTGCGCGGCGTCGCCACCCGCCTCCCACGCGATCACCGCTTCCACCGCGAACTCCGGAAGCGTCTGCACCCAGGCGAGGATCGCGAGCGCGAGTCCCTGCGAAATGATGAACTGCGCAGCTTCCGCCGCCCACGCCACGAGGAACGCGCTCGCCAGCATGCTGGGGAAGGTCCAGAGCGCCGACCATGCTGCCGGCGTTCCGCTGACGATCAGAAGCAGCTTAGCTTTCACGGCAGGCAGGCACAGGGAACGAAAACACGCGAGCTCCCGGCTCGCCGGTTGCGTCAAGCTAGGGGAGCACCGGGCAGGACTCAAGTTACGTTGGCACACGCGCAGCGATCACGTGGATCATCGCGTGCACCATCATTTGGAGGATCGTCGCGACACATGGCTGACAAGAAATCCCGTCCGCGCACCAACTCGCGCATTGACTCGCGCACCGACTCACGCGCCGCGGAGGCGCGCGAGGCCGAGCCGCCCGCACGTGCGCTCGCGGTGCGCAAGCGCGTGGATCCCGCCATGCTGGAATCGCCCGCGCAGGACTGGGGGCTCGATCTCGATGCAGCGCCCGCCCACAACGGCGAGTTCGAGCAGCTCGTCCACCGAATCCTCGAGATCATCGGAGAGGACCCGAAGCGCGAAGGACTCAAGAAGACGCCTCAGCGCGTCGCGAACTCGCTCACCTGGCTCACGCGCGGCTACGACATGGACGTGCGCGATGTCGTGGGCGACGCGGTGTTCAGCGAGACGCACAGCAGCATGGTCATGGTTCGCGACATCGAGCTGTATTCGCTCTGCGAGCACCACATGCTGCCCTTCTTCGGCCGCGCGCACATCGCCTACATCCCCGATGGCAAGATCGTCGGCCTGTCCAAGCTTCCGCGCATCGTCGACATGTTCGCGCGGCGGCTCCAGGTGCAGGAGCGACTCACGGAGCAGATCGCCGAGGCCGTGCAGGAGGTTTTGGAGCCCAAGGGCGTGGGCGTGGTGATCGAGGCGATGCACCTGTGCATGATGATGCGCGGCGTGCAGAAGCAGAACTCGCAGACCGTCACGTCCGCTGTGCGCGGCATCTTCCGCAACGACGCGCGCACGCGCGAGGAGTTCCTCTCCCTCGCGTACGGTCGGAACTCGCTGCATCGTTGACGAGCTCCTCCGTTCCGAAAACCGCGCTGGTCACCGGCGGGTCCCGGGGCATCGGTCTCGCGATCGCGCGCGCGCTCGTGCGCGAGGGCGTGCGCATCGCGCTCGTCGCGCGCGGCGCGGCGGAGCTCGAGGCGCGCGCGAAGGAGCTCGGCAACCACACGCTCGCCATCGCTGCCGATCTTTCCGTTTCGAGCGAAGTCGACCGCCTCGTCCACGAGCTCGGCGGCGCGTTCGGCCGCGCGCCCGACCTGCTCATCAACAATGCCGGCATCTTCGATCCCAAGCCCCTTCACGTGCTCACCGGCGAGGAGCTCGAGCGCATGATGAAGATCAATCTCATCGCGCCGTTCCTCGTGCTTCGCGCGCTCCTTCCGGAGTGGCGCGAGCAGCGGCGAGGACACGTGATCACGATCGGCTCCATAGCCGACCGCACGATCTTTCCGGGTAATGCCGCATACTCGGCGTCCAAGTTCGGGGCACGCGCGATGCACGAGGTGCTGCGCGTGGAAACGAAGGGCACCGGTGTCCGCACGACGCTGGTGTCGCCGAGCTCGACGGACACGCCCATCTGGGACCCGGTGCTGCAGCACGGGGACAGTCGCTTTCCGCCGCGCAGCGCGATGCTCGGCGCGGATGCCGTTGCCGATGCGGCGGTCTGGGCCGCCACGCGGCCCGCCTCCGTGAACATCGACGAGCTGCGAATGTCGGCGTCGTAGGAGTCTGGGTGTTTCTCGAGCTCGTCGACTCGCTCCGGTGCGTGCGGCCGCACGAGGACAGCTGGCTCATTGCGCGCGCGGACGAGCTGGTCGCGCGGCACATCGTGCAGGGAGAGCTGGGCTGCCCGATCTGCGAGGCGCGCTACGAGGTGCGTGATGGCGTGGCGGATTTCAGCGTGGGTGCGCCGCGCGCGTCGGCTCCGAGTCCCGGCGCACGCGACAGCGAGGCGCTCGCGCTTCGCGCCGCCGCGCTGCTCGGGCTCACGGAGCCCGGCGGCCTGGTGGTGCTCGCGGGCGAGTGGAGCGCGTGCGTCGACGCGCTGCTCGATCTCGCAGAGGGAGTGCAGCTTCTCGCGCTCGATCCGGCGCCTACACTGCGCAGCGGCGGCGCGCTGTCGCTCGCGCTCGTTCCCGACGTGCTCCCTCTGGCTGCCGCCTCGGCGCGCGGGATCGCGCTGGACGCGACGCACGCGACACCCTCGCTCCTGGCTGGCGCCGCACGGGCGCTCGCGCCGGGCGGACGACTCATCGCGCCCGCCGCGGCGCGGGTTCCCGAATCGCTGCAGGAGCTCGCGCGCGATGACGAACAGTGGGTGGCGGCGGCTCCGCGCTCGAGCGTCTCGGCGCCGGTGCCCATCGCGCTTCGGCGCTAGACGCGTCGCACGCACGCTAGGCTCCGGTGCGCGACTCCTCCGCCGTGTACGCAGCGTCGATGAGCGCGCGAAACTTTCGGTCGACCGCGCGGCGCTTCACCTTCAGGGTCGGCGTGAGCTCACCGCTGTCGATCGTGAAGTCCTGCTCGATCAACACGATCCGCTTCGGCTTCTCGAAGTGCGCGAGCTTCTCCAGCGTGCCGAACACCTCGCGCTCCATCTTCCCCCGCACGAGCGGATTCGCAATGAGATCGCGATGGTCCTTGAATGCGATGTCCTGCTGGGTGGCCCATCGCTCGAGCTGATCGAACTCCGGGACCACGAGAATCAGCGGAAAGCGGCGCCGGTCTCCGATCATGACTGCCTGCGCGACGTACTTGTTCGCCTTCACCTGATTCTCGATCGGCTGCGGCGCGATGTTCTTGCCGCCGGCGGTCACGATGATGTCCTTCTTGCGATCGGTGATGCGCAGCAGCCCATCCTCGAGTGTGCCGATGTCGCCCGTATGAAACCATCCATCCGCATCGATGACCGCGGCCGTGGCCTCGGGCTGATTGAAATATCCTTTCATCACGTGCGGACCGCGCGTCAGGATCTCTCCGTCTTCTGCGATCTTCACTTCGACGCCGGGAATCGGCGCGCCCACCGTGCCGATCGTCACGCGCGTGGGCGTGTTCACCGCGATCACCGGCGATGTCTCCGTGAGTCCGTAGCCCTCGAGGATCTTGAGCCCCGCGGCGAAGAAGAAGCGGTTGATCTCCACGGAAAGTGGTGCGCCACCCGACACGAAGTAGCGAAGACGGCCGCCAACCGCCGCGCGGACCTTCGAGAACACCAGCTTGTCCGCGACTGCATGCTCGAGCGCGAGCACCGGGCCGGGCCTGTGCCCGTCGAGCATGGCCGCCGTCCATCTGTCGCCCACCTTCTGCGCCCACAGGAAGATCGCGCGTTTGGCCCCTCCGGCACGCATCGCGGTGTCCGTGATGCGTGCATTGATCTTCTCGTAAATGCGCGGCACGGCCACGACGATCGTCGGCCGCACCTCCTGCATGTTCCTCGCGATGCTGTCCATCGATTCGACGTACGCGATCGAGACGCCGGCCGCGAACATCAGGTAGTCCACCATCCGCTCGAAGATGTGCGACAGCGGAAGAAAGCTGAGAGAGGAATCCGTCGGACCCATCGGGAGCAGGTCGATCACAGCCGACACGTTGGAGGCGATGTTCCCGTGCGTGAGCATCGCGCCCTTGGGCTCGCCCGTCGTTCCCGACGTGTAGATGATCGTTGCGATCTGATCGGGCGTGATCGCCAGCGCGGATGCACGCAGCCGCGCCGCATCGTCCGGTGTCATCGAGGCGGCACCCTTGGCCTCCAGCGCGGCGATTCTGATCTCGCCTCCGCGCGCGGCATCCGCATCGAATACGATCACGTGCCTGAGCGCCGGAAGCTCGGCGCGCACGCTCCGGATCTTCGCCGCCTGCTCCTCCGTGGACGCGAAGGCCGCCACGGCTCCGGAGTCGTGCAGGATGTAGGCGATCTGCTCCGCGGGGAGCGTTGGATAGATCGGCACATCCGCTATGCCCGACAGCAGGCATGCGTAATCCGCGATGGCCCACTCGGGACGGTTCTCCGACAGAATCGCAACGCGATCGCCGGAGGTAACACCGAGCGCCCGCAGGCCGAAGACGACGTGCCGCACGCGATCGGCGAGCGTGCGATGGGAGATCGGCTGATACGAGTCGCCAATCTTCGTCTGCAGCGCGTTCGGCCGATCATGCTCTTCGACTGCCTCGATGAACAGCTGCGAGAGCGTCGCGGGATGTGGCGGCATACCGTCCTATTGGATTTGGACGAGCACCTTGAAGCGCAGTGGACTTCCGGGCACCGGCGTGTGGTCCGGAAGAAAGGCACGCGCCTCCACGACCACCGTATCCGTCGTGAAGTGCGTGAAGGGCGAGATGCGAAGATAGCGCGTGGCCGAGCCACCGACAGCGGACGTCCCCGTCCCCGTCGTGTCCACGAGGGAGAACTTTCTGTTCTCATCCGTGAGCAGGACCTTCGTCGAGTCTTCCACGTTCAGCGCCGTGGGATAGATGAAGCGATACTCGACGCGGTAGTGATTGACGGGATCATCTCCGGCTTTGAGCAGCACCGACAGCGGAAACAGCGTGTCCGTGCGCACGGGCGTGAACGTGAGCGTGTCCTCGAGCGCGGTGATCGTCGTGAACGCAGAAGGCGTCTGCACCACGAACAGCGTCTCCGGCGGCGATTGCAGTGACGCGGCCTGCGCCACCACTCGTGCCGAGCCGGTGTCCTGCGCGGTGACACGGCCGCTGATCGAGTCGATCGTCACGATGTGCGTCGTGTCCGCACGCACGAAGCGAACGGGCCCGTTCTGGATGGTGTCGCCGGACGAGTTGAACACAATCGCGTGCAGCGAGTCGACGTTTCCGAGCGTGTCGTGCAGCTCGCCACCCACGAGCATCGACGGCAGCTGCGGCGGATCGAACTGGATCGAGAGCGGCACATCGGGGCCGCTGCTGCCCTCACCGCACGAGATCCCCGCGCCCGCGAGCAGCAGCGCCACCACCGCGCACCAGAGCCTCCGTCCGGCGCGCGCGCTCATTCGAACCGCTCCATGAGCAGCGTCGCGAGATTCACGAACGCCTGCGAGGCCGGGTCCGCCGGATCGCGCAGCACCACCGGCTGCCCTGCAGCGAATGCTTCGGACGCAGCCGCGCTGCGCGGAACGGTGATGTTGAAGACCATGTCGCGCGGCAGATTCGCGCGCAGGTATTCGGTCACGCGTTGGCAGCCGAGGCTTGCCGGGTCGTACATCGTGAGCACGATCCCGTCGAGCGTGAGCTCCTCGTTCGTCGCGCAGATCTCCTGAATGCCGCGCAGCATCTGGGGAGTGGTCTGCAGTGCGAGCGGCTCACACTGCAGCGGGATGATCACGTGCTGGCTGAGCTCGAGCACCCGCCGCGGAATCGCGCCCAGCCCGGGCGGCGTATCGACGATCACGACCTCGCAGCGATCGCGCGCGAGGGCGATCATGTCCTTCAGCAGCGTGCTCGTCTCGATGCGGTGGTGGAATTCGATGTGGCTGCTTTCCGTGCTCACGCTGCCGGCGAGAATCACGCGCAACCAGGGGAGCGCGGTGGGAAGGATCACTTCGCGCAGCGGTCGCGCACCGCTCAGAAAATCGGAGATGCCATATGGAGCCTCTCCGCGCCGGAGTCCCACACCGTAGCGCACGGCGCCCTGCGGGTCCGTGTCGATCAGCAGCGTCTTCAGACCGCGGCGCGCGAACGCCGCTGCGAGGTTCACAGCTGTGGTGGTTTTGCCGACGCCACCTTTCTGGCTGACGATGGCGAGGACATGTCCCACGCGTTAGTCCGGCTCCCCGAGCGACGACGCACTGGTGCCCGAGCGGAGCTGTTCGAGGGCGGCACGCGCGTGCGTGACCCATCGCTCTGCCTCCGAGCTCCTCGGCGCGCGCGCGAGAAAGGCCGACAGGTGCTCCTCGGCGCCAGTCGCATCACCGCGCTTGAGCAGCAGAAACGCAAGACCGTAGTGCGCACCGCTCAACTCGGGATCGAGATCGAGGGCGCGACGATAGCAGCGCACGGCATCCTCGAGTCGGCCGGTCTTCGAGAACGCGATCGCCATGTTCTGCAGGATGCGCGGATCGCTCGGCCTGTCGCGCAGGGCGAGACGGTACGAGGTGAGCGCGGCGTCGTAATCGCCCTGGCGCTCGAGCGCGAGCGCTTCGCTCAGATAGTCCAGTCGCTGCGGCTTGGGCGCCGCGTGGGCATTACCACCGGTGAGCCGGCGCCACCAGGACATGCGTTTGAAGGCCGAGGTCGAGATGGGCGGATGCGCAGACGACATCTCCCCGAGCGGGGAGCCATCTGCGAGCGGACAAAAAGTTATCGTCTACGTCACGGGGCAGCAACCATGCTATTATCATCGCAGCCTCCGGGGTAGCTTCCGCACAGTGGAAGAAAAGTGCCGTGACCGTCTCTCAGGAGTGCAATGCCACGACGCCAGGTCATCGATCGCTCACGAGGCGTGCTCGAAGTGGACTGGCCGCTGTTCGGCGAGATGTCGCGCGCGCTCGCGCTGAAAGTAGCGCGAGGCTACAATCCCGAGCTGGTCGTCGGCATCGCCACTGCGGGCGTCGTTCCCGGTGCCGTGATCGCCGCGATTCTCGACAAGCCGTTCCACTCGATCATCGTCAGCCGTCGCTACCAATCGGAAGAGGTGCGGCAGACGCCGAGCATCTTCGGAAGCGTGCCGACGGACGTGCGGGATCGGCGCGTACTCCTCGTCGATGAAACGTGCGACACAGGCTCGACGCTGCGGCTGGCCGTCGCGGCGATCGTGAACGCGGGCGCGGCTGACGTTCGCACGGCGGTAGGCTTTCGTACCGGCTCCTACCAGCCGGACTTCGCGGGGATGGAAACGGAGAGCACGATCGTGCTCCCCTGGGATCACGAAGTGAATCTGGGAGAGAGAATCTAAAAGTAGAGCACGGTGAAATCCCGTGGCCGGGCGCTCACGTGCTCCGAAGTGCCTCCGACGGATCGACCGCTGCGGCTCGCCTCGCCGGAACCCAGCTCGCCATTCCAGCCATCGCGAGCAGTCCCAAACACGTGGCGCCCAGTGTGAGCGGGTCGGTGGGGCTCACGTCGTAGAGCAGCCCCCTCAGCAGTCGCGTTGCCGCGAGCGCGAAGCCGGTTCCGATGGCGATGCCTGCCAGCGCCAGAACGAGCGCTTGCCGGGAGACCATCCAGCTCACCGCAGACGGCGGCGCACCCAGCACGATTCGCACGCCGATCTCGCGCTGGCGCAGACTCACGCCGTAGGCCAACACGCCGTACAGTCCCACCGCTCCGAGAATGAGCGCCAGCGTGCTGGCGATCACCAGCAGCAGCATCGTGACACGCGCGCGGGACGATGACGCGAAGATGACGCGCGAGAGCGATTGCTGATCGTAGGTCGGGAGCGCAGGGTCGAGCGCATGCACGATGTTGCGTATCGGCTGCGCGACGTCCTGCCCGCCCTGCGTCCGCACGAGCAGGGATACGAAGCTCGGGGTATTTGCGCTGCTGGAGTCCGGAGGCAACAGCGGCAGGTATATCGCGTCTTCCGCCGGCTTGTTCAGCGCTTCGAAGTGAACGTTCCCGACCTCCCCCACGATCGTGAACCACGGGCCTGAGATTGCCGCCCGAATGTTCTTGCCGAGTGCGCTTCCGCGCGGCCAGTAGCGGTCCGCGAAGGCTTTGCTGACGACGGCATACTGGGATGAGCGTCCGCGATACGGAGACTCGAGCGTTTGTCCCGTCAGGAGCGGAATATCCATCGTCTTGAAGTAGTTCGGATCGACCGTCGCGACAAAGTGATCCGCCGGCAGCGCATCTGGTGGCAGCGGATGGTCCTCCACCGTCACGACCACGTCGTTGTGGTCGGATGTGAGGGGTACCCAGTCGCTGATCGTCGCCTCGCGCACCCCAGGCAGTGCGCGCACCTGATCGAGCAGGCGTCCGTAGAACTGCACCCGCGCCGCTCCGGTCGGGTAGGTCGCGGCAGACAGTGCGAGTCGCGTCATGAACACGTTCTCGCCGTCGAAGCCCGGCTGGACGTTGCGCAGGTGGGTGAAGCTGCGGCCAAGCAATCCCGACCCGACCACGAGCACCAATGCGAGCGCCACCTGCGCCACGACCAACACGCTTCTCGTTCTCTGGCGCTCGGCACCGGCCGTGGATCCGCGCCCCGATTCCCGGAGCACCATCGCGATCGGAACACGGCGTGCCCGCAACAATGGTATCAAGCTCACCAACAGAGTGCTCACGGCGCAGACCACGAGTGCAAAGACCAACACCCGGCCGTCGATCGACACCTGCTCGAGGCGCGGGACGTTCATCCTGTCGGCCCAGCCAGCTGTCCACGACACGCCCACGAACGCGAGCAGCACACCCAACACACCTCCTGCCGCCGCCAGCACCAGCGATTCGCTCAGACACTGCGCGACGATCCCGGCGGTGCCCGATCCGAGCGCGCCGCGCACGGCGAGCTCGAGCTGCCTCGCCTCGCCGCGCACGAGAAAGAGATTCGCCACGTTCGCGCAGGCGATCAGGAGCACGAGACCGACACTGCCGAGAAGAATCCAGAGCAGGGTGGACACATCGCCGACGATCGATTCGAGCAGCGGCGTGACCACCGGACGAACGTGTGCCTGCTCCCACATGGGGCGCGGAATGCCATTCGGAAATTCATCCAGCAATCCCGGCAGCACGTGCGAGAGATCGGCGCGTGCGCTCTCGATCGTCGCATCGTCGCGCAGTCGCCCGACGCCGCGGTTATTGAAGCTGCCCGCCGACGCCTTCGCGGGATCGAGTGGCATGGGAAACCAGAGCTCCGGCGACGAGCGCGGGAAGACGAAGCGCTGCGGCATCACGCCGACGATCTCGCGAGAGATTCCGTCGGCGACGATGCGCTTCCCGATCGCGGATTTTGCGCCATTGAAATGGCGCTGCCAGAACCGGTACGACAGCATCACTATGGGGGCGGCGCCCGCGCGGTCTTCTCCACTGCGGAAATCGCGACCGAGGAGCGGTGGTACGCCGAGCACTTCGAACAGATTGGACGTGACCTCAGCCGCCTGAACGCGCTCGGCGGCCCCTGAGCGGCCATCGACCAGCTCCAGATTCACGTCCTGATCGAGCCACGCACCAATTCCCGTGAAGGCCTTCGCGTGCTCCTGATAAAAGAGCACGCTCGCGTCGGACTGGTCCGCCTCCTCCACACCCGACACCGCGATCGAGTGCGTGAGCGCGACCAACCGGCCGGGATTCGGATAGGGCAAGGGCCGAAGCAGCACCCCGTTGACGACGCTGAACACCGCCGTCGTTGCGCCTACTCCCAGTGCGAGAACGAAAACGGTGGTGATCGTGAAGCTCGGGACGCGCCGCAGCCGACGTGCCGCGAGGCGAAGCTCCGTCAGGTTCAGGGCGCGTTGCGATCCGGGCATTGGGGATTCCTCGCCATCAGGGGCGGAGCGTGTGCGGAAGACCGACCAGAGCGATGACGCATGCTCGGCGAGCGCCTGCGTCACGAGGTCGTACGCGATCGCGAGCACGAAAAGGGCGGACGGAACTCGCCGCCGTGCCGCATCGCGTCGCTGGTCGCGAAATGCCTCGATGAGATCGCGATCGAATGCGCGCCGGAATCGCGGCGGATAGAGATACAGCAGCGCGCGATAGAGCCGCTCGCCGATGCTCAGCGGAGGAACGCGAAAGTCCGCCATCAGGCGAGCGCTGGACCGGCACGCAGCGCCGCGCGGGCGGCGGCTGCGAGTGTTGCCATGCGGTCGGCCTCGGCGGCGATGGCGCGACGGCCGAGTGGAGTCACGCGGTAGTAGCGCCGACGCTCGTCGTCGGCATCCGCGGCGGGGCGCCGCTGCGACTCGACCACGAGGCCGTCGTCGAGCATCCGGCGCAGGAGCCTGTACAGCGCGCCAGCCTGGAGCACCACGCTGCCGCCGGAACGCTCGCGCGCCTCGCGCATGATGGCGTAACCGTGCCGCTCTCCGTGCAACAACACGAGCAGGATGTAGAAGGCGTCCTGTCGGATACGGAGGATGTCGCTGCTGGAGTCTTGATCGGGCATGGACCGGGATTGGTATAAACGAAGTGTTTATAGACTCCCGGTATATATGGTCGAGCGTCCGAGTCGTCAAGAGTTGGAAGGAATCAGTACCTGCCGACTGCGGCGCGCGACGCGAATGGTCAACTGCGTTGGATGGGACGACACCAACGGACACAAAACGGACACCGACGGAGAAAGCGTTTGTGGCGACGGGCCGGTGCTCGTTGAGCTAAGGCGCGGTGCACACGGAGAGCGGGGCTTCTTTGGTTGGCAACTGAAGCAGCCGCAGGGACGCTACACGCTGCCGTTTCCCGTCAAAGATCGGTTGTCTTTGCTCCCGAGCGATGACGAGGGAAATCGTAGAGTTTTGCCGTCTCCGTTCAATTCGTTTCGATCCGTTTGTTATCCGTATCTCAAAGATGTAAGATCCAGCCCGGGCGGCTGTTGCCGTTCTGAGCAAGCGCGCACGACACAGGCATCAACATTTTTTGGAAATACGGATCGAACGGATCGAACGGAAGAGAAAACGGATTGCTTCCGTGCCCGGCTATGGGGCGGTGCGCATGGGGAGCAGTGTTTTTTGGTTGGCAACCGAAGCGGCTCGCGCAGCGCTCCTCGCTCAAGCGACGGCGGCTACCGCGTCGGTGTAGCTGTTTCCCTTTTCCATCTCGTCGTACACGAAGCGCAGCACGTCGGCGTTGCCGAGAAGGAAGCGGCAGCGCTCGTGGCCGGCGGAGCGGCACTCGACCTCGAGGACCGCGAGCGGCACGTCGGACAGGCGGCCGAAGAAGTCCGCGAACATCCCCGTCGTGATGTGGCATCCCGGCTGATCGAGATTGGCGCCGGGGTCCGACTCGCCCCAATCCGATGAATCGACCGTGGCCAGCGCCTCGCCCATCGAGCCGACGGTGATCGAGCCCCACCCCGCCTCACGGAAGTACGTGGAAGCCCGGCGCTGGAACTCCCCCACCTCGAGGTCTTCCGGCGCCGCCTTGCCCTGTTTGCGGAGCCATTCGCGGAAGGAGTGATAGACGCCTTCGCCGCCGGCGTAGCCGGCTTCCTGGAGCGCGCTCGCAGCCACCGGACCCGCATCGCGAAAGAGAATCGAGCGTAGCGCGGCGAGAGTGGAGCGGCTCATCGCGACCATGCGGTGGTCGGCCAGATCGATTGAATGAATCATGTCGGTATCTAGGGTTCACCCTCAACGCGCCGCAAGAGGCCCGCTTCATCGATGACCTCGATGCCGAGCGTCCTTGCCTTCTCGAGCTTGCTTCCGGCTGCGTCGCCGGCGACCACGAACGTGGTGGACTTCGACACGGAGCTCGTGACATTGCCGCCGTGCGCCTGCACCAGCTCCGTGGCCGCCGCTCGCGACAGGGTCGGGAGCGTACCGGTGATGACGACCGTAACGCCCGCGAGGGAACGCCCGACCGTTTTCGCCTTGGGCTCCGCAAGTGTAAGCCCCGCCTTGCGAAGGCGCTCCATCAGCTTCCGGGTGTTGGGCTCCGAGAAGTACTCGACCACCGATCGCGCGATGATCCCGCCTATGCCCCGTACCGCCTCGACCTCCGTCTCGGAGGCCCCCATCAGCGCGTCGAGATTTCCGAAGTGGCGCGCGAGGAGCTGTGCCGCGCCCTCGCCCACATGGCGGATGCCGAGCCCGTTGAGCAGCCGCGAAAGCGGCCGCTTCTTCGATTCCTCGAGGGCAGCCACGAGCTGCTCCGCGCTTCTCTCGGCGAAGCGCTCGAGTGCAACGAGCTGCTCGACGGTGAGCGAGTACAGATCCGCCATGTCGCGCACGAGCCCCGCGTCGATCAGCTGCGCACTGCGCTTGTACTGCAGCCCTCGGATGTCCATCGCTCCGCGGGACGCGAAGTGCACCAGCCCTTCGAGCTGTCGTCCGGGGCATTGGACGTTCGGGCAGTAGATCGCGACCTCTTCCTCATCCTTGAGCACGGGCGTGTTGCAGCTCGGGCAGCGCTTCGGCATGCGCCAGATCTTCTCGCTGCCATCGCGGCGCTCGGGGAGACTCGCGAGCACCTGCGGGATCACGTCGCCGGCGCGCTTGACCTGCACCCAGTCGCCCACGCGCAGATCCTTCTCGTGGATGAGCTCCTCGTTGTGCAGCGTCGCGAGCTTCACCGTGGTTCCGCCGATCTCCACCGGCTCGAGCATCGCGAACGGAGTGAGCGCGCCCGTGCGTCCCACGTTCACCTCGATCGCGAGCAGCTTCGTGGTCGCGATGTCGGGCGCGAACTTGCGCGCGATGGCCCAGCGCGGCTCGCGACCACCGATGATCCCGAGCTCCTCCTGCATGCGCAGCGCCTCGACCTTCACGACCACGCCGTCGATCCCGAAGTTGAGCTGCGCGCGGAGCGTGTGCTCGACCTCGTGGACGAAGGAAACCACCTCGTCGAGCGACGTGCAGCGTTGCCGGTGCGACTCCACCGGAAAGCCCCAGCGCTCGAGGGTATCGAGCAGCTCGCTCTGCGTGGAGAAGGGAAGCGGGACGTCGGCCGGTGCGGCAACCGCGAAGCCGAAGAAGTGGAGCGGGCGCTTCGCCGTGATGGCCGGGTCCAGCTGGCGCAACGAGCCCGCCGCGGAGTTGCGGGGGTTGGCGAAGAGATCCTCGCCTGCTTTCGCCCGCTCCTCGTTCAGCCGCTCGAACGCATCGAACGGCAGATAGCACTCGCCGCGAATTTCCACGATCCGCGGAGGCTTCCTCTCGGCGAGGCGCAGCGGGATGTCGCGCAGGGTGCGGAGATTGGCCGTCACGATCTCGCCAATTGTCCCGTTGCCACGCGTCGCACCGTTGACGAGCACGCCGTTCTCGTACGTCAGGCTCACCGCCGTGCCGTCGATCTTGAGCTCCGCGCTGTAGCCGCCGTCCGCGTCCGTGCCCACCTGGCGCGCGATCCGCGCCTGCCACTGGCGCAGCTCATCGTCGTCGAAGGCGTTCCCCAGCGAGATCATGGGGATGAGATGGGCGTGCTTCGCGAGCTGGCCTTGCGGCGGTGCCCCCACGCGCTGGGTTGGCGAGTCGAGGGTGCGGAGCTCCGGGTGCTGCTCCTCGAGCTGCTGCAGCTCGCGGAACATGCGATCGTACTCGAGATCGGAGATCTCGGGACGGTCGAGCACGTAGTACTCGTACGACGCGCGCTCGAGCACACGCCGCAGCTCGTCCGCGCGCGCGGCGAGATTCCTGTTGCTCTCTGACATCGAGGAAAATTGCCGTGAAATCGCGGCCGGGGCGAGGGCCGCCGCGGGCGCTGCTGCGAGAGCTAGCCCTTCGCCTCCTCCGAGATCACTTCCATGGCCACGGTCACGAGCCGCTCGAGCTCCTCATCCGCATGCGCCGGAAGCAGCGTCTCCGCCCACATGTGATCCTCGGCGTTGGTATAGCGGTCGAGCAGGCGCCGCACGAACGCGACCAGCGTGATGCGCTGCAGCTCGCTCCGCCGTTTCTCCTGCTCCTGAGCCTTCTGGCCGGTGAGCAGCGTCTCGAAGCGGTGCGCGTTGCGCAGCGCGTTCGCCGTGAGCGACGCGATGACCTGGCAGAAGCGGACGTCACGGTCGGCGAAGGGCGCGGACTCGCGCTCGGTGCGGAGAAAAATCGCGCCGATCACCGTGCCGCGCCAACGAATCGGCACGACGACGATCGAGCGCACGTTGCGGAGCGCGGCGACGAGCTCGACACCCTGATACATCGGATGGACGCTGGCGTCCGGGATGAACACCGTCTCGCCGCTCTGGAAGGCGCGCTTCAGCTCGGGATAGCGATCGAGATCGACGATGAGGTTGCCGACCGTCGGGTCTTCGTACGTGGCGACGAGCCTCACGCTTTGCGCATCGCCCGCGAGGTAGATCGAGCAGCGATCGAGTCCGAAGGTCTCGCCGAGCTTGCGGGCGATCGTACGGAGGATGTCGGTGAAGTGAAGGGAGGCGGAGATCTCGGTGAGAATGTCCACCACCGCCACGAGATGGTCGCGCTCGCGCTCGAGCTCCGCGACGCGCTCGCGCAGCACGCTGGTCTCGTCAGCCGGGCCGTGCTGCTCCTCCGTCAACTGCTCCGTGCGCATGCTGATCATCGACTTCCTTCACGTTCGCGTTGAATTCCGGATCGGCAAATCGAACGACGCGATTGCGTCCGGTCGTTTTGGCGACGTAGAGCGCATCGTCGGCGGCCTTCACGAGTTGCTGCCGGGTGTGAATACGCGGATGCGGATACGCCGCTACCCCGGCGCTGATGCTGCATTCCAGCACGCCGCCCTCGTATTCGAACTGATGCGTCTCTACCTCCTGACGCGCGCGTTTGGCGAACGTCACCCCGGCGTCGAGCACGGTGCCCGGGAGAAGGACCATGAATTCCTCCCCTCCGTAACGTCCAATCCGGTCGATGTCGCGCGCGACGTGCTTGAGGAGCTGCGCGAACTGGGTGAGCACGACGTCGCCGACCTGGTGGCCATACGTGTCGTTCACCTTCTTGAAATGGTCGAGGTCGAACATGACGACCGACAACGGCTCGTGCAGGCGCACCGAGTGCTCGAACATCTCGTCGAGCCGCTCGTCGAGATGGCGCCGGTTGTAGAGCCCCGTGAGCGCATCCGTGATCGCCATCTGAGCGACCCTGTCCTGCAGCGCCTTCACACGCAGCGCCGCCGCCATGCGGGCCTGCAGCTCCGCATAGTTGATCGGCTTGGTGACGTAGTCATCGGCGCCCGAATCCAGCCCGAACACCTTGCTTTGTGTGGAATCGAGCGCGGTCTGCATGATGATCGGAATGAACGGCAGCGACTTGTCGGCCTTGATCCGGCGCGCGACCTCGTTCCCGTCCATGCGGGGCATCATGACATCGAGCAGAATCAGATCCGGCGGCGATTCCGCCACCATCTGGAGCGCGGTTTCGCCATCGGAGGCGCACGCGGTGCGATAGCCGAGCGCGTCGAGCCGTGCCTGGAGCACCTCGACGTTGTCCGGGTGGTCGTCTACGATCAGAACGAGTGGTGAGTTCCCCTGCTCAGTGGACATTTCCCTTACCAATGAACTTCTCGACCTCGCTCACCACGGCTTTGGGCTCGCAGGGCTTCGCGAGATAGCTGTCGCAGCCGACCTCCATCGCCTTTTCGCGATCGGAGGCGAGCGCATGCGCCGTGAGCGCGATGATCGGGATGCCGCGGGTCTCGGGATCGCGCTTGAGAACCTGCGTTGCCTCCCATCCGTCGATCACCGGAATCGAGATGTCCATCAGGATGAGGTCGGGGCGCTCGTTTCGTGCCTTGGCGATGCCCTCTTCGCCATTGAGCGCTTCCATGACGACGTACCCGAAGTGCTGCAGGATGGTCGAATAGACGATGCGATTGTCTTCATTGTCTTCGACCAGCAGTACGGTCTTACCACCTATGCTCATTCGTCTCCTCACCCCGCAGGGTTCCCTGGCCACGGCCCGGGAGAGGGGAAACCGGATTTGGTGCGGCGCCCGGAATGGAGGCCCGAAGCGTGCACACGTCGACTGTACCCGGTTGCTAAGCAATGGACATACACTTGGCGCGCGGGTTGGAAGAAAGGTACGGCATTGGTCCGCAAGATTCTTACCATCGGTGGGGTGAGGCTAAGCCCCGGCACAGGAGCATGATATGGCACGCACATCGGAATACTCGGGTAGTCGTCCCTCGGGCACGGCGTCGCGGTCGCGGGCGTCCGATCTGGATTCCAACGATTCCATGCACGCAATGGGATCGGCGCGCCCGCGCGGCAGCAGCTACTCGGAGGACATGCAGTGGAGACACGCCGCGATCTTCGGCGCCGGCGTGGCACTGGGCGCGCTCCTCGGAGCGGGAGCCGCATTGCTCTATGCGCCGCAGAGCGGAGAGGAAACGCGCGAGATGCTCAGCGAGCGCGCGCACAGATTCGGGGGCCGAATCGGCGAGCGGCTGGGCGACGCACGCGGCGATCTCGGCTGGTACATGCGTCGCGGACGGCGCAAGCTGCGCCGCGGAGCCGAGCGCGGACGCTGGGCGGGAGAAGACCTGGCCGACCGGATTCGCAGAGGCTGGTAGCGCGCGAGGCGCGCGACCAGCCTCGATGACCGCTACTTGAGCTTCGCCAGCTCGTCCTCTGCTTCCTTCTTGTAGTGCGCATCGTTGAAGTCGGTGACCGGCCCGTCGATCGCCGCCTGGAACTGCTCCTTCGCCTTCTCCTTGTCGCCGGGCTTGTTGCGGTCGCGATAGACTTCCGCCAGATCGAGATGGTGCGTGATCCGGTTCGGGTCGAGCTGCACCGCCCGCTCCATGTAACGCACCGCCTCGGCCCAGCTGGCGGTGCCGAACACGTCGCCGCCCAGGAAATTCTTGGCCATGAATCGCGAGAAGCCGCTCAGGCGCATGATCTCCGCATTCCAGCGGCCCATGACGTGGTTCGCGCCCGCGTGCAGTGAGTCGAGGCGCAGGCACTCGAGCGCCGCGGTGCGCACCTCCTTCGCATAGCGCACGCGCTCCTTCTTGCCAACCGAGAGTGCGACGCGACCCACGGCGCGCGCCACGGAGAAGTACGCTTCCGGATCGGAGGGCTTCATGGCGACGGCTTTGCTCGCGAGCTCCTTCGCTTCGGCGTAGTAGTCCTTCTGCTTGTCCTTGTCCGGCTCGTACTCGCCCAGATCGACGAGCGTGCGCGAGGCTTTCCAGTACGCCTCCTCGTCGGTGGAATCGGCCGCTATCGCGGCCTTGTACTCCGCCAGTGCGCCGGTGGCGTTGAGTGCGGTGGCATCCTTGTCGCCGGCAGCGATGTGCTCCGCGGCGGTTTGACCGTGCGCCACGGGCGCGAATGCGGCGGTCGCGAAGATGGAAGCGGCGACCGTTACTGCGAGTGAGCGAATCAGCATGGAAGATCCGACTGTGGGGTCGTCTCGAAGCATCCGGGACGTGAGATCAGCGATCGTCGAATTGGCAGAAGGCAATGACACGAGTCATCAACGCACGCCGATGCGACTCCGCTGGCAGAAGCTAGAGATACCCCACAACCCGGTCAATGCTCGCTGTTTTCGTGTGAGTGACGGGTGTGGCGGGGTGAATGGCCGCGGTCACGCGGTGACGGGGCGAAATCCGGCGGAACGAGTCGCCGGACGCTCGTCTTGTGAACTGTGGAGAGAGCTCAAGTAGCCCGGCGGCAGTCGGCGGAGTATCGTTTGCGGATGCTCGCCATTCGGTTGATCGAGAAAAAGCGCGATGGCGGGCGCATCGAGCCGGGCGAGTGGCACGCGCTCCTTGGCGCGTACGTGGCGGGGCACGTGCCCGACTATCAGATGGCGGCGTTCTTGATGGCCACGTATCTGCGCGGACTCGATCGCGACGAGACGGCGGCGCTCACCGAATCGATGCTGCGCAGCGGTTCGACGTTCGATCTTCACGACATCGCCGCTCCTCGCATCGACAAGCACTCCACCGGTGGTGTGGGCGACAAGGTGTCGCTCGTGCTGGCGCCGCTGGCAGCCGCGGTGGGAATCGTCGTGCCGATGATGTCGGGGCGCGGACTCGGGCACACCGGTGGAACGCTCGACAAGCTGGATGCGATCCCGGGCTTTCGCAGCGATCTTTCGATCGCGCGCGCGCGTGCGCAGCTGGAGCGGGTCGGATGCGTGCTCCTGGGCCAGACCGGCGAGATCGCGCCGGTGGACCGGAAGCTCTACTCGCTGCGCGACGCGACCGCCACGGTGGAGTCGATTCCGCTCATCGCGGCCAGCATCATGAGCAAGAAGCTGGCGGAAGGACTGACGGGACTGGTGCTCGATGTGAAGCGGGGCTCCGGATCGTTTCTCCAGACACTGGAGCGCGGACTGGAGCTCTCGCAGCTGATGCTCTCGCTGGGTGCCGCGCACGAGTGTCCGGTGGTGGCGCTCGTGACCGCTATGGACCGCCCGCTCGGCCGCGCGTGCGGAAATGCGCTCGAGACCGAAGAGGCGATCCATGCGCTGCACGGCGAGGGACCGCAGGATCTGATGGAGGTGACCTACGCGCTGGCGGCGGAGATGATGCTGCTGGGCGCGATGGTGACGGATCGCGCGGCGGCACTCGAGCGGCTGGAGGGTGCGATCGCGAGTGGCGCGGCGGCGACCAAGTTCAAGGAGATCATCGAGGCGCAGGGCGGCAACCCCGCGGTGGTGGACGATCCCGCGCTTCTGCCACAGGCGGAGGCGATCGAGCTCTTTCGCGCATCGCGTCGCGGGTTCGTGGCGCAGATCGAGCCTCGCGCGGTGGGGCGCGGGATCATCGCGCTGGGTGGCGGGCGTACGTCGATGGAAGACACGATAGACCCAGGCGTGGGGTTCGTGATCACGGTGAAACCGGGCGACTGGGTAGAGATGGGCGAGCCGATCGCGAGCGTGTTCGCGAAGGATCAGGCAGGATTGCGAGCGGGGGCGGCGGCATTGAAGGAGGCCATACGCATTGGCGAGGAGGCGGAGCCGCCGCTACCGTTGATCTCGCATCGGGTGACGGCGCAGGGTGCGGAGGTTTACCTGGGCGTGGATTGACGGAATGGCGGGACCCGACGCGAGTCCCGCCATTCGACGCATCCCGTGAGCCGTTCGAGCTAGATGTCCAGATTCCGCACGAACTTCGCGTTCTTCTCGATGAAGTCGCGTCGCGGCTCGACCTCGTCGCCCATGAGCATCTGGAAAATGCGATCCGCTTCCACCGCATCCTCGACGTCCACCTTGAGGAGCGTGCGCACCTCGGGATCCATCGTCGTCTTCCAGAGCTGCTCGGGATTCATTTCGCCGAGTCCCTTGTAGCGCTGGATGTTGATGCTCTTCGCTTCGTTGCCGCCCAGGCGATCGATGAAGACGAGCCGCTCCTCTTCGTCGTAGGCGTAGAACTCTTCCTTTCCCTTCGCGACGCGATAGAGCGGCGGCTGGGCGATGTAGACGAAGCCCGCCTCGATCAGCTCCGGCATCTGACGGTAGAAGAACGTGAGCAGCAGCGTACGAATGTGCGCGCCGTCCACATCCGCATCGGTCATGATGATGATCTTGTGGTAGCGCGCGTTCTCGATCGAGAAGTCTTCCTTGATCCCCGAGCCGATCGCGGTGATGATGGTCCGGATCTCCTCGTTCGACAGCACCTTGTCGATGCGCGCCTTCTCCACATTGATGATCTTGCCGCGCAGCGGCAGAATCGCCTGGAACTGCCGGTTGCGCCCGAGCTTCGCGGAGCCGCCGGCCGAATCGCCCTCCACCAGATAGATCTCGCAGAGCACGGGATCGCTCAACGAGCAGTCCGCGAGCTTGCCCGGAAGATTGCCCACGTCGAGCGCGGACTTCTTGCGCGTGAGATCGCGCGCCTTGCGTGCCGCCTCGCGCGCGCGCGCCGCCGACACCGCCTTCTCGACGATGATGTTGGCGGACTTGGGATGCTCGTCGAGATACGACGCGAGGAACTCGTTGATCACCGTCTTGACGGCACCCTCCGCCTCCGAGTTGCCGAGCTTCGTCTTCGTCTGCCCCTCGAACTGCGGCTCGTGCACCTTGATCGAGAGCACCGCCGTGAGCCCTTCGCGCACGTCGTCGCCGGTGAGCGTGAAGTTGTCCTTCTTGAGCCAGTTGCCCTTGGTGGCGTACACGTTGATCACGCGCGTGAGCGCCGACTTGAAGCCGGTGAGGTGCGTGCCGCCCTCGTGCGTGTTGATGTTGTTGACGAAGGAGAAGACGTTCTCGCTGTAGCCGTCGTTGTACTGCAGCGCGACCTCGATCGCGATGTCATCGCGAACGGTCTCGATGTACACGACGTCGTTGTGCAGCGCCTTGCGACTCGCGTTGAGATGCGTGACGAATTCCTTCAGGCCGCCCCTGGCGAGGAAGACCTCGACCTTCCTCGAGTCCTCGCGCTCATCGGTGAGCGTGATCGCCACGCCCTTGTTGAGGAAGGAGAGCTCGCGCAGGCGCGACGCGAGCGTGTCGTACTGGTAGACGAGCTCCGTGAAGATCGTGGGATCCGGCTTGAACCAGATCGTGGTTCCGGTCTCCGCCTTCGGCAGCTTGCGGAGCACCTTGAGCTTCGTGGTGGTGCCGCCGCGCACGAAGTCCATGTAGTACTCCTGCCCATCGCGGCGCACCCACACCTTGAGCTTTTCCGACAGCGCGTTCACCACCGACACGCCAACGCCGTGCAGTCCGCCCGACACCTTGTAGCTGCTCTTGTCGAACTTGCCGCCGGCGTGCAGCACCGTGAGCGCGAGCTCGACGCCGGGAATCTTCTCCACCGGATGGATGTCGACGGGAATGCCGCGTCCGTCATCGACGACGGTGATCGAGTTGTCGGCGTGAATCGTGACCTCGACGTGCGTCGCGTAGCCCGCGAGCGCTTCGTCGATCGAGTTGTCTACGACCTCGTAAACCAGGTGATGCAGCCCGCGCTCCGACGTGGAGCCGATGTACATGCCCGGGCGCTTGCGAACCGCCTCGAGCCCCTTGAGCACCTGAATTTGGCCGGCGTCATACTGCGCCGGCGGAGTCGTAGTCTTCGCCATGTGCACCTTGTGTACGTAATGATTTCGGAGGCCGAACAAACGCCGATTCCGCGCCGTATCCAGCTCTGTTAATCTAGCCAGAATTGCTTGAAAATCAAGCAGTTAGCCCATCAAGCGCCAATGTATTTTGGCCACCTTCCCGCTGCTCCGATCCGCGTTGATCGCGACCAGCAGCTGGGGCTCCATCAACGACAGCTCGCTCATCCATGAGCTCGTCTTCACGGCCACGAACAGCGTCCCGTCGCGCGTGACCATGATGGGCTCCGTCACCGCCGAGATCTGCTCGCCCACGAGCGCCGGCCACTCCGGAACCACGCGCGCCTGATCGACGCGGCTCCCCTCCTTCGACTTCGCCATGAAGCTCGCGAGCACGTCCGACATCTTCTCGGGCTTCCTGGGCGGCCCCTTCATGCGCCACTGCGCGTGAGCACTCCTGCATCCACCTGCCACCGCTCGAGCCGCGTGAAGGCGTCGGGGATGTCGGCATCACGCGGAACGGCGAGAATCGTCTGCCCCCGCTCCTCCTGCGAGAGCAGCTCCAGAATGCGCGACGCGCGGCGCGCATCCAGCTCCGCGAACGGATCATCGAGCAGCACCAGCGGCTCCGCGCGCGTGGCCTCGCGCAGCGTGGCCGCCTCGAGCAGCCGCAGCGCGATCGCCGCCGTGCGCTGCTGCCCTGCCGATCCGTACGTGCGCAGCTCGCGCCCATCGAGCGACAGATCGAGATCGTCGCGATGAGGTCCCGCGTGCGTGATGCCGCGCTTCACATCGATCGGCCGCTTCGTCTCGAGCGCCGCCAGGAGCGCCTGCTCAGCCTCTCCCCGCGTTGCATCGAGCGAGCTCGCGTAGCGCATGGACGCGACGCCGCGCTCGCCGATCGCCTCGCAGCGGCTCGCGTACTGCGCCGCGTACGTGTCCGCCCACTGCTGGCGCGCGGTGAAGATGATCGCCCCATTCTCCGCCAGGGCCGGCTCCCACACCGCGGCGCACGCCTCGCGCGCGGCATGGTTCAACCGCACCTCGCGCATGGCCGCGTTGCGCCGCGCGAGCGCGCCGCGATAGCGCTGGAGGGCGAGCAGGTACGGGCGCGAGCTCAGCGCGAGCATCACATCGAGGAACCGTCTGCGCTCGACCGGTGCGCCCGCCACGAGCACCGCGTCGCGCGGCGAGAAGATCACCGCGGGGAAGGCGCCGAGCGCGTCGGCCATGCGCTCGGGCTCGCGCCCGTCGAGCGTGATCTTCTTGCGGCGGCCGAGCCGGTCGAAGCCTACCGTCACATCGTGCGCGCGCGCGCCCTCGATCGCGCCAGCCAGGTGAAAGCCCGATTCGCCGAAGGAGACGAGCTCCGCATCCTGCGCGCCGCGCAGTGATCGAAGCAATCGCAAGTAATAGATCGCCTCGAGAAAGTTCGTCTTCCCCTGTCCGTTCTCGCCAACCAGCGCGATCCCCGAGGCAGGCAGGTCGAGCTCGGCGCGCCTCAGATTCCGGAACGCGCGAATCGAGAGGCGCACGAGCGCGCTGTGCGCGACCGGATGCCGCGCGATCGCGCCTGCCGCGATCGTCACTCGCCTTTGAACGCGGCGGGACGCTTCTCGAGAAACGCGCGCATCCCTTCGCGCATGTCGGTGGTGGTGGCGATGAGGCCGAAGTGATTCGCCTCGATCACGAGCCCTTCCTCGAGCGTGGTATCGAGGCCGCGATTCACCGCCTCGATGCACATCGCAACGGCGATCGGCCCGTTCGCCAGAATCTGTTTCATCATCGCTTCCGCCGTTGCCATCAGCTCCCCCTGCGGTACGACCTTGTTCACGAGCCCGATGCGATACGCCTCCGCGGCATCGGTCATCTCCGCCGTGAGCATGAGCTGCAGCGCACGTCCCTTGCCGATGAGGCGCGGCAGCCGCTGGGTGCCACCGTAGCCGGGGCCAATGCCGAGCTTCACCTCGGGGAGTCCCATCTTCGCGTTCTCGGAGGCGATGCGGATGTGGCACGCGAGCGCGAGCTCGAGTCCGCCGCCCAGCGCGAACCCGTTCACCGCGGCGATCACTGGCTTGGGCGACTGCTCGAAGCGGGTGAAGATGCGCTGTCCGACCATCGCGCGCGCGCGGCCATCGAGCGAGCCCTGCGTCGCGAGCTGCGAGATGTCGGCGCCCGCGACGAACGCCTTGGCGCCCGCGCCGGTGACGATCGCGCCGCCGACGTCCTTGCGGCTCACCACCTCGTCGATCGCGCGGCCGAGCTCCGCGATCGTGTCATCGTCGAGCGCGTTGAGCTTGTCGGGACGATTGACGGTGATCGTCGCGATGCGATCCCGAACTTCGAAGACGAGATTCGTGTAGGTCATGGATGGAGTGGGAAGCGGCGCGAATGCGGCGATCTTCAGCTCCTGAAATCTACATGGTCGGACTGCTTCTTGCTTTTGAGGAGCTGGTTATGAGCACACAGTCATGAGCACACAGTGGATCACGCGTCAGGGTGGGAAGCGCGCGGGCTTCCGGTATCTCTCACCCAGTGGGCGCGCGATCACCGATCACAAGCAGCTCCAGCGCATCGACGCAATGCGCATCCCGCCCGCGTGGCGCGACGTGCACGTCGCCACGAGCTCGCGGTCCGCGATTCAGGCGTGGGGCTTCGACGCGAAGGGGCGCAAGCAGTATCGCTATCACGAGCGTGCCGTGGCCGCTCGCGAGCAGCGCAAGTACTACCGCGTGCGCCGGCTCGCGCGCGACCTTCCGCGCATACGCGAGGCACTCTACGCGGAGATCGCACGGGGAACGGATCTCACGCGCGATCGCGTGGCGGCGGCAGTCGTGCGGCTCATCAGCAAGGGATTTTTTCGGGTGGGGAGCGAGCGCTACGCGCGCGAGAACAAGACGTTCGGCATCTCGTCGCTGCTCAAGCGGCACGTGCGCGTCAAGGGGAACGCGATCGTGTTCGAGTTCATGGGGAAATCGAACAAGCAGCAGCGGCACGTCGTGGTGGACCGGGCTCTCGCGAAGATCGTGAGCCGGATGCTCGAGTCGCCGGGCACCCACCTCTTTCGCTACACCGACGGCCGCTCGTGGAAGAATCTCGGCGAGCGCGACGTGAACGACTACGTGCGCCGCATCAGCACCGTGCGCTACACGGCGAAGGACTTCCGCACGTGGGGCGGCACGGTGCGCGTGGCCACGGTGCTCTCCGATCTCGGCTCGCCCGCGAGCGATCGCGAGGCGAAGAAGAACGTCGTGCTCGCGATCCGGCTCGTGAGTGCGGAGCTCGGGAATACGCCGGCGATCTGTCGCGCCTCGTACGTGCATCCGATCATCCTCGCGCGCTATCTCGATCATGGCGAGACGATCATGCCGCGCAACCCCGGAAAGAAGGTCGCGGGCCACTACCCGGAGGAGCGCGCCCTCATCCGCTTTCTCGACGAGCACTTTCCCGAGCGCCGCAAGCGCATGCGACCCGAGGATGTGGTGGCGGCGTAGCTCTCCCTCGGTAGCTTTCGCGCCATGCAGTCCGTTCTCGCCATCGATTCCGGCACCACCGGCGCCACCTGTCTCGTGATCGCCGCCGACGGCCGCGTGCTCGGCCGCGGCTACCGCGAGATTCCGCAGCACTATCCCGAGCCGGGGAGAGTCGAGCACGAGCCGCTCGACATCCTCAATCGCACGCTCGAGGCGGCGCGCGAGGCAGTGACGCGTGCCGGCGCGGCGCCGGCGACGATCGGGATCACGAATCAGCGCGAGACGCTCGTGCTCTGGAATCGAGACACGGGTGCGCCGATCGGCCGCGCGATCGTGTGGCAGGATCGTCGCACGGCGGCGCGCTGCGCCGAGCTTGCGCCGTTGGCGGAGGAGATAGCGGCGCGCACGGGGCTACTGCCGGATCCGTACTTCTCGGCGACCAAGCTCGAGTGGCTGCTCGCGCACGAGGAGATCCGGCGAATGGCCGATGCCGGCACGCTCGCGGCGGGAACCGTCGACTCGTGGCTGATCTGGAATCTCACCGGCGGCCAGGTGCACGCCACCGACCCGACGAATGCGTCGCGCACGATGCTCTACGACATCCGCTCGCTCGAGTGGAGCGAGCATCTGCTCGCGCTCTTCGGCGTGCCGCGCGCGATCCTGCCCGAGGTTCGCGCCTCGAGCGGAGACTTCGGCGTTGTCCGCGGCGCGCTGCTCGGCGTCACGCACGACATTCCGATTCACGGCGTGGCCGGCGACCAGCAGGCCGCGCTCTTCGGCCAGGGATGCTGGGCTGCGGGGCAGGGCAAGAACACCTACGGCACGGGCGCCTTTCTCCTGCTCAACACCGGAATGGAGCGCGGCTCGCCTGGCGGTGGATTGCTCACGACCGTCGCGTGCGATGCGAATGGGCAACCTTCGTACGCGCTCGAGGGCGCGATCTTCGTGGCGGGCGCCGCGGTGCAGTGGCTGCGCGATGGACTCGGGATCATTGCGAGCGCACAGGAAACGGAGTCGCTCGCGAGCGGGATCGCATCGAACGACGGAGTGTATTTCGTTCCGGCGCTCACGGGGCTCGGCGCGCCGCAGTGGGAGCCGGCGGCTCGGGGCACGATCGTGGGACTCACGCGCGGTACCACGACGGCACACCTCGCGCGCGCCGCGCTCGAGGCGATGGCCTTCGCCACGGCGGACGTGCTCGACGTAATGCAGCAGCGCGGGCGGTGCTCCTTCGACCGGCTGCGTGTCGACGGCGGCGCAACGGACAATCGGTGGCTCATGCAATTTCAGGCGGATGTGCTCGGCGTTCCCGTGGAGCGTCCGGACATGGTGGAAACGACGGCGCTCGGAGCGGCGGGGCTCGCCGGCATCGCGGCGGGCGTGTGGCCCGACGCATCCACCTTTCTTGGCACGCGGCGCTTTCAGTCGTTCAACCCGGGACCCGGCGCCGCGGCCGCGCGCGCCTCGCGAGAGGGATGGGCGCGCGCCGTTCGGGCCGCGTTGTCCTGGGCGCGGGACGCACAATGAGCCGTTCCGCGCTCGCGGGCGCTCTCGATGCGCACTGCGCCGCGCTCGACGGATGTCGCGCGTGCGGGCACTCGGATCCCGGCGTGGTGCCGATCCTCTCGGCCGCGCGCTCGCCCAAGGTGATGCTCGTGGGCCAGGCACCCGGTCAGGTGGAGACGAGCCCGGGTGAGCGCCGCGCCTTCGCGGGCCGCGCGGGGAAGACGATGTTCCGCTGGCTCGCGCGCATTGGCGTGGACGAGCCGACCTTTCGCTCGCGCGTCTACATCGCGGCGGTGACGCGCTGCTATCCGGGGCCGAGTCCGTCGGGGCGCGGCGATCGCGTTCCGTCGCGATTCGAGCAGGAGCAGTGCAGCAGCTGGCTCGAGGCGGAGCTGCGCCTCATTCGGCCCAGGCTGCTGATTCCGGTGGGAAAGCTCGCGATGGAGAAATTTTTGCCCCCGGCCCCGCTCGACACGATCATCGGCAAGGCGCACGAGGTGGAGCACGCGGGTGGGCGCTCGCGGGTGATTCCGCTGCCGCATCCGTCGGGCGCGAGCAGCTGGGTGAACGCCCCCGAGCACAAGGTCCTGCTCGAGCGCGCGCTGTCGTTGATCGGCACCGAGCTCGAGAGCCTGTGGGGCGCGCATGCGTTGCGCCGGAGCGCCTGATGCGCGGCCTCGTGCTCATCTTCGGCCTGCATGCGGGGGATCACTGGTTCGGCACCGACAAGATCAAGCATTTTTTCCTGTCGGCATTCGTCGAAAGTGTGACGTACAGTGCGCTGCGCGCATCGAACGTGCGTCATGATCCCGCGCTCGTCGCCGCGTCGTCGCTCACGCTCGGTGTCGGAATCGGCAAGGAAATTTACGATCATCATGCATACGGGCTTTTCAGTGTGAAGGACCTGACGTGGGATGTGGCGGGCAACGCCGCCGCGGCCAGCGTACTCGCGCACACGAGATAAATCCTTCTTAAGGAACGCCCTGCGAGCTTCGTACTACTACGTGATGAGGCCGAAGCGTATATTGGACGTGCACGCGGAAGCGATGGAACGGCAACCTCACCCAGGGCCATTCATGACCGACTCCGCCAATGGCGACGCCGCATCCACAGGCACGGACGATCGACGTACGAACGAAGTGTTGCGTGCGCTCGTGAGCGAGATGCTCGAGCGGGTGCGCGAAGTCACGCGGAGAACGTCTGCCTGGAGCGCGGAAGAACGGGCGCAGGCGGAAGCGGAGCTCGAAGCCATCATGGCGCACGTGCGGAGAGAGGCCAGCACGGAGCGGAAAGAGGACTGATTACGGCAGGGCTGGAGGGACACCATGAAAGCGCGGAACAAGTTCCTGCTCGGCGGCGCAGTCATTCTCGGGGCCGCAGCGTATCTGATGGCCACATCGATTCGCCAGACCGGTGTGTACTATCTCACGCCAACCGAGCTCTCGACAAAAGTCTCGACCGATCCATCGTTCTATGAGACCGGGGTGAAGGTTGGCGCGCGCGTCGTGCCCGGCTCCATCGTTCGCGATGCATCGGGCCGCTCGATGACCTTCTCGGTCACCGATGGCGCGCACGTCTATCCCGTGTCCTACCGCGGCCTGCCGCCGGACACGTTCACGGATGGCGTGGATGTGGTGCTCGAAGGAAGGCTCGCGCACGACGGCACCTTCCGCGCGACCACCGTGCTCGCGAAGTGCGCATCGCGTTACGAAAACGCTCCGGAGAAATATCGCAGCGTGCCCGGTTACACGTCGGCGCCTGCAGCCGCGCACTCATGATTCTCATTGGTGAGCTGTCGCTCTGGGTCGCGCTGCTCATGGCGGCCTGGGGAACGACGGTCGGATTCGCGGGCGGCCACTACAAGCGGCCGGAGCTGATCGCGAGCGCCGAGCGCGCGTCGTATGCGACCTTCGGATTTCTGCTGCTGGCGGCGCTGGGGCTGTGGACGGCGCTGCTGCACTCCGATTTTTCCTTCCGTTACGTCGCGTCGTACACGAGCGCGAATCTGCCGTCGGTCTACAAGGTCACGGCCTTCTGGGCCGGACAGTCGGGATCGCTGCTGCTGTGGGCCTTCATTCTTTCGGGCTACTCGGCGATCGCGGTCTGGACGAATCGCTCGCGCAATCGCGAGCTCATGCCCTACGTGACCGCGACGCTTTCCGCGATCACGCTCTTCTTCGTGATGACGCTGTGCTTCGGCTCGAATCCGTATGCGCGCCTCGACTGGATCCCGCCGGACGGCACGGGTCTCAATCCGCAGCTGCAGAATCCGGGGATGGCGATTCATCCGCCGAATCTCTATCTCGGGTACATCGGCACCGCGATCCCGTTCGCGTTCGCGATCGCGGCACTCATCACGCGTCGGCTGGATGCGGGCTGGCTGGCGGCGGTGCGACGCTGGACGCTCGTGTCGTGGTTCTTCAACACCACCGGGATCATTCTCGGCATGTGGTGGGCGTACGTCGAGCTGGGCTGGGGCGGCTACTGGGCCTGGGATCCGGTCGAGAACGCATCGTTTCTGCCGTGGCTCGTGAACACGGCATTCCTGCACTCGATCATGGTGCAGGAGAAGCGCGGCATGCTGCGCAAATGGAACGTGACGCTCGTCGTGTCCGCGTTCCTGCTCGCGATTCTGGGCACCTTCATCACGCGCAGCGGCGTGATCTCGAGCGTGCACTCGTTCGCGCAGTCGAACGTCGGCACCTGGTTCCTGAGCTTTCTCGTGCTCGCGATCGCAGTGACGGTGTATCTGGTCTCGACGCGGCTCAACGATCTCGAGGCGAAGGCCGAGCTCGAAAGTCTGGTGAGTCGCGAGGCGAGCTTCCTCTTCAACAATCTGCTTCTCGTCGGGATCGCGTTCGCGGTGCTGTGGGGAACGCTCTTCCCGATCCTGAGCGAGGCGGTGACGAACAACAAGATCACGGTGGGTCCGCCGTTCTTCAACAAGGTGAACGTTCCGCTCGGGCTCGCACTGCTCGCACTCACGGGCATCGGGCCGCTCATCGCCTGGCGTCGCGCGTCCGCGGAAAATCTGAAGCGGCAGTTCACGGGCCCGGTGCTGGTGGGCATCACCACCGGGGCGGCGCTGTTCGCGTTCGGCATGCGCGACTTCGGCGCGCTCGTCGCGTACACCCTGTGCGGCTTCGTAACCGGAACGATCGTCCAGGAATTCTGGAAGGGTGTGGGCGCGCGGCGTCGCATGTACAGCGAGAATGCGGTGATGGCGCTCGTTCGGCTCGTCGCGCGCAACCGCCGGCGCTACGGCGGCTACATCGTGCACGTGGGCATCGTGATCCTGTTCGCGGCCTTTGCGGGCCTGGCGTTCAAGGAAGAGTTCGACGTCACGCTCAAGGGCGGCGAGAACTACGCGGCGGTGGACCCGTACGGCAATCAGTGGCGCTTCGTGAGCCAGGGCGTCTCCCGCTACGACGAGCTCAATCGCCAGACCACCGCGGTGCTGCTCGACGCATTTCGCAACGGCAAACGTGTCGGCGTGATCAAGACGGAGAAGCGCCAGTACATGGACAGCCGCGGGGTGCCGACGTTCCAGCCGGCAACCGAGGTCGGCATCATGGAAGGGATTCGCGAGGATGTGTACGTGGTGCTCGCCGGCGTGATCGGCGAAGACACTGCGGAGATGCGCATCACCTTCAATCCGCTCGTGTGGTGGGTGTGGTATGGCGGCTTGATCATGGCGATCGGCGGTCTGATCGTGATGTGGCCGCAGGCCGAGCGTCGGCGTGCGCAGGCGGGCTACTCGACGGTGCTTCAGCCCGCGGAGCAGAAGGCGTGAGCAACGCGATGATGAGCCGGCGCCGCTTCTTCGCGGCATCCGCAGCGGGTGTGGCGACGCTGTCGGTGGCGCGCATCGCCGGCGCGCAGCAGGCGGAGTCCCAGGTGAATACGGGCGCCGCCAATGCGCCCATGGAGTCCGACCGCTACAAGCCGGTGCAGTTGGCGGCGAAGGGGGCGCCGCTGATGGATCAAGCCAAGCGCGACGAGCTCGAACATCATCTCCACTGCCAGTGCGGCTGCAATCTCGACGTGTACACCTGCCGCACCACGGATTTCTCGTGCGAGGTATCGCCTGCGATGCATCGCGACGTGATGGCGCTCGTCGCGGGCGGCTATTCCGCGCCCGAGATCATCGCTGCATTCACGAACGTGTATGGTGACCGTGTGCTGATGGCGCCGCCCACCAGCGGATTCGACATCGCTGCGTGGATCACGCCGTTCATCGCGCTGCTCGCCGGGATCGCGCTCGTGCTCGTGGTGCTGCGCCGGCTTCGCGCGCCTGCGCTCGCGCCCGCGATCTCCCCATCCGCTGCGGATGCGACGCCCACCGAGCAGGCGCGCCTCGACGCGCTCGTGCGCAGCGACGATCGGTGACACCGCTCATCGTCGGCGCCGCGCTCGCGGTGATCGCGCTGGTCGTCGTGCTCTACCCGCTGTTCGGCGATCTCTCGATGCCTGCACGCCGCGCGCGCAAAGTCGACGGCGCCACGCCGAGCGTCGAAGCGGTGCAGGCGTTGCGCGAGATCGAGTTCGACCGCGAGACGGGGAAGCTCTCCGACAGCGACTACGCCGCCTTGAAGTCTCGCTACACGCAGGAGGCGCTCGCCGCGATGCGCGATGAGGAGGCGGGTGTCGCGGGCCCGAGCGGCGATGCGGCCGAAGCGGTGATCCTGCAGTACCGGCGCCGCCAGCTCGGCTGCTCGGTGTGCGGCCCGCGTCCCGAGCCCGACGCGATCTATTGCTCGACCTGCGGACGCTATCTCGCGGCGAGCTGTGCCCACTGCCGGGCCCCGGTCACCGAGATCGGTGCGCGCTACTGCGCATCGTGCGGCGAGACGCTCGCGGCGTAGCAGCAAAGCGAGTAGACGATTCGGTGCAATCCGGGGGCGGGGGAGAAGGCAGAACTGCAACTGCCAACTGCGCTGAGCACGAATCAAACCAATGAACTGCAATCGAATCAGTACATTCCGGGCGTGATCGCACCGGAATGCAGTAACTCTTTTTTTGTTGGCAACGGCAGGCGTGGTGAGAGGAGTCCCTGCAGTTGCTTCAGTTGCCAACCAAAAAAATCCCGCTCTCCATGCGCACAGCTCCACCCATGCGCACCGATGCGATCCGTTTTCTCATCCGTTCGATCCGTTAAATCCGTATTTCCAGAATTGTTGATGCCTGCATCGTGCGCGCCTGCCCGAAACGGCCTCCGCCACTCGCGCTGGCTCCCACAGATTGGAAATACGGATGAGAGACGGATCGAACGGGCGCAGAGCGCCCTATCCGCGCACCGGTTCGATCCGTTTCATTGGTTTGATTCGTGATCGGCGCCATTGGCAGTTCGCACTACCGAGCTACAACTCCAATCGCTCCAGCCGCCGCAGCGCCACCGTGATCGGCACGAACGTGCACACCAGGCAGAGTAGCCCCGCCAGTCCGAAGCCGACGTACATGTCCATCGGATCGGGAATGCCACCGAACGCCTCGGCCGTGAGATAGCCGTACACCGGCCGCGCCTCCAGCAGCACCACGGCGCCCACGACGCCCGCCGACAGCATCATGAAGACGAGTCCGCCGAAGGAAGTCGGAATCTGGGCGGCGTTCTCCGTGTCGTACTGGGGGAAGACGGCGCCCAGTCCGAGCGCGAGGCCGGCGATCGCGAAGGTCAGGAACACGATCGAGAAGATCGACACGGCGAAGATGAACTCCGTCACCTGCAGCATCGCGTCCGTCGCGCCGATGATTCCCACCGCGAGAACGAGCAGCGGCAGCGTTCCGATCCAGAACTTGGACCAGAGCAGCGAGCGCATCGGCAAGGGACTCGACTTGAGCAGCCAGAGTGTGCGTCCCTCCACGCTCACCGCAGGAAAGATGAAGCGCGCAGCCACCGACGCGAGCACGAAGCCGGCGAGCCCGAGATTCAGAAAGGGAATCGTGTTCACGAGAAAGGTCGTGATCCCGGCTCCGCTCAGCGGCAGGAACTTCACGTTGAACACGTACACGACCACGAGCACCGCGAGCAGGATCAGCTGCGACCACTGGGTCGTGTCGCGGAAGAAGACGCGCAGCTCCTTCATCACGAGCTCGCGGCGAAGGATGCCGAACGGCTGCAGCAGGAAGTGGCCCGCGCGCCGCACGATTCGCCCGCGCACCCAGCGCTGCGTGCTCTCCTGCGCCTTGGTGTATCCCGCCGTGTACAGCGATTGGTGCAGACGCGCGCCCATCACGAGCGCGGCTCCGGCCGTGGTCCACAGCAGGTAGAGCGCGAGCCAGTCCGTCTTGCCGTCCAGCGATGACATGATGGTTCGCTGCATCCACTCGCTGGGCAGATACGGTGCCGTCGGCGTTCGCAGCAGCGTGATGAAGTCGACGAGCGACTGCAGCCCCTCCGGGCGCGCGAACTTTTCGGGGCGCAGCAGCCGGAAGAGCAGCACCACGCCCGCACCCGTGAGCACCGCGACGATGCTGAGAATGTCCTTCGTGCGCCGCGCCGGAAACGCGTTCACGAGCACGATCACGATCGCCGCGCCCACTACCGCGGGAATGATCAGGAACGGGATGAACGTCGCGATCGCGATGAACGGGAATAGCAGCCCGCCCTGGTACACCCACCCGTACGCCGCGAAGATCGGCACCGCCATCAGCGCGATCATCCAGCTCGAGTGAAGCATCGATTCGGTGAGCTTCGCCGCGTAGAGCGTCAGCCAGTTCACCGGCGCGGAGACCAGCAGCTCGAGATCCTTCGCGAGAAAGAACGTCGAGAGCGCCGTGATGATGTTCGACAGCAGCAGGATCATGAAGAAGCTGATGAACACCAGGCCGAGCACCTTGCCCGCGAGCAGCGCGCCGATCTCCGGCGTGTTGCGGAAGACCATGAGCACGCGCGTGAGCACGAAGAGCACGAAGCTCCAGAAGAGGAGCCCGATCGCCCCGACCACCGTCCATCGCCACCCGTGACTGCGCTCGCCCGACTTCGACGCGCGGCTCACGGCGGTCAGCACCTTCGGGCGCAGCAGATGATAGTACGATGGATTGGGCAGCTTCCCGCGCTGCAGCGGATCCGTCGCGCTCTCCACCACCGAGATGACGGCCTGTCGCCCCGTCGTGCGGCGCGGACCCGTCACCTCGGCACTCGTGCGACGCGGGGCGCTGCTCCCCTCAGGCATCCAGAACCTCGACCAGCTCGCGCGCGGCATTCTCGCCAGTGAGGCGCAGGAACAGCTCCTCCAGCCCCTTTGCGCCGGCGCCGACGCTCTGGTACAGCTCGTCCATCGTGCCCGCCGCGCGAATGCGGCCGCCCTGGATGATCGCGACGCGATCGCACACGGACTCCGCCACCTCGAGCGTGTGCGTCGACATCAGGATCGTGTGGCCGCGCTTCGTGTACTCGCGAAAAAGATCCTTCAGAATGCGCGCCGCCTTCGGATCGAGGCCGACCATCGGCTCGTCCACCACGATCAGCTTCGGCTTGTGCAGGAACGCGCTCGAGATGATCAGCTTCTGCCGCATGCCATGGCTGTAGCTCTCCACGAGCTCGTCGCGCCACTCGATCAGATCGAACAGTGTGAGCAGCTCCGCCATGCGGCGCTCGATCACCGGGCCCTCCTGCCCGTACAAGCCGGCGACGAAGCGCAGAAACTCCGCGCCCGTGAGCTTCTCGTAGATGAACGGCCGGTCGGGGATGTAGCCGAGCACCGCCTTCGCAGCAATCGGATCGTCGGCGACATCCATGCCGTCGATGTGCACGGTTCCCGCGGTCGGCCGCAGGATCCCCGCGATCATCCGCAGGGTCGTCGTCTTGCCGGCGCCGTTCGGTCCCAGAAAGCCGAAGAGCTGCCCGCGCGGCACATGGAGATCGATCGCATCCACGGCTGTGAAGGTGCCGTACCGTTTGGTCAGTCCTTTCAGCTGAATCATGTGTTCAATGGTTCGTCGGAGTGTGATGCGCTCTCGTCCCGGCCGCGCGTCGTTTCGCATCGAGCGTCCAATTCTGGAACGCGAGCTCGTACGCCGTGCGCCTGAGCGTGAACGTGCCGATCGGTCTCGTCTCGATCGCGCGGCCGCGCGCATCGATCCATCCACTCACCAGCGTCGAGCCCTGCGGGTCGAGCCGCCATCCGCGCACCGTGTCCTCGTGCGCCATGATCCATCGGCCACTCGTCTCGTCGCGCTTCGCGCTGTCCGGAACCACGAACAGCGACTCCGCGCCCACCTGGAGCTGAACGTCCTCCGGTGCGCCGGTGGTCGGATCGTAGATCGCGTATCTGTAGGTGCGCCCCACCTTGGGCCGATCGGCGAGCGCGAGCGCGAGCGGCACGGTGGTCGGCCACAGCACGGCGCGACGCACGGGCGTTCGGGCGGTGTCGGCGCGCGACTTCCCCGTGGTCGTGATCAGCTGGAGCACCGTGTCCTCGCTCATTTTGCCGCTCACCCGGTACGGCCCGTGATCGCCGCCGAGCTCGAAGGTGAATCCCGTGAGCCTGAGTCCCGGTGTGAGCGTCACGCGCGCGCGTGCGGCGAAGCGCTTCGCCGCGGAATCCGGCGCGTCGATCACCATCACGTCGCGCACGCTGATCCCGCTTCTGCTCGTGTCGATCGACGCCGATGCCCACCCCACGCGCTCGTCGCCGCTCATCACCTCGTAATACGCGGTGCCCGGCACCACCAGCAGCGCCGCTTCGAGCAGCTGCTCCGGCTCGGCGACGAACAGCTCGCGGCGGGCCAGCAGGGCGAGCCCCACCAGCCAGAGGAAGATGATCGCTCCTCCGAGTGAATCCCGCCGGGTCAGCATGCGTTCAAGCGAGCGTCAACGACGTTTCGGCGTTGATCCAGGTGAGATATTTCGCGAGGCCGGCGGTGACCGGGAGCGCGAGCAGCTCGGGCACCTTGTACGGATGCAGCTCCGCGAACGCGACCTCGAGAGACTCGAGTCGCGCCGCGCGAGTCTTGAGGTAGACGATCACTTCGGGCTCGTCGGCGATCTTGCCGTTCCAGCGATAGAGCGATCGCACGCCCGGTACGATCTGTCCGCAGGCAATCAGGCGTCGCTCGAGAAGAGTCTGGATGAGCGTGACAGCCTCATCCGCCGTTGCGACCGTGGTCATCACGACCAGGGCATCAGTGTGCGACATCTCGTGTGGGAGAGGGTAAGTGCGGACCTGGCCGCATCCAAGGACGATTCAGCGTGCGTTCAGCAAGCCCCGCCGCCCGCCAAATATGGTTGTCTTGTCATCCTCTCCACTGCTGGCGAAGTTACCGAGATGCCCGAAGAAAAGCTGATTGTGCGCGGTGCTCGCGAGCACAATCTTCAGAATGTCGACGTAACGATTCCCCGGGATCAGCTCACCGTCATTACCGGACTCTCCGGATCCGGGAAATCGTCCCTCGCCTTCGACACGATCTACGCCGAGGGGCAGCGCCGGTACGTCGAGTCGCTGTCCGCGTACGCGCGCCAGTTTCTCGGGCTCATGGAAAAGCCCGACGTCGACGCCATCGAGGGACTCTCTCCCGCCATCTCGATCGAGCAGAAGACGGCCGGTCACAATCCGCGCTCGACCGTCGGCACGGTCACCGAGATCTACGACTACCTGCGCCTGCTGTACGCCCGAGCCGGGACTCCGCACTGCCCGACGTGCGGCGAGTCGGTGCAGCGCCAGAGCGCGTCGCAGATCGCCGATACCGTGCTCACCTGGCCCGAGGGCACTCGCATCGAGGTGCTCGCGCCGCTCGTCCGCGGCCGCAAGGGCGAGTTCAAGGATCTGTTCGAGATGGCGCGCAAGCAGGGCTTCGTGCGCGCGATCGTGGACGGAAAGCCGGTCGAGCTCGCGTCGGCGCCCAAGTTGAGCAAGCAGCACAACCACAACATCTCGGTGATCGTCGATCGCCTGATCGCGCGCGCCGAGGATCGTGGCAGGCTCACGGATTCGCTCGAGACCGCGCTCCGCCTCGCCGATGGCATCGTCGACGTCGTGCGCCACGACACGGGCGCGACGCAGCTCTTCTCCGAGCGCTACGGCTGTCCCACCTGCGGGCTCTCGCTTCCCGAGCTCGAGCCGCGGCAGTTCTCGTTCAACTCACCCTTTGGCGCGTGCTCGCGCTGCGGCGGACTGGGCGTCCAGAACGAAGTCTCGGAGGACCTCATCCTCGGCGACGCGAGCGTCTCGATTCTCGAGGGCGTGATTCTCCCGTGGGGGGAGCCGAGCGGGCATCTGCGGAAGACGATTCTTCCCGCGCTGGCGAAGCAGTTCAAGTTCGATCTCAACGCGCCATGGGGCTCGCTCTCGGCCAAGACTCGCGCGCTGATTCTCTACGGCTCGTCTGGAAGGAAGACGAAGTTCCGCGTGGACACGGGCGCGATGCGCGGCGATTTCGAGAGCGCGTGGGAAGGCGTGCTCGCGAACGTGCAGCGCCGCTATAACGAGACGACGTCGGACGGCGTGCGCGAGGAGCTCGAGGAGTACATGATCGAGGCGCCGTGCCCCGAGTGTGAGGGGCGGCGGCTCAAGCCCGAGTCGCTCGCGGTGACGATCAACGAGCTGAACATCGGCGAGGTCACGGAGTTTCCGATCACCGAGGCGCTTCGCTTTTTCGATGGCGTGCCCGTGCGCGAGAACGGCCGCCCCGGTCTGGACAAGGACATCGCGGGTCCGATCCTCAAGGAGGTGCGCGAGCGGCTGAGCTTTCTCGTGGATGTCGGTCTCGATTATCTCACGCTGGGACGCGCGGCCGAGTCGCGTTCGGGAGGCGAGGCGCAGCGCATTCGCCTGGCCACGCAGATCGGGTCGCGGCTGGTGGGCGTGCTCTACATCCTCGACGAGCCATCGATCGGGCTCCATCAGCGCGACAACGCGCGGCTGCTCGCGACCCTTCGCCAGCTCCGCGATCTCGGCAACACCGTGATCGTGGTCGAGCACGACGAGGAGACGATGCGCGAGGCCGACTACGTGATCGACATGGGCCCGGGCGCCGGAAAGCACGGCGGATTGATCGTCGCCGAAGGCACGGTGGACGAGGTGATCCGGAACCCCGCCTCGCTCACCGGAAAGTATCTCAGTGGTGAGATGAAGATCGCGATCCCGTCGCATCGCAGGGAGCCGCGGAAGGGCTTTTCCCTCCGGATCGAGGGCGCCCGCGCGCACAACCTGAAGAATCTCACTGCTGAGATACCTCTGGGGTTGTTCGTCGCGATCACGGGCGTGTCGGGATCGGGAAAGTCGACGCTCATCGAGGACATTCTGCACAACACGCTCGCGCGTCATTTCTACCGCGCCCGTGTGATCCCGGGCGACCACGATCGCATCACGGGACTCGAGCACATCGACAAGGTCATCGACATCGACCAGAGCCCGATCGGGCGTACGCCGCGCTCCAACCCTGCCACGTACACGGGCCTCTTCACGCCCATCCGCGACCTGTTCGCGATGTTGCCGGAGTCGCGCGAACGGGGCTACAAGCCGGGACGCTTCAGCTTTAATGTGTCCGGCGGGCGCTGCGAAGCGTGCCAGGGCGACGGGCAGCGGCGCATCGAGATGAACTTCATGCCCGATGTGTACGTGCAGTGCGAAGTGTGCAACGGGCGGCGGTACAACCAGGAAACGCTGGCGGTGAAGTTTCACGGCCACTCTATTGCGGACATTCTGGACCTGACCATTGAGGATGCTTTGCCGGTGCTTGCCGATGTGCCACAGGTGCGGCAAAAGCTGCAAACGCTGGTGGATGTGGGGCTGGGCTACGTGCGCCTGGGGCAGAGCGCGACCACTCTGAGCGGCGGCGAGGCGCAGCGCATGAAGCTGGCGCGCGAGTTGTCCAAACGACAGACGGGAAAGACGCTCTACCTGCTGGACGAGCCAACCACGGGACTGCACTTTGACGACGTGCGCAAACTGCTGGAGGTGCTGCACCGGCTGGCCGACCTGGGCAATTCGGTCATTATCATCGAGCACAATCTGGACGTGATCCGCAATGCGGATTGGGTGATCGACCTGGGACCGGAGG
>JAICLZ010000100.1 GCA_025929535.1 Gemmatimonadaceae bacterium
TGGCGTGTACGCGGGGATCGCGGGCGAGCACGTGGAGGCGATGAACAGCTCCGGTGTGGTCGCGGTGAACGGCGATGAAGTGACGCGCTCGGACATCGACCGCGCGAACGAGGTCGCGCGCACGCAGCCGATCGCGACCGACCGCGAGCTGCTGCACGCCATCCCGCAGGAGTATCGGGTCGACAGGAACGCGGGGATTCGCGATCCGGTCGGCATGAGCGGCATGCGCCTCGAGACGGAGATGTACCTGGTGACGATCGGCTCGTCTCCCGCGCTCAACCTGCGGAAGTCCATCGAGCGGGCGGGGTACAAGGTTCGGGAGCTCGTGCTCGAGCCGCTCGCCAGCTCCTTCGCCGTCGTCACCGACGAGGAGAAGGAGCTCGGCGTCGCGCTCGTGGAGATGGGCGCCGGCACGACGGACCTCGCGATCTTCCACGAGGAGAAGATTCGCTTCCTCGGCACCATCGCGTACGGCGGCGCGCACGTGACGAGCGACATCGTGCACGGGATCGGTGTCACGCAGGCGGACGCCGAGCGTCTGAAGGAGAAATACGGATGCGCGTACGAGCCGTTCTTCGAGCACTCGGACGAGGTCATCACGCTTCCCAGCACCGTTGCGCAGGGCGATCGCGAGATCAAGCGCGAGCTGCTCGCACACATCATTCACCAGCGGATGGACGAGATCTTCGGGCTCGTGAATCAGCAGATTCGCGACTCCGGCTTTGCAGGGCGGCTGAGCGCCGGCGTCGTGCTCACGGGCGGCGCGGCGGCGATCATGGGAGCGGCGGAGCTGGCGAGCGATGTCTTTGGCACCGGTGCGCGCGTGGGCTCGCCGGCGGCACGCGTGGGCGGGTTGAGCGATGCCGTGGAGGCGCCGAGATTCTCCACCGCGGTGGGACTCGCGCTCTTCGGCGCGCATCGCATGTCGCTCGGCGGGGCGGGGTCGGTGGTCTCGGCGAAGCGCAAGGCGATGTCGTCATCGGGTGTGGATCGGGTCGCACAAAGTGTCAAGACGTGGCTGCAGGAATTTTTCAATTGAGTTATCCACACACGAATAACCGTTATTTGTTAGTGTGCTATTCGGAAGTCCGCATTATATTCACCGCAGCTTTTGGTACCCGCTCGTAACGCCCGCTTCGATCACCTCGCCGTGCCGCCGTCCATTTGCAGGATCTCCCACTTCCTGGAGTCCTCCCCGCCATGATTTTCGAGTTCGAGGAGAACACCTCGCAGAACGCCCGCATGAAGGTCGTCGGCGTCGGCGGCGGTGGCGGGAACGCGGTGAACCGAATGATCGAGGAGCATCTCGAGGGTGTCGAGTTCATCTCGGTGAATACGGATGCGCAGGCGCTCCTGAGCTCGAAGTCGGACGTCAAGATCCAGATCGGGAAAAAGCTGACACGCGGACTCGGCGCCGGCGCGCGCCCGGAGATCGGCCGCCAGGCGGTGGAAGAGAATCGGGACGAGGTGCTCCGCGTGCTCTCCGGCGCTGACCTCGTGTTCGTCACCTGCGGGATGGGCGGCGGAACGGGCACCGGCGCGGCGCCGATCGTCTGCGAGATGGCGCGCGAGGCCGGCGCGCTCTGCGTCGGCATCGTCACCAAGCCCTTCCTGTTCGAGGGGCGCAAGCGCATGCGCCAGGCGGAAATGGGCATCGCCGAGATGCGCAAGCACGTGGACACGATGATCACGGTGCCGAACGAGCGGCTGCTCGCGGTGGTGGGCAAGGGAATTCCCTTCGGCGACGCGCTCAAGAAGGCGGACGAGGTGCTTCTCCACGCCACGCAGGGCATCTCGAATCTGATCAGCGTCACGGGTCTCGTGAACGTGGACTTCGCGGACGTGCGTACCGTGATGCAGAGCGGAGGCTCGGCGCTCATGGGCACGGGCATCGGCCGCGGCGAGAATCGCGCGACGGAAGCGGCGCAGCAGGCGATCTCGTCTCCGCTGCTGGACAACGTGTCGATCTCCGGGGCCACCGGCGTGCTCGTCAACATCACGGGCGGCACGGACCTCACGCTCGGCGAGGTGCATCAGATCAACGAGATCGTGCACGACGCCGTGGGCGACGACGCCGAGATCATCTTCGGCGCGGTGAACGAGCCCGCCATGCAGGGCGAGATTCGTGTCACGGTCATCGCCACGGGCTTCGACCGCGTTCCCTCGAGCGCTGCTCCGTCCTCATCGCAGGAGGCGCAGCGGAATGCCTCGCAGACGCCGGTAATTCCGTTCCCGAACCAGCGTCCGCTGCGCACCACGGTGCCAACGCCGCGGCCAGCGCCCGCTGAGGTCACCCGGCGCTCTCCCATGCAGCAGCCGGGCGCTTCGCCGATGCCGCAGGAGAAGGCTCAGGATCTGAACGACATGGAGATCCCGACTTTCATCCGGCGGCAGATGGATTGAAGAAGCCCACGCCGCGCACGGTGACCACGGTGGTCGCCGTGGCGCTCGCTGCGTGGGCCCTGTCGGTGGATCTGCCGAAGCCCTGGCTCGACGCCCCACATCCGGTAGATGCGAGCACCCTCACGCCCGTCGCCGGCGATTCCGATTCGCTCGCGACCGTGCGCGACACGCTGCACTCCGGCGAGACGCTGGGCGCGCTGCTCTCGCGCCGCGGCGTGACATCGGAGGCGATGCCGCGCGTGATGGACGCGAGCGCGCTCGACGCGCGGCGCATCGCGGCGGGAATGCCCATTACCGTGCGCTCGGACTCCGCCGGAGCCACTCCGCGCGAGATCGTCTTTCATCTCGCGCCGGACCGGCTTCTGCACGTGCGCCGCACGGGTGACTCCACGTGGACGAGCAGCGAGGAGCGGCTGCCGTGGGTGACGGATACGCTCGTGGTGAGCGGCCGCATCGAGGAAAATTTGTATCAGGCGCTCGACGACAGCGCGACGGTGCTCCCCAGGAGTGCTCGGGCCGAGCTGGCCTGGACGCTCGCGGACATCTTCGAGTATCGCGTGGACATGAGTCGCGAGCTGCAGCCGGGTGACGCGTTCCGCGTGCTCTTCGAGCGGCTGGTGGGTGCGAACGGACAGACGAAGATCGGACGCGTGCTTGCCGCGCGCATGGTGCTCTCGGGCGCAACGACGGAAACGGTGCGCTTCGACGAGGGCGATGGCCGCGCCGCGTATTTTGACGCGACCGGGCGCTCGATGCAGGCGGCCTTTCTCCGCGCGCCGCTGGCGTTCCGTCGCATCTCGAGCGTGTTCGGGCTGCGCAAGCATCCCATCCTGGGCATCTGGCGGCGCCACGAAGGCACCGACTACGTGGCGAATGCGGGAACGCCGGTGCGCACGATCGGCGATGGCACCGTCACCTTCGCCGGCGTTCGCGGCGGCTATGGAAATCTGATCGAGATTCGTCATCGCAACGGGCTGGTGAGCCGCTACGGCCACCTGCGCGGCTTCGCGCCGGGCATTCGCGCGGGGCGCTCCGTCACCATTGGCCAAACCATCGGCTTCGTCGGCATGACGGGGCTCGCGACCGGACCGCATCTGCACTTCGAGCTGCTCGTGGATGGTGCGCAGCGCGATCCATCGGTAGCGTTGAAGAAGGTTGCAGGCGTGCCGCTCGCGCCGGCGGACCGTCCGCGCTTCGACGCGCAACTCTCCGCGCTGCTCGCGAGCCTCGGCAAGGCGCACGCGTAGCACGTCGGGGCAGGGTGCGCCGAGCTTTGCGCCCGCTGCTCACCGCGTCACGTTTCTCCCATGCTCGCTTGGCTTCTTTCGCTGCTGCCCGCGGCGGTGCTGGCGTGGTGGTCGTACCGTGCGCCGGCTGCGGGAGAGGGCCAACGCGCGCGGTGGCTGGCCGCGCTCCGCGCACTGGCGTGGATCATCGTGCTCGCCCTGCTCTTCGATGCGCCTGCGGGTCCGCGCCGCGCGGTGCCGCCCATCGCGGCGCTCGACGCATCAGAGAGCTGGCTCCGGGGCAGTGATAGCGCGCTCTGGCGGCGCGCGGTGTCCGCCGCTCGCAGCGCGTCGTCGGAGCTGCTGCTCTTCGGAGACTCGGCGCGCACGGCGAAGGCACCCCCGATCCCGCGCGATGCGGCCACGCGCGCGATGCCGCTCGCGGAGCGCGCGCTGGCGGTCGGGCGCCCGCTCGTGCTCATCACCGATGGCGAGCTCGATGATCCCGCGGCGCTGACGTCGCTGCCAGCGGGGTCGCGGGTGGAGGTTCTCGCGCACCCTCCGGCCACGGACGCGGCGGTGATCGCACTCGATGCGCCGCGCGCGGTCGTGGCGAACGACACACTCGAGGCGCGGGTGACGGTGCGCGCTGGGGAGCTCGCGGTGCGCGGCGCTACACTCTCGCTGGTGGCGGGGAGCGATGTGATCGCGACGGCGCCCATCGACTCGCTCGGCGCCGGCGTGGAGCGCACGCTCACCATGCACGGCAGAATCCAGGGCGCGGTGCGGAGCGTGCCGCTCGCGGCGATCGTCAGCGCCGCGGGCGACGTCGAGCATCGCAACGACACGCTCGCGATGGCCGTGGAGGTGGCGCCCGCGGCGGGCGCGGTGCTCGCGTCGACGGCGCCGGACTTCGATGCTCGATTTCTCATCCCCGTGCTGCGCGGCGCCGTCGCAGTGCCCACGCGCGCATACTATCGGGTTGCGCCCGGCATGTGGCGCCAGGATGGCACGCTCGCGGCGGTGAGCGAGGCCTCGGTGCGCGCGGCGCTCGCGGAGGCACCACTCGCGATAGTGCACGGCGACACGGCGCTGTTCGGTGCGCCGCGTGCGGTCACGAAGGGCTCGCTGCTGCTCTACGCACCGTCCGCAGACACCATCGGCGAATGGTATCCGGCGGCTGCGCCCGCGTCACCGATCGCAGCGGTGCTGTCGGGTGTGCCGTGGGACAGTCTGGCGCCGCTCAGCGTATCCGCGGGCGTGCACGGCGACTGGACGGGGCTGCTCACGGCGCCCGCGCGCAGCAGCGAGCGCCGCGCGGCGATTGCGGGCAGCGAGAGCGGACGTCGCGTCGTGACGGTGGGTGCGTCCGGGTTCTGGCGCTGGGCCTTTCGCGGCGGCGTGAGCCGCGACGCCTACGCCACTCTCTGGGGCGGTATATTTGATTGGCTCACCGCGGAGCGGCCCGATCCTCGCGCAGCGCTTCCGGCGGATCCGATCGTGCGCGCGGGCGATCGCATCCGGTGGCGGCGCGGAACCGGGAACGACACGCTCGTTCGCGTCGAGATGCGCAAGCGTGGCGCGCCGCGTGCCGACACGCTGGCGCTGCGCTTCGGTGGCCCGGGTGCGCTGGCGGAGAGCAGCCCGCTCGACGAGGGCGTGTACGAAATGCGAGTGAGCGGCGGGACGTCGCTGCTCATCGTGAACGCCTCGCGGGAGCTGCTGCCGCGGCGCGCGAACGTGCGCACGGGAGCGGTCGGCGGCGCCGCACCGTTCGGCGACCAGCCGCACCTGCGGGACTACCACTGGGTGTATTTGCTGCTGCTCGCCGCCTTGTGCGCGGAGTGGCTGCTTCGACGACATTTCGGATTGCGATGACGCGCGCGGCGAGAGCCGCTGCGCCGGGAGAGTGAATGGTGAGAATTCTTCGGCGCGAGGGCGACGTTGCCAAGCGCTCGCTCTGGCAGAAGATCAAGGACACCGCGCTGATGGATTTGAGCGTGGTGGTGCGCGGCGTCGGCCTGGGCTCGCTCGAGCAGATCGAGGAGCTGCTGCTCGAGGCGGATTTCGGCGTGCCGGTGACGCTGCGGCTGGTGGCCGACATCGAGGGCGAGGCCAAGAAGGGGAGGGTGAAGACTGAGGACGAGTTCCACAACGCGCTGCGGGATGGCGTCGAGAAGGCGCTGCGCGCGGGAAAGAGCGATCCGTCGCTCACGTTCGCCGCGAGCGCGCCCACCGTGGTTCTCGTGGTGGGCGTGAACGGAGCGGGGAAGACGACGTTCATCGGCAAGCTCGCCACCAGGCTCGCGCGCGAGAGGAAGAGCGTGATGGTCGCGGCCGGCGACACCTATCGCGCCGGCGCGATCGACCAGCTGCGCCTGTGGGCGTCGCGCGCGGGCGCGCAGTTCGTGGGCAGTACTGCCGGCGCCGATCCGGCCTCCGTCGCCTTCTCGGCCATCGATGCCGCCGTCGCGCGCAACATCGATGTCGTCATCATCGATACGGCGGGACGACTGCACACGCAGGACGGTCTGATGACGGAGCTGCAGAAGGTTGGGAAGGTGATCGCGAAGCGAATTCCCGGCGCGCCGCACGAGACACTGCTCGTGCTGGATGGCACCATCGGCCAGAACGCCGTCGCGCAGGCGCGCGCGTTCGGCGGCGCGGTGCCGCTCACCGGTCTGGTGATCACGAAGCTCGACGGCACCGCGCGGGGAGGAATCGTCGTCGCCGTGCACGAGGCGCTGGATGTGCCCGTGAAGTTCGTGGGTGTGGGCGAGCAGGCCGACGATCTCGAGCCGTTCGACCCCGGAACGTTCGCGGCGGAGCTGCTGGAAACGGAGTGAGCACGCGCGCGGCGGGCCCGGCGATCGGACTCAATACCGGCGTCGTCTACCTCAAGGGCGTCGGTCCGCATCGCGCTGAGCTCTTGCGAAAGTTGGGCATCCTCGTCGCGCGCGATCTCCTCTTCCACGTGCCGCACCGCTACGAGGACGCGAGCACGATCCTGCCGATCGCGAGCGCCGAGCCCGGAATGAACGTGACGGTGCTCGGCACGGTCATCTCGAAGGGCGTGATTCCGACGCGCAAAGGGCTGCGCATTTTCCAGGCGGTGATCCGCGACGACAGCGCGATGATCGAGGTGTCGTGGCCCGGACAGCCCTTTCTCGATCGCGTGATCAGGAAGGACGACA
>JAICLZ010000015.1 GCA_025929535.1 Gemmatimonadaceae bacterium
CGATCGCCGCCGTCCTCGTACATCGGCGCGAACGACTCCTGCATGAACTGCTTCACGCCGGCTGCTCGCGCGGCTCGTGCGAGCGTGGCCGAGCCCTCGCACCGAAGGCGATCGTTCTCCTTCCACGACCAGGGGAGCAGCCTCTTCTTCGCCGATGCCGGCATGTGCGTGGCGAGGTTGATCACCACATCGATGCCCTCGAGCGCGGCGTGTGCAGCGTTCTCGTCGAAGATGTCGAGCGCGATCGCGCGCGCGCCGAGCGATTCGAGATGCCTCGCCTTGGCTTCCGAGCGGGCGGCGGCGGTGACCTGATGCCCGCGCGCGAGGAGCAGCGGAACCGCGTGCACGCCCACGACACCGGTTGCCCCAGTGATGAAGACGCGTTGCGGTGCTGCCGGTGCGGTCATGCCATGCTCTCCTGGAGGCGCTTGGTGGAGCGATCGACTTCGACCGCTTCGCGATCGGCGCTGCTGTCGCGCAGGATCTGCTCGTGCTCCACCGCCAGATCGACCTTCGTGATGTCGGGGCGGAAGAAGAGGGCGATGGTCCAGTCGAGAACGATCCGGAGCCGGCGATCCCAGCGGGGCATCTGGAGCAGGTAATAGGTGCGCCGGAACCACCACGCAATGAAGCCCGTGAGGCGCACGCGCATCACCTCCGCCACGGCGCGCGAGTGGCCGAGCGAGGCCATCGTGCCGAGCATCCGGAAGATGAAGGGCTCGGGCTGCTGGCCGTGCACGACGGCGGCGATGTTGCGCGCGAGCTGCTTCGCCTCGCGAACCGCGTGCTGCGCCAGCGCGGGATACGGTTTGCCGTCGGGACCGGGAATGTTCGCGCAATCGCCGAGCGCCCACACCGCTGGATGGCTGGCGCTGCGCATGGTGGAGTCGACGGCGATGCGCCCTTTCGCATCGTGCGCGACATCGATGTGGCTGACGGTGACGTTCGGAACGATTCCCGCGGCCAGCACTACGGTGCTCGCGTTGATGATCTCACCGTCGATGTGCACGCACTCCGTCTCGATGCGTCGCACCGGTGTGGAGCCCCGGATATCGGCGCCTCGTTTGGTGAGCACGCGCATCGCGATCGACGCGAGCTTCTGGTCCACCTCCGGCAGGATGCGCGCGGTCGCCTCGAAGAGATGGAAGCGGAGCTCGTCGCGGCGGATGCGCGGATAGTAGCGAAGGATGTTGTCGGCAAAGGCGGTGAGCTCGCCGAGCAGCTCGATGCCGACGAGGCCGCCGCCGATCACCACGAACGTGAGAGCGCGCGCTCGCAGGGCCGCGTCGCTCGTGGCATCGGCGCGCTCGAGCTGCTCGATGAAATGGTTCCTGAGCACGAGCGCGTCGGCCATCGTCTTGAAGGTGAACGCAGCCTCCGATCCCGGGATCAGCTTGAAGTTCGTCGATGCTCCGAGCGCGACGACGAGATGCTCGTACGGAAGCTCGCTCTCGATTCCCTCGGCCATCAGACGTACCACACGCCGCTCGGCATCGACCCCCGTGACTTCGGCCTCGACGAAGCGGGAGGCTCGAAGCGCCGGTCGAATCGGCTGCGCGCAGTGCCGCAGCTCGAGCGTACCGGAACACGCCTCGAAGAGAAGAGGCGTGAGAACGAAGAAGTTGGAGCGGCTGACGAGAACGATCTCGACATCGCGGTTTGCGCGCAGCTCGTGTTCGAGCTTGCGCGCGGTGGTGACGCCGGCGAAGCCGCCACCGAGAATCACGATCCGTCGTGTAGTCATCGCTCACCTCGCTTCGAGGCTTGTTTCTTCCGTTCGATGCCCTCCATCAACGAAAACGCGGCGTGCCGGGAGCGAGTTCCCGATCGGCGAGGTACTGGCGCAGCCCGCGCGCGCTGCCGTCGCCATCCGCGAGCGCGACGTAGCCGTCGGGGCGCACGAGATAGAACGCCGATCGCGCGAGTCCCGCGCGTGCGGCCTCGGGCGACCACGCGAAGACGTGCAACGGAAGTTGCAGCTCGGCGCATGCTGCTTCGGCGCTCGCGCGCGCCGAGCCGTAGACGTGCGCCTGCCACGCTCGCGAGGCGAGCGGCGCAAAATTGTCGGCGGTCTCGCTGAGGGGCACCCACGGCAGCCGGTCGCCGCCACGAACCCTGCCGGCGCGACCGACGCTGAGCGGGCTGTCCGGATACGCGACCCCGATCTGCGAGACGGTGCGAAAGAGAAATCGTCGCATCGGCCCGAAGCGAAACAGCCACGGCACCACGAGCGGAACGATGTGTCCGCGCACGAAGGCGGCGAGCGGCCCGCTCTTCGTTGCAATCGTGAATGCGCGATCGGTGGTCGCGACGAGCCTTCTGGCGAACCCGATGCGCTCCGGCTCGTAGCTGTCGAGCAGGCGGGCATCCGCCTCACCGTGCAGAACCGCAGCGAGCTTCCAGGCGAGATTCACGGCATCGCCGATGCCGGTGTTCATCCCCTGGCCGCCAACCGGGCTGTGGATGTGCGCCGCGTCGCCAAGGAGAAATGCGCGCTCACGCTGGAACGAGAGCGCCACGCGGTGATGGACGCGGTAGGTGGAGAACCAGTTCACCTTCTCGATCTCTATCTTCATCTGCGCTATCGGCGCCGCGCTCACATCCGCGAAGGTCAGCGTGCGCTGCTCGCCTGCGAGAGGCACGCTCACCGAGCCGATGAGGCGGATGCGATGCTCACCCTTCATTGGAAACACCGCGATGAAGTCGGACGTGTCGAGATCGACGTGCAGCTCGTGGTCAGCGACGGGGCCGTTCGCTTGCGCGTCGGCGACGTAGAACATGTGCTCGTAGGTGCCGCCGGGAAATCCGATTCCCATCCCGTCGCGAACCTTCGAGTGTGCGCCATCGCATCCGGCGAGGTAGCTCGCCTCGAAGCGCTCCTGCGCTCCGTCGGCATGGCCGAGCAGTGCGCTCACGCCGTTCTCGCCCTGCTCGAAGCTCAGGAGCTCCGTCCGGCGCTCCACCTGCACTCCCAGTGCTGCAAGGCGCTCGACGAGCAGCGTCTCGTGCGCATCCTGGGGATAGACCAGCGGAAAGGGGAACGGGCTCGAGCCGCGCCCGATGTCCATGATCGGAGCGCGAACCGCGCGTCGGCCGCGTACCCACAGATTCACCGCGGCTACCTTCACGCCTGCATCCACGACTGCACGCGCGAGATCGAGCTGCTCGTAGAATTCGAGCGTGCGTGCCTGCACGGCGAGCGCGCGCGATGTGGTTCCGGCTTCGGGAGCCTTGTCGATGATGCGAACCGCGACGCCCGACTTCGTGAGCCAGAGGGCGAGCACGAGGCCCGTGGGCCCGGCGCCGACGATGAGCACCAGTGTTCCGGAGGAATGCACGATGATGAAGATGTCGCTCGCCGCACTGATCGCGATACCCTCGAGTACGACTTTCATCTCATCCGGCAGCCGCAGGTGGGTCACACGTTGCTCCGCTCCACCGCTGGATGTACGACTGCGTGTCGTATTTCGAGCGGGCGCGCTCGAGCGACATTGGGCGGATCGTGCCCCACACCGCTCGCTCGGGAAACGGTCGATCGAAGCGACCGAAGCACCACTGGATTCCGGAGAATCCATTCGGATCTCGGCCGTCGAGCGCGTACTTGTCGTTGAGATGGAGCAGCGTGCGGAACGCATCGCCGTAGCGGCGTTTCCAGAGGATCACCGATTTTCCCCATAGCTGGCGCACCGCGTTGTGCATGGTTCCGGACTGCACGAGCTCCTGCTGCGACGCGTTCCACAGCTCGGATCCCGTTTTCCCCGTCTCGAGCTCCTCGAGCGAATAGATCACGGCGCGCTCGTCGTCCTTGTGCGCCGCCATCGATCGCTGTGCCCATTGGGGCGTGGCCCTGAGCTTCATGTAGTCGCTCCGGCGCAGGCAGAAGTTGAGCGACATCTCCCGCCACACCACGATCTCGTTGAGAAACGAGTCGAGCACGGGCGGCGGCGCATGGGCGCGCGCTGCGCGGACGACCTCCGCCGATGCGATCATCCCGAAATGCAGCCATCGCGAGAGCCGGCTCGAGCCGTCCTCGTCCGAAGGGTCGCGCCGGCGCTCGTCGTAGGCATCGAGGCCGTCGCCCACGAACTCCTCGAGCCGCGTGCGCGCCGCTCGCAACCCACCTTCCACATTCGACACCACGCCCACCGAATGATCGATCTCGCACCGCGCGATCTCGCGCGTGATGTCGAGCCGCTCGAGATCCAGCCACTCGACATCGAGCGATGCGAGCACCGATTCCCCGAGCGCGCGCCGCGGCGCGCGATCCTCCACCTCTTCCAGATACGTGCTCAGCCCCTTCAACAGCCGAGCGCGCATCTGAAATGCCGCGGACTGCTCGCGCGGAAACTCGGCCGCCGGCGCGATGCCCACGCTGTCCACCATCACCACCCGGCACGCCACGCGATCGGCGAAGCGCAACGTGCGCTCGAGCACGCCTGCCGTGGGAAAGAGATCCGTGACGACGAGCGCGGCGCGGGATGCGATGCGGTCCACCACGCGGCGATCGTCGTCGCGCGTTCGTCGGAGCGCGAAGCGGTACGCGAGCCCCATCTCGCGCGCCCTGGCCGCGAGCTCGCGCGCACCCTGCAGCACGAAGGCGTGCACGCGATCCGATGCGTAGGGATAGCTCGGGTCGAGCCCGTGATGGATGAGGAGAGGGAGGCCGAGCCGGTCCGCCTCGAGTGTGGCGAAGCGGAGCGCCCAGTTCTCCTCGAAGCGCTGCGTGCTCGCCATCCAGTAGAGCACGTATTCGCCCTGCGTCGGGGCGCGCTTGGCGAGTGGAACGGCGCGCAGCTCGAGCTGCTCGCGTACGAATTCCGAGTCGAGGGAGTGCGGCATTCGCGTGTGCCAGCGCATGGATGACGCCAGCGCGGCACCGCCTCCGCGTGGCGCGTGGCGCCACTACATTCCGAAGCATCTCACGGGAGGCGAGCATGCCGGAAATCGAGATCGATGGCGCACGCATCTGGTATGCGGTCGAGGGACGCGACGGCGCGCCCGCCGTGCTGCTGCTCCACTCGCTCGGCACCACGCACGAGCTCTGGGACGAGCAGATGCCCGCGCTCCTGAAATCCTTTCGCGTCATCCGCTCCGACATGCGCGGACACGGCAACTCGAGCGCCGTGTCCGGAGAATTCACTATCGAGCAGCTCGGGCGTGATGCGCTGGCGGTGCTCGATGCGGCGGGCGCGCCGAGCGCGGCGGTCTGCGGCATCTCGCTCGGGGGAGTCACGGGCATCTGGATCGCTCAGCACGCATCGCGTCACGTGAAGCGGCTCGTGCTCGCGAATACCGGTGCGCGCCTCGGTACGAGCGAGGGGTGGAGCGCGCGCATCCGCACGGTGCGTGAACAGGGAATGCAGAAGACCGCAAGTGACGCAATGGAGCGGTGGTTCACCGCCGGATTTCGCGAGCGCCGGCCGAAGGTGATCGCGCGCTTTCAGGCGATCGCGAGCGCGTGTCCGCTCGAGAGCTACGTTGCGGCGTGCGCGACGCTGCGCGACGCGGACCTCCGGAGAGATCTGCACCGGATCGTGGCGCCGACGCTGGTGATCGCCGGCAGCGAGGATCTCTCCACCACCGTAGCGGACGGGAAGTACCTCCGCGACAACATTCCGGATGCGGAGCTCGAGGTGCTGGAGGCGGCTCACCTCTCGAATGTGGAGCGGTCGGAGGAGTTTTCGGAGCTGCTCACGGTGTTTCTGAAAAGTTAGCACCGCAAAGGATTGCCATAACTCGTGCTTGACATTACGTGAGTACTATCTTACGATATATCGTCAGTGATTTCGTACGATATATCGGAGGAGCGTATGTGCAACAAACGAGATGATTGGGGCTTCGGCCCCGGATTCCCCTTCGGCGGACCCGGCGGATGGTCGGGCGCCTGGGGAGGTCGTGGGCGCGGCGGGCCGGGGCGCGGAGGTCGCCGTCGCAGCCAGATGTTCGAGTCGGGCGAGGTGAAGTTCGTCATTCTCCGCCTGCTCAACGAGAAGCCGCGGCACGGCTACGAAGTGATCCGCGCGCTCGAGGAAAAGTTCGGAGGGCTCTACACGCCGTCGCCGGGCACCGTGTATCCCACCCTGCAGCTTCTCGAGGATGAGGGTTACGTGCGCGTGGTCGAGACCGAGGGCAAGAAGGTCTATCACGTGACGCCCGAGGGCGCGAAGTACCTCGAGGAGCATCGCGGCGTGCTCGACGAGATCTTCGATCGCGTGCGCGAGACCGTGCGCGAGTTCACCGGTGGCAGCAGCGGCGACATGCACCAGGCCTTCGCGCATCTCGCGGCGGTCACGTTCAAGCGCGCGTGGCGCCGCGGCCCCGACGATCCCGCTCTTGCCCGCGCGGCCGAGATCCTTCGAAAGGCGGCGGCGGACATCGAGGCGGCGTTCAACCCGCCCGCCACTCCCAATCCCACCCCTGACAGCTCGACCTGATCGATCGACGGAGGGACCGATGTTCAGATTTCACCCGGTATTCTGGCTCGTCGTGGCGCTGTTCTTCCTCTTCAGATCGCAGCGCCGATTCATGCGTCGCCGGTGGGCTATCGGTGGCCCGTTCGGCTACGCGCCGTTCGGTTGGGGACCGTGGGGTGACGCGCGCACGGTGCCCGCGATTCCGCAGCCGCTCGCACAGCCCGACAGAACGCTCGTCGAGTCGCTCGAGAGCCGGATCGCGGAGCTCGAGCAACGGCTCGAGTTCGCGGAGCGATTGATGGCGAACAGGAAGGACTGATCGCCGCGAACGGATTCACGCCGAACGTGAGCGCGCGAGCGAGCTGCCCGCGCGCTTTTTCGTGCGCTATTTTCTTCCCGCCGCACTCACGCTGTTCGTCGGATCGGCGCCATCCCACGTCACGTCCGCCGTTGGCCCGTACGTGGGCGGCACACTGCGATCCATCATCCGCAGATACACGGTGAGCTGCGTGCGATGATGCGCCGTGTGCAGCAGGCGCCGCCAGAAGATCCAGACGCGCTCGCGCTCGACCTCGAAGAATGGCACGCGCACGAGCCACCATTCCGTGCGCTGCCCGGCCAGAAATGGCAATCGCGCCTCCACGAGCTGCGTGAGACGGTCGAGCGCCGCCCGCACGGTGAGCTGCGATGGCAGCACCTCTGCCGGTGACGGCTCCGGCGAGCCGATGAACTCCCCAAAGAATCGCCGCTCGGAGAGCAGCTGATGCTTCAGGATGTCGCCCACCGCCGTCGAGCGCGAATGCGCGCGGAAGCCGAGATCGTCATCTCCGAACGCGCGCCACACGGATGCCACCTTGTTCGTCTCGCTCACGTACGTGTCCAGCATGTGCTGAAACGCGGGATCGCTCGCCCGCGGAATGTTCTCATCGGGTATCGCGGTGAACGCATATCGCATCGGTTGCATGGTCACCCCCCCTCAGTGCACGTGCTCCCACGATCCGTACATCGGATTGGGAAGCACGAAGTATCGTTTGCCGAATTGCGCGAGTGCCACGGAATCCGTGCGCACCGCCTGCGTGAGCGACGGAAAATCCCGGATGTTGTCGCCGAGCCACTCCACGACCGTGAGCGCCGGAATTTCCGCTGCCGCCGTGCCACTCTGCACACGCTGAAAGCGCGGATTCTTGTCCGACTCGTCCGGCGGCTGACAGAGCACGATGTCCGCCTCGACACCTATCGTGCGCAGATTCTCGCGCGTCGCATTGCACTCCGCCAGCGAGCGATTGGTGACGATCGCCACTCGGCCGCCGAGCGAGTGCACGCGCTTCGTGAACGCGAGCGCTCCCGGCACTTCGAGTGCGGCGCGCTCGTTCACCCAGGCGGTCCAGCTCTTCGCGTCGAAGGGGGCGTGAGCGACCGCGAGGCGCCGCTGGTACTCGGAGTTGTCGAGCACCGTCTCATCCGCGTCGAGAATCACGGCCCAGCTTTGCGCGGCCAATCCGCGCACGAGCTCCGGCAACCGATCGCCCGCCATCACGTAAATCTCTCGCGCGAGCGCACGATACTCGGCCGAGCCGCGCACCCATTTCACATCGTTGGGCAGCGAGTCGGACGCGACCGCCGCTGGCTGCGGCGACGGTGGCGAACTGCGGGGCGACGCGCACGCTGCGGTGCCGGCGAGCAGCGCGAGTGCACACGCGGAAAATGTATTCATTCATTTGAATATCATCTTTGAAGTGGCTCAGGGAAAGCTGGTGCCGCTCGCGCGCTCTCCCGCCTCGCACCACAAATGGATCGTCGCGTAACTCCGCCACGGTCGCCACGGTTGTGACAGCTGCTCCGCCCGTGCCGCGCTGACCTTTCCCAGTGCATTGCGCAGCGCGATGTCCTCCTTGGGAAATGCGTCCGCCCACTTGAGCGCGCGCATCGCGATGTAGTGTGCCGTCCACGCGCCGATGCCGGGGAGCTCGACGAGTCGCGCGATCGCCGTTGCCGGATCGATTGCCGAATCGGCGCCGGCGTCGAGCTCGAGGCGGCCGCTCCGCATCTCCTCTGCGATCGCGATCAGGCTTCGTGCCCGGGTCCGGATGATGCCGAGCGAGGCGATCTCGTCGACCGTTGCGCCAGCCACACGCTCCGCAACGGGCGAGAGATGCGTGAGCTCCGCGTCCGACGTGCGGATCGGCTCGCCGAACGCGGCGGCAAAACGTCTCGCGATCGTGGTTGCGGCCTTCACCGTGATCTGTTGGCCGAGGATGGCGCGGGCGGCGAGCTCGAAGCCATCGAAGGCTCCCGGAACGCGGAGCCCCGGTCTCGCGGCAATGGCGCTGGCGAGCACGGGGTCCGTCGCGAAGTGCGCCGCGATGAGATCGGGGCGCGCGCGCAGGTCGAAGAGATCGCGCAGCCGGTCGAGAAGCGTGGGCATCACCGCCGCGAGCGACGGTGTGCTCTCGACGATCAGCGCGTGCTCCCCCGGCTCATCCCGTACGCTGATCCAGCCGGTGTGCGAGCCGAGGCGCACGGTGCGGAGATAGGTATCATCGCGCACCGACTCGACGCCTTTCACGGAGCGCGCACGCAGGAAGCGCAGCATGCGCGGCCAATCGAAGGGCGCGCGGTAGCTCAGCCGCACGGGCGCGCTCACGGTGCGTGCGACTTCAGCGCTCGGATGCTATTCTTGGTGCCTCGCCGATCCGGAGGCCGGGCCGTGGACACGCAGCAAGTGCTGGAAAAGCTCGACCGAGCGTGGAAGGATTTCGAGCAGTCGTATGCCGGGCTCACGCGCGAGCAGTTGATGATTCCGAACGTCACGGGAAAGTGGTCGATCCGCGACATCATCGCGCACGTCACATGGTGGGAGGAGGAAGCGCTCAAGCACATGCCCGTCATTCTGCTGGGCGAACGGCCGCCCCGCTACTCGGACAAATACGGCGGCATCGATGACTTCAACGCGATCATGACGGTGAAGCGCAGCCATCTCACGCTGGACGAGGTGCTGGCGCAGCACGACGACGTGCACGCGCGGCTCGTGGAGTACGTGCGCGCCGCGCCGGAAGATCTCTGGGCGACCGAGACGAAATTTCGCCGGCGCCTACGACTCGATACGTTCGGCCACTACCCCGTGCACACCAACGCCATCCGCGCGTGGCGGCAGGCGCACGGTCAGTAGTCCGCCGGGAACGCGTACACCGGGAGCGTGTCCGGAACCGTTCCGACGATGAGCGTGATCTGCCTGTGCTCCTGAAAATCGATTGCGCCCAGATCGCCCGTGTACTGCGTGCTGTCCACGTATGCGGTGACGGTGCCCGTAAAGCCGGCGACGTTGCTGGAGCTCAACGGCTGTCCCCAGATCGCGAAGAACTGGCCGAGGTTGAAGGTGGTGGTGACCGGCGCTTCGATGTGAACGATCCCGGTGGCGTCATGGGTGTGCAGCCAATAGTAGCAACCCGCCGCGACGACAAAGTTCTGGATGATGAACGGATCGCCCACTCCGATCGCGATCGGGATCGCGCGCTGCTGGCCGTTTGCGATCAGCGTGAGGTGCACGTGGATGTGCTGCACGGGCGTGGTCGTGTCGCACGCGATGCCGTCCACGGGCGCGCCCTGGCCGCCGGCGGAGCTGTCCCCTGCCGCATACGTTGGCGCGCCGATGACCTGGCCCGCTTCGATGGGCAACGGCGCGCTGAAGTCGGGGCCAGAGGGAGTGACGGGCTTGGTGCTGTCACTCGAACAGGCGAAGGCGACGCTCGTGGCGATTGCGAGTGATACGGCTGCGATCCTTTTCGATCCGGCGCCAGCTGACATGCACGTTTCCTTGGTGAGGGCTGGCCCAGCGTACGCGCGAATCCGCGCGCGAGCGTTGGCGGGCGCCGGCAGTCATCGACCTGGTGCGACTCTGGTGAACACGTCAGGAAGCATGCCATATGTCCACAGGCGAACATCCGCGCTTCGATGTAGCGAGCTCATGTGTTCCCGACCATGCACCCGTGACGAAACTCGAACAGTTCCCGGGCAAATCGCCCGTCGTGCATGACACATCTTCCTGATACCACCCTCAGCCAGGCCATCCCCGTGAGAGCCACGACTCGCCGCACATCGCTTCGCTGCCTTGCATCGATTGGCTTCGCCGCGCTGCTCTCGCCGAGCTCCGCGAGCGCGCAGTCCGCGCCGGATCCCGCTTCGTACCCTTCCGTGCTCTCGTATCGCACGGTCAGGGTGGCCGACGGAGTGTACGCGTTCATCACTCCCGAGGAGCGCACCGGATTCCAGTCCGGCAATTCGATCGCGATCATCGGCGACGATGGAGTGCTCGTGTTCGACACGGGCAACATTCCCGGATTGACGCGTCGCCAGATCGCGGAGATACGAAAGCTCACGGACAAACCGGTGCGGTACGTGGTCAACTCGCACTGGCATCCCGACCACAACCTGGGCAACAGCATCTACCGCGCGGAGTTTCCCGGCGTGCGAATCGTCGGGACCTCGGCCACGCGCGCCGGCATTCTCGAGCGCGTGCCCACCTATTTCGGACAGATGAAGGGCTTCGCGCAAACCGATTCGCTCATGAAGCTCAGGCTCTCCACGGGCAGGATGCGCGATGGAAGCAGGATGCCCGACGACGTTCGGCAGCTGTGGACGCTCGTGGTGAAAGACTACGCCGACTTCATGCCGGAGGTGCTCCAGGCTAAGCCCTCACCGCCCGACCTCATCTCGGACGACAGCCTGACCATCTTCCTCGGCACCCGCCGCGTGAAGGTCATGAGCCCGGGTCGAGGCAACACCGCCGGCGACAGCTACATCTATCTGCCCGATGAGCGTGTGCTCCTCACGGGCGATCTCGTCACGGTGCCCGGTCCGTTCCCGAGCACGTCGTACTTCGCGGACTGGATTCGCGATCTCGATGAGCTGAAGGCGCTCCATGCGTCCGTGATCGTGCCCGGACACGGCGATGTGCAACACGACTACGCCTACATCGACATGGTGCGTGAGCTGCTGACGTTCACGCGCGAGCGGGCGCGCGAGGCCGTGCTTCGTGGAGTGCCGCTGGATTCCCTGCAGAAGCAGATCGACTTCGAGCCGTTCATCAAGCGCTTCACCAACGGCGACGTCGTGCGCACGGACGCCTTCAAGAGCTTTTATCCGGTGCCCGCCGTGATGCGCGCGTACGAGGAAGCCAGCTACGAGATCCAGGGCGCGATTCCAAAGCCGGGGGACTGATCGAAGTAAACGGCGTTGGCGATGATGGCATCTTTTTGACATGAGCCTCTCCGCACCGCCGGATCCTCCGAATCACGCCGCGGCAGTATCCAATCCGACGTGGGGAGAGCTCGAGCGACTGCTCGCGCGATGGCGCGCGGGTGATCGGGAGGCGCTCGAGCTGATGCTCGCCAGGATTCATCCGATGCTGTATCGCTGGGCTCTCGCGAACGCGACCGATGTCGATGACGCCGATGACATTGCGCAGCAGGCGCTCGTCGCCGTCTATCGAAAGATCGATCAGTTCCGCAGCGAGTCGCCGCTCGCCGTCTGGCTCTACCGCCTCACCACGCGCACCGCCGCGCAGAGGCGTCGCACCTTCGTCCGGCGAAAGGCGCTCGACGCGCGCGTGCACGCGGACGTCGCCCGGCGGGCGTACGAGACCGATCCCGGTGGCCGCGTGGATCGCGACCGGCTCACCTCCCTCGTGCGCCAATGCTACGACCGGCTTCCGCCGCAGCAGCGTGCGGCATTGTCACTGGTGGATCTCGAGGGCTACACGCCGGCCGAGGCGGCGGAGTTGATGGAGCTCGCTCCGGTTACGCTCCGGGCGAATCTGTTCAAGGCGCGATCCAGCGTGCGTCGCCAGATATTCACGCTCTCGCCGGCGCTGGCCGAACGATTTTCGCGCGTCGTGGATCCGGCGCAGAGTGCGGATGCGGCACGATCCGATTCCACCCGGAGCGTTACGTGATGCACGACATCGAAGAACAGCTCCTCATACGCTCGCCGGACGAGATTCGCGAGCTTCGCCGGCTGGCAGACGAGGGAGGCCAGCTCGATGCGCAGATGCGAGAGGCGGCGGAGCTCTGCCTGCAATCGCAGACCGCGCTCGCGGGCTCGCTCGCGGCAGAGCACCCGCGAACGCTCACGGAGGTTGCGCTGGCGCGGCACCGGCGCCGGTGGAAATGGCGCCTGCTGGTGTGCGCCGTCTTCATTCCGCTCGCCGTGCTTGCCCTGATCCTCTCGGGCACGGCCATCGCTGTACTCGTTACGGCATTCCTCTGGCCCTGAAGAGTTGCGCCGCCGCGTCGGGAACCGCAATCACCTCGCGCCTGTGTCCCCTGGCGGCAGCGCAGTGCTCAGGGAACGGGCGGCTCGTATGGCCCGAGCTGTTCCGCAACCGTCGACTTGTCGCCGACCACGACCAGCGTCATCTGCGCAGGCACGAGATACGTCCTGGCGATGCGCTGAACGTCCGCGGGCTGCACCGCCAGCACGCGCTTGACGTAGCCACTGAGGTAGTCGGGGCCGAGTCCCTGGAGGTCGGAATCCTCGAGCTGATTCACGATACCACCGCGCGATCCGTTCTGAATCGTGAACAGTCCGATCATGTTGTTCTTGATCCCGTCCAGCTCCGGTGTCCCCGGCGCCTGATTCCGCAGCCGGTCGATCTCGCCGAATATCTCCTTCAGCGAAGCGCCCGTGAACTTCGTCGTCACATCGGCCTCCTGCACCCAGTACGCATCGTGCAGGTGTGTGGCGATGTAGCTACCCGGCGAGTAGGTGTATCCCTTCTCTTCACGAATGTTCGTGGTGATGCGCGAGCCGAACGTTCCGCCGAGCAGCGCGTCCGTGACGGCGAGCGCGGTGTAGTCCTTGGCAGTGGGGCCCGGAACGGGCAGCCCGAGCATGATCGTCGACTGCACCGCGGCAGGCCGGTCGAGCAGGGTGACGCTGTGCCCCTTGCGCGGCTGCGGCGGCTTGACCGATGGCGCGGTGCCGGCGGGCCAGCTCTCGAACGCCTTCCGCACCGCACGCTCCATCCGCGGCGCGTCGAACACACCCACGACGTACAGATGCGATCGCGCCGCGCCGAAGTTCCGCGCGTAGAAGCTCTTCACCTGTGCGATCGTGTAGCTGTGGAGTTGCGAATCGGTAGGAAACAGCCGGCCATACGGATGATCGCCGTACAGAGTCCGCACGAACGTTTCCCTCGCGAGGGCTTGCGGCTGGCTCCGCGCGATGGCGACGCTCCGTGCCCTCGTCGCGATATCGCGCGCGAGCTCGCTCTCCGGAAAGCTCGGCGTGCGAAGCACCTCGGCGACCAGCGCGACCATCTCGCTTCCACGCTCCGCGAGTACGGCCCCGCCTACCTGTGTCTGATCGTTCCCGACAGAGACGCTGAGCGTGCCGCCCATTCCTGCGACATCTTCGTCGATCTGCGAGCCGGTGCGTGCCGTCGTTCCCTCGCGCAGCATGTCGCCGGTGACATCCGAGAGCGCGACCTCGTTGCTCCGTTCGTCGATGTGACCCGTTCGCACGGCGCAATAGATGGAAACCTTCGGAATGGTGCCGAAGGGCACGAACGTGACCTTCATTCCGTTCGCGAGCGTGAAGTCGCGCCTGGGTGGAAGCGTGAACGGCTTGGGTGTGCCGAGTGGCGGCGGTTGTTCGCGCGTGGTTTGCTGGGCACTCGCGGGCACCGCAACGAGCGCGGACGACAGGACGACTGCTGCGACAAGAGTCTGAACGCTTCGTCTCACGAGACACCTGCGCATCAGTGATTGGCGGCAGGCTTCGCCGCGGGAACGATGAATTCGATGGTGCGATTCGTCGGCCGGAGATACTCCCTGGCCGTTTCCAGCAGAAGCGCGGGCGTCACCTGCGCGAAGCCGCGCTCGAGCTCATTGATCCGGCCGGGATCGTTGTCGAACAAGGCGAACGAAGCCAGCAGATTGGCGCGGCCAAACCCGGCGAACTGCTCCATCTCGGAATAGAGTGAGGAGCGCATCTTCACGAGCGCGCGATCGAGCGTTGCCTGATCCACGGGAGTGGTTCGCAGCGGCTCGATCGCCGCATCGAACCCCGCGACCAGCTCGTCGGCCGACTTGTCGGCATCGTGAAATGCCTGGATCTCGTAAACCATCGGGCCCTGATAGTCGAACATGTTCCCGAGGCCAAAGTTGATCCCTGCGTCCACATCGCCCGTGAGCGCACGCTTCTGCACGAGCTCCTGGTAGAAGCGGGAATCGCGCCCCTGCGCCAGAATCTGATCGAGCACGCCGAACGCGTACCACTGGGGCGTGAGCCGCTCGGGTACGTGATACGCCAGTCCGATCGCGGGGCGGGTCGCCAGCGAGTCGATGCGAGTGAACCGCTTCTCCGCGGTCTGGCGCGGCTCCGTGAGATCGGGCTTTGGCGGCAGCGTGGCCGACGGAATGTTCTGAAAATATTCCGCGATCCACGCCTTGGTGGCCGCCACGTCGACGTCGCCCGTCACGACGAGCACGGCATTGTTGGGCGCGTAATAGGTGCGGAAGAAAGACGACGCGTCAGCGAGTGTGGCGGCGTCGAGGTCGCCCATCTCGCCGTAGAAGTTGTGCGCGTTGTACCAATTCGTGTTCGCGTGAATGGGAAGATCGATCCAGGGGAACCCGCCGTAGGGCTGGTTGATCACGTTCACGCGGACCTCGTTCTTCACGACGTCGCGCTGATTGTTCAGGTTCGCGGTGTCGATCACGAGCCCGCGCATTCGATCGGCTTCGGCCCACAATACCCGCCGAACGGCGTGCGACGGAACCACCTCGAAGTAGTTGGTGAAGTCGAAGCGCGTCGAGCCGTTGAGAATTCCACCGTTCTCCTCCACGAGCCTGACGAACTGCAGCTTGCCGAGGTTGCGCGAGCCTTGGAACATGAGGTGCTCGAAGAGATGCGCAAACCCGGTGCGGTCGCGCGGCTCATTCCGGAATCCGATGTTGTAGTAGACCGCCACCACGGCCGTGGGCACGGTGGCGTCCGGAGAGACGACGACCTTGAGGCCGTTCGGGAGTGTGTAGTACTCGATCGGCACATGGAGTGCCGCGCCGGGCTTTGCCGCCTGGGCGCGGATGGCGCGAGCAGCGCCCGCGAAAAGCAGGATGCTCAGCGCGAGCAGTGAAGCGCGGCGGTAGTGCGGCATTGGTGTCCGTTCGGTGAAGAATCGAGGTGCACGCCAAGCCTAGAACGGGTGACAATGGGCGTCAAGCTGCCTTGCGGGCGAGCGAGCCATAATTCATCGTGCGACGGGCACCGCGACATCGGCGTGCCTCTCCACTCCAGGACTTTCACAGAGGATTCTTGCATGCAGCGCTCCCTCGGCGCGGCACGAGCCATTCCGGCCGTCGTGCTCGCACTGGTTGGCACCGTCACCGCCTCGTCCGCGCAGCGCAAGAAAGCGCAGGCGCCTGCCCATGCCGCGACAGCCGCCCGGGACGTTCCCGATACGGCATCGCTCGCTGCGCTTCACTACCGCTATATCGGGCCCGAAGGAAACCGCACCGACGCGATCGCCGGAGTGAAAGGCGATCCCAACGTCTACTATGTTGGTGCGGCGAGCGGCGGAGTCTGGAAGACGACGGATGCCGGCGCACACTGGGATCCGATTTTCGACGGCCAGCCCGTTGCATCGATCGGCGCGATCGCGGTCGCACCGTCGGACCCGAACGTCGTGTGGGTGGGCACCGGCGAGTCCTTCATCCGGAGCCACATCTCGATCGGCTGGGGCATGTACCGCTCGACGGACGCGGGAAAGACGTGGTCGCACATCGGACTCGAGAACACCGGGCGGATCGCGCGCATCGCCGTCGATCCCACGAATCCCGATCGCGCGCTCGTCGCGGCGCTCGGGCATGCGTACGGGCCGCAGCCCGAGCGTGGCATCTTCCGCACGGTGGATGGCGGGAAGACGTGGGAGCGCGTGCTCTTCGTGAACGACTCCACCGGTGGCATCGACGTGCTCCTCGATCCATCGAATCCGCGAACGGTGTACGCGGCGATGTGGCAGATCGAGATCCACACGTGGGGTCGCACGAGCGGCGGCGCGGGAAGCAGCATCTGGAAGTCGACGGACGGCGGCACCACCTGGACGCGACTGCGCAACGGTCTTCCGACGCGGCCCTTCGGAAAGGTTGGATTGGGCATCAGCGCCGCGATGCCGGAGCGCATCTACGCCGAAGTCGAGACGGGCGATGGCGTGCCGCGCGAGGGACAGCCGTCGGACACCGGACGGCTCTTCCGCTCCGATGATGCCGGGAAGAATTGGCAGCTCGTCAATTCCGATCTGCAGCCGGCAGGGCGCACCGCATACTACGATCGCATGGGCGTCGAACCGGACAATCCGAACGAGGCATACTTCCTCGCGTCGAACTTCACGAAGACGCTCGACGGCGGAAAGACCATGATCGATCTGCCGGAGAAGCAGATTCCGCGCGGCGATCACCACGACATCTGGTTCGATCCCTCGAATGGCGATCGCTTCGCCGTCGCGCACGATGGCGGGCTCGGCATCACCACCACGCGAGGCCGAACGTGGCATCGCATCCAGCTCCCGATCGCGCAGATGTATCACGTCACCGTAGACAATCGCGTGCCGTACTTCGTGTACGGCAACAAGCAGGACGGCGAGTCGGCGATGGGGCCGAGCAATGCGAAACAGGAGGTCTACGGGACGGACCCCGGCATCTGGCGCGGAGAGTGGCGCTCGGTGGGCGGCGGCGAGAGCGGCTGGGCAACGCCGGACACCGTCGATGAGAATCTCGTGTGGTCGAGCGCATCGGGAAGTGGATCGGTGGGCGGCATCGTCACGCGCTACGACGTGCGCACGCGCAACATTCACGAGGTGGAGGTGTGGCCGCAGTCCACCGAGGGTACGCCGGCGGACAGCGTGAAGTACCGCTTTCAATGGACGTTCCCGCTCACGATCTCACCGCACGATCACAACACCGTGTACGTGGGCAGCCAGATGGTGCACGAGACCACCGATGGCGGGAAGACGTGGAACGTGATCAGCCCCGATCTCACGCGCAACGACAAGTCGAAGCAGAAGATCTCGGGCGGGCTGACACCCGACAACATCGGCGTCGAGTACGCCGATGTGGTGTTCGCGATCGCCGAATCGCCGATAACCACAGGCGAGATCTGGGCGGGCACGAACGACGGGCTCGTGCAGCTCACGCGCGATGGCGGAAAGAGCTGGACCAACGTCACGGCGAACATCCCCGGAATGCTTCCGTTGGGAACGGTGAGCAACATCGAGCCGTCGCGCTACGACGACGGTACCGCATTCATTACCGTGGATGGACACCAGGTGAACAATCGCGATCCGTGGGTCTACAGGACGACGGATTTCGGCAAGAGCTGGGCGCTCATCGTGAAGGGCATTCCGAAGTCGCCGCTGTCGTACGCGCACGTGATCCGCGAGGATCCCACGCGCAAGGGACTCCTGTATCTGGGCACCGAGAACGGATTGTACGTGTCGTTCGACAACGGCACGCAGTGGCAGCCGCTGCAGAACGATCTTCCGCACGCGCCGGTGTACGGTCTCGCCGTGCAGCCGCACTTCCACGATCTCGCCGTTGCGACGTACGGGCGTGGCTTCTACATCCTCGACGATCTCACGCCGCTCTACCAGTGGACGCCCGAGCTCGGGGGAAAGAACGTGGCGCTGCTCAAGCCCCGCGATCAGTATCGCTTCCGCACCATCGCCGATCCGTTCACCGAGATGGACGACGTCGTCGCGGGGAAGAATCCGCCCAACGGCGCGCTCATCAACTACTGGATCAAGCCGGGCGCGAAGGACACCACGGCGAAAGACAGCGTGACGATCACCATCGCCAACGCAGGCGGAGCGGTCGTGCGCACGCTCAAGGCCCCGGCGAAGGCGGGACTCAATCGCACGAACTGGGATTTGCACTCCGAGCGCACGAAGGAAGCGATGATCCGGGCGAGCCCGCTCTATGAGGAATGGTTCCACGTGGATGAGGAGGGGCAGCGTGCGCCGGGCGTCGGCCGCTACGCCGTGCTCGAGCCGCCGGGCACGTACACCGTGACGCTCAAGTTCGGCGGTGTGCAGGATTCGCAGCCGCTCGTGATACTCAAGGACCCGAGCTCGGGAGGAAGCGAGCAGGAGATCGCGACCCAGATGGAAACCGAGCGCGCGATCGTCGCGGACCTGAACGATGCCGTGACGCAGATCAATCAGCTCGAGGTCGTGCGAGGCCAGCTCACCGGTCTCGCGGACATCTCCGCCAAGGACTCGACCTACTCGGATTTGAAGGAGTCCACGAAACAGCTCACCGACAAGCTCGTGTCCGTGGAGCGGCAGCTCTACCAGATGCAGCTCACGGGACGCGGCCAGGACGGAGTTCGCTGGCCGGCGCAGCTCGCGGAGCAGCTCGTCTACCTCGCGTCATCCGTTGGCGGATCCGACTATGCTCCGACCGCATCGCAAAAAGCGGTCGCGCAGGTGCTGCACGCGCGGCTGGTGAAGGTGAAGGCGGAGGTGGACGCGTTGCTCAAGAACGATGTGCCGGCATTCAACGAGCGGCTGCGTGGACGTAGCGTACATCCGGTGATCTCGAGCGGGCGGTAAGGAGCAATTCCATGATGACATGAACTGCCCGCATCACTCGCTCAGCGCACCGCACTCCAGCGATGCGAGGGGTCCAGTGAGGCGGGCAGGATGGCAAATGCGATTCGATGCCCGCCATCTGCCGTAGGCGTGATCGTTCCCGACAACAGCCATCGATCCACCCGGTTGCGCGGGCGACCGTGTGTGTACCGCACCACCGCGATGCCGGCGATCGTGCCGAGCCCCGCGCCGAACACCACATCGCTGGCCCAATGCTGATCGTCGTACATGCGAGAGAGCCCGACCATGCTCGCGCTCCCATACAGCACGGGCCCGATGAGCCAGCCGGAGTGCGCCCACGATCGCGATGCCTCGCTCGTCAGCGCGGCCGCCGAGGCGAAAGCCGCGATCGTGTGGCCCGATGGAAACGATGAATACGCGTAACCCTTTCGAACCCCGCGAAGAAATTGAAAGTCGTTCGAGAGCGTGTCACCCGCCGTGAACGGTCGCGCACGTCCCGTCGTCCACTTGAGCAGGCCACCAGCCACTTCCGCCAGCACGATGGCTTCCGCGCTGTGAAGCCCGGCCGCCGCCAATCCCCGCGTGTGCGTCGCGCGCCCCACGACGTAAAACGTGCCTCCGATGAGCAGAACGCCGGGACTGCCGAGCAGCCGGAAGGCTGTCGCCGTTCGCTGCAGGCCGGCGTTGTGCTGAAGCGCGGGACGCTGCAAACTCAGCGCAATTCGCTCATCGAACGGATGGATTGCCGCCGTTGCTGCGACGATCCCTGCGGCGGCGATGGCGTCGCCGCGCGTCAAGACTGCCGGCGGTGCGCCTGCGGTGGAATCCGTCTGCTGGGCCACTGCCGGAACGACGCCGCAGACGACCAGCACGAGCCATGCCGACACCGATCGGCATTGGATCATCCGCCGCCTTCGGACTTCGACTTCTGCACGCTGTTCATGTGCGAGAGCGCCACCGCCACGCCTTTGGCGAGTGTCGCTGCGTCGCCCGTGGCGTACCAGTGCACCCAGTACATGCGAGGCTGATCCTCGACCATGTGGTTGTGGAGTGCGGTAACGTGCAGTCCGTTCTCGTCGAGCGCGCGCACCACGGGCTCGACCTCGTACGGGGAAATGAACAGCTCCCCGGTGTTCGCGACGCGTCCGTCGCCGAGCTGCTCGAACACGACCTCGGACGCAGTCTCGAGAGTGCCGGACGACTCGAGCGGCATGCCGTGCATCGTCAAATGCTCTCGTCGCGGAAACACGTACTCGGCGATCGTGCCATGTGCTTCAGCATGGGTGCCGAGCACCGCATCCACCCTGGACCAATCGACAATGCTCTTTTCCTCCTCGGCTGGCGCGAGCGGGGTGGCGGTTTTTGCGAATACGGCCCTGAAGCTGGAGGCAATGGCTGCGGGCGCGCCCTCCGCCGTGGCGTGGACGTACATGATGTGCGGCTGTTCGTTCAGCAAGTGGTTGTGCACGGCGGTGATGTGAATTCCCTGCCGGTGCGCTTCGGCCAGCACCAGCGGAACCTCGCTTTGCAGCACGATGATCTCGGACATGGCGATGACGCTCTTCAAGCCAGCGGGTGCGAAGCCGATGTAGCTGGTGAACTCGAAACGAGGCGACAGAGTGTCGCGCCCGATGCTCACGTGCAGGTCGCTGCGCGGAAGATTCACTCGAAAATAGCCGCCCTCCTGCTCGCCTTGCCCGAACACCGCGCGGATCGGGGCCCAGCGCGGGTTCCGACCGGCGTTCGGTGTGCTCGCTTCCTGCGCATGCGCCGAAGCGAAACCGGTGAGCTGGAGGGCGAGTATCGCGACGACGACTCTCGGGCGCATGAGTGCTTATCCTTTCACCAGGTGTGCGGTGGCATACGGGACGAAGCGTGCCAGCGGTCGTTCAGTGTCGTGCTCGCCAACCCGATCAGCAGCTGGTGGATACCGATATGACACCCATGCCGTTTTCGCATGATCAGATGAAAGAACACTGGGAGACGGTCTACGGCTCCAGGGCGCCGACCGAGCTGAGTTGGTATCAGCCGAAGCCAACACAATCGCTGGCGCTGCTCGAGCAGCTTGGAGTCGCATCGTCCGCGATCATCGATGTGGGCGGCGGCGCCTCGACGCTGGTGGATGCGCTGCTCGACCGCGGCGCCGGCAACATCACCGTGCTCGACATCTCTCGCGCGGCGCTCGATCTCACGAGGGCGCGACTCGGTGCGCGCGCGGCATCAGTCGAATGGATCGAGGGCGACATCACGCGCGTCGACCTCGGCGCCGGCGCGCGCTACGACATCTGGCACGATCGCGCCGTCTTTCACTTTCTCACCGATCCCGACGATCGGCGCCGCTATGTGGCCGCGGCGAGTCAGGCGATCCGACCGGGCGGCGCCGCGCTCATCGCGACCTTCGCGCCGCAGGGACCTCAGCGCTGCAGCGGACTCACGGTGAAGCGCTACGACCCAGAGCAGCTCGCGCACGAGCTCGGGAGCGAGTTCTCGCTCGAGCGCAGCGCCGAGGAGCTTCATCACACGCCATCGGGAGCCGCGCAGGCATTCACGTACACCGTGCTACGCCGTCATTGATCGCGCGCGAGCACGCCTCGGGCCACCTCGACCACGTGCTCGACCGTGAATCCGTAGCGCTTCATCACTTCGGGACCGGGGGCGGACGCGCCGAAGTGGTCCACACCGATGATCGCGCCGGCCGTGCCCACCCATCGCTCCCATCCGAACGGGGACGCAGCCTCCACACTCACGCGGGCCGTCACGCTGGGCGGTAGCACGGAGTCGCGGTACTCCCTGGGCTGCGCCTCGAACAATTCCCACGACGGCATCGACACCACGCGGCTTCGAGCTCCCTCGCCGCTGAGCCGGCGATGCGCTTCGAGCGCGAGCGATACCTCCGATCCCGTCGCGATCAGAATGAGCTCCGGCATGGCGCCGGATTGTGCATCCGCCAGCACGTACGCTCCGCGCACGGTCTCCGCGGCGGGGCCGAGCGTGGCGCGATCGAGCACGGGAAGCTTCTGTCGCGTGAGCACGAGCCCCACCGGTCCGCCGGTGTGTCGCACCGCGATTCGCCACGCTTCTACGGTCTCATTCGCGTCGGCGGGACGGAGCACCATCATGTTCGGCATCGCGCGCAGGCCGGCGATCTGCTCCACCGGCTGGTGCGTGGGTCCATCCTCACCCAGCGCGATGCTGTCGTGCGTCCACACGTAGATCACGTGCGCATCGCTCACAGCGGCGAGACGTATCGCGGGCCGCATGTAGTCGGAGAAGGTGAGGAAGGTCGCGCCGTACGGCAGGACTCCACCGTGATGCGCCATTCCGTTTTGAATCGCCGCCATCGCGTGCTCGCGGATGCCGAAGTGGATGTTGCGCCCGGCATAGCCCCACACGCCGCCGGACGTCCCCTGCGTAGGGGGAGTCTGTCCCTCCATCGGCACGTTCCCGCTCTGAAAATCTCCCTTGTCCTTCATGGCCGTGCGCGTGGATGGATCGAGATCCGCCGAGCCGCCCACGAGATTCGGAATCGACTCCGCGAGCACCTGAATCGCGGCCGCGCTGGCATCGCGCGTGGCCATCTCGCCGTTGGCTGGAGTGAAGACGGGAAGCTTCGCATCCCAGTTCGGCCTGAGCTCGCCCGCGATCGCGCGATCGAAGTCGCGCGCGACATCGGGATGCGCGGCGCGATAGGCATCCATTTTCTTCTGCCATGCTTCCCGCAACTGCGTGCCGCGCGCACCGACCTTCTCGAACTCGCGCCGCGCTTCTTCCGGCACGAGGAACTGCGCGTCCTCCGGCCAGCCGTACGCGCGCTTCGTCAGCCGTGTCTCCTCCTTGCCGAGCGGCTCGCCGTGCGCCTTGAAGCTGTCTACCCTGTTCGGGCTTCCGAATCCGATGTGCGTGCGCGCCACGATGAGCGAGGGACGCTGCTCATCATCGCGCGCCTTCGTGAGCGCTGCATCGACGGCGTCGACATCCATCCCGTCGATCTCCTGGACCTGCCATCCGTAGGCAGCGAACCGGGCGCCGACATCTTCCGAGAAAGTGATGTTCGTCGTGCCGGCGAGAGTGACCTGATTCGCATCGTAGAGCACGATCAGCCGGCCGAGATGCAGATCACCCGCAAGTGACGCCGCCTCGGCGGAAACTCCTTCCATCATGTCGCCATCGCTCGCGATCACGTATGTGCGGTGATCCACGATCTCGTGACCGGGGCGATCGAACGTTGCGGCGAGCCACCGCTCGGCGATCGCCATCCCCACCGCGTTGCCGAATCCCTGACCGAGTGGGCCGGTGGTGACGTCCACACCAGGCGTGACTCCGCGTTCCGGATGACCCGGAGTTTTGCTCCCCCACTGCCGAAAGTGTTTCAGATCGTCGAGCGTGAGCGGATAGCCGGTGAGATAGAGCAGGCTGTAGAGCAGTGCGCTTCCGTGCCCGGCGGAGAGCACGAAGCGATCGCGATTGCTCCAGTCGGGATGCGCGGGATCGTACCGCATGTGACGCGTCCACAACACGTACGCCATGGGCGCCGCGCCCATGGGCAACCCCGGATGCCCGGAGTTCGCCTTCTCGACTGCATCGATGCTGAGTGTGCGAATGGTGTTGATGCACAGAGCATCGATCGTTTCGGTCCGGGCCGTCATCTCGTGTCGCTCTCCATGTGCTTCGTCACGTGCGTTGCATTAGCGTCGTCTCGGTCTCATGATCTGAATATAAATGCGCGGCCATTCCTCAGCAGTCGCGTTCTGACTCGGCCGTGCCTTGCTCCGAGGGATTGTGCCACGGCCCATTCGGCCCGAGCAGTGCCTCGGCCTCCTTCGGTCCCCACGTTCTGCACTTGTACGGGATGGCCTTGGGATGGTGCTTGAGCACGGGCTCGACAGCCGCCCACGCCGCTTCGACGGCATCTTCACGAGTGAAGAGTGCGCCATCTCCGCTCATCGCGTCGCTCAACAATCTCTCGTACGGCGCCTCGGCGCCCAGCAGCTCCTCGCACATGTAGAGCTCTTCCTGCTCGCCGATGAACTCCTTTCCCGGTCGCTTGACGCGCGCAGCGAGCGCAACGGCGGCGTGCGGAGAGAGATGAAAGCGCAGATAGTTTGCCGGACCCTCGGGCGGAGCCGAATCCGCGAACAGCGCAGCCGGCGGTGGCTTGAGCTCCACCATCACCTCTGCCGCAGTCACCGGAAGGCATTTGCCCGAGCGCAGATACCACGGAACGCCGTTCCAGCGCCAGGAGTCGATGTGGAGTCGCACGGCGCAGTAGGTCTCGACATCCGAATCGCGCGCGACGCGCGGCTCCTTTCGATAGCCGGCGTATTGTCCGCGCACGATGTCGCGTCGCGTGAGGGGACGCATCGCCTGCAGCACCTTCGCCTTTTCGGTCTGGACCGCGCCGTAGCCGCGCTGCGCGGGAGGCTCCATCGCCAAAAGGGCGACGATCTGGAAGAGATGATTCTGAACCACGTCCCGGAGACAGCCCGCGCTTTCGTAAAACGCACCGCGGCCATTCACACCAAAGCTCTCCGCGAGCGTGATCTGCACGCTCGACACGTAGTTGCGATTCCAGATCGGCTCCAGAAAGGAATTGGCGAACCTGAAGTAGAGGATGTTCATGATCGCCTCCTTCCCCAGGTAGTGATCGATCCTGAAGATGGAGTCCTCCGGAAACACGGCTCGGGCGACGGCGTTGAGCTCGAGCGCAGATTCCAGATCGCGTCCGAACGGCTTCTCGACGATCACGCGCGCGTTCTTCGCCAGCCCCGAGTTGCCGAGTCCCTGAATCACCGTCTCGAACAGCGCCGGTGGAATGGCGAGATAAAACGCGGGGTGGCGCGCACTCCCGAGCTCGAGCGTGAGAGTCTGGAACGTCTCCGGATTGTTGTAGTCTCCGGACACGTATTGCATCAACGAGAGAAGAATCCGGAGCGCGCGGCGATTCACCGGGGTGCCCGACTCTCTGAGGCTTTGCGTCACGCGCTTGCGCAGCTGCGCTATGCTCCACGGTGATGCGGCGACGCCGATCACCGGAACGTTGAGCACTCCGCGTTTGACCATCGCGTACAAGGCGGGAAATATCTGCTTGTAGGCGAGATCGCCGGTGACACCGAAGAGCACCAGCGCATCCGACCGCGGCGGACGCCCGTTCGCGTTGTTCATCTCGAGCTCCCTTCGTGATGGTGCGCGTCGAGCGCGAGGGCCGCGTCGACGATGGTCTGCGCTTCCGCCAGGATCCGATCGAGCTGTTCCTGCCCGCGAAAGCTTTCACCGTAGATCTTGTAGATGTCCTCCGTTCCGGAAGGACGTGCTGCAAACCAGCCGGTCTCGGTGGAGACCTTCACGCCACCGATTGGCGCGCCATTGCCAGGAGCCTTCGTGATGATGCTCCGGATCTCTTCGCCCGCGAGCGTATCGCCCTTCACCTGCTCGGGAGAAAGGGCGCTGAGGATCTTCTTCTGCGCCGGCGTCGCGTGCGCTTCCACTCTGCCGTTCGCCGGCGTGCCGAGCTCGCGCGTGAGCGCTCCATACACCTCTCCCGGATCACGACCGGCACGCGCCGTGATCTCGGCCGCGAGCAACGCGGCGACGATGCCGTCCTTGTCCGTCGTCCACGTCTCGCCATTGCGCCGCAGGAAGGTCGCACCCGCGCTCTCTTCGCCGCAAAAGCCCAGCTCACCGCGCGCGAGTCCGTCGGCAAACCACTTGAAGCCCACCGGCACTTCGTACACGCGCCGAGCGAGCTTCCGGCTCACGCGATCGATCATGGCGCTACTGACGACGGTTTTCCCCACCGCCACGTCCGCGCGCCACTCCGGCCGATGCTGGAAGAGATGATGGATCGACACCGCGAGATAGTCGTTCGACGGCAGCAGCCCCGTGCTGCGGCACACGATGCCGTGGCGATCGTGATCCGTGTCGCAGGCCACCGCGATGTCGAAATCATTCTTGAGCCCGATCAGTCGCTGCATGACGTATCGCGACGACGGATCCATTCGGATGCGTCCATCCCAATCGACCGTCATGAATCGAAAGGTCGGATCCACCGCGTCGTTGACGATCGTCAGATCCAATCCGTAGCGCTCGGCGATGGACGGCCAGTAGTGGACGCCGGCGCCGCCGAGTGGATCGACGCCGATGCGAAGCCCCGCGGAGCGGACCGCATCGAGATCGAGCACATTGGCGAGATCGCCGACGTAACTGTCGAGATAGTCGTGCCGGTGCGTGGTGGCGGCGCGCAGGGCCTGCTCGTACGGAATGCGCTTCACGCCCGCCAGATGCTGCTCCAGCAGCTGGTTCGCGCTCGCCTCGATCCAGCTCGTGACCGTCGTGTCTGCGCCGCCGCCGTTCGGCGGATTGTACTTGAATCCTCCGTCCGCCGGAGGGTTGTGCGAGGGCGTCATGACGATGCCGTCGGCGAGACCCGACGTGCGATGGCGATTGTAGCACACGATGGCGTGCGACACGGCGGGCGTGGGCGTGTACTCGTCGTGCGTCGCGAGCATGACGTTTACGCCGTGTGCAGCCAGGACCTCGAGCGCTGTTGCGCAAGCGGGTGCGGACACGGCGTGCGTGTCGATCCCGAGAAACAGCGGACCGTCGATCGAATGGGTGCGGCGATAGCGGCAGATGGCCTCGCTGATCGCCAGCACGTGATGCTCGTTGAAGGTTCTGTCGAAGGCCGAGCCGCGATGGCCGGATGTTCCGAACGACACCCGCTCCAAGCGCACCGATGGGTCGGGGCTTTCGTCATGATAGGCGGCGATCAGCGCGGGCACATCGAGCAGCATGTCAGCGGGTGCGGGCTGTCCCGCGAGCGCGCTGATATTCATGGATGGCTGTGGAGCCGCGCCGCCGCCGCGCGATCGATCAACCACACGAGATGGCCGTGCGTGGGTGCGATGAGCTGCGCCGGCAGCTCGTGCGGTTGACGCGGCCCTTCGAGGACGCGCTCGATCACGTTGGCTTTCGTGTCGCCCGACACCAGAAAGAGCGCTTCCGCGGCCGCGTTCAGAACGACCGCGGTGAGCGTGATGCGCCACATGGAGACGGTGGGCACGTAGTCCGCCATCACCCAGCGCACGCGCTCGTGCACGGATGTGCTTCCCGGAAAGATCGATGCGGTGTGCCCGTTCTCGCCGAGTCCGAGCAGCGCGAGATCGATGTTCCGTCCCGGCTCGGACGAGGGAGGGCCGGTGGGCGTTCGAAATAATTCGCGCAGCGTCGTTTCGTACGACTCAGCCGCGCGCGCGGGATCCTCTTCTCCGTGCACGCGATGGATGTTCGCTGCCGGCAGCGGCACCTGATCCAGCAGCGCCTCGCGCGCCATTCGGAAGTTGCTCTCGGGATTGGTCGGCGGCACGCACCGCTCGTCGCCCCAGACCACGTGCACGCGCGACCAGTTCACGCGCGATGCGAATGGCGCGCGCGCGAGCAGCTCGAACATGCGTCGCGGTGTCGATCCACCCGAGAGCGCGACCACGAACCGTTCGTGACCGGCGATCGCTCGGGCGGACGCATCGACGAATCGCTCCGCGGCGGCGCGTGCGAGTGCGGCGGCATCCGGCAGCACGCTCACCGATGGCTGCGCCGCTGCTCCGTTCGCGTTCACGGTCACGTGGCGGGGCTCTTCTCCGCGTGGCCTCCAAACTCTGCGCGCATTGCGGAGAGAAGCTTGTTCTGGAAGTCCGCCTCACCACGCGAGGTGAAGCGCGCGAACAAGGCCGCGGAGAGCATGTTCGCCGGCACTCCCTCGTCGATGGCCGCCTCGAGCGTCCAGCGGCCCTCACCAGAGTCCGACACGCGGCCGGCGAAATGATCGAGCTCGGGATTCGCGGCGAGCGCCGCGGCGGTAAGATCGAGGAGCCACGAGGCGATCACGCTTCCGCGGCGCCAGACCTCCGCGATATCCGGAAGATCGAAGTCGTATTGATACGCGGCGGGATCGCGGAGCGGAGTGGTTTCGGCATCCGCTGCGCGCGTGCTCTTCCCCACGCCGGCATGCTTGAGGATGTTCATCCCCTCTGCATACGCCGCCATCATCCCGTACTCGATGCCGTTGTGCACCATCTTCACGAAGTGTCCGGCGCCATGCGGGCCGCAGTGCAGGTAGCCGAGCTCCGCGGTGCTGCGGCGCGATTCGCGCCCGGGAGTTTTCGGTGTCGCACCTGCCGCAGGCGCGAGGGAGCGGAAGATCGGCTCGAGGCGGCGTACGACCTGAGATTCTCCGCCGATCATGAGGCAGTAGCCGCGCTCGAGACCGAGTATGCCGCCACTCGTGCCGCAATCCACGTAATGGACATCGCGCTCGGAGAGACGCTTCGCGCGGACGATGTCGTCGCGATAGTAGGAGTTGCCGCCATCGATCACGACATCACCGCGGGCCAGCTTCGGAAGCAGCGCATCGAGCGTGGCATCGACGACGGCCGCGGGCACCATCAACCAGATCGTGCGAGGTGTCGAGAGGCGCGAGAGAAAATCATCGAGCTCGATCGCGCCGGTTGCGCCCTCCTTCGCGAGCGCATCGACCGCGGCGGCGACCCGATCGTGAACCACGCAGCTGTGTCCGTCTCGCATGAGCCGTCGCACCATGTTGGCGCCCATGCGCCCGAGTCCGATCATCCCCAGCTGCATGTGATCCTCACGTGGTCCCGCGGTACGCCACCCGCTCACGAGCGTGCACGGAGTGCCTGCCCCGAGCACGTAACATAATGGTGGTGTCGCTCGAGCCGCGTGCTTCGCTACTCCTCGGCGAGCAGTCCCAGGCGCATCGCGATTCGTACGTACTCCGCTCGATGGGTGACACCGAGCTTTTCATTCACGCGCTGCTTGTACGTGTCGACCGTTTTCGGGCTGATCGATAGCCGCTCACCGATCTCTGGCGCAGAGTATCCGCGCGCGACGAGCACGAGCACGTTGCGCTCCCGCTCCGTGAGGCGGTCGAAGCGCGTGCGTTCCTCACTGGCGGGATCCCTCGCGACGAGTCCGCGGGCGAGCACTCGTCCCGCGTTCTGCTGCACGTACATCTCGCCCCGGATCACCGCGCGGATTGCATCCACGAGCTCGCGATCCGCCGCACTCTTGACCAGATACCCCGAGGCGCCGGCCTTGAGCGCCGGCATCAGGTATTCCTCTTCCGTGTGCATCGTGAGCACGAGCACCTTTGGTGCATCCGGCATCGCCGCGAGCGCCTTGATCGCAGATACGCCGTCGCCGCCGGGCATCGTGAGATCCATGATGACCACGTGCGGCTTGAGCCGCTGCGCCATCGCGACACCGTCGCTCCCGTTCGAGGCCTCACCGATCACCCGAACGTCGTGCGCGACACCGAGCACGGCCTTGAGCCCCGCACGGACTATGGCGTGATCGTCGACGAGCAGCACGTTGATGATCTCGATCATCGGCGCGCGGCCAACGTCCGCTGTTTCGTGCCGTTCGCTTCGAGCTCCTCCCCTCGAGCGCTCGTGGCCGTATCGCCGTGAGGTGCCGGCGCGCTCAAGGTGCGCACGAGAAGGCGCAGTTGCTCCAGCGTTTCCGCGGCCACCTCCCGGAGCTCCTCGAGCTGCATTCTCGTGTGCGGCTCACTGGTGCCGCGCGCGATGGCCGAGATCTGCATCACCTGCGCGGCCAGTCGCTGCGCGGCGGATTCGTGGAGCTCGTACGCGATGCGCGCCTGTTCCGACTCCGCCTGCGAGATGACCAGTGCGGTGAGCTCCCGCGACCGCGAGCTCTCCTGCACCAGCGCGTCGACGAGCAAGTTGATCGTGTGCCCGACGCGCGCCATGTCCCGATCCGCCAGCAGCGAGTAGGGTACGCGTGCGGATGTGTTGCCGCGCCACACTTCGGCCGCAGCATGCTCGAGCGCGCGCAACGGCCGCAGGGCGATGAGCACGAGCGCGATGGTGATCGCGGTGCTCGCGATCAGTGCGGCAAGGAAAAATCCGGCGAGCACGCGAAACTCGTTGTCGTGATAGGCGGTTCGCGTCAGCGCGACAGCCGCTACCACGACGATGAGCGCGTTCGCGCCGACCAGCTTCAGCCAGAGCGGAGCCCCGAGGAAGGAGCGCAGGATCGGAGGCGTGCGCATGTGCGGCTCGATCACGCCTTGACGATGAGCGCCGTCACCATTCCGAACATTCCATGCTCCGACTCCGCGTGCGGCAGGATGTGACAGTGGAATGCCCAGGTGCCGAGCTCCGTGCAATCGACGATCACGTCCCACCGCTCGCCAGGCGCGATGTTGAGCGTGTCGCATTTCCACGGCACAGGCTGTGGCCATCCATCCTTGGAGATGACGGTCATTGGCATTCCATGCAAGTGCATGGGGTGAATCATGATGCCCTCGTTCATGAAGCGAATGCGCACCCGCTGGCCGCGCTTCGCCACGATCGGCTCGGTTGCGGGAAATCCCTTGCCGTTCAGCGTGTACCCGTGGAGCGAGTCGTTGAGAATCATGACGTAGTCGATGTCGGCCCGCTCGACTGCCCGAGGCGTCTTCGGGTCTACAATGAAGGCCCCCAGCAGCCCCATCCCCACCTGCTTCGTCGAATTATGGTGTGAATGGTACATATTGGAGCCCGCATTTCTCACGGTGAACTCGTACGTGTAGCTGGCTCCGGGCTTGACCGGTGGCTGCGTGATGAAGGGGACGCCATCCTGCTCGTTCGGCACCATCAAGCCATGAAAATGGATGGAGGTGGACTCCGGCAGCTCGTTCTTGAGAATGATTCGCACTCTGTCGCCCTGCTTCACACGAATCATGGGGCCCGGAATCTGGTCGTTGTAGCCCCACGCATTCGCGACCGTTCCCGGCGCCGTTTCCCACTGGATCGGGCGCGCCGTGAGAGTGAAGACCTTCGTCTTCCCATCCATCACCGGCACGAGCGGCTGGTTTCCCTTACCCGCCGTCTTGGCCGGGAACGCCTTGATGCCTGCCTCGTGCATCGCATCCATCTTGTCGGCATCGCTCTGCTGAGGCACCGCCGCGGGATGCGCGGCCATGGTTCCGCCCGAGTGGTCGCTGTCGGGACCCACCTTTGCAACCGGCGGCTTCTGGGACAATGCCTCGTGCTCCACCTCCTCGTGCGACGCGCGCTTGCATGCCGCGAGCACGCCGCCTGCGAGCGCGGTCACGGCGGTGTTGCGCAGAAACGTGCGGCGCGATCCGCGCTTCGTCAGCAGCGTGCCAGTGTCATCCAAGGGTGTGTTCGAGCTCGGCATGATTGTCGTGAGATAGAGGGCCTGATCTTTTTCCAGCTGCCGATATTCTAGCCGCACCCGCGCGTCCGGTATGTCGGGGATGAATCGCGATCGCGCCGAACACCGCTTACAGCCGTGTAGGGGAATTTCCGACATCGGCATCCGACATCGGCATCCATGGTAGGGAAAGTCACCACAGACAAGCGGGAAGCCGCTGACAGCGATTTCTCCCCGGCACTCCATCTTTCGTAGTCAGCACCGACGATGGAGAAGCCCAATGACACACACCTCGACTGACCAGGCTCGGATGACACCCACCTTTCGCGAGCTCACCGATCAGGAATCGCGTGCACTCCTGAGCGGTCACAACGCGGGCCGCATCGCGTATTCCTTTCACGACCGCGTCGACATCCAGCCGATTCATTACGTGGTGAGCGGCAACTGGCTGTACGGCCGAACCAGTCACGGTGGCAAGCTCACGACGCTCGCTCACAATCCGTGGTGCGCCTTCGAGGTCGACGAAGTCCGCGACATGTTCGACTGGGACAGCGTGGTCGTGAAAGGGCATCTCGAGCTCCTGGATCCCGAGAGCGCCTCGGAGGATGCGTACGAAGAGGGACTGCGACTCATGAGGGCATTGGTGTCGGGCACCTTCACCGATCACGACCCGGTGCCGCACCGCCTGATTCTCTTTCGCGTTCACATCAGCGAGATCACGGGCCGCTCTGCCCGGCCGACGCGCTGAGCCGGTTTCAATGCTCGCGATCCTCGGAAGCGCGAAATGGAAGCGGCAAACTGCGCAGGAGATCGAGCGGCTGTCGCCGCGCGCAGGCTCGGGCCACGCGGGAGTCGCTCCCTACGATCGCTCCATCATCGCCGCGCTTCCTGCGCCTGTCGTCCGATACTTCGATTTCGCGTTGACGCAGGGACAGCCAAGCGTGGCCAGCGCGTGCATCGAGTGGGAGGGCACGTTCAGCGTGCGCCCGCACCGGTGGAGCGCGTTCACGGCCGCGCAGCACTATCGTGTGCAGCCGCCGGGTTTCGTCTGGGATGCCCGCGTCTGGATGACCGGCGTTCTCCCCGTGCTCGTGCGAGACTCGTATGCCGATCACGAGGGTTCACTGAAGGCGGCGATCGGTGGAGTCGTGAAGGTTGCGGATGCTCATGGCACCGCCGACATGGCGAGGGGTGAGCTGCTTCGCTATCTCGGTGAGGCAGTCTGGTTCCCCACGGCGCTTCTGCCCACTGCAGGCGTCTCCTGGACAGCGCTCGATGATGACTCGGCCACCGCAACGCTGTCCGATGGCGCGACCACGGTTTCGCTCGATGCTCACTTCGGCCACTCCGGCGAGATCGTGTCGGTCTCCGCGATGCGTCCACGCGATGTGCGCGGGACACCGGTGCTCACGCCATGGGTCGCGCACCTGCGTGGCTATACACGCCGCCAGGGCATGATGGTACCGGCGGAAGGGGGTGTCGAATGGCAGCTTGCATCCGGACCTCTTCCGTACTGGCGAGGACGGGTGGTGAGCGCGCACTACGACTTCGCTCGCTGATGCCCCAGACACCGCACGTCGAGCGGCACTTCACCGCGGGTGATCGCGTCCGCGACGTCGTCATTGGGATGTCCGACGGACTCACCGTGCCATTCGCACTCGCGGCCGGTCTGTCTGGCGCAGTCGCGTCCTCCCGGCTCGTCGTCACAGCCGGTTTTGCCGAAGTAGCGGCCGGCTCCATCGCGATGGGACTCGGCGGCTATCTCGCGGCCCGAGGCGATGCCGAGCACTACGCGAGTGAGCTCGCGCGCGAAGAGCAGGAGATACGCGATGTGCCCGAGATCGAAGTCGCCGAGGTGGCCAACGTGCTTAGCAGGTATGGAGTTGGCGCGGCAGATGCGCAAACCATCGCGACGGCGATGCGACAGCGCCCGGAGCAGTGGCGTGACTTCATGATGCGCTTCGAGCTCGGCCTCGAGGCGCCCGATCCCAAACGCGCGCTTCAGAGCGCGTTGACCATTGCTGTGGCGTACGTGCTCGGCGGACTGATTCCGCTGTCGCCTTATCTCGCCTTCTCGTCTGCGCAGGCGGCACTGCGATCATCCGTCATCGTCACGCTCGTTGCGCTGATCGTCTTCGGCTACATCAAGGGCAAGTTCACGGGCACGGGTCCACTTCGGAGTGCAATCCAGACGGCGGTGATCGGAAGCCTGGCCGCGGCAGCCGCATTCGCGATCGCTCGCGCGATCAGCTGAGTCGAGCGGTTCTCACCGAGGCTGGACGCTGAGCGTATCGTGCCGCGCGGGGCACTTCACCGAATAACCCTGCGCGCTCAGTGCACCGGAGAGCGCTTCCTGCGCCTCCTCTTCGCCGTGCACCAGGCACACGGTTCTCAGGCCGGGAGACGTTCGTCGCACGGCATTCAGCCATCCGGCAAGCTCGGTGCGGTCCGCGTGCGCGCTGTAGCCGTTGATGATCTCGACCGTTGCCCGAAGCTCGACGTCGTTGCCCAACACGCGGATCACCGGCCGTCGCTCCACGATGCGCCTTCCAAGCGTATTCTCGGCCTGATAGCCGACGATCAGAATTGTGTTCCTGGAATTGGAAGCGCCGTTCAGGAGGTGATGGAGAATGCGTCCTCCCTCCACCATCCCGGCTCCGGCGATGATGATCATGGGGCCAACGCGCGTGTTGAGCGCCTTGGACTCGGCGGTGCTGCTGGTGTAGGTGAGCTGCTCGAAGCGGAAGAGCTTCTCGATGTCGCGAACGGGACCTTCGCTTCGGTCGAACAGGTTCGTGTTCTGCTCGAACACCATCGTCGCGGCGGTGGCCAGCGGGCTGTCGATGATGATCGGGATCGGCGGTATCGCTTTCTCGCGGGTGAGCACCTGCAGATCGTACACGAGCTCCTGTGTTCGACCGACTGCGAACGCCGGAATCAGAACCCGCCCGCCCCGCGCGGCGGTCTCGCGAACGACGCGACCGAGATGCTCGCGCGAGGAGGCGACGCTTTCGTGATCCCGATTCCCGTACGTCGACTCCATGATCACGATGTCGGCGGGATCGGTCGGCGGCGCCGGATCGCGAATGATCGGCAGCCCCGCGCGCCCGATGTCGCCCGAGAAGACCAGGCGAGAGATTCTGGGTCCCGTTGTGGCCTCCAGTACCACGGATGCCGATCCCAGAATGTGCCCGGCATCCACATAGCGGGCACGAACGCCATCGCAGACATCGAACCACTCATCGTACGCGTGCGGCACCATCAGCTCCTCGGTGCGCGCCGCGTCTCGCATTCCATAGAGTGGCGGACTGACATCGCGTCCGTGTCTGCTCAGAAACGCGAAATCGCTTTCCTGAATGTGCGCGCTGTCCGCGAGCATGATCGCGCAGAGATCAGTCGTGGCCTTGATCGCGTGAATCGCCCTGGCAAAGCCGTGTCCCACGAGGAATGGAAGACGGCCGGAGTGGTCGAGGTGCGCATGCGAGAGCACGACTGCATCGATCTGCTCGATCGGGCACGGGAGCGATCGATTCCTCGCCTCCGCATCGCTCCGATGCCCCTGAAACAGACCGCAGTCGAGGAGCACGGTCTTGTCGTTGACACGAACGATGTGGCACGAGCCCGTTACTTCGCGTGCGGCGCCGGCAAACTCGATTTCCACGTTGTCTCCGTCAGGATGTGGCAGGCAGTCGCATGCTGAACGTCGCTCCACCGCGCGCGTTTCGTTCTACCCACACTCGCCCTCCATGTGCTTCGACGATGCCACGCACGATGGCGAGCCCCATTCCCGTGCCGCGCTCGCGCGAGTTGCGCCGTGCGGTCCAGAATCTGTCGAAAAGGTATGGCATATCCTCTTCGGGAATTCCGGGCCCGGTGTCGGACACGGAAAGCCGAACCCCGTCCCCATCGGCCTTGGCTTCCAGGGAAATCTCTCCACCGGCAGGCGTGAACTTCAGCGCGTTGCCAACGAGGTTGCCGAGCGCCTGAAGCACGCGATCGGCATCGCACATGATCGTCGGCAACTGCTCCGGAAGCGCAGTCGTCAGCGTCACTTCGCGCGCGGCAGCCAGATCTTCGAACGAGAGCGCCACTCGCATCATGAGCAGCAGCGGATCTTCCGCACCTTTGATGAGAGACAACCCGCCTGCCTCGATCGCCGCCACGTCGAGCAGATCCTGAATGAGTCGCTGCGCCCACCGCGCCGAGTCCTCGATGGTCTGCATCGCCTCGAGATTACGCTCGACATCGTCGAATCCCGTCTGAACGAGTGACGTCGCGCACATGGAGATCACGGCGAGCGGGTTGCGCAGATCGTGGGAGACGACGCCGAGCACGTCGTCGCGCGCGCGAATCGCGAGCTGCGAGCGCCGGTAGAGGCGCGCATTGTCCAGCGCCAAGCCAGCGCGCTGGGCGAGCTCGATCGCCAACGCCATGTCGGACGTGTCGTAGGGAGCCCGGCCCCGGTCTCGCGCGAACAGCACCGCACCGAGCACGTGATCGCGCGCGCGCAGTGGGACCATCAGCATCGATGTGGGCGCCAGCTCACGAAGTAGTGCGAGGTGCTCCTCGTTTTCGGCGATGTCGACGAAGAGTTGATCGGTGACCTCGTTGATGAGCTCCGCCCGGCTGTCGAAGATCGAGTGTCTGGTGAGATAGCGCGCCTGCGATCGCGGATACGAGCGCAGGCGATCGGCGAGCTCCTGCTTGCGCGGGTCTGCGTGCACCACGTGCAGCCGCCGCACCGCTCCCGATTCCTCTATGACGTCGATGACGCAGTACGTGGCGAGCGCGGGTACCACGAGCTCGAGCAGGGTACGAAAGGTTTCCTCGTACGCGAGCGACGAGTGGAGCACGTCTCCGGCGCGCGCGAGAAAGTCGATGCGCTTTTGCGCCTCCTCGGCGGCAGCGCGCGCCTCTTTCTCGCGCGCGAGCAGCTCCTCGCGCTCGACTTCCGCACGCCGCTGCCTGGTGACATCGCGCAGCACCGCGGTGAAGACGGTTTCGTCGCCGAGCTGGATCTTCGAGATCGAAGCCTCAGCCGGAAAGAGCTCGCCGGTGCTGCGCCGTCCCCAGATCTGACCTCGCTGGCCCATCTCCTTGGCCTGTACGCTCGACTCGCGAAATCGGTCGAGATGCACCTGATGAACCGCACGCGCGGCCTCGGGAAGCAGAATGTCCAGCGGTTCACCCAGAACGTCCGCCGCCGCATATCCGAAGATGCGCTCCGCAGCCGGATTGAAGAGCGTTATGCGGAAGGAGTCGTCGGTGGAGATGATCGCATCAGCGGCGAGGGAGACGATGCCGCGCAGCCTCGTCTCGGAATCGCTGCCATGTGCATCTGACGTCATGGCGAACAAGATGGGCCGCGCGTGCAAATAGTGCGAGTGGCGACGCGCAAAGCCGAGCGGGCGGCGAACGGAGTGAGCGTCGCCGCCCGCTCGGGTGGATGTGCCCCAGCAGACCGCTAGGGAGTGGCGCGCCGACTCACGATCAGGCGATAGATCCAGAGCAGGATGATTGCGCCAATCAGTGATGCGATGAATCCTGCGCCTTGGCCTTCGTGATACCAGCCGGCCGCACGACCGATGAACGTCGCGATGAGCGAGCCGGCGATTCCGATCAGAATGGTGATGATGATTCCGCCAGGATCCTTGCCCGGCATGATGAGCTTCGCAAGCGCACCAACGACCAGTCCGATGATGATTGCCCAGAGCACGAATGCCTCCGTGTTAGCTGTGAATGACGCCGATGCAGGCGCGGATCTCGGTTCGTCTTGCACAGAGCGGACCGCTCGCGCCGGCGCGGGCGGGAATGTGCGGGAGAGCACGATGAGCTCGCATGCCACGCGCGCCCTCCAACTCATCCGCATGAGATCGCCATCGAAGCGAGCTCGCACGGACGGTCGGGGCGAAGGGCTATCACGCCGCCGAATTCGTGAGCGGGATGTACCCGCAGAGGTGAAGCAGCGCGTACGCGCGCCACGGCCGCCACCTCTCGGCGCGGGCGAGCAGCGGTGCCGACTCGAGCGCGCTCGCCGCAATCGGAAACGCGTCCGGCCACGAGAGCGCCCGCATGATGATCATCGTTGCCACTTGGTCGCTCACGCCGTCGATCGCGAGAAGCGCGCGTCGCGTTTCGACCGGATCGCGGCCGGCATCGAGCGTCAAGCTGCCGCCGACCAGCTTTCTCGCGATCGCCGCGAGTGCCTCCGCGCGCGCCCGCGGAACGCCGAGCTCCTCGAGTCGCGTTGTGCCGGCATCCGCCACGCGTTCCGCGGTGGGCAGCAGCCACCCGAGTCGCGGCTGCGCATTTTCACTCGGCTCGCCAAGCGCCTCCGTCACGCGCTGCGCCAGCTCGTTCTTCTGCAAACCAGCACCAGGATCGCCGAGCAGTGCGCGAAAGGCGGCTTCGAACCCGCTGAACGCGCCCGGAATGCGCATGCCAGGGTGACGTGCCACGAGCGCGCGCAGCCCTTCGGCGGCCAGATGCGAGTCGATGACGGTCGGCTCGGCGTCGAGGTCGAAGAGATGCCGCAGATGCGCGAGGAGCGGCATCAGCACCGGAACGAGTGACGGCGAGATGTCGACGTTCAGATGCGCGCTGCCGGGCGCGCGCTCCTGCGCGCCCATGGTGGCTGCTCCGCCCGCCGCGACCGTCGAGTCCTCGACGAAGATCACCCCGCGTCGTCCGTCGAGGTCCACGGTCCGCGCGTATTGCCCGCCCTCGACGAAGTCGACGCCGGGAATCGCGTCGCGCGCGAGGCAGTTCACGAGTGCACTCCACGCGAGCGGCGCTCGATACGCGAGCGTGAGGCGAAGCAGATCGATGCGGCCCGCAAGGCCGCTCGGCGGGCGCGCACGGCGCGACCGTCGCAGAGCGCTCGGCGGCATTCGATAGTGCTCCTGAAACACTGCGTTGAAGCGGCGCAGACTCTGAAAGCCGCTCGCGTACGCGATGCGCGTCACCGGCAGCGACGTGTCGGTCAGGAGTCGTTTGGCGAGCAGCAGCCGGTGCGTGAGCGCGAGTTGCACGGGTGAAACGCCGAGCTCGCGCTCGAACGCGCGCCTGAGATGCCGCTCGCTCACGCCGAGCTCGCACGCGAGCTCCGCCACGCCGTGCCCGTTCAGTGCGCCGGCGGCAACGCGCTTCGCCGCATGCGCCGCGAGACGGGACACGATGTCGATCTGGGCACGACCGGGAGCGAGCTCCGGACGGCAGCGGAGGCACGGACGGAATCCCGCCTGCTCGGCCGCAGCAGCGGATGTGAAGAAGCGCCGCCGATCCGGAAACGACACGCGCGCGGGACACACCGGCCGGCAGTAGATCCCCGTCGTCGTGATGGCGACGAAGAACAAGCCGTCGAAGCGCGAGTCGCGCGCGTCGCAGGCGCGCGAGAGCACGGCCGGATCGAGCGCGCTCTGCGATTGCTGCGCGTAGGAAATTGCCGACACCGGTTTAACTTATGTCCCCGCTCCGGATCCATGCTGGCCGGATCCGGACTGCGAATCGACACTGCACTCCAGAGTGATGACCGATACTCGATCGAGTCGTTAGATCTCGCGCGCTCCGATTGCAAGTCCGAATGCGGCGCGCATGCAGTGTCCAACTCCGATAAGGTGGATTCGTTCGAGCCACGCCCACCCGAGCGCGGTCTCGACGCCTCACCTTTTCGGAGAATCGCATGCGCAGAATCGTCTGTACGCTCGCAGTCATGGCCGTGGCGGGCTGTGGCGCGGAGCAAAGCGTTCAACCCGTACGGGTAACGAAAGCCGCAACGGATCTCGCCTCGTCCACGCGATATTCCGTCGCGGTGCTTCCATCGCTCGGCGGAACCAGCCGCGGTAACGCGATCAACGCGCGAGGTCTCGTCGCCGGCCATTCGAATCTTCCCGATGGAACCCGGCACGCGGCGCTGTGGGAGAGAGAAACCATAACGGACCTCGGTACGCTCGGGGGACCGAACAGCAGTGTGCCCTGGCCGGGGCTCGACAATCGCGGCACGATCGCCGGCATCGCGGAGACGGATGCAATCGACCCCTTCGGCGAGAGCTGGAGTTGCTCCGCGTTCTTTCCGTCCGTCACGCATCACGTTTGTCGCGGCTTCGTGCGGACGAGTGGAGCGATGCAGGCGCTTCCCACCCTCGGCGGCACCAACGGGTTCGCTACCGACGTGAACAACGAGGGGCAGATCGTTGGCTGGTCGGAGACACTCGTGCACGATCCGACGTGTGTCGCGCCTCAGGTTCTGCAGTTCAGAGCGACTCTTTGGGACGCGCGGACGCTCGCGCCCACCGAGCTTCCACCACTACACGGCGACTCGACGTCCGCCGCGACCGGAATCAACGAGCGCGGGCAGGTCATCGGCATCTCCGGCGATTGCGGTGTTGCCGTTGGTGCTTTCAGCGCGAGGCACGCAGTGCTCTGGGATCATGGCACGATCACGGATCTCGGAAGCTTCGGCGGCGCAGCGTGGAATACCCCGATGGCCATCAATTCCGCGGGTGATGTCGTTGGCTTCTCCGACCTGCCCGGCGACGCGGATGGCAACTCGAGGGAGCACGCGTTCCTCTGGACCCGCAAGAACGGCATGCGCGATCTCGGGACGCTTCCCGGCGACCTGACGAGCGAGGCGGCCGGGATCAATTCGCGCCAGCAGATCGTGGGCATCTCGTGCGGGGCCGTCGCGTGTCGCGCCGTACTCTGGGAGAACGGCGCGATCGTTCCGCTCGACACGCTCGCGAATCTCGCGCCCGGCGATCAGCTGGCGTCCGCGCAGGACATCAACAACGCGGGACAGATCACCGGCCGGATCACGCAGGGAAGCACCGGCAAGCGGCTCGCGTTTCTCGCGACCCCCATCATCGATGAGAACGAGACTCCGTGAGACCGTCTAATATCCCTCAGCCATCCCGTCCTTTCGCGGATCGGATCCCGCCGCGTATCCGTGCTCCAGACGGATGATCGCCTGCGATCCGCCCATGATCGAGCCGGGCCCCTCCGAAACTACGTGCCCCATCGCCGCGAGCGCGGCGCGCACGCTGTCCGGAATCGCACTCTCGAGCGCCACGTTCATTCCACTCAGATGACGAAAGCGTGCCGCATCGATCGCCTGTTGGATGTCCATCCCGAACACGAACAGATTCAGCAGCAGTTGCGCGTGCCCCTGCGCCTGCATCGCGCCGCCCATTAGGCCGAAGCTCATGTATGGCGTGTCCGAGCGCCCATCGGCTTCGAGACTCGCACCGGGCTTCGTCACGAAGCCCGGAATGAGCGTATGGAAGGGACGCTTGCCAGGCGCCACGGTGTTCGGCAGTCCCGGCTGCATCGTGAATCCCGCTCCGCGGTTCTGCAGAGCGAAGCCGGTGCCCGGCACCACGATCCCGGATCCGAAGGCGTCGTACAAGCTGTTGATGAACGACACCATGTTGCCGGCGCTGTCTGCCGTCGTGAGATAGATCGTCTCGCTGGCCGTCTGCGCCGGACCCGGATCGACGTGCGCCTGCGCATGCGCCTCATCGAGATGACTGCGCCGCTCGGCTATGAACGCGTCGGAGAGCATGCGTTCGGGCGGAATGTCGAGGTGATCCGCGTCGCCCACGTACCTGGCGAGATCGGCGTAGGCGAGCTTCTTCGCCTCGATGAGATGATGCAGATACGGCGCCGAGTTGTGGCCCATCGCCTTGAGATCGTATGGCTCGAGTATCTTGAGCATCTCGAGCGTGGCGATCCCCTGGTTGTTCGGCGGCAGCTCCCAGATGCGATAGCCCTTGAACACGACGGAGATCGGCGTCTCCCACGTCGGCTTGTTGGCCTCGAGATCATCGAGCGTGAGGAAGCCGCCGAGCGCTTGCACGTGCTTCACGATGCGCTGTCCGAGCGGGCCGCCATAGAACACCTTGATGCCGCCTGCGGCGACTTCGCGCAGCGTGCGCGCGTAGTCCGGATTTCTGAACCACTCGCCGGCCACGGGCGTGTGCCCGTTCGGCATGAACGTCGCCTTCGCGGATGAATCGGCCGCGAGCGTTTCTTCCTCGCCTTTCCAGTCACGCGAGATGACCGGCGTTACGGGATAACCCTGCTCGGCGTACCGGATCGCGGGCGCGAGCGCCTGGGCGAGCGTGATGGTGCCGTACTTCCTCAGCAGCGCGTCCCATCCCGCGAGCGCGCCGGGAACCGTCACCGCCTCAGCCCCGCGCGCGGGCATCTTCTGCCGCCCTCTCGCGAGCAGCGCCTCGCGCGTCATGCGCGCGCCCGCACGGCCACTCGCATTGATCGCGACGAGGCGATGCTCCTTCGCAACCCACACCGTCGCGAACATGTCGCCGCCCATTCCGGTCATCATGGGCTCGGTCACGGAGAGCACGGCCGCGGCGGTCACGGCCGCATCGATCGCGTTGCCGCCGGCTTGCAGCACCGCCAGCCCCGCCGAGCTCGCGAGCGGTTGGCTCGTGGCGACGATGCCGTGGGGTGCGTACACCACCGAGCGCCCGGCTGCGGAGAGAGGACGTTGCGCGGAAACGAGCGTTGGCGCCGCAAGGGCGAACAACAGACTCACTGAAAGCAGAGAGCGGCGCTCGAGCATGAATCCTCTCCTGGGGTGATTGAGACCGTGCCGGGCTCGTACACAATAGCATTCGGCCCGCGACGGCGCGAAGCGGCGCGTGTGCTTGCATGACCTCGCTTCCATGACTGCCTCTTGACTCCGTACCGCCGTACGGAGCTTATAGTGGTGACTGCAGCCCAGTGCGGAGGTTTCTCATGGCAAAGAACCGGACGATCGGCAAGCTGGCGGCCGAGGTGGGTGTGAACGTGGAGACCGTCCGCTTTTACGAGCGGTCGGGTGTGCTGCAGCAGCCTGCCGATCCGGAGCACGGGTGGCGCAAGTACGGCGAGGATGCGCTCGTGACGCTCCGATACGTGCGTGAAGCGCGGCGGCTTGGGCTCACCGTCGCCGACATCGGCCAGCTGCGTGAGCTGACGAATGGGCCTCAACCCCAATTCTGTGAGGGCGTTCGCAAGACGGTCGAGAATCGCATCCACATCATAGAGGAGCGGATCGCCGAGCTCGAGCGCCTCAGACAGGGACTCACCGAATGGTTGGGAGCGTGCCGCGCCAGGTCGCCCTCGGCCACGTGCCCGACATATGAAACGTTGCGCGAAGGACGAGAGCGTGACGCGCGCGAAGAGCCACACGCGTGAGCGCGACTCGCAAGCCCGATCACTCCCAATCACCACTCTGATGAAATTAAATACCAGACTCACGCTGCCGCGGCTTTCGCTTTTGATCGTGATCGGTTACGCGATCATGACCACCACTCCGATTCCGATGGATGCCAGCGCACAGGCGATGCACGTGAGATCGAGCTCGCAATTCCAAATGCGAACCGTTTCAGCCGGCCCGGATTCCGCTGCGCTCACGGACACCGCCGGAATTCGCTCGGTCGTAGGGGCGTTCGCGGATGCATGGGGCCGAGCTGATGCCGCTGCCATCGCCTCGCTGTTCGCGCCCGATGGCGATCTCGTCATCCCGACCGGCCTCCAGGTGCGTGGCCGCGCCCATCTGCACGACTTCTACGCGTCGGCGTTCGCCAAAGGCTACGCCGGGAGCACCACCACGGCCGACATCACGCGAATTCGCGCGATCGCGCCTGGCGTGATGGTCGTCGACGCCGCATGGAGCATCGTCGGTGCGAAGCTCGCGCCGGGGAAAGTGAATCCGCCGGAGCGAGGAATCCTCGCGGCAGTGATCGTGAAGAGCACGGGACGGTGGTGGATCGCGGCGCTGCGCGAGCAGGAAGGTGCCGCAGCACTCACTTCGTTCGACGTCGGCGGCGCGCGAGGTCAATGAGACACGCAATGAGGACTCGCGAATCGTGCGCAGCCAACATCGGTCGAAGTGCCGCCGCCGAAGCCGTGCGCCGCGCCAGCCACACGGGCGACGTCGTGCTCGTCGTCGGCCACCAGAGTACGTTGCCCGGCATCATCGCCGCCCTCGGCGCGCCCAAGCCAGCGACCGTGTGCGATGTCGAGTTCTCGAATCTCTACATCCTCCTCCCCGCCGGCGCGAACAAAATGCATCTGACGCGCGCCCACTACGGCGCGACCGATCCGCCGCACGACGCGAGCTGCAGAATCACTCCTACGTCGCCGCCATGATCGCGTGATTTGATGGAATTGGCCATCCTGCGCTCACCAGACAATGGATGTGGCGGCGTCGCCGGCGGTCGTTGAAGTTCCGCGGACCACTCTCACCCGAGGGGATGGATGGCCACCATATACAAGGAAATCGTCATCAGCGCGCCTGTGCATGTAGCGTGGGATGCCATACGAGATGCCGGCGAGGTGCACCGGCGGCTTGCCCCGGGCATTCTGCTCGACGCCCGGCTCGACGGCGATGCACGCGTGGTCACGTTCGCGAACGGATTGATCGCGCGTGAGCTGCTCGTCACCATCGATGATGAAGCGCGACGGTTCGCGTACGCGTCAGTAGGCGGGCGCGCGACACATCACAACGCATCGATGCAAGTCTTCCCGCACGGCGAGGGTACCCGCTTCGTGTGGATCACGGACGTGCTCCCGGACGAGATCGCGGACTCGATCCGCGCGCTCGTGGAGCAAGGCTCACAGATCATCAAGCGCACGCTCGAGCGCGCATCGGCGGCTGCCTAGAACACCATCTCGTGTCCCGGGATCAGGATGCGAAGGCGCTGATCGCCCTCGAGCGCGCTTCGCACCACTGCGCTGACTCAAACCATTCGCACGGTGGCGCTGTCCAATACCCGCACGGCCATCACCCATTTCCGTTCAGCGAATGTCCGCCTTCAGCCGCGAAATTCTTCACGCCTCCCGCTCGCTCGGAAAGAGCGCCGCCTTCACCTGGGCGGCGATCGTGACGCTCGCGCTGGGGCTCGGGTCGACGACCGCGATCTTCAGCGTCGTGCAGTCCGTGCTCCTTCGCCCGCTGCCCTTCCCGGAGCCGGAGCGCATCGTGGTTCCGGAATCCCGGAAGATGAGTACCGGCGAGCGGTGGGGCATCGCCTATGCCGACTTCATGGATTGGCGAGACAATCACACGTTCGAGTACGTCGCACCGTATGAGAACACGGAGATGGACCTCACGGGTCCCGATGAAGCGGTGCGCGTGCAGGCGGCCGCCGTGGGGCAGCAGTTCTTTCACGTGACCGGCGTCCAGCCAGCCATGGGTCGGTTGCTTCAGCCCTTCGATTTTGCTCCGGACGCGCCGCGTGCGGTTGTCATCTCCGATCGACTATGGCGCACCCAGTTCGGCAAACGGAGCGACATCGTCGGACTCACGCTTGAATTCAACGCGATCAAACGACCGATCGTGGGCGTGCTTCCGCCCGGCGCCGATTGGCCCATTGCCACCGACGTCTGGGTACCGTTGCGGATCACCTCGGAGAGTGATCCGGACTTGCAGCGCCGCGACAACTTCGTGTTCGACGGCCTCGCCCGTCTCAAGCCGGGCGTCACGCTCGAGGGCACGCGCTCCGCGATGGCGGCGCTCGCGGCACGTGCCGCGTCCGCGGAGCCGCTGATCCGCAAGGACGTCACGACACAGCCGACGCCCGTACTCGAGTGGATGCTCGGTCCAACGACGCCGCATGCGCTCTGGATGCTGCTCGGGGCCGTCACGCTCCTGCTGCTCATCGCGTGTGTCAATGTCGCCAACCTGCAACTCGCGCGCGCCGCTGCGCGCAAACGCGAGCTCGCCGTTCGAAGCGCCCTTGGCGCGAGTCGGTTCCGTCTTCTCAGGCAGACGCTCGTCGAAAGCGCGGTGCTCGCCGTCTCCGGCGGCGTCGCGGGAGTGATACTCGCGCGCTGGCTCGTGAAACTGATCGTCGCGGCTGCGCCTCCAGACGTTCCGCGCATCGATACCGCGACGGTGAGCCCGGCTGCGCTGGCATTCGGCGCGGTCGTTACCATGATCGTGGCGCTTCTTTCCGGGATGGTGCCGGCGTTGAATGCGGCACGAAGCGATCCGCATCGCGCCGTGGGCGAAGGTGGCGTACGAACCAGCGCGGGGCGCTCGAGCCTCCAAACGCGACGGACACTCGTCATCGTCGAGCTCGCGCTTTCCGTCGTGCTGCTCCTGGGTTCGGGATTGGCGATTCGCAGCATCTCGCATCTTCGCGGCGAGAGTCCCGGCTTTGATCCAACCTCGGTGGTGACCGCTTCCATCACTATTCCGAGTACGCGCTACGACAGTGCGGCAAAGGTGATACGCCTCCTCTACGACCTTCAGCAGCGACTGGCGGCTGCTCCGAATGTGGAAGCCGCTGCCATCGCGAGCGCGAGTCCCCTTGGCGGCGGTGGGTTCTATCTCGGCCGCATGATGGCTGCAGAAGGTCGCGACCCGATACCGGTCAATGAGATACCGGTGAATTGGAACGTCACGACGCCGGGGTATTTCGCGGTGTTGCACGTCCCACTGCTGCGTGGCCGCGACTTCACCGTGCACGATGATTCAGCCTCACCTCCGGTGATGATCGTGAACGAGACGTTCGCGAAGGCGATGTTCGGCAGGGACAACCCCATCGGACGACGCGCAATGTCGACGCGCGACGAGAAGGTGTATCGCGAGATCATCAGCGTCGTGCACGATGTGAAATACTTTGGCGCACGGGATTCGACACGTGCGCTGGTGTGGGTGCCGTATGCGCAGAGGAATACATGGCATCAAGGGATCATCACGATTCGTGCACGGGGTGACGCGTCGAATGTGATTCCCACCCTTCGACGAGAGCTGCACGCGATCGACCCTGGTATCGCTCTGGCGAACGTGATGACGATGAATCAGGCGATGGCGAGATCGATGGCGGGCGATCGGATGATTGCCGTTCTGCTCACGGCCTTTGCGACCCTCGCGCTGATTCTCGCCGCCGTGGGCATCTTCGGAGTGCTGTCGTACAGCGTTGCGCAGCGCACGCATGAACTTGGCATCCGCACGGCACTGGGCGCTCAGAGAAGGGACGTGGTGCGCCTCGTCCTGCAGGAGACGCTGCCGATGGTGCTGACGGGAGTAGTCGTGGGTCTGGTAGCGGGCGTCGGCCTCACTCGATTCATGCAAGCGATGCTGTACGGGGTGCGCGCCATCGATCCAGTCACGATTGGGGCCGTTGCCCTCGTGCTCTGTGGCGTCGGCCTCCTTGCTGCGCTGTTGCCCGCCCGCCGCGCGGCGACCGTGAGCCCAACGGTCGCGCTGCGCATCGAGTAGAAAGTCTCCGAGGAGTGCGCACGGTCCAAACCGGATGTACGTTGAGCCTCTCTACTTCAACGGGAGCATCTGTGATTTCGCTTTCACGCGTCGGATCTCGCATCGCACTCGTCGCCGTGCTGGTCGCACCCTCGGGTGCGTTGCGCTTGAGCCCGGGAGCAATGCCGCTGCCGCCGAGCTCGCAGGCGGCGCTATCGGCTCCCGCAGACGGCGAGGCCGTCATTCGCGCGATGCACGACAAGTACGCGAAGAGTTGGTACCGGACGCTCAGCTTCACGCAGAAGTCGACCATCCGCACGCCAACCGACACGATCGTGGTGGAGACGTGGAAGGAACGCGCGGTCCTGCCGGGGCGTCTCCGCATCGACGTGGAGCGTGCGACGGGCAACGTCGTCGCCGTGTATGCGGGTGATTCGCTCTTCGTGTGGCGCGGCGACAGCGTCCTCACGCGCGCCGCGACCCGCAACATCCTTCTCGTCATCGGATTCGATGTCTACCGGCAGCCCGCGGAAACGACGCTGGCGGTGCTCGAGGCCGAGCACTTTCCGATGACTCCCATGCGCGAGGACACGTGGGAAGGACGGCCCGTGTACGTGATCGGTGCCGCGGACGGCGACCTGCGCTCGCACCAACTCTGGATCGACAAGGAAAGGCTGTTGTTCGTGCGCAGCATCGAGCCCGACGATCGTGATTCGACCAAAATTGTCGACATCCGCTTCGACACCTACGTGAAGGTCGCTGGCGGATGGCTCTCGGAGCGCGTGGACATCCATCGGAACGACACGCTCGTGCAGCGTGAGGAATACCGGGAAGTTCGAACGAACGTTCCCATCGATCCGCAGATATTCACGCCACCGGCCGGGCGCCGGCCGTGACACGGCAGATGTATGCTGCGTCATCAGCCAGTCGCCTGAAGACGACTCAACCGGTTGAGGATGCGATATGTCAGATCGCTTGAAGAAGATCACTCATCGTGGATGCACGATCCTTTTCACCGACTACTCGAACTTCATCGAGTTCGACCAGTGGAAGGAGCTTCTGGACGCCGAGCGCAAGCTGATGCCAAATGAACAGCCCGGGTCGGTGCTGGCGCTTGCGGTCTTCACCGGCTCGCGCTTTTCCGCGAGCGTGTTCAGCGCGATCAAGGAGCTGGCCGTCCACAACAAACCGTACATCAAGGCCAGCGCCCTCGTGGGACTCAGCTCGCTGCAGGAGGGCATTTTTCTCAAGGGCATCGAGCGGACGGCGGACCGCACCTTTGGTTCGTTCAGCACGATCGAGGAAGCGAAGGACTGGCTCGCCGACCGGCGATAGACAGGGCCGTATCGGAGATGTCCTACGGCGCCTGCCCACCGGGCGTCCGCGGCAATGGAGTAGAGCCGCGTGAGTGATGCCGAGGGGATCCTGTTCATGAGCTCTGCGACTCGCTGGACGCACGATGACGGTGAAGTGTGTGCTACCCGACTGACATACGCACTCGAGTGCTTATATTTGCGCGAGGACACGGGAGCGAGCATCGTGCTCTGCGCCTGAGCACACGAGGACTCATGGTCAAGAAGGTCAGTAGAAGCAGGCATCCGATCCGGACATCGATCTCGTGGTCACGGCAATGACCGCGCTCGCCGGCGGCTCGCTCAGTGAGAAAACGCTCGCGCGCTGGTTTCGCGACGCCATGGTGCGGTTCCATCCGCTGATCGTTCTCTCACCCGGCGAGCGATGAGCACCACGCATGATGATGACAGTTCAGATCTCGCGGCAAATCGGGAGGTGGTCCGCTACGCACCGCTGAATACGGAGTCGCCCATCGCTGCACTCGCCACGCCCATAACAGCGACGGCGCACTCGTACATTCGAAGTAACTTCGAGACGCCGCAATTGGATTCCAACGCTCATCGCATCGTCCTCGCGGGGGCGATCAGAGGTCGCGGCTTCCTCAGCATGGAGGATCTCGCGCAACTGCCGCAGCGCACGGTGGTCTCCACGATGGAGTGCGCAGGAAATGACCGGACGGGAATCAGGCCGCTGCCCGTTGGAGAGCCTTGGAAGGGAGGCGCAATCAGTACCACCCGTTGGACGGGCGTGTCGCTGAATCATGCGCTCGAGGCATTTGAGGTGAATGGGAAGTCGGTAGAGGTGCTCGCGATCGGTGCGGATAGCGGCACACCCATGGACGCGACCGAAAGCGTGGCGTTCGCGCGCGCCATTCCCATGCATGTCGCTAGGTCGGCGGACACGCTGCTTGCGCTGAGAATGAACGATGAGCCGCTACCTGCGCGGCACGGCGGTCCAGTGCGGCTCGTGGTACCCGGCTGGTACGGCATGGCGAGCGTGAAGTGGATCTCGCAGATCGAGCTGCTCTCAGGCGAGTATGGCGGGTACTTTCAAAGGCAGCGATACGTCTACGAGAACCAGGATGGAATTCGGCCAGTCACGCGCATACGCGTGAAGTCGCTCATCGCGGGCCCTGGTGACGGAAGTTTCGTACGCGCCGGGGACGTGTCGGTGTGGGGATGGGCCTGGTCCGGCGAAGGTGAGATCTCGTCGGTGGAGGTATCGGCCTCGGGTGATGGTCCGTGGTACGCGGCGAGCTTGATGTCACCGGAGTCGTCGCACGCCTGGCGGCGCTGGGAAGCATCGGTGCCATTGCGGGTTCCGGGCCGTCATGTGCTTCGCAGCCGGGCGAGAGATTCCTCGGGAGCCATTCAGCCCGACTCGCCGTTCTGGAACAGGCTTGGCTATGGAAACAACGCCGTTGCGCACGTCACGGTGAACGTGGAACGCTAGACAGCGGCGAGTCGAAACCGCTCGGGCGACTGTGAGCAACGTTGGCCCGTCAGGGCGCAATGGATTGGGCGGGGGAGACGTCGTCTACCGTCAAAAGCAGATTGGTCCCTTTGGAACAATGACGAATCATTGTATTTGAGTAAAGGCCAATCTGTATCTCTCCGGCTTGGAGTCGATCCTCACAGGGTGTCCTCGTTCCCGAGCAGCCCAAACCCCGGGGCATTGCAGATGTCGATGCGCGCCGCGCTCCGGCAGCTCCCCGCAATCCGGACGTGAAAGCGCTCACGATGACGCAACCCTGGGCTATGCTGGTTGCCCTGGGCGAGAACACCATCGAGACCAGAAGCTGGCGAACGTCGTACCGCGGCCCGCTCGCCATCCATACGGCGAAGGCGTTTCCGAAGGAAGCACGGGCGCTCTGCGATCAGGAGCCGTACCGACGCGTGCTCGCGCGAGGAGGCTACTCGCGAGCCCACGATCTCCCACGAGGCACCGTGATCGCGCTCGCTCAGCTCGATGATGTCATCGCGTTCACGCGCACATCACTTCGCGAGACGCGCGCGCGATCTGCGCGCGGGCTTCTTCCCGCGCACGAGGCCGACTTCGGTGACTTCTCGCCGGGCCGCTTCGGCTTCGTGTTGAGTCACGTTCAGCGCCTCTCGACACCGATTCGAGTGAAGGGAATGCTCGGCCTGTGGGACGTGCCGGCTGCGGTACAGCGAACACTGATGTCCGATGTGAGCGCACCACGCGCGTGATTCGAGCGCGTGGTGGCGGAATGCAACGGAACCCCGTCCCGAGAAGCAGGGGCGGGGTTCGTGCAGTGCGCATTCGGAGTCGACAACGTCGTCGCGCTTACGCTTGCTGGGTGAACACCAACGTGTGGGTGGCTCCGCAATATGGGTAGTTCGAAACCGTCAAAGTGCCGCCACTCAGCGTGCCGGCAAAGCTCCCGACGCCCGGAACCTTGAATACGAGCGTCGATCCGCTCTGCGTAAAGGTACCGTTGCTCGTGTAGGTCTCCGGCGTGACTGCGCCCGTGGTGCTCGTCTTCTGGGCGTTGATCACAATGCCGAATGTGCCGGTCTTGCCGAGCGTCGCCGTTGCGCCGTTCACCGTAGTCACGGCACCCGATGCGTCCTCGCAGCTGACGGGCGGCGTAACAGACGAAAGGATAAAGGTGCCCGACGACGTGGCCGTGCGCGACGGCGTCACGGTCGTCGACATTGGCCCCGTGAGCTGCCCATCGGAGGCTGAGCATGCCGTTCCCATCGTGACGAGGGCGGCGGCGAACAGCATGAGTGAAAGGCGGATCGACTTCTTGGAACGAGCATCGCTTCGAATCATTGTCTCTGCTTCTCCATCAGGGGTTGCGTGCGCGCCAAACCGCGCCCGTGGGCTTGGCGGATCTCCTTTCGCGAGTGCGACGACCAAAATCGTCGGCCGACGCGCAGGTAGGATATCAGGCCGGGTTTCCGGTGACACGCGTTTTGGGACGGAGGTTCGCACTTCAGAGGGCAGAGACATTTATTTTGTGGCGACGGCTGAACATCTGTAGTCCGGAAAGGCGTTCGCCGTCACCGCGCGCGCATCTGTCGGCTTCAGGGAGTCGAACTCAGCGGAATGTGCGGACTTCGCCAGGCGCGTTGTGCGCCTGTTCGAGAAGCTGCATCAGCGTTATCGCGTTCGCGGCTGCGGCGCCGGATGCAGTGTTGTCGAAGATGCACCAGCGCTCGTCTGCGTCGTCGCTCTCGAGCCGATCGCGCAGCGCATCGAGCTCATCGGCGCCATACGAGGAGTAGTACACTCGCGGTGATCCGTGCAGGCGATAGTACGACAGTCCGCGCCAGCCTCCAGGAGCATCTCCTCCCGGATGACGCGCAGGGTCGGCCGCCACGCGTGCGATCCGCCTATGCGACAACCAGCGATCGACATCTGCGTTGAACCAGCTCGCGTGACGTGGCTCGCACACGATGCGGAATTGGTCGCCTTGGGCGAGCATCCGACAGAACGGCTCGACGATCCCTGCGTCAAAGGCGAAGCTCGGTGGCAGCTGAAGCAGGATGGGGCCGAGCTTGGGCGCGAGTGGCGATATCTCCTTCACGAATTCCTTCACGCCATCGCTGCAGTCCAGGAGTCGAGCGTCGTGTGTCAGCGCTTTCGGAGTCTTGACGGAAAAACGAAACTTTTTCGGCACCGTCTCGCGCCATCGTTCGTAGGTTTTCGTCTGGTGTGAGCGACGGTAGGTCGAATTGATCTCCGCGGCATTGAGTACGCTCGCGTATCTCGAGAGTCCGCCGCCCTCCGATGGGAAGTCACCTGATGTCGCGCGTGGAATAGCCCAGCCGGCGGTGCCAATCCAGATCGCCACTTTCGCTGACGAAGAAGACAGCCGCGAGCCTGTCGACAAAAAAAGCTTGCCGTGAGCGCGGGCGTCAACTCATACGCGAGTAAGTGCTTTGCCTGAGTGGTGCACGATGTCTGGCTCGCCCGGGTGGTGGTCAGTCTCGCGCACGCTGTACATGGTGTTATCTGCGTTTGTTCCCATCTTGAACACACCAGTGACTGTGCCATGGCCGATGGCACTGCGGTAGTGCCATGACACTTTGGTGCCGACGGGGATTGTCTTGAACGTCTTTTTGGTAGTCATATCGTCACTCCCTCGAGCTCGTCGTGCTTTCATTTCCCCAGCTAACTGCCACACAACCGGCGAGCATCCCAGCTTCATGGCGGCGCAACTCGGTGGCCGAATACCATGGGCTCGCTCAGCTTGCCGCGACGTCGCTCCTCGCGCTCCGGATGACAGGCGTGATCGCACTCCAGTAAGCGATCAATAGTCGTGCCGCCTGTACACGTGGCAAGCGGCATCGGGTAAGCCCATCCCTCGCGAGCGCGCATCCAAGCGAGAGCGGCGTCGCGCAAATCGTGTCAGATCTTTTCTGCCTGCTTGATCGCGTCGTGAAATGCGCGCACTTCCCGGACCAGATCGATGAGGGGATAGCTTCCATTCGCGCCGCTCGGACTGGGAAGCACCCAGACTCCGGCACCGGCTAACGCCCCCTCCTCGAGAGTGCGTCGTTCTCATTGTCGGTATCATGTTCTGCCTCCGCCGCATCAGATACCCGCTTCCTGACTGTAATACTGGTGATCCTCGCGCCACCCGCCCTGCCCTGCGCCGATGTGCCGGTAGTCGTGAACGAACTCGATCCGGTGGACGTACTTGACCATCGTGAAGCCGAGCTGCGTCTCCACACGGACACGTAGAGGCGCGCCGTGCGGTACGGGCAGCGGGAGGTCGTTCATCTCGTAGGCGAGGATCGTTTGCGGGTGCGACGCCAGAGCGATGTTGATCGTACCATAGAAAGCGCCTGGGCCAGCCGGATCGGGCTCGGACGTCGACTTGTCATCGAGCGCGTAAAACACAACATAGCGCGCCGCCGCGAGCGGCCGACAACGCTGCACGATGTCGCCCAGGGAGACGCCACCCCAGCTGGCGACCGCGGACCAGCCCTGAATGCAGCAATGCTTCGTGATTTGCGTTCGCTTCGGCCAGCGCCGAAGCTCTGCTAGCGTCAGCCGCAGCGGATGCTCGACGAGTCCATTCACGTCGAGAACGAAGCTGGTGAAGTCAGTACGCGCCATCGCCGCGTATGCGTCACCAGCGGGAGGGCGTCCATTCACGCGAAAGTACGGTGAGATCTCCGTCGAGGAGTACTGCTGCACCGAGCGACCATGCTCGAACAGTGCTCGTCGGAGCGGTGCCGTGATTGCCTGCGTGCGCCGCTGCACGAGCCGCGGATAGCGCAAGGAATACCATGTGGCCACGACGTGAATCACGACTACACCGGCCAGGCCCGCCAGACCCACGAGGAGACCGAGTGCGCCATGTACGTGCTGAATGTCGCCGAGCACGATCAATCCCATCTCGCTGATCTCTCCGTGCGCGATGACCATGGCGAGGTGTACGACGGAGAACGCGAGGACTGCGCACAGACAGAGGAAGTGGATGCTGCGCGCAGCCTGCCGACCACGAAAGAGCCGTATGTACCAGGGAAACCGTGCCGCAAGCGAGGGAGACATGGCGAGGCCAGTCGCTATGGCAAGCGGAGACAGTAGAAATACCACTGAGAAATATGCGAGCTGCTCGAGTGGGTTGTATTGCCCCGGCGTGACCACGAGGTGAAGGCTCAGGTACGACGATAGGGCCTGCCACGCGCCGGGAACGATCGACCAGGAGGTGGGGACCAGCCGGCGCCATTCGGGTGTGACGAAAAGCATGATCACGTACACCAGGCCGGTGAGCATCCAGCCGGCATCGGCGAGGAAGTGCCAGTGCCGTCCCAATCCCAAATTCTTGTGTCCCGGGAGCGCGATCCACGACGAGAACGACTCCTCCTCATCGCGTGAGGTCCACAGTTCGTGTTCGGGCAGTTGCTTGCGCGTGAACCGCAGCCATTCGGTGCCTGGAGTGCACGCGTCGTTCCAGTAGAGCTTGGGGTGCGCGCTCATGATCTCGAGTCCGCTGCGCACGAGCAATGAGAGGAAGAGCAGATTGAGAAAGTGCGTTGCTCGCAGAACGAGCGGAAAATCGAGCGGCGTCATTGCGACATCGCGTGGACGATGCGACCGGGCACCATCACGGGCGCGAATAGCGCGGACGCAGAACGGACGGCAATCGCGTGCGCGTGCCCAGCGGGAATCTCTCGAGTATCACGATAGGGTGGGTCTTGTCGCTGGAGATCTGGCACTGTGGTTCGTCCTGCGGGCATCGACTACATCCTAATCAACTGGATGTCCGACGTCACGACCGTAACTCGCGCCGTTCCTGACGCTTGACCGTGCCCTGCGCCGTGACGGCGCCTCAGACCTTCGGCCGACAAACCTGTTCAACAACATTCAGCTGTGGCTAGCCGAGTCACAACCGCAAAACAACCACCGAGCGTCAGGGCAAGTCCCGCGACATGCCTTCGGGCCCGGTGGCTCAAAGTCCTCTAGGTCGTTTTCCCGCTCGAGTGGCCAGGGAGGGAATTGAACCCCGACACGCGGAATCAGTCCGGTTTGAGGGGTGACCCGAACACACTTAATCTCACGTAAAGACACTCAAGGCAACACGTCAACCGCCAACAGCTGATGCAAAATGCGCGAAGTCCCGCGACATCTCCCGCGACATCTCCCGCGCTGAATCATCGTAGCTCTGCGACGCACATCACTACAGTTGTAGCCTCGTTTCCGGTTCGTGAGGACAAACTCAATGATGTATTCGTTGCAGATTGTAGTGCATACTGCCGCTCGGCGCCCGCGGGTCTGTAATTCCCGAATCAAGCGATACAATAACTGTCTGACCATGAATTCGTACGGAGGGGACGAATCTGTTCACAGTTTGAGCGCGCAGGAATTCAATGCGCAACGAATCGTTTGACGGCCATCGAAAGTTTACGCCGTAGGCAGAATCGCTTCGGACCGCCGCGTACAGTTCAGCTACCTCAGAGCCCCAAATTGATGAACCTCCGGCTCGCGTCAAAAAAATGTCGTAGCCAGGCGATACCGTAGCGTTGCCACCCGATTCCATGAGTACGGCGTCCGTCAGACCATTCGGTGAACGTACGCGGGAGACTTCATCGGAGCATGCGCTGCTTAGGAGAAGTGCGACGATGATGCACAGATGGCGCATGCAAGTCAGGCGGGTTGCTCGCCGAAGAGATCTGGAAGGATCCAGTGGAGTCGGCGATTGACCACATTGCGGGTACAATCGCTTTTTATGAGCCAATTTTCCGACCCGCCTCTGCCATGCTCCGCTCGACTTCATGTACAAATCGCTGACCTTCGAGTCGACCTGCTAGAACGCTTTGCCAGCCTTGATCGACGACTAGCGTAGTTCGGATTGACCTCCCTCGGCTGCCACCGAGGGAGGGATGATATCCTTACGAACTAATGATGCTGGTCCACTTTCGAGACGATCTACTGGGGCCAACTCGTTATGCAATCTTGTTTAGTACCTTGTACAACTGGAGCAGAACAAGGGCTGAAAAAGGAGTATTCCAACAGGCCAATCTATTGGGTTGCCGATAACGTGCGATCGCTCCGAATCGATAGTCGCTCTCGCGCTCTACGTGCCTAGCGGACTGCAGGTCGTCGGAAGGTTGCGGGCGCTGCATTCGTCCTGTGGCACCGGCATCCGCGTTGGTACCTGGCCGCCGGGCACGCCGACCTCGATGGTGTTGAGCAGGTTGTACCGCCGCGCGTCGATCCACCGTGTCCCCTGCTCCCACATCAGCGAATACCACCGCTCGTAAAGCAGCTCCCCGATACGATCGGCGTCCGACATGCCGTTCCACGTACCCGACGAGATCGCCGGCAGTTTCCCGGAGTTCGTCCGGATGAAATTGATGTCGTTGAGCGCGCCGCTCTGATTACCCGTGCCGAGCTCGGCTTCGGCGCGCAGCAGAATGAGCTCCTCATCGCGGATGATGGGGACCGGCGCGGTGGGGTCGGGCTGCCCTCCGGAGAAATAGATCGTGTACTTGAGCGTTCCCGGCAGCGGCACGGCGGGGATGGACCAGGTAGGCACGCGCGTGGCGCGCGCAGTCTTGGCGAGCACGCGCGCATCCAACGCACCGTCCGCCTGATGTTGGGCGTGCACGATGACGAACGTGTCGGCGAAGAACGTGGTACCGTCGAGCGGATCCGCGAGCTCGTTCGATTCGTCGCCGGATGCGGTAGAAAAATCAAACTGTGGTCCGGTGGCTAGCGCCGACGGATCCATGCTGATGAACGTGGACGGCAGCGTTGTGAGAGCGGCGGCAAAGCACGGTTGTCCGCATCCGGCGGTGGCGCGCAACACCTCGGCCTTGGCCTTCAACGCACGATTGAAGAGCAGGAAGGTGGATGGTTGGTCGAAGCCGGTGAAGCCGGGTGGCGTGGGGAACGGGAACGACGCTCCATTGGCTGCCTGCAAGCTCGTCTGAGCATTGTCGAGCAGGCCGACGATGAATCCGTAGACGCTGTCCTCGCTGACGAACGGCGGCGGTGGCGCAGTGGCCGGCTGGTCCACGTCAACCGGCGCGCCCAGATTTGCCCGCGTTTCGATGACGTACATGAACGCCAGCGCCTCCATGGTCTTGCCGAAGCCCTGTGACGCGGCCAGTTCTTCGGGCGAGAGATCGGGCGCTTTGGGCGCGGCATCGAGGTACACGTTGATGCTGCGAATGTTGGCGTAGCGGCCGGCCCACTGCGAACCGCCGAACTGGGTAGAAGAGAGTGGGCCGAAGTAGGGCTCCTGGTAGTCGGGCTGGTTGTTGCCCGACAGGTTGATGCCTTCACGACCCATGGAGCCCACCTGCCAGATGAAGCCGGTGATGTCGCTGCGCGCGCCGGCAAAGATGCCCGTGGCGGCGGCGGCGAGCTTCGATCGGGTGGGATGGTTTTCCAGGTCGTTCTGCGTGGGCTGGTTGGTGTTGGTGATGTCGAACCCGCCGCACGCGCCAACTGAGATGATGGCGCCCAGCGCCATGGCGACCACCAGAGCGGGCGTGCCGCGGTGCACGATGCGAGTCATGGTCAGAACCCCGCCGTGATGGAGAACATGAACGTGCGTGATGGTGGATAGGGGCCGAGGTCGACGTTCCGCGTCACCGCCTGCTGGCCGTAGTTGCTCGACTCGGGATCGTAGCCCCAGTAGTCGGTGAAGATGAGCAGATTGCGTCCGGTGAGCTCCAGGCGCACCTGGCTCGATCCGAAGAACTTCTGCGCGAGATTGTCGGAAAGCGTGTAGCCCACGCTCACCTCACGCAGCTTGAGGAACGACGTCGATTGCACGTACGGCGTGGCGATACCGTCGAAGCAGTCGTTGGCCCGCGCCATCCCGGCCGGCGTGCCGTTGTCGGACGCCAGCAGATTGCAGTCGTAGAGAGTCAATGTCTGGTTCTGCGCGACGCCGCCCGATTGCCAATCCCAGAGCGAGGTGAGGAAGAACCGCTTGTACGTGAAGTCGTTGCCGAGCGTCCAGTCGAAGTTCGGCGACGCGTGCCCCATGTACGTCACGTTGAACGAGCCGTCCGGATTGATGCTCGACTGGCCGATGATCTGATCGATCGGCCGTCCCTGCTGAACGAAGAACTCGCCGAATGCGAGGCCGAACCCCGCGGTGGGCGGGCTGAAGCCGGTACCAGGCAGCTGCTGCACGAGCGACCGCGTGCGCGCGAACGTGGAATGGACGGTCCACGAGAAGTCGTGCCGTTGAACGGCGGCCACGCCCAACGTCATCTCGATGCCGGAGTTCCGAAGCTCGCCGCCATTGGTAATGAGCTCACCGTAGCCGCTGGACGACGGCGGCGTGCGTGCGAGGAGGAGATTGGTGGTATGGCGCACGTACCAGGTGAAATCGAGCGTCGCGCGGCCGTGGAATGGCGAGGCGTCGAAGCCGGTCTCGAATTCCTTCACGCGCTCGGGCTCGATGTTCGGCGCGCCGGCGACGCCGCCCACCTGGGTGCCGACGTTCCCGCCAATGTTCACGCCGCCCACGAGCGTCGTGAACTTCTGGCCGAACAGCGGCTGGTTCCCGGTCTCGCCGTAGGCTGCGCGCAGCTTGAAGTCACTGCCGTCGCCCAACAGGTTGGGAAACCGGTACGCCGCGGAGGCCTTCGGGTAGACGAAGTACTTGTCGGTGTTGCCAAAAACGCTGCTGCGCTCGGCGCGCAGGCCGACTTCGGCCAGCAGTCGCTCGTCGAACGCCTTCAGCTGCTCCTGGCCATACATGGCGAACGTCTTCTCGCGCGTATTGAGCTCGTACGGCTGACCGAACACCGCCCCCTGATCGATGTTCGATTGTCCCTCGAGCAGGCCGATCGCGGTGCTGCGCGCCTGGTTGAGTTGCCGGTCCTCGTACTGCAAGCCGGCCGAGGTCGTGAACGACATCGACGGACCCGCTGGCGTGAACGCATCGATGGCGTTCAGGTTCCAGTTCACGTAGCGACTGTCGGCGTTGCCGAGCGTCGACACACCGGGGTACTGCTGTGTGGCCTCGAAGTACAGATCCGGCGGCGCATAGACCATGTTCTTCTGATTGAACAGGTCCGCGCCAGCGGCGCCCACCAGCTTGAGATCATGCTTCCCGCCTTGCAACGCCTGATACGTCAGCGTCGCGCCACCGGTAAACCGGTTGACGTTTTCGGCGTTCTCGGCCAGCGCGATGGTCTGGAGCGGATTCGCATTCTGGTACGTGAACGCGGGTTGTGGGTACACGCCGTTCACGGGCTCGAGCGGCACGAAGCTGGGAATGTAGGCGAGCGCGTAGGTGATGCCGGCGCCGCTGTTGTCATTGTTGGTCGTGCCGCGGTTGGTGGTCGTGCGCGTGAACGAGTTGCTGAGACTGAGCTTGAGCTTCTCGTTGAGACGCTGGTCGAGATTCACGCGCAGACTCTGTCGTCCGGCATCGGTATTGTTGATGATGCCGCCCGTATGCGACCAGCCGCCGGAGACGAAGTATTGCGTGTTGTCGTTGCCGCCGCTCACGTCGAGCGCCGTCTCGTAGTTCAACGGCTTGTTGCCGGCGGCCTCCTGGAGATGATCGTACACCGGGAGACGCCCGTTGATTTCGAGCGAGCGAATGACGGCCGAGTCTTCGGGCGAGTTGTAGAGGTCGAACGCGGAGGTGGTGTCGAAGGTGCGCACGCCGGGTCCGCGCAGCAGACTGGAAAATCCCAGACGCTGGGTGATCGTCGCCTTGGGCTTGCCGCCTGACCCGCGCTTGGTGGTGATGATGATGACGCCGTTGGCAGCTTTGGAGCCGTAGATCGATGACGCGGCGGCACTCTTGAGCACCTCCACCGAGGCAATGTCCTCCGGATTGAGATCGGACAGTCGATTGTCGGAGTCGTCCTGCTGAGTGCCCGTGCCGGCCGCGCTGCCGCTTCCGGTCACGGTGTAGAGTCCCGACGCGATGGTCGCGTTGCTGTAGATGACGCCGTCGACCACGATCAGCGGATCGGATGCGCCGAGGATGGTGTTGATGCCGCGAATCTGAATCTGCGCGCCGCCGCCGGGCGCACCGGAGTTGGTCTGGATGTTGGCGCCGGCAATCTTGCCTTGCAGCGCCTTGTCTACCGCTGCGGCGGAAACGGTATTGACCTGATCGCCGGTGACGAGCGACGTGGATGTCGTGGCGAGGCGGCGTTCGACTCCCGTTGCCTGACCGGTGACGACCACCGCGTCGAGGAGCAGCGGGTCGCTCTTGAGCCGGACCGTCACCGTACTGTCGGTGACGGGCACCGGTACGTCGGCGGGCGCGTACCCGACGGCGCGCACGAGCAGCGTAACGGGCACGGGGTCGACGAGGATGGTGAAGCGGCCATTATCGCCCGCCTGGGCCGAGCCGCGCCCGCCCAGGCGAACGGTGATCACGGCTCCGGGCACCGGCTGTCCGTTGCCGGCGTCGGTGACCGTTCCTCTGATTGGTCGTTGCTGCGCAACGAGCGTCGCGGGCGCAACGAGGGCCGCGATGACAACCCAGCGGACCAGGCGTGTTGGCATTGCTCCTCCAATCTCATTCGAAGTGACGAACCGCCGACAACAAATCGCACTATACGATTCGGTCATCCGGCGTGCAAGCGCGCTCGCGCATCGTTGACACACTCAGTACGCGCCGTCAATGACCGCTCATCGCATCGTGCTCATGACCAAACGCGAACCCGTCTTGCGGGCATTTGCGCGCGGAAATAGCATCGATGTGGTCAGACGAGCCGGCTGCGGGCGGCTTGCCCACTCAGCGTTTTCTCACACATCCTCATGAGCCGAGATCGACTGTACGTTCTCGCAATCGCATCGGCAATCGCATCGGCATCCGGCTCCGCGCTCGCGCAGCGAACGCAGAGTGTTCGGTTCGAGCTCTCATTTTCTCCTGCGGTGGCGGCCATCGCCGGACGCACGCTCACCGGACGTGCGTACGTTGCAGTGTCGCGCGACGAGACGCCGGAGCCGCGACTGCAGGCGGGCGATCTGTCGCGCAGCACGCCGTTCTTTGGCGTCGACGTGAACGGCCTCGCACCCGGCGGCACGGTGATGGTGGATGGCCGTGCCGCGGGCTATCCGCTTCCGAGCCTGGATGCGCTGCCGACAGGAGACTACTGGGTGCAGGCGGTGTTCAGCGTCTACACCGAGTTTCACCGCTCCGACGGGCGCAGCGTCTGGCTGCACCAGGACCAGTGGGAGGGGCAGCAGTGGAATCGCTCGCCGGGCAATCTGGTGAGCGCCCCTCGGCGCGTGCACATCGATGCACGCGACGGTCGCGTCGTTCGCCTCACGCTCGACAGCGTACTGCCGCCCGTCGCCCTGCCGCCGGACACCAGGTGGGTGAAGCACATCAAGATCCAGAGCCGGTTGCTGAGCGCATTCTGGGGCCATCCAATGTTCCTCGGCGCCACGGTGCTGCTCCCAGCGGGGTACGAGGACCATCCGTCGGAGCGATTCCCGGTGATCTACGAGCAGGGGCACTTCACTCTGGCGCCGCCGTTCGGCTTCGACCCGAACGGGCACCCGGAGAGCGCCGAGCAGGCGGCGCAGCGGCGGCGGTTCACCGAGCGGGAGCCGGGATACGAGTTCGCGCAGGCGTGGATGAGCGACACGTTCCCGCGGATGATCGCGATCACCTTTCAGCATCCGACGCCGTACTATGATGACTCGTACGCCGTGAATTCGGCGAACGACGGCCCGTACGGCGACGCGATCATACAGGAGTTGATCCCGTATCTCGAGCAGCACTTTCGCATCATCGCGCAGCCGTACGCGCGCATTCTGATCGGGGGATCGACGGGTGGGTGGGAGGCATTGGCGTTGCAGATCTACCATCCGGATTTTTTCGGCGGCGCGTGGGGACTCTATCCCGATCCAGTGGATTTCCGGCGCTACCAGTTGAGCAACGTGTATGCGGACACGAACGCGTTCGTGGTGGCGCGCAGCGCGTGGCTGGCGTCGGAGGTGCCTGCCGAGCGCGGACCGGATGGCATGCCGACGATCACGATGCGCCAGGAGAGCCAGCTCGAGAATGCGTTGGGTACGCACGGGCGTTCGGGCGAGCAGCTGGAGGCGTGGGATGCGGTGTTCGACCCGGTGGGGCCGGACGGCTATCCGGCGCCGCTGTGGGACAAGCGCACGGGGCACATCGATCGCACGGTGGCAGGTTCGATGCGGGGCAACGGATACGACCTGCGCGCGTATCTCGAGACCCATTGGCGCACCGTCGGGCCCGCCCTGCGCGGCAAGCTGCACGTGGTGGTGGGCGACATGGACAACTACTATCTCAATCTCGCCAGCTATCTGCTGCAGGACTATCTGGACAGCACCACCGCGCCGCACTACGACGGCTCGTTCACCTATGGCCGGCCACTCAAGCCGCACGGGTGGCAGCCGTGGACCGACGCGGCGTTCGTACGGATGGCGTTCGACACGGTGTCGGCGCACGCTCCGGGGCGCCCAATACAATGAGTGATGAGGAGGGCATGGAATGAGTCAGGATGCACGGCGGTTCGCGGCACATCACCGCGTTGCGGTTCGTGTCGGGGCGACGGCGATCGTCGCGCTGGCGGCGCTGGTCATCTCGATGACGCCCGGATATGGCAGGACGCCGGCCGCGAAGACCGCCGCACCCGGACTGCAATTCCGCATCTCGTTTCCGTCGTCGGTGTCCACCACCGCGCAGACCGGACACATCATCCTGATCGTTTCGAGGGACACGAGCGCCGAGCCGCGATTCCAATACCACGTCTATTCGCAGGACGTACAACCGGGGTTCGGGCTGGATGTGAATGATCTGGCGCCGGGCAAGCCGGCGGTGATCGATGGGACGGTCCTGGGCTGGCCGCTCGAGAGCGTGAACGACCTGCCGGCTGGCGACTACCGGGTGCAGGCGATACTCAATCGCTACGAGACGTATCATCGCGCGGATGGCCACACCCTGGAGCTGCCGCCCGAGAAAGGAGAGGGGCAGCACTGGTACTCCAAGCCGGGGAATTTCTACAGCACGCCGCAACGGGTGCATCTCGATCCGGCGGCCGGCCAGACCGTAGATCTCAGCCTGAACAAGGTGATCCCGCCCATCCCCGAACCGAAGGACACCAAGTGGGTGAAGTTCGTGCGGATCAAGAGCGACCTGCTGTCGAAGTTCTGGGGGCGGCCGATGTACCTCGGTGCATTCGTGCTGCTGCCGGCCGGCTTCGATGATCACCCCACGGTGCATTATCCGCTGGCGGTGGACCAGGGTCACTTTCCCGATCGTGGCTTCCCGAACTTCAGTCCGCAGCCGCCTGCGCCCGGGATGAGCGCGCGCGACAGCACGCGCACCGCCTACGGGTACGATCTGTTCAAGCAATGGACGGGTCCCCACTTCCCGCGAATGCTGGTGATCTCGATCCAGCACGCCAATCAGTTTTACGATGATTCGTACGCCGTGAACTCGGCGAACGTGGGCCCGTACGGCGATGCGATCGTCCACGAGCTCATCCCGTACGTGGAGAAACGCTTTCGGGGCATCGGAGCTGGCTGGGCGCGCACGCAGTTCGGCGGGTCCACCGGAGGCTGGGAATCGTTGGGCGAGCAGATCTTCTATCCCGACGACTTCAACGGCACGTGGACCTTCTGTCCCGATCCGGTGGATTTCCGGCAGTACGAGACGATCGACATCTACCATGATACGAGCGCGTTCGTCTTCAACAACCAGTGGAAGCAAACGCCACAGCCCTCGGGACGCGACTACCTCGGGCACCTGCTCACGACGGTGAAGGACGACAACCACTGGGAGTACGTGCAGGGCCAAAAGGATCGGTCGAGCGAGCAGTGGGACATCTGGGAGACGGTGTTCGGACCCGTGGGCAGCGATGGATACCCTGCGCGCCTGTACGACAAGCTCACCGGCCACATCGATCCGAAGGTCGCCGAATACTGGAAGGAGCACTACGATCTTCGGTACATCCTGCAGCGCGACTGGAAGACCCTTGGGCCGAAGCTGGTGGGAAAGATTCACATCTACAGCGGCACGATGGACAGCTGGCATCTGAACAACGCGGTCTATCTGATGCAGAACTTTCTCGACTCGACCACCGACCCCTACTATGCGGGATCGATCGAGTACGGAGACCGGTACGAGCATTGCTGGACCGGCGACTCTCAGCACTCGCTGGAGGTTGGGGAGATGACGGTGTATCAGCGCTTCATGCCGGTCATGGCGCAGCACATCGTCCGGACCGCGCCCGCAGGGGCGGACACGGTGGGTTGGCGGTACTGAGGCCGATGTCTCGCGTGACATGATTCGCGGGCAGGGGCGCGCTGCCCAATCGACGTCCGTGTTGCGTGCGTGATGCTGGAGACGGGAGCGACGATGCGCGAGCCGCGACATCTCCCGCGACATTTCCCGCGAGACGGCTGAAGACGCTCTCGCTTACGCGCCGATCAGCTCTGGCACACGTCCTTCAGGGTTCTTGGCAAGCCAAGAGCGCTCAGACTCCGAGACATCGCCGAGGGTGCAAACAGATTGGCAACCTCGGCGCTATTAGGGCCAAAGAAGCGTCGAGATCAGGTAGGTCCAGCATATTGCGCAAATAGCTCCTGCCGCAGCAAAAAATATAGTGGCCAGCTTTGATGATATCCCTGAACGGCATCTCTATACAGAAAAAACGATGCGATCGCCATAATCGGTACCAATGTGATACTAATAATCCCTATTGGTCGCCGAACGCGTGTCGTCCAACCAGAATCCTGCCTTTGAGCGGCTTCGGTCGCTGAACCTGAAGGCGACTGAACATTGATTAACCGAACGCAAACAAGACTAGTCGATACGGCTACCATTACCATGACACCATTCCCCCCTTAGCCATAGCCACTCCCGCGAACGCAAGCAGAAGGAATGCAACGGTAAGTAGAGTGAATTTTCTCTTGTTTGGTGGTTGCAGCGAGTTCATTTGCATACCTCCTGTGCGGTTCGACTTAAGTCAACCGCTTCTCCGGCCAGACTCCCGATACTTTCCGCGCAACCGCTAACCCTTGATGTCACTGCCCTGCTAGCGAGCCAATTGTGCGATCTAGACGACTCTTCTCGCAGGTCCGATACAGATGCAAAAGCCACCAGAGTCAAACGCATTCTCGCGGATTTACATATGGCGGCGATACGGATAATTGCGAGGACGACGGCGCCTTCGAAGAAGGAGAATTGGAACGCTCAAAGCGACCCAGGCCAAAGCCGCACCCGCCAGACCAAAAAATTGACCAACTAGAGAGCCAAGCGCCCCGACTGGACGCACGCTCTTTGAGATGACTACGAAGACCCCGAGTGCCACGACGGCCGCCAGGCCAAGTTGAAGTGCCGTGCTGCTCCGGCTCTCCCGTAAACGATTATCTGCGGGTGGCTCCTCATCATTCAGCATGAAATCAAATATTCCCAAGTATTACCGGTTAGTCATACCGATATACGAACGCAACGTATTCGAGGGCGTGACATCCCAGAACCTTTCGACGCTACGATCGCTGACTAATTGAATATCCGGGATAGCAATTAACCGTGGCTTCTTTCGCGAGGTGGCGACTATCCGATTCGTGACAGCTCTGGTAGCGGAGCGATGCGCTCGATCTCCTTCGCCTCAGGACGGAGCTTGGCGTGCCAAAGATCCCAGGCAAGCTGGAGGTTGAGCCAGAAATCAGCGCTCGTCCCAAGCGCGCGCTCGAGTCGCAGGGCAGTGTTGGGCGTTACGCCCCGATGCCCTTTCACGAGCTCGTTTAACCGAGGAAAGGAAACTCCAATTGCGTCGGCGAAGTGAGTCTGCGAAACGCCGAGCGGCTTGAGGTACTCCTCGAGCAACATCTCCCCTGGATGCGTTGGGGGGCGATCAGTCGGCAGACGTAGTGTCATTGTTAACCCTCAGCAATGGGACGGTCAGTGGTAGTTGGTAATTTCCACTGACTCGGCTCCCGAACCTGTCCAATCAAAGCAAATGCGATACTTGTCGTTGATACGAATACTGTATTGACCTTTTCGGTCACCGGCCAGCTTTTCGAGCTGATTTCCTGGCGACTTCAAGTCCTGCAACCGCGTCGCTGCACCAAGCGCGTCCAGTTTTCGCCGGGCGATGGGACATAAATCTCTCGGTAGCTTGCGCCGAGCCGCTTTTGTAAACACTCCATCGTAAATCGCTTCAGTTGCAGCATCCCTGAAAGAGATCACACTTTGCCCTCCGGGCCCTTCTGTTCGGTTGACCCACAGGCAATTATAACGGATAACGTTATATGTATCAATAGACGCCTTGCCGGGCAACGCTGTCACGTGGGCCTGACTTGGCGGGCCGAGGAGCGACTGCTCGCGCTGGAAGTAGTGACGAATAACGAGTCTCGCTGAAGCGGTGATCTGACGGCGAACCAGACCGAGTCAGCGAAGCATTGCTCGACTGCGGGCCGCGACTCTAATTCTCTGCTTCACGTCGCGAAGGACGTTCATAGAGGGATAAAGAAACGACCGATTCGACACGAATCCCATCAGAAGTAGCTCCTGAGGGTCGTGCAATCGGCCGTTCGATTTGGAGCTAACTCGTTGTCCCACACAGTGGCCAGGGAGGGAATTGAACCCCCGACACGCGGATTTTCAGTCCGCTGCTCTACCAACTGAGCTACCTGGCCGAAGAGTGGGTAAGTTAGTGTCCCGATTAGCCCTACTCAAGCCGTAGCCAATCGCCGTGTCGAGCATCGTCGCACCTCCGCCTCGCCCCACGCTCCTCACGCGCCCGATGGTCCTGCTCTGCTCCGCGAGCTTCGGCGCGATGATCTGCTTTTATCTGCTCCTCTCCGTCGTCCCGCAGTACGCC
>JAICLZ010000110.1 GCA_025929535.1 Gemmatimonadaceae bacterium
ACCCCACTGGGTGGCGATGAGGGAGGTCATCGCGCGGCAGCTCGCGTCGCGCGCGAAGTGCTCGAGCACGTGCGCGCGGCCACGCGCCCCGATCGCGACGCACTCCGCCGGGTCGTCGCTCCACTTGCCGAGGAGCGCCGCGATTCGCGCGCTGGCATCGGGCAAAGCGGGGTCCACCACCGCTCCGCCATCCGCGTCGCGAATCGCATCCGCGGTCTCCGATCGCTCCGGGCCCACGAACAGCACCGGCCGCGCGGTCGCCATCGACACGTAGCACTTGGTCGGAATCGCTATGCCGACGAACGGAGCGCCGAGCGTCACGAGGTGAACGTCCGCAAGTCCATACACAGAGTTTATCCGCTCCCTGGGATAGTAGTCGCGATACGAGAAGTTCTTGATTCCATGCTCGGCGGCGAACGCCTCGATCCGTGAGCGCTGCGGCCCGCCGCCGACGAACAGAAAGACGATTCGCGGATGATCGCGGAGCGCTCGCATCGCCTCGAGCAGATCGCCGAAGTCGTGCGCGAGCCCCGCGTTGCCGATGTACGCCACCACGAACTTTCCCTCGAGCCCGAGCTCCGCCACCAGCGGATTCTCCGCCCTGGGCGTGGGCGTGATCTCGTTCCCATCCACCCACACCGGGACGATGTGCACGCGCGCGGGAGACACGCGTGCGGATCCGGCGAGAATGCGCTCGCGCATGTACGGTCCGAGCGCGATCACGAAATCCGCGCCGCCGAGCCCGAGCCCGTTCGCCCGGAAGAGCAGCCGGCCGAGTGGGCTCGTCCGCTTCAGCATTCCGGCCGCGACCTCCGCCTCCGGGTGCAGATCCATCGACCAGATCGCGTACCGCCGTCCGCGCAACACGCGCCCCATCCACCCGACGAACGACAGCAGGGGCGGCGTGGTGAGGAAAACGATGCCGCGATAGTTCCGGGTTCCGAGCGTGGCTCGCAGCGCCTGCAGATGAAACGACGTGTAGTCGAGCAGCCGCCCCGCTACACTCCCCCGCCCGTGCGACGTGCTGCGCACGCGCCTGATGCGCACACCGTTGCGCACCTCGGTCTCGCTCTCCTGCATTCGTCCCGCGACGTACTTTCCGCGGCCCGTGCAGATCTCCACCGCATGCCCCGCCGCCACCATGTGCTCGGCCAGATCGGTGAGATGGTGCGCGGTGGCCGCGATGTCCGGATAGTAGTGCGCATTGACGAAGAGGATCGGGCGCTCATCCGTCATGCTCGTTCCGGAGTGACTCAGCGCTCGAGCAGAATCCGCGCGATGCGATCGGACGCGTAGCCATCCCACAGATCGGGGATCGTGTGCTTCGCCTTTCCCTTCGCGATCATGCGATCCACCGCGCCCACGATGTCGCTCGTTCGGCTCGCGACGAGCCGGTTCATTCCCGATTCGATCGTGACCGGGCGCTCGGTGTTGGGCCGCAGCGTGAGGCAGGGAACGCCGAGATACGCCGTCTCCTCCTGCACGCCGCCGGAATCGGTCATCACGATCGATGCGACACTCTCGAGGGCGAGGAAGTCGAGATACCCCGCGGGCTCGACGAGCTTCACGTTGCCGCTGAGCGATGCGAGCCCCATGTCGTCGATGCTGGCGCGCGTGCGCGGATGCACGGGGAACACGACCGGGCGCTGCTCCGCCACCTGCGCCATCGCCTTCATGATCTCCGTGAGCGTGTGCGCATCATCCACGTTCGACGGACGGTGCAACGTTGCGAGCGCGAAGTGATTGGGCTTCACTCCAACGGCCGCGCACGCGCGCTCGGGATTCGTTTTCGGCAGCAGGCGCACGAGCGTGTCGATCATGACGTTGCCCACGAAGAACACACGCTTCGGGTCCACTCCCTCGCGTGCGAGATTGGCGTCGCCATCGCGGGAGGGCGTGAAGAGATAGTCCGCGATCTGGTCCGTGAGAATGCGGTTGATCTCCTCGGGCATCGTGCGGTCGAAGGAGCGGAGTCCCGCTTCGACGTGCGCGATCTTCACACCGAGCTTCACCGCGACGAGCGCGCAGGCGATGGTCGAGTTCACGTCGCCGACCACGACCACCACGTCGGGCGCGAATTTCACCAGCACCGGCTCGAAGGCCGCTATCGTGCGCGCCGTCTGCTCGGCGTGCGTGCCGGAGCCGACGCTCAGATAGGCATCCGGCTCGGGGAGCCCGAGCTCCTCGAAAAAGACGTCGGACATCGCGCGGTCGTAGTGCTGACCGGTATGCACGAGAACCTGCTCGAACGCGCCGCCCTCGCGCTGCATCGCGTGCATGAGCGCCGCGGTCTTCATGAAATTCGGGCGTGCACCTACGACGTGCAAAACTTTCACGGCAATCCGTTAAACGCAATTTGGAGTCGAACGAGGCAATTGCTGCGCACTCCAGCTACGTGTGGGCCGCTGGAGCCATCGCAACTTTTCAGCCAACAGACTCGCGTTGCGGCAGCATGTCCATCCCCGCATACGACGCGCGGCCTTCTGCGACGACGGCGTGGCCCGTCGCCTTCGAGCTCGAGAGCCACTTCTCGATGCTCGGCACCAGGATGCTCGCCAGGCGCTCGGCGCCGAACGGGCGGGAGCCCTCGCCGGAGCTGCACCAGATGCGGAGGACGTACGGCTCGTCGTCCATTGGATTCGCCGTCGCGAGCATGTAGTCGAGCTTCCAGAGGCCGGCCGTGTGGCCGTTCAGACGGCGGAGCGAGAGTGAGGATTCGCGCTCGACCTCGACGCCCAGGAATCCGAAGCCGATGATGCTGGCCGCGAGGATCTGGTTGACGTGGCGCAGCGACTCGGCCTCCTCGATCACGGAGGTCAGCTCGCGCGCGTGGATCTGATCGCGAATCACGCGCCGCACGCGGACGATTCCCGATGCGAGCGCCGCACCCGCCTCGACGAACTCGTTGTAGTCGAGCTGCCGGATGCCGTACATGAAGATGGCCGCCGACACCAGCCCGCCGGCGAGCGCCATCCCGATGAGCGCGGGCGGAGGCGCGAAGGCGAGGAGGAGTCCGAGCGCAGCGAAGCAGCCGGCCGCGAGGCAGAGCACGAACGAGGCACGCCCCGGGGTGAGCCCGAGCGCGAGCAGGCGATGGTGAATGTGGCGTGCATCGGGCGAGAAGATCGGAACGCCGCGAAGCCAGCGCCGCAGAATCGAGACCGCGACGTCGAGCAGCGGGATCGCCAGCGCGAAGAGCGGAATCGCCACGAGCACCGCCGTCGCGCTCTTGATGGAGCCGTGCATCGAGAGCACCGCGAGCATGAAGCCGATGAACAGGCTCCCGGAGTCGCCCAGGAAGATGCGCGCGGGACTGAAGTTGTAGCGAACGAAGCCGAGCAGCGCTCCGATGAGCACGAACGACACCGTCGCGACCTCGCGGTTGCCGAGCACCGTCGCGGCGGCGAACACCGTCGAGAGAGCGACGATCGCTATCCCGGTGGCGAGTCCGTCCAGACCATCGATGAGATTGAACGCGTTCGTCACGGCCACGATCCACAACACCGTGAGTGGAATCGAGAGCAGGCCGAGATGCAGGACCGAGGAGCCGATGCCGAGGATCTCGATGCGGAACCCGAGCCTGGCGACGATCACTGCCGCGACGCACTGCGCGAGGATCTTGGTGATCGGGCGGATGCGCCGGATGTCGTCGACGAGCCCCGCGCCGAAGAGCACCGTGCCGCCGATGAGGAGCGCGAGCGCGAAATTGTGCTGCACCGGCGTGACTATTCCGCGCGCGGGTCTGAAGAGCAGCGTGGTGGCGATGCCGAGCATCGTCGCGATGAACACGGCGACGCCGCCCAGGCGGGGAACGGGACGGTCGTGGAGATGACGCGTCTCGTCCGGAGCATCGAGGAGATGCCAGTGCTTCGCACCGCTGATCACGAGAGGCGTGATGATGCCAGCGGAAAGTGCGGTGACGAGAAAAGCGACTACCAACGGCAGCGTCAACTAGTCATCCGGCCGGGGGAAATTTCGAGAGTGATGGCTACCGCGCGTTCTGCACTCAAGCCAGGTGCAGATCGATAGTCAAGGAGCCGAGCTGTTTCTTAGAGAGCCGTAACTATCACTATAGACAACCGAAGGTGCCCATAGGCAACACGCGCGATTTCGGCAGCGTGCGACGAGAAGTGGCGAGCGACTACGCGGACTTGATGCGGAAACCTGCCTGGGCGAACATGAGCAGCGCGCGTGTGCGCTCGCGCGCGCGTCTGGCGAAGAGCGGGTCCTGCGGGTCGGCCTGTTCGAGTGCCACGACGCCATGGACGTCCATGCGAGCGTGGACGTCTCGCACGACCTCCAGCGGAACGCGCGCCGGCTGCGAGCCGAAATGCACTATGTACTGCACACCGCGAGTGCCCGCGATGGGTCGCGCCGATGCATCCGGCGAAATGCCCACGAAAATGTACCGTGGGAAGAGCGGTTGAAAGCCCGTACGCGCGCGAACGAGAGGGAGAAGGGTGTGAAAATGCTGGCGGCGAAGATTGAGCTCGACCCACCGCTCCGCGCGCGACTTCGTGTAGACCAGCTGCCAGGAAGCTTCGCCGAACGGCGGC
>JAICLZ010000062.1 GCA_025929535.1 Gemmatimonadaceae bacterium
GCGACGCCGAAGCGCTGCTCGAGCAGCGCGTACGCAGTCACGAGCTTCCCCTCGTAGTAGCGCGGCAGCAGCGTATACGCGACGACGATCCGGCCGATGACGTAGCCGGCCACGATCTGCAGAAAGCCGAGATCGCCCGTGTTCGGCGTGGCGCCGTAGCTCAGCCCCGGCGTCGAGATGAAGGTGAGCGCGCTCGTTTCCGTCGCGACCACCGAGAAGAGCACCGCCCACCACGGGATCGACCGCTCGGCGACGAAGTAGTCGTTGGAGCTTCGCTGGCGACGCCCTACCCAGAGCCCGAGCGCGGTGGTGCCGCCGAGATAGGCGAGCAGCACGGCGAGATCGAGCGCGCCGAAGGTGTGCATGCGCTAGCTGGATGCAACAAAGCCCGCGACGGCTGTCACCGTCGCGGGCCTCGATTTACGTTCGCTCCGGCGCATCCGGTGGTGCGCCGCCGATCGTGCGTCAGCTCTTACGCGTTGAACGAGCTGCCGCAACCGCAGCCGCCCGTGGAGTTCGGATTCGAGAACGTGAAGCCCGAGCCCTGCATCGACGAGACGTAGTCGATCGTCACGCCATTGAGGTACTGCGCCGAGAACGGATCGACGAACACCTTGAAGCCGTCCTGCTCGACGATGAGATCGTCGTCGGCCGCCTTCTCCTCGATGAGAAGACCGTACTTGAAGCCGCTGCAGCCGCCCGGCTGCACACTCACGCGGAGTCCGCCGCCAGTCTCGACGACCCCTTCCTGTTCCATGAAGCGCTTGACCTCGACTGCGGCCGTAGGCGTGACGGAAACGGTAACGGCGGGTTGCTGAGTGGTGCTCATGTCTACCTCAACTATAGAGACGGGTTGGAGCGGTAACTCAATGGAAAATATAGTAGCTAGCTACTTGTCGTTCAACGGCTGGGCCGCGAAGCGGTCTCCCGTGAAGGACCGGGCGATCCAGGCGAAGGCAACCGCGGCGATCACACAGAGAATCGCGCCCGCCAGCCACTCGCCGAACACGATCTTGCCGATGCCGAACAGCGTTGCATACACCGCGATGACGCCGGCGAGCCAGTTTGCCCACGCCCACCGCCCGCCGGGAATCTCCTCGCGCCCATAGCCGAGCTTCGAGGACACGCGAATCCAGCCGGGGCCGCCGGGGCGCACGCGCTTGTAGAACGCCTCGAGTACCGCTTCCGGTTCCGGCTTCGTGGCGAACGTCACCACGAGCCAGACGATGGTCGTGACGCACACGGTGATGATCATGACCCACGCGTCCGCTTCGGGGCCGCCCGCGGCAACGAGTTTCGGCACGAACACCGGACCCAGGTAGCCGAGCACCGCCAGCGACGTCACGAACGATGCGATCATGCCGCTGATCTCGGACCAGGCATTGATGCGCCACCAGTACCAGCGCAGAATGAGCACGAGTCCCGTGCCGGCGCCGAGCGCGAGCAGCAGCCGCCACGCGTCGCCCACGGATGAGATCTGCCACGTCACGACGAGCGACATCGCGAACAGAAAGACCGTCGCCACGCGCGACACGTTCACGTAGTGCTTCTCGGTCTCGTGTTTCTTCAGGAATCGCTTGTAGAAGTCGTTGACGAGATATGACGCGCCCCAGTTGAGCTGCGTTCCCACCGTGGACATGTACGCGGCCGCGAAGCCGGCGAGCATGAAGCCGCGCCAGGGCGTCGGCAGCAGGTCCACGAACGCGTGCACGTAGCCGGCTTCCTTGTCCTGCAGATTCGGGTACAGGATGATCGTCGCGAGTCCCGTGATGATCCACGGCCACGGCCGCAGCGCGTAGTGCGCGACCTGGAAGAAGAGCGTGGCGAGCACGCCGTCGCGCTCCGTGCGCGCGGAGAAGATGCGCTGCGCGATGTAGCCGCCGCCGCCGGGCTCCGCGCCGGGATACCACGCGGCCCACCACTGCATGAAGAGGAAGACGCCGAGCGCGGTGAGGGGCATCCACGGGTACGCCGCGAGATGTCCGTGCTGCAGCGACACCGGAAGCACCGAGAGTCCTGCGGACTCGCCGCCGAAGTGCGCCGCGACTCCCGCCTTGAGCGCGGTCATGCCGCCCACTGCGCGCACCGCGAACACCGCGAGGACGATCACCGCGGTCATCTTGATCACGAACTGCACGAGATCCGTCCACAGCACGGCCCAGAGTCCGGCCGCCACCGCGTAGAACATCGTGACGAGAAAGCAGATGCCGACGGCCGCGTACGGATTCACGCCGAGCGAGATCGTGAGGATCTTGATCATCGCGCGCGTCACCCAGCCGAGCACGAGCAGGTTGATCGGAATGGCGAGATAGAGTGCGCGAAAGCCGCGCAGCACGGCCGCGGGCTTGCCGCTGTAGCGGATCTCCGCGAACTCGACATCGGTCATCACGCCCGCGCGCCGCCAGAGCCGCGCGAAGAAGAAGACGGTGAGCATGCCGCTCATGAGGAAGTCCCACCACAACCAGTTCCCCGCGACACCGTTCGCGACCACGAGACCCGTCACCACGAGCGGCGTGTCGGCGGCGAAGGTGGTCGCGACCATCGATGCGCCGGCGAGCCACCAGGGAACGTCGCGTCCGGAGAGGAAGTACTCACTGAGGCTCTCGCCGCCGCGCTTCGTGAAATAGAAGCCGATGCCGGTGCTGAGCGTGAAGTAGGCGGCGACGATCGCCCAGTCGACTGCCGTGAGTCTCATGCGGCTTCTCCCCTCGTGCGTGCGCCGGGAGCATGCTTGCGCGGGGCGCGCGGTGTAACTTGTGGCGTCATCGGCTCACACCCGGAGAAGGAATGCATCGATATACGAGAAAGGGCGCGCTCGCGACACTGGCCGTCGCCTTCGCGTGCATGGGCAGCGCACCGGTGGAGCATGCGCGCCGTGGCGCGGGGCACGTGCTCCCCGGGATCACGGTGCTTCTCACGGACAGCGCGGCGCTCATCGACGGCAAGCGCGTGGGGCTGCTGACGAACCAGACGGGCGTGGACGAGCATGGCGTGAGCGACATCGATCTCCTCGTGCGACGGTCGACGGAGCAGGCGGGCACGGGGCCGACGCTCACCGCGCTCTTTTCGCCGGAACATGGAATTCGCGGAACTGAGGACAGGACGAATCTGGCGAACGAGCGTGACGCGCGCACCGGGATTCCGATCTATTCGCTCTACGGCGCGACGACGCTCGCCCCTCCGGACAGCGTGCTGAAGACGCTCGACGTTCTCGTGATCGATCTGCAGGATCTCGGCGCTCGTCCATGGACGTTCGTCGCCACGATGGTCTACGCGATGCGCGCGGCCGCGCAAGCGCACGTGCGCGTGCTCGTGCTCGATCGCCCGAATCCGATCACCGGCCTGCACGTGGAGGGACCGGTGCTCGACAGCGCGTTCGCCTACGCCGGAAGCCACAGCAGCGCGCGCGCCGCCACACCCACGGCCATCTATCCGATACCGGAGCGGCACGGCCTCACGATGGGCGAGCTCGCGCTCTTCTACAACGACGTGCTCGCGCTGCACGCGGATCTGCGCGTGATCCCCGTCACCGGCTGGCGCCGCGAGGACTGGTTCGACGAGACGAAGCTCCCGTGGATCAAGCCCTCGCCCAACATGCCGAACCTCACGAGCGCGACGCTGTATCCGGGCGTGGTGTGGCTCGAGGCGACGAACATCTCGGTCGGTCGCGGAACTCCGGATGCGTTTCAGCTCGTCGGCGCGCCGTGGATCAATGCGAAGAAGGCGATCGATCTGCTCGAATCGCGGAACCTGCCTGGAGTCAAGTTCTCCGAGGAGCGATTCACGCCGCAGCACCCGGGCGACGACAAGTACGGCGGCGTCAGCATCAACGGCATTCGCATCTCCATCACCGATCGCGAGCGCCTCAACACCGCGCGGCTCGGCGCTGCGCTGATCTGGGCGGCGATCCAGGTGAATCACGACTCGATTCGCTTCCAGCAGAAGGGATTCAACCAGCTGTTCGGCGTGGCCGGCGCAAGGGAGGCATTGCTGCGCGGAGCGGATCCCGATTCGCTGATCGATGCGTCGGTGCCGGCCACGATCGCCTTCGAGCAGTCGACGAAGAAGTACCGGCTCTACAAGTAGCTGCGCACTTCGTGCATCACGGCATCGAGCACCGCATCGAGCATCGCATCGGCGTCCTCCGGCATCGTGCCTGGATTCACGATGCAGGCGCGCAGCCAGCTCCGCCCGTGCAGCACCGTACCGGAGAGAAAGGCCCTGCCCCCGAGCTGCAGCGACGCGAGCACGCGCTGGTTGAGCGCATCGATGGCAGCATCGTCGGCATCGAGGGCGGCGGGCACGGCGCGGAAACAGACGATGCTCAGCCCCTGCGGCTCGCGGAGCTCGAGCTCGGGCGTCGCGCGCACGCGGTCGGCGAGGTAGCGCGCCATCGCGATGTCGTGCGCGATCAGGCGCGCGTATCCCGACGTGCCGAAATAGCGAAGCGCCATCCACACTTTCAGCGCGCGGAAGGGGCGCGTCTGCTCCGAGCCGTACTCGCTGAGCCATGGCGGACCGTGCACGCCGTGCTGGTCGTCGTCGCTGCGCAGGTATGGAGGAACGAGGCTGAAGGTGTCGCGCATCGACGTCGCGCTGCGGATGAGCACCATCCCCGCATCCACCGGCACGTACATCCACTTGTGCGCATCGACGCCCAAACTGTCGGCGCGCGCGATGGCTGCGAGCTCCATCCGGTACTCGCTCGTCAGGATCGCGGGCGCGCCGTAGCCGCCGTCCACGTGCATCCACACGCCGTGGCGCGCGCACACATCCGCGATCGCATCGAGCGGGTCGATCGCGCCCGTGTTCACGGTGCCGGCGCTTGCGATCACTGCAACCGGCAGCGCACCGGCCGCGATGTCCTCGGCGAGCATCGCGTCCAGCGCATCGGCGCGCATGCGTAGCGCACCGTCGCTCGGGACGATGCGCATGTTTGCGCTGCCGAGGCCGAGGAGCTCGACGGCTTTCTGGTGGCACGAGTGCGCCTCGGCACTTTCGTACACGAGCATCCGCACCGGCGATCCGTGTTCGTTCACGATGTGCGCGCCGTTGCGGCGCATGTCCCAGCCGATGCGCGTCGCAGCCGCGTGGCGCGCTGCGGCGAGTCCCGAGATCGCGGCGGCCGAGCTTCCGCTCACGAGCAGTCCCATGCTCTCGTGCGGGAAGCCGAAGATCGACTTGAGCCACTCGATCACCTGCCGCTCGACCCAGACCGCCGCATGATTGCCGCCGGCCACGCTCGGATTCATCGCGGAGGCGAGTGCCTGCGCGTAGATGCCGATCGGCGCGGGCGGAGAGTTCACCCACGCGGCGAAGCGCGGATGCCCATTGCCGAACGGATAGGGGCCGATCTCGCGCTCGAAGCGCTCGAGAATGGCATGGATGGACTCGCCCTGCTCGGGCACTGCGCTGGCGAGCATCGCGGCAGCCGCCTCGCTGGGCACCGGCTGAAACACCGGAGCTTCGCGCAATGTCGTGAGATAGGTCGCAATCCAGTCCATGACCTCGCGCCCGGCGCGGCGATGCTCCTCGGCGGTCCAGGAGAGATTCGCGTCGGGAGGGTTATCGGCGGCGGGAGTCATGGCGACGGGAATATCGGCGAGGGGCGGTGCGACGGCAATTCGTGGGGGCGTCGGAGAACGTGACCGCAAACACATCCCGGCCACAGTGCAAACGCTTGCAAGTGGCTCTCTCGACGGCTCAGCACGTACCTTGCACGGAGACAGGTGTCACACGTCCCGCACAGAGGAGTCGAATCAATGCGAATACTTTCCCTGGTTCTGTTGGCCGCCGCACTCACTGCATGCAATCGCAAGGTCGAAGTGAACAGCGCTCCGGCGCCGGCGAGCGGCATGGCGGTGCATCTCACGAACAACGCCAACCAGGCCGTGAACGCGTACGTGACCTCGAGTGGAAGCGATGTGTTCATCGGGCAGGTCGCCGCGAACAGCGAGAAGACGCTGCCCGTGTCGGGCGTTTCTGCCGGCACCACCGTCACGCTCAAGGCGCGCACGGCGGATGGCGCGCGCACCTACACGAAAGACAACGTGTCGCTCACGTCGAGCACGGACTGGACCGTGCCCTGATGCGCATGTGCGCGGGTTGCTCCGCATGATGCCGCGGGATAACTTAACGGGCCGGAGCATACCACTTCGGCCCGTCGCGCACGCGGAGACGGCGAAGTCGGGGATGGCGCGCGGAAACGGATGAAACTACTGCCGGACTGGCTCAAAGCAGGGTATCTGCGCCTCATCGATCCGGTGGCGGCGTGGCTGGTTCGTCTCGATGTGCATCCGAACACGATCACGACTGTGGGCACGCTGTGCACGATGTGCTGCGGCGTGCTGTACGGGCTCGGACACATCAGGCTCGGCGGCTGGCTGCTGGGAGTGACGGCGCTGTTCGATGTGCTGGATGGCGAGGTGGCGCGCCGAACGGAGCGAAGCTCGGTGTTCGGCGCGTTTTACGATTCGACTCTCGACCGAATCGCAGACGGGGTCGTGCTCGGCGGACTCGCGGTCTTCTTCGCGATGCGTCCGGAGTGGTGGAGCGTGCCGATGGTCGGCACGTGCGTGCTCGCGTTGATCGGGTCGTTCCTGACCTCGTACACACGTGCGCGCGCGGAAGGGCTCGGGATCGATGCGCGTGTCGGCATCTTGCAGCGTCCCGAGCGCGTGGTGCTGCTTTCGGCACCGCAGGCGTTTTTTGGTTTGGCGTTCCATGGACTGGTTCTGATCGCAATCATCGTTCTGTTGACCGTTACCGCGTGGATCACCGCGGCGCAGCGCGTCAGGGCCGTGCATCGTGGGCTGCAGACGGAGCCAGCGGAGCCGGTGCGCGTGCTGCACGACACGCCACGAGCGAGGCCTTCGGGGGCTCGCTCACCGCAGCGGTTCATCGCGAAAGGAGAATAAGTCGTGCAGGGTACGACCTCGGGGAGCGGACGCCCCACGGGCGACAAGCCCGCAATTCGTCCGGCTGCCGGCCGCCTGGGTGTGCTCACCCCGGGACTCGGCGCAGTGGCGACCACGTTCATGGCCGGTGTCGAGAGCGTCCGCAAAGGACACTCGAAGCCGATCGGCTCCCTCACCCAAATGGCGACGATTCGCCTCGGCAAGCGCACCGAGCAGCGCTCACCGCTGATCAAGGATTTCGTTCCACTTTCGGAGCTCGACGACATCGTCTTCGGCGCGTGGGATCCGATCCCGGACGATGCGCTCACGGCTGCGCGCAAGGCCGGCGTTCTCGAGGAGAAGGATCTCGCACCGATAGCCGAATTCCTGTCCTCGATCAAGCCGATGCCGGCGGTGTTCGACAATCATTACGTCACGCGCATCAACGGCTCGAACGTCAAGAAGGGAAAGACGAAGCGCGATCTCGCCGAGCAGCTGCGCCAGGACATTCGCGATTTCAAGACGAAGCACAAGCTCGATCGCGTGGTCATCGTCTGGTGCGCGTCCACGGAGATCTTCATCAAGCCCGGTCCGCAGCACGCGACGGTCGAGCAGTTCGAGAAGGCGATGGAGCGCAACGACGAAGCGATCGCGCCGTCGATGCTCTACGCCTACGCGGCGATCATGGAAGGCGTGCCGTACGCCAATGGCGCACCGAATCTCGCGGTGGACACGCCGGCGCTGATCCAGCTCGCGATCGAGAAGGGCGTTCCCATCATGGGGAAGGACTTCAAGACCGGGCAGACGTGGATGAAGACCGTGATCGCGCCCGGACTCAAGGCGCGCATGCTCGGGCTCGCGGGGTGGTACTCCACGAACATCCTCGGCAACCGCGATGGCGAGGTGCTCGACGACCCCGCGTCGTTCAAGACGAAGGAAGAGTCGAAGCTGAGCGTGCTGCACGACATCCTGCAGCCCGAGACCTACCCCGAGCTGTACAAGGATTTCGCGCACGTGGTGCGGATCAACTACTACCCGCCGCGCGGCGACAACAAGGAAGGGTGGGACAACATCGACATCGTCGGGTGGATGGGCTACCCGATGCAGATCAAGATCAACTTTCTCTGCCGCGACTCCATTCTCGCCGCGCCGATCGTGCTCGATCTCGCGCTGTTCATGGATTTCGCGCACCGTGCAGGGATGAAGGGCATTCAGGAATGGCTCTCCTTCTACTTCAAGAGCCCGATGGCGGCGGCGGGTCTGCGACCGGAGCACGATCTGTTCATTCAGCAGACGAAGCTCAAGAACACGCTGCGGCACTACATGGGCGAGGACCAGATCACGCATCTGGGCGTGGAGTACTACGCGTCGTGATGCGCGCGCTCGTGATCGCGATCGCAACGGCGGCGCTCGTCGCGTGCGGGCCCAAGGCGGCGGGCACGTCCACGACGGAGTATCGCGCGTTCACCGAGCACTACGCGTTCAACATCACGAGCGATCCCTCGCCGCCGCACGCGCGCGAGAAGACGCTGTACAAGATCCGCGTGCGCGACAAGACATCCTCGCAGCCGATCGAAGGAGGCGAGGGGATCATCTACGGAAACACGGAAGACAACGGCGGAAAGACGTGGGACAGCTTCACTCCGGGGGCGGCACCGGGCACGTACACGGCGAAGCTGAATTTCGTGATCGCCACGACCTGGGCGCTCGCGCTTCAGTTCCGGAAGGATTCCACGCAGACGCTCGAGAAAGTCGATACCTGGTACCAGACCGTTCTCCCCGAACGACCGGCCACTCACTGACCCGATGCAACACTATCATCGCACGCATCTCACGAGCGAAGAAGTGCTCGATCTCGCGGACGAGTTTTTCCCGGCGCTCGAGCTCGTGCCGGGCCCGAGAACTCCGCGCACGCGCAGCTACAGTGGCGCGCTCGGCACGGTCACGATCAGCGCTCGCCCCGAGGGCGGTCACTACATGTTCGTCGAGGCCGTCACCGATCAGCAGGGCGAGAGCCGGCTCGATCGCAACGTGAAGCGCTTCTTCGTGCACGTGCATCGCGTGGCCGATCCGGCGCACCGTCTCGCGGCATCGTACTGATCGATGGCGACGCGTACCGTTTCCCGCGCGCCTTCGCGTCCGTCGGATGCGCTGACGCTGGAGAAGAAGGTCGAGCTCTACTACTGGATGCGGCTCACGCGCTCGCTGGAAGAGCGGCTCGTGAATCTGTACCGGCAGACGAAGGTGGTCGGCGGACTCTTTCGCTCGCTCGGACAGGAGGCGGATGCGGTGGGCAGCGCCTTCGCGCTCGATCGCGCCGCCGGCGACATTCTGAGCCCGCTCATTCGCAATCTGGGCTCGATGCTCGTGCAGGGCGCGCAGCCGCTCGAGATCATCCGGCAGTACATGGCGAAGGGTGACTCGCCCACGCGCGGCCGCGAGCTGAACATCCACTTCGGCGACACCGTGCGCGGCTTCGTCGGCCAGATCTCCCACCTGGGCGACATGGTTCCGGTGATGGCCGGCGTGACTCTCTCCTTCAAGTTGCGCGGCGAGAAGCGCGTGGGACTCGTGTACGTGGGCGATGGCGCCACCTCCACCGGCGCGTTTCACGAGGGGATCAACTTCGCCGCGGTGCAGCGCTGCCCGCTCGTCGTGATCGTCGAGAACAACGGCTACGCGTACTCCACGCCGAACACGAAGCAGAGCGCGGTGAAGGAGTTCAAGGACAAGGCGCTCGCCTACGGAATTCCTGGCATTCGCGCGGACGGCAACGACGTGCTCGCGACGTACGATGTCACGCGCGAAGCCGTGGATCGTGCGCGCCGCGGCGAAGGGGTCACCCTCATCGAGCTCATGACCTATCGTCGCAAAGGACACGCGGAGCACGACAACCAGTCGTACGTCCCGGCGGGCGAGATCGACAAGTGGGAAACGCAGAACGATCCGATCGACCGCTACGCTCGCGTACTCGTGGAGGAGCTGCAGGTGGACAGGAAGGAGCTGGAGGCGATCGATGCCCGTGTGAGCACCGAGATCGACGCGGCGACGGATCTCGCCGAGCAGTCGCCGGCGGCGGAGCCGACCGATGCGCTCGTGGGTGTCTACGCGCAGCCGCCGGCGGTGCAGCCGCTGTGGTACCGCGCGGGCGTCCGCTCCGCGGTCGAGAAGCACGAGCGCGCTGCCGGATGGGGGACGTACAATGGCTGAGATCACGTACCTGGAAGCGATTCGCGAAGCGCTCTTCGAGGAGATGGAGCGCGACGGCAACGTCTTCTGCATGGGCGAGGACATCGGTGCGTACGGCGGCGCGTTCAAGGTCACCGAAGGGCTCATGGCGAAGTACGGCGAGCAGCGCGTGATCGACACGCCGATCTCCGAGGCCGGTTTCGTTGGCGCCGCCGCGGGTGCGTCGCACATGGGGATGCGCCCTGTCGTGGAGATGCAGTTCATCGACTTCATCTCGTGCGCGTACGACATGCTCACGAACTACATCGCGACCGCCCGCTACCGCGCCTTTCTTCCGTGCCCGCTGGTCGTGCGCGGCCCGTCCGGCGGCTACGTGCGCGGCGGTCCGTTCCACTCGCAGAACCCGGAGGCCGCGTTCCTGCACACGCCCGGACTCAAGATCGTGTATCCGGCCACCGCGTCCGACGCCAAGGGACTTCTCAAGGCCGCCATTCGCGATGACGATCCCGTGCTCTTCTTCGAGCACAAGTACCTCTACCGGCGCATCAAGGAAGAGATGCCGCAGGGTGATCACGTCGTGCCGATCGGCAAGGCGCGCATCGCACGCGAGGGCACGGACGTCTCGATCATCACCTACGCGGCCACGGTGTGGAAGGCGCTCGAGGCCGCGGAGCAGCTCCAGAAGGAAGATGGACTGTCCGTCGAAGTGCTCGATCTTCGCACACTGCTGCCCATGGACGACGAGGCGATCGTCGCGACCGTGAAGAAGACGAATCGCGTGCTCATCGTGCACGAGGACACGCGCACCGGCGGCGTTGCCGGCGAGATCACGGCCCGTATCAACGAGCATGCGTTCGAGTGGCTCGACGCGCCGATTCTGCGCGTTACCGCCGCCGATGTGCCGCTTCCATTCGCCCCGCCGCTCGAGGACTACGTGCTTCCGCAGGTGGCGGACATCGTGTCGGTCGCGCGGCGGCTCGCTGCGTATTGAGCATGTCCGATGTGCAGAGCGCGATCGAGACGCCGCCGAGCCGGTGGCGGTACCTGGTGGCGCTCCCGCTCGCGATCGTCGGATACTTCTCCGGCGGGATGATTGGCGTGGCAGTTGCCAAGGCTGTAGGCGGCTTCAACGGCTGCGTGCCGCCCGAGGGCTTTCCGGCGTGTAACTTTGAGCCGTACCTGCAGGTCGGTTCGCTGGTGGGATTGCTGATCCTGCCCGGCTTCTTGATTTGGCGGCTGTGGCAGAGTGGCGCCGCCAATCGACATTCACAGCGAGGGTAATCCGTGGCCCGGATGGATGTGATCATGCCGCAGATGGGAGAGTCGATCGCCGAGGGTACGCTCTCGCGGTGGCTCAAGGCGGTGGGAGACGAGGTGAAGCGCGACGAGCCGATCTTCGAGATCTCCACGGACAAGGTGGATGCGGAGATTCCTGCGCCGGCCGCCGGCATCCTCGCGGAGATTCTGGTGCAGCAGGGACAGACGGTCGCGGTGCAGACAGTGGTCGCGCGGCTGGAGACGGACAAGGCCGCGTACGCGACCGCGGGCGCGGGCGCGCCTGCCGGCGCACCGGCGGCTGCGGCCCCCGCGGCTGCAGCAGCGGCATCGGCGGTGCCGGTTTCCTCCGCACCGTCGCAGCCATCTCCGGTCGCGCCAGCCACGTCTACACCCTCGGGCAACGGCAACAGCTTCGAGGAGCGCGTGCGCACGCGCTCGTCCCCGCTCGTTCGAAAGATCGCCGCCGAGCACGGCCTGGAGATCGCGGCCATGCAGGGCAGCGGGATAGCGGGACGCGTGACGAAGAAGGATCTGCTCCCCTACCTCGCGGGCGGTGCAAAGCAGGGCGCAGCTCCGGCGCACGCCGCGGCTCCGCCATCGATGCACGCGCCCAACGGTGCCGATTCGCATGGGCCGCCGGCGGAGTCCTGGCCGGGCGACCTGGTCGAGCCGATGACACCCATGCGCCAGCGCATCGCGCAGCACATGACGCAGTCGCGCCGCACCTCCGCGCACGTCACGTCGTTCTTCGAGATCGATCTCACGCGCGTTGCGCGCATCCGCGCGAAGCAGCGCGCCACGGTCGAGGCGTCCACGGGCTACAAGCTCAGCTATCTCCCGTTCATCATCAGCGCCGTCGTCGCTGGGCTCAAGAAGTTCCCGATCATGAACGCGGCGGTGAGCGGCAACAACATCATCTATCGCAAGCAATACAACATCGGGATCGCCGTCGCGCTCGACTGGGGCTTGATCGTTCCCGTCATCAAGAAGGCGGACGACCTCTCGCTGTCGGGGCTCACGCGTGCTCTCAACGATCTCGCGTCGCGCGCGCGCGCAAAGAAGCTCGATCCGCGCGAGGTGCAGGACGGCACGTTCACGATCACGAACCCGGGCATCTTCGGCTCGCTCATGGGCACCCCGATCATCAGCCAGCCCCAGGTGGCGATCCTCGGCGTGGGTGCGATCGAGAAGCGCCCCAAGGTGATCACTGGAAGCGATGGCGAGGATACGATCGCGATCCGCACCTGCGCGTTCTTTTCGATCTCGTTCGACCATCGCATCATCGACGGCGCGGTGGCCGACGAGTTTCTCGCCTTCGTCAAGAAGTCGCTCGAGAGCTTTCCCGAAACGGGGATCTGATCGTGGCTCGCTGGCTCACGCTGCAGCGATCGATCGTTCCCGCGAGCGAACGGAAGAAGTTCATGGAGCGCCTCCAGGTGCGGCGCGCCTACTATCAGACGGCGAAGTGCGGCTTCTGGGTATTCGAGGAGAGCGGACTTCCTGGCGCCGTGATCGAGTTCGTCGAGGCCGCGGATCGCGAAACGCTCGAGGGAGCGCTCGCCGGAGCACCCGACCACATCGTGGATGCGGGTCGAATCTATCGCGAAGTGGAGAGCGCCTGATGGCAGTACGCATGGTCGTGATCGGCGGCAATACGTGGGAAGTGGCTCCTTCCGGGCGCGTCACGCCAAACGACCGTGACGAATTCTCGCTCGTGTTCACGCGCCGCGACGTGACGCCGCACGACACGCGCGTCACGCGCTACTCGCCCATGGGCGCGCGCTGGCGCGAGCAGTCGCTCGCGGAGCTCGACGCCGACGATCTCGCGCGCCTCTTCGCGCAGTCGCAGCCGGGCTCCATGTCTCCCGAGCGGGGCTACCGCGCGTGAGCGACGTCGGTGGCGAATCGGGTGCGCCGCCGGAGCGCTACGTGGATCTCCACATGCACTCCACCGCCTCCGATGGAGCGGTCGCTCCCGCCGAAGTCGTCGCGGCCGCGCAGCGCGTCGGCCTCTGCGCCATCGCGCTCACCGATCACGACACGGTCGACGGCGTAGCCGCCGCACAGGCCGCGGGAGCATCGCTCGGCGTGCGCGTAATTGCGGGCGTCGAGCTCAGTGCCGTTGACGAAGGGGAGGAGATTCACGTGCTCGGGCTGCATCTCGCGCACCCGGAGCACATGGCCGCGGCGCTCGACGAGCTGAAGGAGGCGCGGCGCGACAGAGCCAAGCTGATCGTCGAGCGCCTGAACTCACTCGGCATACCCGTCTCCCTCGAAGTGGTCTACGCTGCCGCCGACGGCGGTGCGGTTGGGCGCCCGCACGTTGCGAAGGCGCTCGTGGCGGGCGGATGGGCGCGCGATTTCCGCGAGGCCTTCGACCGCTGGCTCGGCAACGGCAAGCCGGCGTGCATCGAGAAGCGCACCGTCACCTTCGAGGAAGCGGCGCGCCTCATCCACGATGCGGGCGGCCTCGCCGTCTACGCGCATCCCGGCGGCGCGGCATCGCGCGCGGAGCTCGAGGATCTCGCGTCGCTGGGACTCGATGCCGTGGAAGTGCGGCATCCGAGTCATACCGTCGACGAGATCGTGCGCCTCTCGGCACTCACGAACGAGCTCGGACTGGTGCCGAGCGGCGGTTCGGACTGGCACGGCGCGCAGGAAGGCTATCGCGCGCTTGGGAGCATGAAGGTGAGCGCCGATTGGCTTGCGCGGCAGGACGAGCGCGTGCGGCAGCGCATGGAGCAGCCCGCATGACCACGGAACTTCCGGCGCTCGGCACCGTCGCCCCCGATTTCTCGGCGACCGCGAACGATGGCTCGCCCGTGTCGCTGCGCGAGCTCCTCGCAGAGGGCGCGGTTGCCCTGTTCTTCTATCCGGGCGATGACACGCCCGGCTGCAACCGGCAGCTCTGCGCGGTGCGCGACGATCTCGCCGAATTTCGCGCGGCGGGCATTCAGCCGTTCGGCGTGAATCCGGCCGGCATCGCGAGTCACGCGAAGTACGCCGCGAAGTTCGGATTCAACTTTCCGCTTCTCGTCGACGATGACAGCGCGATCGCGGCGGCATACGGCGCGGTGAAGGACGATGGGCGGAAGATCCAGCGCTCGGTGATCGGCATTGGCCGCGACGGCACGATACGCTTCGCCACGCGCGGCGCGCCGCCACCCGGCGAGGTGATCGCCGCGCTCGAGGAGTAGCATGAAGCTCGGCGGTCGCGTCGCGCTCGTCACCGGCGCGGGGCGCCGGGTGGGGCGGGCGATCGCCCTCGCGCTCGCGGCAAAGGAGATGCGCGTTGCGGTGCACTACCACTCTTCGGCAGAGGAGGCCGGCGAGACCGTGCGACTCGCGCGCGCCGCGGGCGCGCCCGATGCGTGGTCGGTGCGCGCCGATCTCCGCGATGCGGGCGCGTGCGCGCGCCTCATCGACGAGGTGGCCGACCGCGGCAACGCCTTCGATGTGCTCGTGAACTCCGCCGCCGAGATGCACCGGACACCCTTCGACAGCGTCTCGTCGAGCGAGTGGGACGACATCATGGCGCTCAACCTCAAGTCGCCGTTCTTCTGCTCGCAAGCCGCGGCGCGGCGCATGGGCGATGGTGGAGTGATCGTCAACATCGCCGATCTCGCCGCGCTCGAGACGTGGCCGGAATACATCCCGCACGGCATCTCGAAGGCCGGTGTGATGCAAATGACCCTCGCCCTGGCGCGGAAGCTCGCGCCGAAGATTCGGGTGAACTCCGTGGTGCCCGGTGCCGTGCTGCTCCCCGAGCACTGGACGAAAGAGGATGCGGACAAGCTCGTTCGCACCACGCCACTCGCGAGGCTCGGCGCGCCGGAGGACGTTGCGCACGCCGTGATCTACCTGCTCGAGTCCGACTATGTCACCGGCGATGCGGTCATCGTCGACGGCGGTCGGCATCTTCGCTGAGCGCGTCCGTGCAGCACTACGGCACGATCGTGGTGGTCGGCGGCGGATGCTACGGCTCGTACTACGTTCGGCAGCTCGGCCGCGCATCGCTCGCCGATGCTCTCGGCGCCGAGCGAGTGCTCGTGGTCGATCGCGATCCGGCGTGTCGCGTGGCGGCCGAGCTCCGGTCCGCAGGTGAAACGAACGTCGAGCTCGTCGTGAGCGACTGGACGGCGTTCTTCGACTCGTATCTCGGCGATGCGGCCGCACGCGCTGGAGCGAGTGAAGGCGAGCTCCCGGACGCGATCGTCCCGTCGCCGCTCATGCCGCATCTCATGTACGAGTGGATCGAGCGCCGCGCGCGTGCGCGATGGCCCGATCGCACGATCGAGACCCACCCGCTCGACCCGCCATCCGGCATCCCCTGGCAGAAGCGCGGAGCGGACGGCACCCAATACGTGAGCTTCGCCGAGTGGGTGTGTCCGGTGAACTGCATCGAGCCGGCGCTGTGCCCCGCGACGCGCGGACCGCGGAGCTGGAGCATGCCTCCCGCCATCGTGGCGGCGACGGAGGAGGCGCGGCTGAAGGGGCGGAACCTTGCGGGTCCTGTCATCTTTCATTGTCAGCATCGCGCGTACGGCGTGGGCATGTTCGATACGCGCGACGTGATCGCCGGAGACGCGCTCGTACAGCGCGCCGCTGCGGCGAGCGCTGCCGAGGTGCTGGTGGGCACGGTATCGCACTGTCATGGCGCACTGACCGTGCTCGCAATCGGGGAATAGGGTCGCCCCACAACCGAACGAGGCGAACGTGGGACAGACGTACGAGTACGACGTGGTGATCATCGGAGCGGGGCCGGCGGGACTCACCGCAGGGCTCTACGCCGGGCGCGCCATGCTCAAGGCCGTGATGCTCGAGCGGCTCGGCGAGCCCGGCGGCGAGATCCTGAACACGGAGCTGGTCGAGGACTATCCGGGCTTCGAGTCCATTCTGGGACGCGAGCTCGCTGAAAAATTCGCGAGCCACGCTGCCAAGTTCGGCGCGGAGCTGCGCACCTTCGTGGTCGTGGAGCGCGTCGAAAAGGGCGAGGATGGCTTCTTCACGACCACTACCGATGACGGCGACGTCTACCGCTCGCCCACCGTGATCCTCACGGCCGGCGGTACGCCGATCAAGCTCGGCGTGCCCGGCGAGGAGCAGTATGCGGGAAAGGGCGTGTCCTACTGCGCCATCTGCGACGGGGCCTTTTTTCGCGATCACACGATCGCCGTCGTCGGCGGCGGCGATGCCGCGCTCGAGGAGGCGGACTTTCTCACGCGCTACGCGGAGAAGGTGTATCTGCTTCACCGGCGCGATGAGTTCCGCGCGTCGAAGCTGGTCCAGCGCCGCGTCTTCGACAACCCGAAGATCGAGATCGTGCGCAACGTCGTGGTGGAGGAGATCGTGGGCGACGACTCCGGTCTCGTCACGAGCGTGCACCTTCGGAACGTGCTCACCGAGGAGCGCTCGCCGCTCGCGGTCACGGGCGCGTTCATCTTCATCGGCTTCCGCCCGAACACCGGCGTGCTCATTGATCACGTCGAGCACGACTCGGGCGGCTACATCATCACGGACGCGAACATGGAGTCCACGATTCAGGGGCTCTTTGTCGCGGGCGATGTGCGCTCGCAGCTCACCCGACAGGTCACGACCGCGGCAGGCGATGGCACCACGGCGGCGATTGCCGTCGAGAAGTATCTCACGGCATTTCGCCGCCACGAGCCCACCGAGATCATGAGCAACGGCGGCTACACGGTATGAAGATCCAGTCGTTGACCGTCGGGCCGCTCGAGGAGAATTGCTACCTCGTGATCGACGAGTCGACGAATCGCGCCGTGCTGATCGATCCGGGCGATGAGCCTGCGCGCATCCTCGCCGCGCTACGCGCCTCGGGCGCCACGCTCGAGGGCATCTGGCTGACGCATGCGCATTTCGATCACCTCGGCGGACTCGCGGGCGTGGTGCGCGCGCATCCCGTTCCGGTCCACATGCATCCGCTCGAGGCGCCGCTGCACGAGATCGCGGTCGACTCGGCGCTGCGGTTCGGCATCCGCATCGAGGCGCCTCCGCCGGCCGATCGGGAGCTTGCGGAAGGCGATCGGCTGCGGGTCGGCTCGCAGGAGCTGTCGGTGATGCATGTGCCCGGACATGCGCCGGGGCACGTGGCGTTCCACGATGACAACGTGATCTTCGGCGGCGACTGTCTGTTCGCGGGCTCGATCGGCCGCACCGATCTTCCGTTCGCAGACCGCGAGACGCTCGACGCATCGGTGGCGCGCATGATCGCGCTCGGCGACGAGCTCACGCTCTACCCTGGGCACGGCCGTGCAACCACGATCGGACGGGAGCGAACGACGAATCCCTTCGTTCTCGGCAGCGCGCGCCTGGTGCGCCTCAAGCGATGAGCGCGCCGGCGCCGAACGTCGTGCGCCCACTCGCGGGGTGGCCTGCGCCACTGTCGGCGATCATCCTCGCGGCGTGGGTCGGAGCCACGCTCTACTTCTCCGTCGTCGTGACGCGCGCGGCGTTCGCGGTGCTTCCCACGCGAACGATGGCGGGCGCGCTTGTCGGCCAGACGCTGCCGATACTGTTCGACACCGGAATGCTCGTGGGCGCGATCCTGGTGGGAGCCGCGCTGCTCTCGCCTGCGGTCGCGGCACGAACCGCGTCGCTCGCCGGCGGTGTCGTGATCTTCCTGGTCACGGCGCTCGCACGCTTCGTGATCCTCGCGCGCATCGAGCGGCTGCGAGCCGCGATGCCGTCCGCCATCGATTCACTTCCCGTGACGGATCCTTCCCGCCGAGCCTTCGGCCAGCTGCACGCAATGTCCGTTGGCGCGCTCGGACTCGCGCTGCTCGTCGGGATCGTCGTCATCATCGTGCTCGCGCACTCTCTTTCCGCTGCCGCCCATGACTGATCAGCACGCGCGCGTTCCCCTGCCGCCGCTCGAAGATGCTCCGCCCGATGTGCGCCAGCTGTTCGATGCCTTCATGCGTGAGCGAGGCAACGTGCCCAACCTCTTTCGCGCGGCGTCGCTTCGGCCGCCGATCGTGCTCACCCTGTTCGCTCATCTGCGCGCGGTCACGGGTCCGGGAGAGGTGCCCGTGCTGCTGAAGGAGCTGTTGACGGTGCGCGTGTCGCAGCTCAATTCCTGCTCGTACTGCCATGCGTCGCACACGGCGCTGTCGCGGAAATATGGCGCCTCGGACTCGCAGCTCTCGGCGCTCGCGGACGGGCGGTTCGCCGAGTTCGAGGCCGGCTGGCGGGCGGCGCTCGCCTATGCCGACGCGATGACACCCACCCACGGCGACGTAACGGACGAAATTTACGCCGAACTGGCCAGATGGTGGACGGCCCCTCAAATTATCGAGATCACGAGTGTGATCGGGTTTTTCAATTATTTCAACCGATTTGCCGAGGCGCTTCGCATACCGGTCACGCGGTGATGCGCGGCCGGGAGAAGCGTACATGAGAAAGTCCTTGTTCGCGGTTGTTGCACTGCTGTTCACGATGGCCGGATGCAAAGGGTCGTTGGAGGACATTCCGAAGTCCGTTGCCGTCGGAATCGTGACGGTCGCGCTGGCCGATGCGCCGAACGGAATTCACAACACGAGTCCAGCGGCGTATTTCGTGGACGCCAGCAATGTGAATCTGCCCAACAGCGCCGTGAGTGCCGATACGTGCGCACAGCTCCCGTATCCGGGGATCAGTACGCCAACGCCGCTCCCGCAGCTCGATGCGGGCACGCCAGTGATCTTCGCCACTCCCGATGACACCGTGCAGCTCACAGCGACTGCACCCGACGTCAACGGCTATGTCTTCTATCGTATCCCCGCGAACGACAGCATCGCCGTGCGGCCAGGACTCACGTCGCGCGTGACGATTCCCGGCGCGTCGAACGGCTTTCACGCATTCAGCTACGAATTCACGAATGCGGACTCTCTGGCGATCCAGCCGATCGATGCGACGCTCGCCGACAGCGCGCAGGATCTCACGCTCAACTGGAATCCACAGTTGGGCAAGAACGCGTCGGTGGTCGTGCAGCTCGCGTGGGCGAGCTCGGGCTCGACGCCCAACACGCAGATCTTCTGTCAGTTCACCGACAACGGCTCGCACGCGGTCGAGAAGCGCCTCGCAAAGCTGTGGCGCGCCGGCGCGTCGAAGCGGGTGCATGCGTACCGTTTCCTGACGTCGATCACCAACGACGGCACCGATCAACTCGACGTGGTATCGCAGTACAGCACCGACAGTACACAAATTCTCAATCCCTGACCGTGGCCGCCGGGACCAGCTCCACCAGCGCGCGATCCGATAGCGCCACGCGCACCGAGAAGGACCCGCTCGGTGCGCTGGCCGTTCCGGCATCCGCGCTCTACGGCGCGCAGACGGTACGCGCCACGCAGAATTTTCCGATCAGCGGGATGCGCCCGCTGCCGATGTTCGTGACGGCGGTGGTCTGGATCAAGAAAGCCGCGGCGCTCACGCACAAGCAGACGGGCCGGCTCGATCCGAAGCTGGCCGACGCGATCGTCGCCGCCGCCGATGAGATCCTGGGTGGCGCGCATCGCGACCACTTCGTCGTCGACGTGTACCAGGCCGGCGCCGGCACGTCGCACAACATGAACGTGAACGAGGTGCTCGCCAACCTCGCCAACGAGCACCTCGGATCGGCGCGCGGCAGCTATGCGCCGATCCATCCGAACGATCACGTCAACATGGCGCAGTCCACCAACGACGTGATTCCGACCGCAATCCGGCTCGGTGCGCTGGCTCTCGCGCGCGACCTGGTCGCTGCGTTCGGGATGCTCCGCGATGCGCTGCTCGCCAAGGGCGCGGAGCTCGACGACGTGCTCAAGAGCGGGCGCACGCATCTGCAGGATGCGATGCCGATTCGCCTGGGCCAGGAGTTTCGCGCCTACGGCGTCACCATCGATCGCAACCTGAAGCGCATCGCGATGGCTGCCACCTTCCTGCGCGATCTCGGCATTGGGGGCAGCGCGGTGGGCACCGGCGTCAATGTCGAGCCCGAATATCCCGCGCTCATGGTCGAGCATCTGCGCACGATCACCGGGCTCGGCCTCGAGGAGGGCACCGACCGCATCCAGCTCATGCAGAGCATGGGCGACGCGGCGGGCTTCAGCGGAGCGCTTCGCACGCTCGCGGTGGACCTCGGCAAGATCGCGAGCGATCTGCGTCTCATGGCGTCCGGGCCGCGCACGGGATTGGACGAGATCCGACTGCCCGCCGTGCAGCCGGGCTCGTCGATCATGCCCGGAAAGGTGAATCCATCCATACCAGAGATGGTGAACCAGGTCTGTTTCCAGGTCATGGGCAACGATACCTGCGTCGCCATTGCGGCCGAGCACGGCCAGCTCGAGTTGAACGTCATGATGCCGGTCATCGCGCACAACATCTTTCTCTCCGAGATGATTCTCACCAACGCCGCGCGCTCGCTCGCGGAGAAGACGATCGCGGGGATCGAGGCGAATCGGGAGATGTGTGCGTACTGGGTCGAGCGCTCGGCCGCGCTGGCCACGGCGCTCGCGCCTCAGATCGGCTACGCGCGGGCTGCTGAGCTCAGCAAGCAATCGGTGAAGGAGAACGTGCTCATTCGCGATCTGGTGAAGCGCGAGCACATCCTGCCGGAAAGCGAGGCCGAGGATGTGCTGGACCTGCGGAAGATGACCGAGATCGGAGTGCCGGGCGGCGCGCACGGAGGCGTTTCGGCGGGTTAGCAGGGGCGCGCGCCGTGCCCGCGCGGCGCACCCTTGTTCCAGTCGCGGGCGACCGGTAATCTCCAAGAGATGCGCATCACCACGTGGGCCGAGTACGGTTTGATCAGCGCGTTACACCTTGCCCGTCGTGCAGACGAAGGGCCGGTGACCGGGCGTGATCTCGCTACGCGCGAGAAGCTTCCTGCCGACTACGTCGAGCAGATCATGCTTCGTCTTCGCCGCGCCGAGATCGTGCGCAGCACCCGCGGCGCCCACGGCGGCTACGTGCTCGCGCGTCCCGCGCACGAGATCTCGGTGCGCGAGATCATCCAGGCATCCGAGCTCTCCACCTTCGATCTGCACTGCGTTTCGCATCCGGTGAACAGCGAGCGATGCGCCGCATCCGGGGACTGCAGCATTCGTCCCGTGTGGATGCTGCTCCAACAGAAGATCGACGACGTGCTCGAGGGCGTGCATCTGTCCGACCTCCTGCACGGCGAGCCGGTGGTGCGCGAGCGCGTCGGCCTTCCGATTCTCACCGTCTGATCGCGAGCGACCCGTGATACGGTCGCTCCGCGCGTGGACGCTCGATCGCGACCAGCGGCGGCGCGCAGCGAGCTACGTCGCCGCACTCTGCGCGGAGCCCGCCGAAGATGACGTGGCGTGGCTGAGCGAGCACGGCACCGACTGCGACACCGACCACGCGCGATGGGAGCTTCGCTACGCGCGCCGCGCGCTCGGCCTCATCGCCGCGCAGCGCGATGCCCTCGACGATCGCACGGCGTCGCTCGTGGCGACGGAGCTGGCGCGCACGCTCGCCAATGATCCCGCGATCGCCCCGGGCAAAATCCGCATGGCGGAGCGCCAGCTTAACGCTCGCCTGAGCGCGTACGGCGACGCGCTGGGCAACCGCGAAGGCGAGGGCAGCGGATGGCACCTCGGCCGCACGCTTCTCGAATTCGCCGGGCACCGTGATGCGGTGCGACCAAACGTCGTTGCCACGGCGGGCGATCTGCTGGCGCGCTATCTCGGCGAGGCGAATGCCGCGCTGCGCAAGAGCTTCGGCGCGGCAACGCTTCCGGGATGAACGAACGGGCGACCGCTCGCGCGCATCGCCCGTTGCTCTGCATGCCGAAGGGGGGACTCGAACCCCCACGGGCATACGCCCACTGCGCCCTGAACGCAGCGCGTCTACCAATTCCACCACTTCGGCGTGAGAAAAAAAGGTACGGGCGCGATGAGGCAAAGTCAACGCGCGCCGTTGCTTGCCGCATCGGTCACTTCTAAGTTGTGAGCGGCGGCCGAAGAGCCCGAGATGCGTGAGATCGGTGACC
>JAICLZ010000038.1 GCA_025929535.1 Gemmatimonadaceae bacterium
CGCGGGCCCGCTCGCGTCGCGCGCCGCGAGTGCGATCGGCATCATCGAGAAGATGGTCGAGTACGTGTCCGCGAACGCGCCGCTCACGCAGCCACTCACGGCCACCGAGGTCGGCCACGCCGCCGCGTTCCTCGCGAGCCCGCTGGCGAGCGGCATCACGGGAAGCACGGTATACGTGGATAAAGGCTATCACGCCATGGGGATGGCCGTTCCGGACTAGCGCCGCCGACCGAGGCGATTTCGACAGGGCACGCGAGTTGCCCTGCTCTGCCGTGCTACCCTCAAGCCTTCGGGAGGCTCTTCATGAGTGGTTCCTACATTCTGTGGTGGTGCATCGTCGGACTCATCGCCGGCGTGCTCGCATCGCTGGTCGTGGGTGGAATCGGGTACGGCATTCTCGGCGACATCGTCGTCGGCATCGTTGGCGCGTTCATTGGTGGCTGGCTCTTTTCCGCTCTCGGTGTCTCTGCCGGAGGCGGAATAGCGGGAACGATCATCGTCGCGTTCATCGGCGCGATCGTTCTGATCTTCATCATTCGTCTGATTCGCGGCGGCACTCGGCGCGCTCCGTAGCGCGCCGGTTCATCACGTGGCGCGCGCGATGTGCGCCACGTGATGCCTGCCGTGCCACGCGTACAGCGCGGCCTGGCGATCCAGCGGATACCGACCCTGTTCCGGATGCATGTACGCGCGCTTCCACTGCGCGTCCGTCATCGAGCGCATGAGCGCCACCCAACGCTCCTGCACGGATTCGAGCAGCACCAGCGACGTCTCGATCGGCACGTCGCGCGAATCCAGCAGCTCTGCCCACCTGTCTTCCATGTACGTCGTGATGCGCGGCTCATCTTCCGTGAGCGCGAGCTTCATGCGGATGTACGCGTTCAGATGGCTGTCCGGCACATGATGCACCACCTGCCGGATCGTCCAGCCGCCCGGACGATAGGGCGTGTTCAGCTTCGCCTCGCTCACGCCCCTCACCGCCGCGCGCAGCGCCGCGGGCGCCGCCGCGATCTCTTCGATGTAGCGGGCGCGATCGGACGCGGAGATCGCTTGCGGAGCCACGAAGCGCCCGACGGGATAGCGGAGCGCATCGAGCTCGGGATCGGAGTTCGTTGTCATGGTACGGAAGTCGAGAGTCGCCTCCACTCACTGCGGAAGCACCACCTTGCCGGTGGCGGGATAGTAGCTGCTGCCCGACGGCAGCACACTCAATATTAGTCCGGATTCGCCGAGCACCGGAGCGCCGGCCGGGGTGATCTTCGCATGCCGCGCATCGTAGATCGACGCCGCGCTCTCGCCCATCACGCTCCAGTGCCCGTCCGGGTGCACGATGAGCGCGGTCGACTCGTCGATGCCCACGCCCAGATGCGCCGGCGTATCGAGCACCGCGCTGATGAAGCGGTTGTGCCGGCGGCGCCGCAGAAAGTGCTGATCGATGAGCGCGCCCTTGATCATCCCGAAGCCCGGCACGAGCTCGGTGTTGTCGCGCGCGATCGTCATGTAGTGCTCGGTGGTGTCCGACGGCGGCCGCACGCCGCCCGGATGCCGCTCTTCCCCCGTGAGCATCGGATTCGACATCACGGCCGCACCCGCCGACGTGCCGCCCACCACGGCACCTGCCTCGTAGCGCTCGTGGATCGCCTTTTCGACGCGGGTGCCGAGGAGCGCCTTGGTGAGCAGCACCTGATCGCCGCCGCCGAACCACACGCCGGTCACTCCCTTCATGTTCGCCTCCATCGAATCGCTGTTCGCCTCGTCGTGATCGATGTAGTAGGCACGCGCGTCCGCGCCGAGCTTGCGCAGATCCTCGGCCTTCTCCTCGCCGCTGGCCTTGCCGTCGGAGCTCGCCATCGCGAACACGACGATCTTCGCCTTCTTCCCGCCAGCCAGATCGACGAAGCGCTGGACCATCGCGGCCGACTGTGGTCCGCCGCCGACTATGAAGAGATAGCCCCGCTTCGCGTGGCCCTGAGCGCCGGCGCTGCTGGCGAGGAGCGCGAAAAAAAGTGCCGCAACGGTTGTCCGCATTGCCGACCGGGAGCATCGCATCGTGTGCTACCTCTCACATCGTGGAAAAGGACGGCGCATTCGTGCTGGAAGGCGCGGTGATCGAAGCATGACGTGAACTTATGATGCGTGCACGCGTTGAACAGCCGTGCTCCCGCGCGGCGCTTGACTCTCACCCGCATACGCCACTACTTCCGTGCGACTCCCGGCAAAGGTGGAAGTGTGAGACCGATGTTCGCACGAAGGGTTGGACGGGTGCTCGCGGCCGTGATCGTGCTCGCGGCGGGGGCATGCGGGCGCGATACGGGCACGCCGAAGACGCCGGCGCACGGACCCGAGATCGACAGCACGGCTCCCAGCCGCACCGCAACGGTGAATGGCTTCAAGACGCCCGAGTCGGTGCGCTACGATTCCGCCGCCGACGTGTTCTACGTCTCCAACATCAACGGCAGTCCGGTCGCGAAGGACGACAACGGCTTCATCTCGCGCATGAAGCCCGATGGCACGATCGACTCGCTCCAGCTGATAGCCGGCGGCCGCAACGGCGTGACGCTCAACGCGCCCAAGGGGCTCGCGCTCGTGGGCGACACACTCTGGGTGGCCGACATCGACGCCGTGCGCGCCTTCAACGTGCGCACCGGCGCCGTGGTCGCCACGGTGGATCTCACCCCGTTCCACGCGGTGTTTCTGAACGACGTCTGCGTTGGCGGCGATGGCGCGATCTACATCACCGACTCGGGGATGAAGCCGAGCGGCAACGCGATGACGCACGTGGCCGGAGCCGATCGCATCTTCCGCATCGATGCCGCGCACCACGCCACGATCGCGCTCGCATCGGATTCGCTGCACTGGCCCAACGGCATCACCTGGGATGCGTCCGGCAAGCGCTTCATCGTCGTTCCGTACGACAACGTGCCGCAGATACTCGCGTGGAGGCCCGGCACACCTCAGCCGGTGATCATCGGCTACGGCTCCGGTCAATACGATGGCGTCGAGATTCTCGCCGACAGGCGGCTCGTCATCACCAGCTGGACCGACTCGACCGTCTCCATCCGCGACGGGAACGTGCGCACCGCCATCCGCGAGCTCCCCTCACCCGCCGACATCGGCATCGACACGCGGCGCATGCACGTGGCGGTGCCGCTGCTCACCAAGGATCGTGTCGAGATACTCACCATTCCCGCACGCAAGGCAGCGCAGTGACGCGCGTCCGCGCCGTTCGCGTTCTGTTTCCCGCCCTTCTCGCTCTCGCCTGCGCGAAGGACAGGAAAGCTGCCGCAAAGCCCGACACCATGACCGACTCGGCCGCCACCGCCGCGGCGCAGGCCATCTCGCGCGCCCCCGCCGGCACCTCGATCTCGATGACGGTCACCGGCAAACAGAGCTTCGATGGAAAGCTGAACGAGCGCGCCGCGTGTACTTACGGCGGTGACACTCGCTCGCCGACCACCAAGGTCGAGGCGTTCGCCCGCGATGCGCAGCTCTCGTTCGAGATCGTGAAGCCGCAGGAAGGATCGATCCCCGTGAAGAGCGGTGCCGTGGGTGAGCACGCAGGGCCGCGCATCTCGAATCTGCAGTTCGTGCTGCACAGCCACACCTATGGCGACGGGCGCGGCATCGCAACCATCACTGATCCCGTCGGCCGCACGGGCTCGCTCACCGCAGGGCACTTCTCGCGCATTGGACTCGGACGGCGGCACGGCTCCGATCTCTCCATTAGCGTACGATGGGAGTGCGAGTAGCGACTTGACTGAGCAGCCGTGAGCACCAAGCGATGGATGTTCGCGATCGTCTCCTTCGTGGCGGCGATCGGCGTGTCGCTCTACATCGTCATCTCGTCGTGGCCGCGGCAGCACGCCGCCGTCTCGATGGATCTCGGCCCGCATCTCATGCTGCTCGGCATCGCGCTCTCGGAGCTGCTCGCGCGCGGCGCCAAGGTGTGGCTGAGCGCGATCGCGATGCGCATCCCGATGTCCTATCGTCTCGCCCTGCGCGCAAGCGCGGGCGGCGATTTCGGCGCGGCGATCACGCCGAACAAGTCGGGCGCCGAGCCGGCGCGCTACCTGATCATGACGGAAGATGGAATGCGCCCGGCGCAGATCCTTCTCGTGATCTATGCGGAGCTCTTCCTCGAGATGATCTCGCTCGCGCTCGTGGCGGTGGCGCTCTACTTCCTGTTCCGGAATGCCGGCTCCACGCTCATCGGCGTCATCAGCGCGGTCGGACTGTACTCGCTCTTCGTGCTCGGCACCGGTGCGCTCGGCTGGATTCTCTCCGCGAAGTACGGCACAACGGGACCGCCGCCCAGATGGGCGCGGCGGCTCAAGCTGCGCGGTGCGCGCTGGCGCAAGGTGCAGCGGGCACTCGCCACGCTGCGCACGGCGATCAGCGGTATCCGCCACATGCGGATCGGCATGACCGCGGTCGCGCTCCTCGCGTCGATCCTCCACATCGGGCTGCGAATCGCGATCCTTCCGGCCATCGTCTACTCGCTCGGCGAGAAGCAGGTGCCGCTCGCGCCGCTGGTGCTGTGGCCCGTCGCGCTGATGTGGGGGAGCGCGGTCTCGCCGCTCCCGGGTGGCGGCGGCGCCATCGAGGTGGGATTCAAGGCGGCGCTCGAGCACTCGATACCGGCGCGGATCTTCGGCGCGGCACTCATCTGGTGGCGCTTCTACACCTTCTATCTCTTCATCCTGCTGGGCGCGCTCGCAGCAGGCGGCACCGTGCTCCGCGCCCTGCGCGATGACGACGTGAGCGACAGTGAAACGGAAGAGGAAATCGAGCCGGCTACGGCTTAGGACCGAAGAGCGCCGCGCGAACGCGCTCGAGCTCTTCGCGCGGAACCGCGCCGCGCAGCGTGCGCACGCGGCCGGACGAATCGGACCAGGTGATGCTGTTGATGCGCGCGTCGTCCCGCGCCTTTGCCATCACCTGATCGCTGAAGCTCGCGCTCTCCTTCTGACGGGTGCTCGCATCACCGGCAGGCGACCGCTCGATGAGCGTGACGGTGCCGCCGCTCACCGCGTAGATGGTAGTCACCACCGAATCTCCCGATTCCGTGCTCGTGCTCCTCGATGCGATCACGGGCGATTCATCGGTACCGGTCACCGTACCAAGTTTTCGGGGGGCAGACGCAACGCCTGCGCCCGACACGACCACCTCGCTGAGGGCCAGAGGATTCGAGGCCAGCACGAAGTCGTGCGAGACCGCCGCGCTGGTGAGTGCGAGCGGCGCCGCAACAGACTTGTACCCAATGAGGCGCGCGACGAGAGCGGTCGTGTCCCCGTTTGCGCGCGCGGCAGGAACGACCAGCTCGTAGCTGCCGTCGCTGTTCGTGACCGCCGAGATGTTCGTGCCGGCGAGCGTGACGCTGGCGGACGCGAGGGGCGCACCGGCATCGCTCGTCACGCGGCCACTGATCGTGACGCGCGGGCCAGCGATGTCTTTCGCGTCGACCGAATCCGGTCGCGCCGGCGGCGCTGCGTCGGCCATCGCGGCCGGCGCACCATTGCTCGACCGCAGGCGCGTCAACTGCCGCTCGGACTCGAGCCGCGACTTCAGCCGCTCGTTCTGATCGACGGGCTTTGGCTCGGCAACCGGAGCAGCCGCGCGCGATTGCATCGGGGCTGGAGTGCTACTGGAAATCGCATTCCCCGATGCCTGCGCCGCGGCCTCCGGTTGCTCACTCGGCTTCATTGTCTGTACCCTCTTTTCCGATGGGGCCGCGCTCTCGAGTGCTGGGCTTGCCGGCAGCTCCTTCTGTTCCCGCGATGCCGCGGCGACTTGAAATTGCGCCGCGTCGCCGCGCGGCCGCGTTGCGATTACCGTGACGGTGCTCAGCACGAGCACTGCAGCCGCAGCCATCCACGCGCGCGACGTCACGAAGCGGCGACGCGCCGCGAGCGGCGGCGAACTCGATCCCGTCGATGCCGCCGGAAGCACTCCGCCGGGAACGGAGTCCAGCGCCGTCAGAATCCGCGACGCCGCCGCGACGAACCCGCGCGCCTCCGCCAATGCCGCCGCGCACTCCGCGCATTCGGCGATGTGCGCCTCGGCGTGGGCGCGCTCCGCAGGAGGAAGCTCGCCATCGAGCCACGCGTGAATCGTCCCTTCCTCAAGATGCTGCATTGCCTTCCCTCCTTTGCTGCTCCTGCTGCAACCGCTCGTACTGCTCCACGAGCCGCCGCCTGGCGCGGGCGAGCGTCGTCCCGATCGAGCCGACGGACATCCCGAGCGCCGATGCGATCTCCGAATAATCGAGCCCTTCCTCCTTCATCAACAGCGCGAGACGGTCCCGCTCGACGAGCCCATCCACCGCGGCACGCGCCATCGCTGCATCCTGCGCGCGCTCCATAGCCGACTCCTCCGGCTCGACCGTGCGCTCCTTCTCCTCCTCGTAGAGCATCGTGAGATGCCTGCGTCTCCGTGAATCCTTGCGCGCCTCATCGCGCACGAGATTGTTCGCGACCGTGAACAGCCACGCACGCTCGTTCGTCATCGACTCCTGCCGCAGCGCGCGCACGAACGTCTCCTGCGCCACCTCTTCCGCCCAATCGCGGTCGCCGAGCCTGCGCGTCAGATACCGCACGAGCATCTCGTTGTAGGCACGGAAGAGGCGGTCGACGTCGTGCACGCTGTTACCACTGCTCCTTGAGTGAGCGCAGCTCTGCATTGCCGAGCGTTTCGGCACCATCAGGGCTGACCTCGATCGCGATCTGCTGTCCGGACACGAGCACCCTGTCTCCTACCGCAAAGAGTGCCCGCAGATCCGGGATCGCATCGAGCACCGCGAAGTATGCCGGCGAGAAGGGCTTGATCTTCACGATCTTCGTCCCCGCCTTGAGGTTGATGTCCGTCCAGCGGTCGTTCCGATGCGCGAAGAGATGATTGCCGGCCCGCTTCATCGCATCCACGCGGTCCTTCTCCCTCGTGCCTGCGGCGCTTCCGCTACCCGAGATGACGACCTCTTGCAGCAGCAAGGGCTTGTCTAGCGAGCCGATCGATTTTGCATCGCGCTGCTCGGTCGCGGCTCTGGCGGCCTCGAACTTCGCCGCGGGTGCCGCGAGAGGACTGGATGCCGCCACCTGCTGCTCCTGCACCAGATATGACGTGAGCTCGGTCGGAATGCCATAGCGCTCGCCGAGCGTGCGCAGCTCATCGTCCACTTCGGGCGATGCGCCGTTCTGACGCCGCGCGGCGCTCAGCCAGCCGATGCGGCGCGTGGCCCAGAGCCTCGGCACGAACGCATTGTCGCGCTCGTGATCGGGAAAGTCGACCGTCGTCTCCCAATGCACGGGGCCCGTGGCGCTCCGCCCGTCGAACGCGAGACGCGCGCGTCCGCTTCCGGAGTACCGCGAGAGGAGCACGAGATCCTGTCCGGCAAAGAGATCGATCGGGCCTTCGGGAAGCGCGTGCACGAGCCGCACGCATTCGTTTCCGATTTCCCCGCTTCCGCCGCACCGCACGGCCACGCGGAGGTCGCTGGCGATCGGGCTGGTGAGTCGCGATGCCACGAGTCCCACGGCGCGCTCGACATCTTCCTCTGGGCGCACGAACTGCGCGGTGCCGTGTCCCTCGAGTGCGAGCTGCTCGATGAGCTGCGCGTTCACGTCCGCACCGAGCCCGAAGGTGAACACACGCTGCGAGCCGCGCAGCCGGGCGGCGTGTGCAGCGATTGCCGCGGGATCGCGCTCGCCAATCGTGGGCTCGCCGTCGGTCACGAAGAGGACGACGGACAGGCGCCCTTCGCTCTGATGCGATGGACGATGCGCATACTCATCGCTGTCGCCTTCGCGGTTCTCATCCTCGCGCGAGCGCGGCGGCGCCAGCGCGAGCTCGAGCGCGCCGTCGATGTTGGTGCCGCCGTTCGCCTGGAGCTCACTCAGGTAGCGCGTTGCCGCTGCGATGTTCGCAGGCGTCGCGTCGACGAAGTCATCGCGAAAGGTGCGGACATCGCTCGAGAAGTCGATCATGCGAAAGCGGTCGTTGCGGGAGAGTGTGCCGAGCAGCTGCTTCCCGGCTGCGCGAGCCTGCTCCATTTTGCGCCCGCTCATCGAGCCGGACACATCGAGCACGAAGGTGATGTCGCGCGGCACGGTTGCCGTTTGCCGGGATGGCGGCGTGAGCGTGATCAACGCGAAGCCGTCCTCGGAGCCCGGCGCATTCGCGAGCACGGAGATCGCGGCGCGATCCGTACGCGACGTGGGGATCAGAATGGTCACCGCGGCCCCTTCGCCGCCCACATCGACCACGCACTGCGAGCCGGAGCTCGAGCGCGACTGCAGCTCCTGAGTTGGCGAGTACGCGTTGCATCGACCGGGGTTCGGGTAGCGCAGCGTGAACGACGATTCGCGCGCATCGTGCGTGTCCGTACCCGACGCCACGAGTGTGCGCCCGCTGCCGCGCTGATAGTCGACGCGAATCGCGTCACCCTCGCGCGGGGCGATCACCTGGAAGCGAAGCACAACGCGCTTCTCTTCACCGGGATTGATCGGAAAGATGCGCGCGCGCAGCAGTCCGTAGCCCATCCACTCGACGAGCGCGGGATCGCGCTGGCGGCGCACGATCTCCTCGTAGGTGGAGCGCGCGCGCGCCGCATCCATGATCTCGCCGCTCATGAGCTGCCCGTTGATCGAGAGCTGGAGCTCCTGAAAGGCGGCGCCGGCGGGAAGCGGATACATGTAGTCCGCCTCCTGCACGGTTGCGCCGCGATTGCGGAACGTCTCCTCCACCTCATAGCGGAGCACGTGATCGGCGAGCGTCGCGCGCACGTTGCTCGACGTGCGCTCGAGCGCGACGGGCGGCGCGATGCACCTGTCCAGGCACACGGGTGGCCGAATCGGTGGACGGGGAATGATCCATCCCTGGGCGAGCAGTGCCGTGGGAAAGGCGAGGTGAAAAACGAACAGGGCCGGGGCGCGCATGGGTAGTCTCCTCTGGGTCGAGAAGGAGACGCCGGCCGCGCGCGAACTTGCACACGCGGGCGTCGAGCCCCTGAAAACGGGGGTTGACGAGCGACGATCATTCATATAACATGTGGGTTATGCAACCGCATGGTTATGTACGATCGTCACCCGCGCGCCTCGACGCCGTGTTCGCCGCCCTCGCCGATCCCACGCGACGCGCCATCCTCGCGCGCCTCGCGTCGGGTGAGGCATCGGTGGCGGAGCTCGCGAAGCCGTTCGCGATGAGCCAGCCCGCCATCTCGAAGCACCTCAAGGTGCTCGAGCGCGCCGGGCTCGTCTCGCACACCACGCGCGCGCAGCAGCGTCCCCGTCGCATCGAAGCCGAGCCGCTCGCCGAAGCGACAGCGTGGCTCGAGCGTTATCGCGAGCTCTGGGAGAGCAACTTCCTCCGTCTCGACGATCTGCTCGAGGGGCTCAAGGCCTCGAGTACGAGCACGGCCAAGAAAACCCCGCCCACGAAACGAAAGAGGAGATAGTCGATGCCGGCAATGGAGTGGAAGCTCGAGCTCGTACCGATTCCCGTCTCCGACGTGGACGCCGCAAAGCGCTTCTACATCGAGAAGATGGGCTTCACGCTGGATCACGATGTCGCGCCGAACGCGCACTTCCGAGTCGTGCAACTCACGCCTCCGGGCTCGGCCTGCTCGATCTGCTTCGGCCGCGGAATCGTGAAAACGGAACCGGGCTCGGTGCAGGGGCTGCATCTCGTCGTCACCGACATTCACGCCGCGCGCGCGCAGCTCGTCGAGCGCGGCGTCGAGGCGAGCGACGTGCAGGAGCTCGGCGCCGGAATCTTCTTCGTCTTCCTGAAGGACCCGGATGGCAATAGCTGGGCGATCCAGCACATCGCCCCGGGAGCCCGCGGTGCAAAAGGTGGCCAGCCATGAAGAACAGCGGCAATCTCACGGTCACGACGCCGAGCGATCGCGAGATCGCGATGGCGCGCGTGTTCGATGCACCCCGGCATTTGGTCTTCGACGCGTACACGAGGCCGGAGCTCGTGCGCCGCTGGCTCGGCGTCTTCGGCGGCTGGACGTTCGCCGTCTGCGAGATCGATCTGATGGTGGGCGGCACGTACCGCTATCTGTGGAACGGACCGGAGGGCGCGACGCTCGGCATCCGCGGCACCTTCATGGAGATCGAGCGCAACGCGCGCATCGTGTGCACCGAGCGCTTCGACCCGCCCTTCGATCACGGTGAAGCGATCGACACCGTCACCTTCATCGAGCACGCGGGCAAGACCACACTCACCATCACCGTGCTCGCCCCCTCGAAGGAAGCGCGCGACGGGATGCTCCAGTCGGGAATGGCCGACGGCGTGACCGCGAGCTTCGACAACCTGGATGGCGTGCTCGCTTCACAGACGCCGTCGGAGTGAGCCGAGGACTCGTGCACTGACGGACCGAACGGACACGAACGGACACCAACGGCTGAAGCGTCGGCTCGGACCCGCGCTCGGCGAGTACGCTGCGCCTGGAGAGCGGGATGTTTTTGGTTGGCAACTGAAGCAGCTGCAGGGACGCTCTCCCCTGCCGTTTCCAGTCAAAAATCAGTTGCTTCTCTCCCGAGCGAGCATCATGCCGAGGGGATCGTAGCGGTTTCGCCGTCTCCGTTCGATCCGTTTTCAATCCGTTTTTTCATCCGTATCTCAAAAATGTAAGAGCCAGCCCGAGCGGCTGTTCCGTTCTGGGCAGGCGCGCACGACTCAAGCATCAACAATTCTTTGAATACAGATTGAACGAACTTGACGGATGAGAAAACGGATTGTGACGGGGCTCGGCGATGGGGCGGGTCGCATGGCGAGTGGTGCTTCTTTGGTTGGCAAGCGAAGCAACTGAAGGGTTTACGAGCTCACTACGCCTCGTTGCCCACACCCATCAGTGATGGATCGCCTCGTCGGGGATCGCGACCAGCTGGGCCGTCGGCGTCTTGATGCGGGTGTCGCGGTCGATTTCCGTGATCTGCGGCTCCAGGCGGCGCATCATCTGCGTGAATGACGTGGCGATCTCCGTCTCGAATTCGCGCCCCGCGCGCTCGTCGATGAACACGAGTGCGCGACCCGGCGGATACGGCTGCCGGTGTGCGCGCTCGATGCGCAGCGCGTTGTAGACGCTGCACACGCGCACCAGCTTGCTCGCGTAGTGCGTCGGCCGCCGGAAGAGCCGGTTCGGGTAGCCCGTGCCATCCGGACGCAGATGATGTTCGTACGCGACGCACGCCGCGAGCTCCTGCCGGCGGTCGCTCGAGAGAATGATCCGCGCGCCCTCGGTCGTGTGGCGCTCGATCACCGTGCGCTCCTCCACCGTGAGCTCGATGGGCTTGAGCAGAAGATCGCGCGGAATGCGCGCCATGCCGAGATCGTGCAGGAGCGCCGCCATCCCGAACTCGTGCACGTCGCGGCTGCCCAGCCCCAGAAACTCCGCCAGCGCCATCGTCAGCACGGCGACGTTGATCGAATGGATCGCGTTGTACGGGTCCGATGCCTTGAGTCGCAGGAGCGGGATGATCATCGCGCTCGAGCCCTTCATCGCGACGGTGAGCGAGCGCACGACCGCGTCCGCCTCGACCAGCGGCACCTTGTCCGCTGTCGTGACCTGCTCGTACATCCACGTGACGGCGCCCGCCTCCTCATCCAGTCCGAACGGCAGCCCGACACCATCGGCGGGTGTGTGCGGGCCGCTGGCACCGCTGCCACCGCCGCCACCGCTTCCACCTCTTCCACCTACGCCACGCCCTCGCCCGCGCCCACTCCCGCCACCCGCACCGGGCGTTCCGCTCCCCGGCGTGCCCGCGCCGCGAAGCTCACCATCCGCAATGCTCCCTCCGCCACCCTCACCCCAATCCAGGCTTGCCTCCTCGGCCTCATCCCGCACCATCACCGCGCCGAACTTGATGCTGTGCCGCTTCGACGTGTGCGAGGATCGGTCCTTGACGGTCCCCTCCGCGCCACTCTGCACGATCCGCTTCAGCACGTCCGCGAGAAACTCCTCGTACTCCTCACGGTCCACACCCACGCCGAACTCCAGCCGCTGCACGCCGACACCCGCGAGCTTCTCCGCCCATGGCCAGTCCTTCATGTCGTGCATCGGCGTCTGGCCGTAGATCACGTCCGTTCCGATGAACGAGAACTGCGGAAGCGGATTCTCCTTCTGCAGCTCCACGAGATGCTGGTACGATGCATCCACCGCGCGCCCCCACGTCGGATGCTCGCGCGGATAGAGCATCATCGTCGACAGGCTTTGCGCGAGCGACGACAGATATTTCACGGGGCTGCCCGAGGCGCTGCTCACGGCCCCCTCGAGCGAATCGCATTCTGCACCGCGGAATCCGGATCGCGCTCCGCGAGCGACAACACCTTGATCGCCTGCGGCTCCTGCGCCCAGCTCCACGCGAGCGCCGAGAGTGCGGCGAGCATCGGCTGGCTCTTGGGGGCGAGCTTGCGCCCGAAGAACCACGTGCGCTTTCTCGACAGCGCCGACTTGACCAGCACATCCAGCACGACCGGCAGGCGAACGGGCGCGATCACGCGGATCGCGAGCACCGCCATCATGCCGTCGAGCGAGCGCTGGTCCAGTCGCTCCGTCAACACGCCAACTGCCTCGCGCGGACACCCGCCCTCGAGCGCAGCGTTGAGCGCCGCGCGTACGATGCGCTCATCGCTGTCCGACACCGCGAGCGGGATCGCCTCCGCGCGCGTGGCGGGATCGCGTAGCAGCAGCGCGTAGGCCTCGCGGCGCACGCGCGGATCCGGATGCTTCGCGTAGGGAAGCGCGCTGAAGTCCTTCGGCCACGTCTCCAGTCGCGCCATCAGCAACAGCAGATTGCGCTGCACGTACCACGGAGCGCCCGGCAGCCGCACCACCACCGCATTCCCCACCTCCGGTCCGAGCTGCGCGAGCATCTCGAACAGACGCCACCGCGCCGTGCGATCATCCTCGAGCTCCAGCGCATCCAGCAGGGCGCTTGCCGCCGGAAAGCCCACGCGCGCGACGAGCCGGTACAACACCTCGAAGTCGATCGGCCTGTCGCGCAGCAGCCGCCGAATCGTTCCCGTGTTGTCGAGATGCCGCCGCAGCGTCCACACCACCGAGTTCGTCTCGGGAGTCTGATCCACGATCGCCAGCAGCGCCGAGATGCGCCCCGCCTTCACCATCTCCGCCACCGCGTGCTTCGCCGTCGCGCCGAACAGCTCCACCTCCAGCGACATCTGCACGATGTACTCGTCGTTCACATCCCACTGGCCGGAGCTGGCTGGTGCATTCGTCGCCGGCTCGGCGATCAGCTGCTCGAGCGTCTGCCAATAGCTCTCTTCCGGCAGCGCCGCCGCGCCGTCCCAGTCATCGATGAGCTGCCGCATGTTCTCGCGGAGCGCCGTGTCCGCCTTCTCACGCCGATTGGGCGATCCCTTTTCCGAATGCTTGGCGAGCTTCGTCAGGAGGAGCAGCAGCGCCTCCGACATCGTGTGCTCCGATGCGCTGGCGACTGCCTTTGCGAGATCGAGCACCGTGTCGGCGGCGAGCGTGTGCGATGCGTTGAGCAGGAATTGCCGCCGCTGCGCACCGGGGCTCGTGCGCTTGAGAATCTGCTGCAGCGTCTCGGGCGAGAGCGCAGTCACGAGCTTCGACACCTTTCGCTTGAGCGCACCCGACGCCTGGCCGCCCTTCGCCTTGATCTCGTCCATGAACTGGCCGAAGAAGGCGACGATGCCCTTGTCGAACTCGGGATCGCGCTCGTGTCGCTCGATCGCGCTCGCCAATGCGAGCGGATCCATCGGCGTGTCGGGCGTCAGCGTCGCGTCGCTCTCACCCGTGCGAGCTCCAGTGCCATCGCCTCCGCCACCGTTGCCGTTCCCGCCATAGAGCGATGCGCTGGCGAGCTTTCCCCACAGCTGCGCCGCCCACCCGGCGCGCTGCTCCGACGTCTGGTCATCCACATCCTGCTGCAGCTCGAGCTGGTCGTACGTGAGCGGAAAGAGTCGCACGTGCTGCCACTCGCGCGGCGCCTCCTCGCGTCCGCTCTGCGGCGTCTCGCGCGCGATCACCGCGAGCACCTCCTGCAGCTCGGACTCCTGCACACCCTCGTACAGGCGGATCGCGCCGATCTCCCGCCGAAAGAGCTTGTGCGCGAGATCGCGCGTCACCGTGTGCGCCGGATCCGTGGGCGCGCCATCGATCACGAGATGATTGCGCGCGACCGCGATCGCGATCATCTGCCGCTCCGACAGCGCGAGCGTCAGTCGCCGCGTGAGCCCGGATACCGCGGACTCGAGCAGCGGATGCCCATTCGGATACATCGAATACTTGTGCAGCCCGACCGACAGCTCGACCATGAGGTCGGCCATGTCGCGGCTCAGCGCATCCGTGGGCGTACTGGTGCTGACCTGCGGGGCTGGCACGGGCGTCGAGGGGGATCGAAGAATGGAGGCTGGCCGTCGCCAACCCCTCCGAATACGACAGCCACACCCCTCGCTACGTCACGGGCAAATCGCCCGGAATCAGTGATGGGTGTGGGCAGCGAGGCGCAGTGAGCTCATAGAACCTTCAGTTGCTTCGCTTGCCAACCAAAGAAATGCCGCTCGCCATGCACACCGCCCCAACGCCGAGCAGCGATCGATCCGTTTTCTCATCCGTCAAATCCGTTCCATTCGTATTTTCACAATTGTTGATGCCTGAATCGTGCGCACCTGCCCAGAACGGCAACGGCCGCTCGGGCCGGCTCTTACATTATTGAGATACGGATAACAAACGGATTGAAACGAATTGAACGGAGACGGCAAAACTCCACGGTTTCCGTCGTCATCGCGCGGGAGCAAAGACAACCGACTCTTGACTGGAAACGGCAGGGGAGGAGCATCCCTGCCGCTGCTTCCGTTGCCAACCAAAAACATCCCGCTCCCCAGGCGCAGCGTCCTCACCGAGCACGGCTCCGAGCAGACGCTTTTTCCGTTCGTGTCCGTTCTGTCCGTTGGTGTCGTCTCATCCAACGCAGTTGACCTTTCGAGTCGCGCGCGCCTGACCACAAGGGCAAGAACAAGGGCAACGGCAACCGGGGAACGTCCACACAAACGGAGCTGACGGACACAGACGGAAGCGGCGGCAACCCTGACCGCATGATGCTCGCTCTGGAGAGAAACAACTGATCTTTGCTGGAAACGGCAGGGGTTGATGCTTGCCTCATGCGCGCCTGCCCGAAACGGCAACAGCCGCTCGGGCTGGCACTACTACCGCCCGATCACGTACGAACGATCGGGGTGCCGCGCGGCGTCATCAGCGATGCGTGCGCCGGCACGGGGAGCTGCTCGCCGGCGGCGCGCGCAAGCAGCGGTTGCCCTTCCTCCAGCGGAATGATCCGCCGCTCCCACCGGCGCATCATCGTCACGAAGGCCTTGGCGATGTCCGCATCGAACACCGTTCCTGCCTTGTCCTCCACGTAGCGCAGCGCACTCTCCGGCGTCCACGCGCCGCGATGGAAGCGCCGCGTGCGCAGCGCATCGTAGCAGTCGCACACCTGGACCAGCTTGCTCGCGTAGTGACACTCGCGCTCGAAATGCGGCGTTGGATATCCCTGGCCGCCCGGCAGCATGTGGTGCTCGTACGCAACCACTGCCGCCACATCGAGCTGCGGCTCGCTCATGAGAATGATGCGCGCGCCCTCGACGGGGTGTTGGCGGATGACATCCCACTCCTCGTCCGTTGGCGGCCCGGCCTTCGACACGATGTCCTTCGGCACCTTCGTCATTCCGACGTCGCGCAGCAGCCCCGCCACGCCGATCGCTCGCGTGTCACGGCTGCCCAGGCCGAGAAATTCGGAGAGGCCCATCACGAGCACACTCACGTTGAGCGCGTGCGCCGTGGTGTACTGATCGAACTCCTTGAGCTGCAGCAGCGGCATCAGGATCTCGCTGTCGCCGTGCATCGCGACCGACAGCGATGCGACCACGGCCTCGATCTCGCCGGCGGGGAGCGGGCGTCCTGCCTCCACCTCGCCGTAGATCATCCCGATCGTCTCCGCTTCCTCGTCGAGCGGAAAGCTCATCCCCATGATCGGCAGCGGATCCGTGAGGAACTGCTCGGCATCGCCGCGCACGCCGATCGCGCCGTACTTGATCGAGGTGTACTCCGACCCTTCGTGCCGCTGCGTGTGGCGCGGATCGCGCCATCCCGGCGTCACCTCGGCCATGATCGTGTAGAGGAAATCGTCGAACTCCTCCCTGATCACCGCGCACACGAACTCCATGCGCTGAATCCCCGACCTCGTGAAGCGCTCGCACCACTCCCAGTCCTTCAGCTCGCGCAGGTGGCGGTTCTGGAACACCACCTCGTCGCCCAGAAACGAGAACTTCAGCACGAGCTCCGATCGCTGAAGCTCCTGCACGGCCTCGAACGCCAGCTGCGCGGACTTCGCGCGCGCCGGGTGCGTGGGCCCGTAGAGCGCCATCGCCGAGAGCGACTTCCCGAAGGCGTTAAGGAAGCGAATTGGATCTGTCACTCGGTCTCCGTCTGGGAAGGGCGGCCGCACGTATGTCGACGTCCTTCGATTTCTGTGCACGCTCGAGCACCGACTTCACGCTCGGCTCCTCGCTCCATCCGTGCGCGAGACCCGCGAGCGCCGCGAGCATCTCGGTGCTCTTGGGCACGAGCTTCATGCGCCCCAGCACCTTCGTTCGCTTGACGGCATAGCCGAGCAGCCACTCGAGCGTCTCGGGATCCGCGGACGCGCCCACGACGCGAATGCCGAGCGCGCGCATCTCGGGATGTACGGACCGGCGCTCGACGTTGCGCATGATGAGCGGCAGCGCCGCCTTGGGGCAGTCGTCGAGCGCAGCGGCCATGGCGGTCTTCACGATGCCGTCATCGCGATCGCTGAGCGCAGCAATGATCGTCGTCTGGCGATGCTGCGGCATGCGGAGCATCAGCTTGAGCGCCTCCCGCCGCACCCGCTCGTCGGAGTGCGTGAGGAAGAGCTGCGGCGAGAAGCCATCCGGCACTTTCGGAAGCAGCACGAGGAGCGTGAGCAGATTGCGCTGCACGTACCACGGGATGTCCTCGTTCATGAGCCGCGTCACGATCATGGGGCCGGCGTCGGTGCCGAAGCGGGCGAGCAGATCGAGCAGCTTGCGGCGCATCGTGCGCGTCTCGCTGGTCTCGAGCCCGTCGAGCAGCAGCTCCACGACGTCGAGCCCCATGCGCTGCGAGATGCGCTCGAGCAGCGCCGGGTCGATCTGCTCCTCGCGCAGCAGGTGACGCAGGTTGTCGGGTGTGGCCACGAGCGGCCAGAGCTCCTCCGCGGTCGCGTTGTTCGCCGGCGCGCGATCGAGGAGATCGAGCAGCATCGCGATGCCGCCGTGCGAGATCAGCTGATTGACGGCGAGCCATACGGGTCCGCCGAGCGTGTCGGTCTCGAGCGCCGTGGCGACGAGGCGCTTCGGCTCGCACGGGTGCTGGCGCTGCAGCATGAGCGTGAACACGCGCCGTTGTGCCATGCGGTCGAGCGCGTCCTGATAGCCGTCGGGATTCAACCGGCGCGTGTCCCAGTTGTCGACGAGCTGCTCGACCTGGTCGCGCATGGCGGTCGATGCGCCGGCGCGCATGAGCGAACCACCTTTCTCCGCCTGCAGCGCGAGCTTGCCGAGGAGTCGGAGCAGCGAGCTGGAGATGGTCTGATTCGACGCCTTTGCCGCGGCCTGCACGAGCGCGAGCACGGCATCCGCGGCGAGATGCTGCGAGCTGTCCATCACGAACCGCTTCCGCTTCTCCGCGTCTCCACCCATGTCGAGCAGGCGATCGAGCGCGGCAGGCTGCAGCGACTTGATGAGCTCCGAAAGCTCCGAGGTGATCTTGATCGACTCCTCGCTCTGCGGTCCCTTCAGCGATTCGGTGAGCTGCATGAGAAAGCCCACCACCGACTGATCGTATGCGGGATCGCGCTTCTCGTTGATGGCGCTCGCGAGCACGAGCGGGCTGAGGAGCTCCTCGTTCCCGGGGTCGATGCCGACCATCAGTGTCGCGCGCGCGAGGGCGATCCAGATGAGCTTCGCTCCGGCGCGCTTGTTCTCATCGCTCGTGAGACCGCTCTCCTCACCCATCAGCTCGAGCTTGTCGTAGGTGAGTGTGGTGACCTGGATGTGCGGCCAGCGGAGCGTCTGCGCAGCGATCGCGATCTGGGGCTTTTCGGTCTCCTCGATGGAAGAGGCGTAGAGGAAGTCGGCCAGCTCATCGCGCAGCACACCCGGCACGATGCGGATCGAGCCGATGCGCTGGCGGTGCATCCGCTGCGCGAGCTCGCGCATGAGCGAATGGGCGGGATCGGTGGCAACGCTGCCGATCACCACCTGGTTGCGGGCGAAGGCGAAGGTGACCGGATCGACGCCGTTGAGAATGGCATCGAGTCTCCGCACGCACTTCTCCACGGCGCCCGCGAGCTGGGGGTGGCCCTGGGGATAGATGGCGTGCTTCTGAACGGCGACCGCGAACTCGATGAGGAACTCCGCGAGGTTCTTCGGAATTCCACTCGAGCTCGGGCTCGCCGGAGGTGCGGCGGAGGGGTAGGTCACGAGAGCGCGGTCACGACGGGAAAGTGGTCAAGCGAGTGACAGATGCCCGAGGAAAACGCAACGGCAAAGCCGAGCTCAGCACCCGATCACGATTGACGATCGAGGGTACGGCAATGCACGGAAACGCCGGTCTGGCCCAAAAAAACGAGAATTGGCGCCTGTTGTGGCAACACTTAGGCGACAGTAACACGCTTCCATGAGTTCTTTAGGCGCGTACTTGCTGTCACTAGCTGCGCAGCCAGCGTCACGCCATTCGCCCTTCGGCTCTTCTGCGCATCGTTCCGCGCGATGTTGCGCGCACCGTTCCGCGCGATGTTGCGCGCGATGTGGCACACGCTCTGCCCGTTGTCGCCATCCTCTCATCACAGTTGGCGGCATCATGAAGAAGGATCCCAAGCAGCAGCCCAAGAGCACCACCAAACCAACGCGCGCCGGGGCGGAAGCCGCGGAGGGGATAAAGGCCGTCTCCGGGCAGCGTGGGGGCGAGACCACGCGGAGCGACAAGGACGCGGTGCGAAAGCCACCCACGCAGTCTGCCGATACCATGAAGCACCCTGGGTCCGCACCGCTCGAGCATCGTGACATGGAGCACGAGAGCGGCTATGGCGGCAAGGGAGGCCAGCCTCGCGTCAGCTCCGACCAGCGCGAGACAACCGACGACAACGGATCGTTGCGCTCGGAGACGAACAAGCGTTAAGTCAGGGAGTAGATATTCGAACGTCACGAGCGCGGCGGCCTCCACGGGCGCCGCGTGGGCACTCCCCCGCTCACTAAACCGACGGAATCGATGATGTCTTGCACCTCGAGGGCGCTCACCGGCGCCCTCTGCTTCTCACTCGCCGCCACGGCGGCCCGTGCCCAGGAAGCCGTTCCGCTCCACAAGGGAGACCTGGTTCGATTTCTCACCGGTTCGACGTACAGCAAGCCGGAGATCGCCGCGATCGTCCGGCGCGCCTGCCTGGCATTCGGTCCCACCACCCGCGACTACCAGGATTTCCGCGGGCTCGGCGCCACCACCGCGGTGATCGACGCGATGAAGCGGTGCACCCAGAACAACAACAAGGTCGCGCGCGCGGAGACCGCCGCACCCGCTGAAGTGCGCCCCATGGAGATCGATCTTCCGTATCGGGGTGTCACCGCACCCGCCGGGTCGGTCGCGCTCTACACCGTTACCGTGCATCGCGGATCGACGCCGCTGGCCGGCGTGCGCCTGCTCCTTCGCGGCTCGCGCGAGATCGCCGGCGGCGCACACGCGGAGCTGATCGCGAACACCGATCGCGACGGTCGCGCCACCTTCTCGATACCCGCGGGCACCACGGCCGGCAACACCAATCTCAAGATCGCCGACGCCGACGGCGTGCAGATGAACGGTGTCACCGACTTCGTGCTCACGACACTTCCCGCAAGCCCATCACTCGTCAACGTCACGCCGCAGACGCTCGACATCGGCGCGGGACGCGGCACGCGCGACGTCACCGTCGCCGTCAACGATCCGTTCTCCAATCCGGTGCCGCGCCTCGCGGTGTCGCTCAAGCAGCTGCCGGCCCGCAGCAGCGCGATCGCTCCTTCGCAGATCACCGACAACGCGGGCGTCGCGCACTTCTCCATTCAAACCGCACCGCTCGAGGATGGCGACAGTCTCGTCGTGAGCATTGGCGATCGCGCCTTCGCCACGATTCACGTGACGGCGGCGGCCGAGATCACGACACTGCTGCTGGAGGCGGAGCGCCGGTTGAGCGAAGGCAGCCTCACGGCGGAAGGCGCGTACGACAGCGTGCTCGCCGTGGATCCGAACAACACGCGCGCGCTGGTCGGCCGCGGCTACGTCCGCGCGGCGCAGTCGAAGTACGAGCCCGCATCGCACGACTTCGAGGAGGCGCTGAAATCCGGCGAGGATCGCACGAGTGCGCTCACCGGACTCGGATATCTCGCGCTTCGGCGCAACGATCTCACGAGCGCCGCCGCGCGCTTCGATGAGGCGCTGCACATCGATTCCACCGATCAGGGTGCGGCGACGGGTCGCGCATATGCGGAGCTCTGGCGCCTCGATCCGCGCCAGGCGACGCATCGCAGCGCGGCACTCGCGAGCCCGCGACCCGTCTCCTATCCCGCCAGTGCCGCGAATCAGCTGCGCGCCGGCATCGACTTCTTCGCCGCGCGAAACACCGCGGCCGCGAGCCGTGCCCTCACGAGCGCGGCGAGCGCGGCTCCGTCGTGGCCCGACGTGTACTACGAGCGCGCGCTCGTCTACCAGGCCCAGGGCAACACGTCACAGGCCATCGCCGATTTCCAGCACTACCTGCAGCTGCGCCCGAACGCCGCCGATCGCGATGCGGTGTCGTCGCGCATCGGCGCCCTCGATCGGAGTCCGACCAAGGCGTTCGTGAGCGGCATTCTCCCCGGCGGCGGGCAGTTCTACACCCATCAGCCCATACTCGGCGTCGCCGTGCTGGGCGGTGTGATCGCGAGCGGCGTGTGGGCGCTCAAGTCCTCGCCGATCATCTTCACCGATCCGTTCGGGCATCCGTACCAGGCGGGAACGGAGCGAAAGCATCTGTGGACCGGCGTGGCCGTCGGTGGCGGCATCTGGCTGCTGGGTGCGGTCGAAGCGGCGGTTCACGCGTCGAGCGCGCGGGGCGATCCGTATCCGCCGGAGGCGCTCGCCGCTCCCGCACGGAAAAGCGCCGAGCTTCCGCACCTCATTCCGACCGTGGGCTTCGAGCCGACCGGTCCCCGGGTGGGGGCGGCGCTCAGCTTTTCGATTCGCTGAGCGCCGCGAGCCTGCGGATCAGGGAAGAACGGTCACCAGCGCCGATCCGCTCTTCCCCTGCGTCGATGCGGTGATCGTGGCGACTCCAACTCCGACTCCGGTGACGAGCCCATTGCCGTCGACGGTGGCCGCGTCGGCGTTGTTCGAATCCCACGTCACCACGTGTCTATGGCTGCCTGAGTCGGCCTCCTGGATCGACGCCGTGAGTTGCACTGTCGTTCCAACGAGAATCGCGGACGCCGGCGGCGTCACGGTTACGGACGACACCGGCGCCGCGTTCACCTGCAGCGTGGCCGTGCCCGACTTGCCCTCACTGGTTGCCGTGATGGTCGCGGTGCCGGGGCCGGTGGAGGTCGCGAGCCCGGAGTTGTCGACGGTCGCCACCGAGTGATCGCTCGAGTCCCACGTCACGGTGCGACCGGTGAGCGGATGGCCCTGCGCATCCTTCAGCATCGCCGTGAACGCCGCCGTGCCACCGTCGGTGATCGTCTGACTCGGCGGATCCACTGCAACGCTACCCACCGGAGGCGGATCGACGGTGAGCGTTGCCGCGTTGCTAGTTATCCCTTCGCTCGATGCGGTGATCTGGGCGGTGCCCGCCGCGACGCCGGTTGCAACGCCTGAGGCGTCGATGGTTGCGACCGCGGTGTTGTCGGAATTGAACGTCACGGTGCGGCCGGTGAGCACATGACCCGCGGCATCCTTGGTCACGACCGTGAATGCCGGCGTCGTTTGCCCGACGACCACGGATTGCGTAGTGGGCGAGAGCTCGATCGACGCGATGGGAACATCGATCACGACGATCGTTGCCGTGCCGGTCTTCCCACCCGCGGTGGCGGTGACGGTCATGGTCCCGGGCGAAAGCGCAGTCACACGTCCGTTGCTCGAGACCGTGGCAATGTTGTCGTCGCTGCCGTCCCACGTGATGGCGCGTCCCGTAAGTGGATTTCCGTCCGCGTCCGTCGGCGTGGCGGTGAGCTGCTGCTGCTGAAGCACCACGAGCGTGTCGAGCGATGGCGTCACCGTGACCGAGGCTACCGGCACGGGCGCCACGGTCACCGTCGCGGTCGCGGATAGCCCGGTTCCCTGGAGCGTCGCCGTGATGACGGCCTGGCCCGGAGCGCCGGGCGTCACGAACCCCGTGCCGCTCACGCTCGCGACGCTCGAATTGTTCGAGCTCCAGTTGATCACACGTCCGGTTTGCGAAAGCGTACCACCGGCCGAATCGAGCAGCGCGACTGCGAGCTGCGTTCCCTGATCACCCTCGGTGAAGGAGAGCGCATCCGGCGTCAGGGTGACTTTGCGTGCCGGTACGAGCGAGACCGTGACGTCCGCGGTGCCGTGCACGGAGCCGCTCGTCGCGGTGATGGTGGCGGTGCCGGGTGCGACGGCAATGACGAGCCCGGTCGAGCTGACCGTCGCGACCGCGCTGTTGCTGGACTCCCAGGTGATGGTCTGGCCGGGAATCGGGTTGCCGTTCGCGTCGGTGACCGTGCCCGTGAGCTGCTGCCGTTGCGTGACGAGCAGCGAGACGGTGCCCGGTGAGACGACGACGGCATTCGCCGGCGGCAGAGTGACGGTGACCGGCACGTTGACGTGCACGGAGCCGCTGGTGGCGGTGATCGTGGCGGTGCCCGCCGCCTGACCGGCAACCAGGCCGGTGGACCCGACGATCGCGACGGCGGGCTTGTCGACCGTCCAGGTCACTGGCGCGCCCGAGATCACGCTGCCGTTGCCGTCCTTCACCGTTGCCGTGAGCTGCGATGTCTGCCCCGCGATGACGGTAATGCTCGGCGGCGCGACCGCGATGCTCGCGGCAACCGCGGCGCCCACGGCGATTCCGGAGGTGCCCGACTTTCCTTCGCTCGTGGCGGTGATCGTGGCAGCGCCGGAGGAGACGCCCGTGACGATGCCGGTGTTGTCGACGGTGGCCACGGCTTCATTGTCCGAAGACCACGTGACGGTGCGGCCCTCGAGGGCGTTGCCGCTGCCGTCGAGGGGCTCCGCGACGAGATGCACGGTCTCCCCCACCTTGATCGCGGCGCTGGTGGGCGTGACGCGCACCGAAGCGACGCCCGGCGGGATGACCACGATCGTCGTGATTCCGGATTTGCCGCCGGAGCTCGCGGCGATGTGCGCGGTGCCGACCGCGACGCCGGTGACGACGCCCGTGCCCGAGACCGTGGCGATGGCGGTGTTCTCGGAGCTCCAGAAGAGGCTGGGATTCCCGCTCGCGCCGTCTACCGTCGCATGGAGCGTGGACGTCGAGCCCAGCGCGACCGTGTCGGGGTTCGGCGTGATCGTGACGCCATTGCCACCGCCGCCGGGGCCGGTGGAGTCGCCTCCACACGAGAGAGCGACCGCGCACGCGAGCAGGGAGAGGAACGGTATGAAGATCGAACGACGTGCAGCACGCATCGAGCACTCATTGTGGCGAGGATCCCACGCATCCGCGCGTGCGACAGCGCACGCGAAGCGACGCGGTGGGGGGTAGATCATAATGAATCAGCACGCATCTGTGAAAGCGCGCTGGTTGAAATGTGCAAGCGATGAGCCACGTCCGGCGCTGGCAGGATAGCCGATGCGCGCCGAAAAGGGTCCATCGGTAGCGAAAGCTGCTTGCATGTCACCGGGTGGTGACTGTACCTTGTCACTGGTCGGTGACTTGGGAGCGGACGTGGCCACACGAAGAGACCGGTTCGAAACGCGAGCAACCATTCTCCAGAGCGCGGCGGAGCTGATCGCCGCGCACGGCGTTCGCGCGCTGGGGGTGAACGTGCTGGCGGAAGCGGCGGGGTGCGACAAGGTGCTCATCTACCGCTACTTCGGTGGCCTGGACGGCGTGCTGGAAGCGTTGGGTGCGGAGCGGATGCTCTGGCCGCGGGTGGAGATTGAGAACGAGGGTGGCGGTGCGTCGCTCTCGGAGGCCCTGCAATCCGTGGTGCTCGAGGAATGGGTCAGCATGTGGGGCGATGCCTTGCTGCTGCAAGCGGCGGCGGCGGAGCTCGGGGGAAACAATGCGCTGGGTCGGGCCGTGGCGGCACAGCGCGAGGAGCGGCACACCGAGATCATTTCCTCGCTCCGGACAACGCACCGTGTACCACCCTATGTCGATCTGGACGCACTACTCGAGCTTCTGAGCGCTGCCGTCACGCTCTTCGCGCTACGCACCCCACGCACGCCGCAGGCGTGGCGCCGAATCGAGAAGACGATCGGGATGGTCGCACGTGCGCTACTCGAATCCTGACCATGTCACCAACCGGTGACACGCTGCTCAGCGAGCTACTCCGCTCCCGAGCCCTTGAGCACGAAGCTGTAGCTGCCGGAGGTCGGGTGCCCGTCGCGCGAGACCACGCGGTAGGTCACCACATAGGTGCCGGGAGACGTGGGGGGCGTCGCCAGATCCAGCGCTGCCGTCGCCGCCGCAGTGCCCTCGTGACGGAGCCCGCTCGTCTTCACCGTATCGCCGCCCACGCGCACGATCCTCACGCGGCTCAAGCCCAGCTCCACAGGCTCCGAGAACCAGAGACGGACCGACTTGGGAGTGGACGCGATCGTGTCGTTCACGGCTGGGTCGGCGCGCACGAGATGCGCGTGAAAGGCGGTGCCGCGCCCGGCCAGCATGGGCGTGGGCGGCGCAAAGGCGGTCACACCGGCGAAGAGCAGGGCGGCCGGAACGATCGAATGAAGGGCGGAAAGTCGCATGAGTGAAAGATAGGTGAGCGGACAGCGGTTACGAGTAATACCAACGCCGGAGAGCAACGTGCCGTTGCAACCGAGCATCTTTCCCGAGCCCGGCAGGAGTTAGCCTTCGCTGTAACTGCCTTCAACATGACGAGAGCCTTGCCTGATCGCATCGTGTCGTCCGCGTGATCGACGTCGAGAGCCTCACCAAGACCTACGGCGACTTCCAGGCGGTGCGCGGCATGACGTTCCACGTCGCGCCCGGCGAAGTGCTCGGACTCGTCGGGCCCAACGGCGCCGGGAAGACGACCACGCTGCGCAGCATCGCCGGCATCATCGTCCCCACGAGCGGCTCCGTGCGCGTGGGCGGCTACGACATGCTCGCGACACCCGAGAAGGCGAAGGCGCTGCTCGCCTTCATCCCGGATGAGCCGCAGCTGTTCGAGCATCTCACGGTCGAGGAGCATCTCCGGTTCATCGGCCGTCTCTACGGTGTCGCGGATGCACCCGCGCGCATCGAGCCGCTGCTCGTCGAGATGGAGCTGCTCGAGAAGCGCGCCGTGCTTCCCGCCGCACTGTCTCGCGGCATGCGCCAGAAGCTCGCGATCGCGTGCGGGCTGCTCCACACGCCGTCCGCGCTGCTGCTCGACGAGCCCCTCACCGGTCTCGATCCCGCGGGCATGCGTCGCATGAAATCCACGATCGCCGCTCGCGCACGCGCCGGCGCCGCGGTCGTTCTGAGCTCGCACCTGCTGCATCTCGTGGAAGAGCTGTGCACGCGACTGCTCGTGATGCAGCGCGGACGCGTGATCGCGATCGGAACGCTCGCCGAGATCGTCGCGGAGCGCCCCGATCTCGCCGGCCGCGCGCTCGAGGATGTATTTCTCGCGCTCATCGAGGAAGGCGAGCGCCAGGACACGGCGCAGAGTGGCGCGTGAACGACGCGCTCCGCTATCTCCTCTGGCACAGCGCGCGCAATCGCATGCGCGGCCAGGTCGCGCGGCTCAAGCGCCCGCGCTACCTGCTCGCGGTGCTCGCGGGCGGACTCTATTTCGGCACGCTGCTCTTCAATTCGCGGATGCCGAGCCCGCTCACGGGCTCGACGTCGAGCACGATCGGCCAGCTCATCTACACCGCGATCATCTTCGTGACCGTCGCGAGCGGGTGGATCTTCGGCAGCGACCGGCCCGCGCTCGTCTTCACGGAAGCGGAGGTGCAGATCCTGTTTCCCGCGCCGCTGTCGAGGTCCGCGCTGGTGCGCTACAAGGTGGCGCAAGCGCAGATCTTCGTCCTCTTCAGCGTCATCATCTGGGTGGTGCTGCTGCGGCGGGGGGGAACGCCACTGCCCTTCTGGATGCGGGCGATCTCGCTCTGGATCATTCTCTCGACGCTCTATCTCCATCGCGTGGGCGCATCGCTCGTGCGCACGAGCACCGTGGCGCACGGCAGGCGGGGGGTGCGCGCCAATGCCATTCCGATCGCGATCGTGACCGCGGTGATTCTCGTGGCCGGAATCACGATCGTGCGCGCCATCCCGGCGGTGCGCGCGGCGCTGCACGTGGGCGGCGGAGCGGTGGCGCTCGAGCGGCTCGTCACGAGCCAGCCACTCGCGGCCATTCTCTTCCCCTTCCGGCTGCTCATCGCTCCGCTCTTCGCCGATTCCACTGCACACTGGCTGCTCGCGATCCTTCCCGCGTTCGCGTTGATGGCGGTGCACTACCCGTGGGTCACGCACACGGACGCGGCCTTCGAGGAAGCGGTGGCCGACGCCGCAGCCAAGCGCGCGCGCGCGATCGCCGCGTCGCGCGACACGCGGCGGCGCCCGGTCGTGATCGCGGACGGTGCGGTGTCTCGCCCGTGGTTCCGGCTCGCGCCAACCGGACATCCGGCGATCGCCATCCTCTGGAAGAACGTGCTGGGCTACACGCGCGTGCTCCGGCTCACGACCGTCGCGATCATCGTGTGCGGCATCGCGGTCATCGGCACCGCCGTCTACTCCGAGGTGGGCAACTGGAGCGACCTCGCGCAGATCGGCGAGACGCTGTGCGCGATTCCCATCGTGATGCTCGTCGTGCTCGGCCCCGGCTTCGTGCGCGCGGATCTCCGCCAGGACCTGCTGCAGCTCGATCAGCTGCGCAGCTATCCGCTGCGAGGCTCGACGATCGTGATGGCGGAGATCGCGAGCAGCACGATCATCCTCACGGCGATGCAGTACGTGCTGCTCGCCTCCGCTGCCCTTCTCTCCTCATTCGACGCGCTCCCGCCGGTGCCGATCGCTCCGGCGGTGCTGATCGCGCTCGTCGCGCTCCCCACGCTCAACGCGATCGGGCTGACCGTGGCGAACGGCGCGGCGCTTCTCTTCCCTGGCTGGGTGCGGCTGGGAGACGGACGCGCAGCGGGAATAGAGGCAATGGGGCAGAACGTGCTCGCGATCATCGTGTCGCTCGTCATCACCTTCGTCGCGCTGATTCCGCCGCTCATCGTGACGACGATCGCCGCCTCGGTCGCGGCCGCCCTCTCGTCGCGCGCGATCAGTATCTGGTATTTCGTTCCGGCGGTGCCGGTGGGCGCGCTCGTGGCGCTGGGAGAGCTGTGGCTCGTGATCAAGTGGCTCGGGCGGGTGTTCGCGCGCACGGACCTCGCGCAGATCGAGCCGCCGGGGTGATGCGGCGCTCCCATCAGCCGGGGTTGACCTTCTCCACCGGCGCGGCGCTCTCCGCTTCCATCAATAGCATCTCGCGAGTCATGCGTACGTCTTCGTCCAGTGACTCATCGAGCTGCTCATCGTAGTCGAATCGATCGCGCAGCCGCACGGCATTGCCGAGATGAAAGGGCACGGCCGTGACGACGACATTGGGCTTGAACAGAAATGCGGTGCGGATGTAGAGCGCCGTCTTGTTGTGGAGAAAGTGCTCCCACCAATGACGCGGCACGATCTCGGGAACCACCACCGTCACGAGCTCGCCGGGTGCATCGCGTCGCAGGTTCTCCACGTAATCCACCAGCGGCCGCAGCACCGAGCGATAGGGCGAGGGAACGATCACGAGCTCCACCCCGATGTCCCATGCCTCCCAATCGGCGCGCAGCTTCGCGGTGGCGGCGCTGTCGAGGTCGATGTACGTCGCCCGCACATCCGCGCTGATCATCGTCGCGTAGACGAGCGCGCCCGCGGTGGCCTTGGTCACCGCGTTGATGGGCACGACGACGGTGTGGTGCAGCGGCACGATCGGACTGTGGCCGACGAACTTCACCTCCTCTGCAAACTTCCGGTAGTGCTCGTGGATCGCACGGAGGAGGAGGATGATCAGCGGGATGAGAACGACCACGATCCACGCGCCCGACGTGAATTTCGTCGCCACCTGGACGATCGAGACGATGCCCGTGGCGATCGCGCCGAGGCCGTTGAGCGCTGCCTTCCATCGCCATCCCGGCTCGCGCACCGTGAACCAGTGGCGCACCATCCCTGCCTGCGAGAGGGTGAAGCACACGAAGACGCCGATCGCGTAGAGCGGGATGAGCGCGGTCGTCTGCGCCTGAAAGATCCACACGAGCAGGATGGCGACGAGCGCCAGCGACACGATCCCGTTCGAGAACGCGAGCCGGTCGCCGCGCGCGGCCAGCTGGCGGGGCAGGAACTTCTCGCTCGCGAGAATGCTCGACAGCCTGGGGAAATCCGCGAACGCGGTGTTCGCCGCGAGCACGAGTATGGCGAACGTGGCGTACTGGAAGACGTAGTACACCTTTCCCATGCCGAAGATGTGGCGGCCCAGCTGCGACAGCACGGTCTCGCGAACGGTGGGCATCACCGCATACTCCTGGGCGAGCCAGCTCACTCCGAGAAAGAAGACGGCGAGAATCGTCACCATCCAGCCGAGCGTCTTGGCGGCGTTGCGCGGAGCGGGCGCTCTGAACGCCGTGATGCCGTTCGAGATCGCTTCGGTGCCCGTCATGGCCGAGCAGCCTTCGGCGAACCCGCGCATCATGAGATAGAGAAAGCCGAAGGCGACCGGCGCTCCCATTGCGGTATGCCGGAGCGAGACCGGATCCACGTGCGTCGCGCCGCTCACCGGTGCTGCTGCGTGACCCATCGACAACCGGTAGAGTCCCACGCCGATCAACGCGAGCATCATTGCGATGAAGATGTAGGTGGGCAGGCTGAATGCGGCGCCCGACTCGCGTACGCCGCGCAGGTTGACGAGCATCAGCAGCAGGATCGCGGCGATGCACAGGGAGACGCGGTACTCGGTGAGGCCGGGATACGCGGACACGATCGCGGCCACGCCACTCGCGATCGAGACCGACACGGTGAGCACGTAATCGGTGAGCAGCGCTGCCGCCGCAACGAGTCCGGATCCGATGCCGAGGTTGTCCCTGGCGACGGTGAACGATCCGCCGCCTCCCGGATATGCGAAGATCGTCTGGCGGTAGGAGAGCCCCACCAGCACCAGGAGCGCGACGATGACGACCGATATGGGGAAAACGTAGGTCGACGCCACCACGCCCGGGAGCACGGCGAGCACGAAGAGAATCTGCTCGGTCGCATACGCCACCGATGAGATGGCGTCGGAGGACAGCACGGCGAGTGCTGTCGTCTTGCTCAGTTTTTCTTCTTCGAGTCGTTCCGAGGCGAGCGGGCGGCCGACGAGCAGCCGCTTGCTGCGCATGAGTAGGGAGGACATGGCTTCTGGTTGATGCTACCGGGCTTTGCAGTTCACTTCAAGCAAGGACTTCGGCGGGCTGCTCCGCCGCGGGCAGCGACAGTGAAAACACGCTTCCGCCGCCTTGACGTGCGGCGTAGGTGACGTCTCCGCCCTGCGCGAGTGCGAGGCCCCGCGCGATCGCGAGTCCGAGTCCCGCGCCATGCGCGGCCAGTGGCGCTCCCGCAGTGCGGTAGAACGGCTCGAAGATCCGCTCGCGATCCCGCTCGCTCACGCCCGCGCCACGATCGGCGACCGAGACGACGAGCTTGTCGTCCGCGCGATGCACGCCGATGTCGATCGGCGCGTCGGGAGCACTGTACTTCACCGCGTTCTCGATGAGATTCACGATGACGCGCACGGAGTGGACGAAGTCGAAGCGGCCCAGGGGAACGACCGATCCCGCATCCGCGGTGACGCGAATGGATCGCGTCTGCACGATCCCGCGCACGCTCGCGAGTGCGGCGCCGATCAGATCGTCCGCGCTCTCGATTTGCGGCGCGAGATGCAGCGCGCCGCCCATGAGTCGCGAGTAGTCGAGCAGGTCCGTGATGAGTGAGGTCAGGCGGTCCGCCTCTTCCTCGATCGACACCGCGTTCGAATCACCGGGCGATGCGCCGCGCTCGACGATCGTGTGCGCAAGTGCCTTGACCGTGGTCAGCGGCGTGCGAAGATCGTGCGAGACTGCTGCGAGCAGCGCGTTCTTCATTCGATCGCTGTCGCGCAGCGCGGCAGTGTGCGATGCGTCCGCTGCCAGCTGCACGCGCTCGACACCGAGTGCGGCATAGTACGAGAGCGCGTTGAGAAAATCGCGCTGACCCGGCGCGAGATCGACGCGCGGATCGTTGGTCACCCGCAGCACTCCAACCGATCGCCCATGTACGGTGAGCGCGATCGCTACCGCGCGCGCATCCGCGATCTCACCCCACGGCAGCGTCCAGCCGCGCGGCTCGAAGCTTCCGATACTTGGCGAGGCAGCCGGTGACGAGGCCGACTTCGGCCTCGTTGCGTGTGCAAGGAGCTCGAGGTCGGTATCGCTGCCGCGATGCACGTAGATGTCGCAGCTATCCACGTCGAGCGTAGCGCGAATGACGTCGGCAATCGCGGCGAGCGCCTGCACCGGCTCGGCCGCATTGAGCGTTTCCGCTCCCAGCGTGGAGAACCCCTCCACCTCGAGCGTGCGCGCACGTGCCTCGCGCGTTCGCCGCTGCGCATGTGCCAGCAACTGCGCGGCCACGATGCTCGTGACCAGAAACGACGCCAGCACGAGCCAGTCGAGCGGATTGGTCAGCCCGAAGGCGTAGTAGGGCGGAAGGAAGAGGAAATCGAAGAGGAGGAACGCGCTTCCGGCGAGCGTGAGCCCGAGCGCATTGCCGTCGATGGCGCTTCCGACGAGAACGACGAGAAGAAACAGCAGCGCGACGTGCGCCTTGTCGAGCTGCGAGCGCACGAGCAGCATCGCTCCCGTGAGCGCAAAGAGGACCACGAAGGCGATCGCCCAGCGCCGGGCGCGCGCGCTCGGGCTCATGGCGGCAGCACGAATCGATAGCCCACGCCCGGCTCCGTGAGGATCAGGCGCGGCCGGTACGAATCGGCCTCGAGCTTGCGCCGCAGATGCGCCACGTACACGCGCAGGTAGAGCTGCGCATCGCCCGCAGCCTGGCCCCATACTGCGTCGAACAGACGCGCGTGTGTCACAGGGCGGCCCGCGTTCGCGATCAGCACGCGCAGCAATCCCCACTCCGTTGGCGTCAGATGCACATCCGAGCCCGCGCTGGTGACGATCCGCCGTGCCGTGTCGATCACGAGATCGCCGATCACGAGCGGTGCCTCCGATCCGGGCACGGGTGTCATCTGCGACCGGCGCACCGCCGCGTGCACGCGCGCGCGAAGCTCCACGGTGCTGAACGGCTTGGTGATGTAATCATCCGCGCCGGCCTCCAGCAGGCTCGCCTTCTCGTGTTCATCCGTTCGCGCCGACAGCACGAGGATGGGCACGCTCGACCACTCACGGATGATCCGGCACAGGTCGATGCCCTCCATGTCCGGCAGCCCGAGATCGACGATCACCACCGCGGGGCGCTTCTGCTCTGCCATCGCGATGGCATCGCGTCCGTTCGATGCCTCGAGGATCGTACCCACTTCACGCTCGAGCGCCTGTCGTAGCGCGCTGCGAATCTTCGCCTCGTCATCCACGATGAGCACTGAAGCCAACCTCCGCGCGGCCTCTGGTGCCGAATCCGATCGTTCAGACATCGATCGACCCGGCCGTGCGCGCCGCACGCGCGCCCGCGAATGAAAGATCGGGGACTAAGGCGACCGAAAGGGCAGAATTGCTCGCTATTAACAAAAAATTCACGCTGCCGTCCCGTTGTGCGTCGAGCGGACTACTCCTCGTCCTCGGGCTTGCGGAGCCGGGCGGCGCCAATGGCATCGTGGCCGAACTTCCGGCGCACCACATCCATCGTACGCGCCACGGTGCGGTCGCGCTCCGTTTCGAGCGATGGCCCCGCGTCCTCGAAGAGCGCGAGCTGCGGCGGCTCGGGGTTGGTCACGAGCGTGGAGAGCGAGATGCCGATGAGCCGTGCCGCGGTCCGCCGCCGCGAGCGAAGCGTGTGCAGAAGCTCGCGAGCGATTCCGGAGATCACGCGATCGGACACGACCGCGTCCGGAAGTGTGCGCCCGGCCTGGCGGATCCTGAAGTCCGCGTCCTTGATCTTGACGCGGATCGTGCGTGCCGCGAGCAGCTCCGTGCGCAGATCGGAGGCCACGCGCGCGGCGAGTGCGAACAGCTCGCGCTCGAGCACCGCGTCGTCGTTGATGTCCGCCGCGAACGTCTCCTCGCGACTCATGCTCTTCTGATCGCCGTGCGCATCGACCGCGCCGCCGTCGATGCCGCGCACACGATCCCACAGCCACTGCGCTTCGCGGTCGCCGAACCAGCGAATCAGCTCGGGCAGCGAATGCGCGAGCACATCGGTCACCGTGCGCAGCCCCGCGCGCTCGAGGCGGTTCTGAAATTTCGGCCCCACCAGCGGTATCTCGGCCAGCAGGAATCGCTTGAGAAATGTGGCCTCCTCTCCCGGCGCCACGATGTGCACACCGGTCGCGTCGTTCCCCGGCTTGGGCTTCGCGACTTCCACCGCCATCTTCGCGACGAGCTTGTTCGTGCCGCCGCCAACCGAGATCGAGAGCGATGTCTCGGCGCGCACGGCGTCGCGGATGCGCTGCGCCGTGCGCTCGAGCGGCTCGCGATCGTAGAGCTGCTCGGTGCCGCCCATGTCGAGGTACCATTCGTCGATGCTCGCGCCTTCGACCACCGGCGTGAATCGCTGCAGCACCCTGCGAATCTCGGCGCTCTTGCGCGAGCAGGCGGCGCGCGGCACGGGCACGCACATCGCCTGCGGGCAGAGCTTGAGCGCCTGCGCCGTAGGCATCGCGGAGCGCACACCGAACTTGCGCGTCTCGTACGACGCGGAGCACACGACGCCGCGGCTTTCCCGCGATCCGCCCACGATCAGGAGCGGAGCTTTCCCCGCGCCCTCGGGATCGATGAGGCGCGCGACGGCGACGTAGAAGGCGTCGGCGTCGGCGAGGAGGATGCGACGGGAAGCACCGGACACGACCGAAAGCTAAGCCCCCGCTGGTGGATCCGCCTCAGTGCTCCGCGCTCAGGCGGGCGATGCGCGCGTGCGCATCCTGCACGATCGGTTGGAGCTCGGGATCGGCATTCTTCCAGAGATCGTGAGCTTGAGATAGCTGTCGATGGCCTTCTTGCGATCGCCCTGCGCCTCGTAGATCTCACCGAGCCGCTGGTACGTTGCCGCGAGGTAGAAGACATCGCCGAGGATGCGATAGGGGCCCGCGTTCCCGAGGTAGTGCTCGTAGTACGCCCGGGCCGAATCGGCCTGCCCGAGCTTCGCGAACGCGGACGCGATCTGAAAAACGTTGTAGTTGGGGCGCCCGTCGTATTCGCGTTGTTTCTCGAAGTCGGAGATCGCCTCCGCGTAGCGCCCGCGCGCGCTCGCGATGTCGCCGAGCGCCGTGAGGCGTTCGACGTCGCCCTTCTGCAGGCTCGCGGGCATCAAGCGCGAATATTCCGACATGAGCCGCTCGCCCTCTTCCGGCCGACCCGCGATCGCAAAGGCGCTCGCCAGGAGCACGTAGGGGCGATCGACCGGGCTCATCGAGGCAAGTGGATGCTTCGCGAGCGCCGATGTGAGCACCTCGATTGCGCGCTCCGGGCGATTCCGCTGGCGCATCTCCATCTCGGACAGAAACGCGTGCTCGGCAAGAAAGTCGGTCGGCGCACCGCGCGCCTCTGCGGCCGCGGCCGATGCGCGGTATTGCGTTTCCGCCTCGGCGAGCCGACCCTGCGCACCGGCGAGTGCCGCGGCGTCGTTCGCGTTCTGTTCCTGCCAGAAGGCATTGGACGGCCCCGTGGATTGCAGCACGCGCAGAAAGCGCTCGCCGGCTTGATAGTCGCCGCGCGACGTGGCGAGGGCGAATCGCGCTCGCATCATGTTCGGATCATGCGGTGATCCGCGCCCCCAGCGTGCGACCGTGGAGTCGGCGGCCTCGCGCTTTCCCTGCGCCAACTGATTGCGCATCGCATGAAAGGGACAGGTTCCATAATGCCCCAGCTCCATGCAGCGCACCGCGGCGCTCTCGGCGTCCGCATACTGATGCCGATCGAACAGTGCCTGCGAGATGTTGTTGAGCGCTATCGCGTTGTCGGGATCGATGGCGAGCATCGAGCGGTACGCGGACAGCACCTTGTCCCGGTCCGGGTCGACGATGTCGAAGTACCAGGCAATCGTCGCCTGCCGCTCGAGCTCCGTCAGGCGCTCGCGATGCTGGTACGCACGGGTGGACGCATCCATCACCTCCGTGTATGGAGCGCTGCCGTTTGCCAGCAGCACCGAGAGCTTGCGCCACCCCATCGCGAATCCGCTGTCGATCTCCGTCGCCTCTTTCAGCAGCTGCTCCGCCTGCTCCGATTTTCCCGCGTCCTCGAGCGTCATCGCCTGCGTGTACTTCCGCAGCGCATCCAGCGAGCCGGTGGATACGCGCTCGAGTGGCGCATCGGCGCGAATGCTCACCAGCGACTCTCCAATCCGCTCGCGCAGGGAGCGCGACAGCTTGTCGAGCGCCGGAATCAGCTCGGCATCGTTCGCCGCCGTCTCGCGCTGAGCCGTGAGCACGGCACCCGTGGAGGCCGAGATGACTTTCGCCGATACGACGTAGCTCTTCCCACCGGATCGATCTCGCCCACCACCACCGCCGGAATGCCTTCGCGCTCGGCGACCTCGCGCGCGAGCGCAGGCGTGAGCACCGAGCTCGCAGGCCTCTGCATCCGCGTGAGCGCGTCGGCCACCGCCTGCGGCTCCACGAGCTTGACCGAGGACGATTGCGAGAGATCGACGCGGAGCGCCTCGGTGAGCGTGGGAGCGAGTGTCGTGTCGCTCGACCGGTTCTCGAACTGCGCGAGCAGGATCGGCTGCTTGTCCTTGATCAACCCTTTGGCCTGCAGCGTCCCGATCGGGCCGAAGCCCGTGAGCCGCATCACGGTGTAGGCGATCACCGCGACGGCGAGCACACCAAAGGAGATGACGCCGGTGAGGATCGATCTGCGATACGTGAACAGCCGGGCGACTCCCGACGGCGGCGGCAGCTCGGTACCTGTCGTGCTGGCCCGAATGCGCTCGCGCTCCGCTCGAGCGGCGCCGAGGATGATCGGCAGGTTGAGCAGCAGCACGAGCACCGCGCCCGCGAGCACCCAGTCGGGAAGGCCGAGTGAGTTGCGCAGCACGAGCACCGTGACGAGGACCGCGATCGACGCGAGCCCGAAGAGCAACGCCACGCGAACGGGATGCGAGCGGCGAATCGCGGCCGCCGCGCCGGAGGTCATCGCGGCGGTTGCGGTGGTCGGAGCCATGCCGCCGGTTGGCGTTGCCATGGCCTGCAGCGTTGCCAGCACCTCCGTCGCGTGCTGCACGCGATCAGCCGGAGTTTTCTCCAGCAGGCGCATAACGAGCGCGTTGAGCGCGGGCGGCACGGACTGACGCGCCGAGGAGACAGGCGCCGGCGCGGTGGTCATGTGTGCCGCGAGCACCTGCTGCGCGGACATCCCGCTGAAGGGCGGCCGGCCCGCCAGTATCTCGTACGCCGTGGCTCCAACGGCATACAGATCGGCGCGATGATCGACGAGCGGATCTGCCGCTGCCTGCTCCGGTGCCATGTAGGCGGGCGTTCCGAGCGCGACCCCGATCGACGTGAGCGAGCTCTCCCCGGTTGCGGCACTCACCGCCTTCGCCACGCCGAAGTCCGTGACCACGGCGTGATTGCCCGAAATCAGAATGTTGTCCGGCTTGATGTCGCGGTGCACGACGCCGTGGGCGTGCGCGTACGCGAGCCCTTCGGTCACGTCGATCAGGATGCGAACCGCATCGCCGATGGGAAGTCCGCCTTCACGGGCGAGCTTGGCCCGAAGCGATTCGCCCTCGACGAGCGGCATCGTGTAGTAGAGGAGGTCGCCCGATTGTCCCGCGGCGAGCACCGGCACGATGTGCGGATGCTGCAGCGAAGCCGCGAGCTGGATTTCGCGCCGGAACCGTTCGATGTTCACGGACGCGGCCATTTCGGGCGGCAGCACCTTGACCACCACCAGTCGGCCGAGCGCGCGCTCGCGCGCGACGAATACGCGTGACATCCCTCCGCCGCCCAACTCGCGCTCGATCAGGTACGCGTCGCCGAGCGCCTCCTGGAGGCGCGTTTGAAGGTCGGACATCGAGTGGAACCTGCGCCCGCTGCCAGGGCTGCGCGAGGCCGGAGCGCGGCCGCATCAGCCGGGCTCCGCGAAGGGTGCCAGCGCCCCGGCATAGCCTTCGAAAAGCCGCGGCGGGGCCACCACCTTCCGGTGCTCGATCATGGACTTGAGCTGAAGCGCGTTCACTCCCGCCTTCCCCAGATTGTGATTGTTCGTGAGCACGTACACGTCCTCCGCCCGTGCCGCGATCTGCTCGACACGGGAGACCCATGGCGCGAGCTCGTCCGGTGAATAGAGGTAGTCGTACCGCTCGCGCACGTTCGCGCTCTCGCGAAACCACTCCTTATAGTTGCGCCCGTGCACGCGCACGTAACCGATCGGTGACGTAACCGCCGCACTCGGCTTGATGCTCTTCTTGAACAACGGTTGATCGATGTTCACGAACCCGACGCCGAGCTCCGCGAGCGAGTCGTAGAAGTGCGGCACGTTCCACGACTCGTGCCGAATCTCGACGACGAGCGGGAACTCGCGAAATGCGCTCACGACGTCGCCGAGCCACATGCGATTCTCCTCAGTGCGCCTGAAGGACCAGGGGAATTGCACCAATACGGCGCCGAGCTTTCCCGCAGCGTGCAGCGGCTCGAGCGCGATGCGCGCATCGCGCTCGTCTGCGCGCGTCCATGCGCTCGCACGCTCGTGGGTGAAGCGCTGCCAGAGCTTGATGGCGAATCGGAAGTCGGGCGCATGCGCGGTCTTTGCGAGCCACCCCTCCACCTTGGGCTCGTCCGCGGGCGCGTAGAAGGTGGAGTTGATCTCGATGACGTCGAAGTAGTGCGTCATGTACGTGAGCCGGTCCACGCCGCGAAGCATCGGCTTGGGATAGAGTACGCCATTCCAGTCGGCGTACGCCCAGCCGGCGGTGCCGATGCGAATACGTCCTTGATGCGGCGTGCCGGTAGTCACGTCTTCATCCCGCACACGACCTCTCGCTCGTCACTCGACACTATCTCTCGTACCCGCACGCGCGGGGTCGAGCTGTTGAAGCCTGCATCATGCGCGCGTGTCCCGGAACGGCAACAGCCGCTCGGGCTGGCTCTTACATCTTTGAGATACGGATAACAAACGGATTGAAACGAATTCAACGGAGACGGCAAACTCCCACGATCCCCTTCATCGCTGCGCGGGAGCAACGACACCCGATCTTTGACTGGAAACGGCAGGGGTGTAGAGCGGTTCAGTCACTTCGGTTGCCAACCAGAAAAGCACCGTTCCCCATGCGCACGGTCCTAGCGCCGCGCCCCAGTGCGATCCGTTTCTTATCCGTCAAATCCGTCCAATCCGTATTTCCAAGATTGTAGATGCCCGAATCGTGCGCGCTCGATCCCGTGACGCCAAGCCGGTCACGGGCGTTTAGCTTTATATATCACTCGGCGCCTTTCGCCGCGCGCCGACCACACCACGGAGGCTCGATGAACGAGAAGGAGATGCAGGCGCTGCTCAAAAAGACCATGGCGAAGGCCGCGGCCAAGAAGAATCCCAATCGCCCCACCTACGACAAGGCACTCGACGCCATTCGCGGCGAGCGCCCCGAAGCGTCCGAAGACGCGACGGAGATCTTCAAGGAGATGAAGAAGCGCACCTTCTAAGGCGCTACACCTCCAGTCGATCTCCCGGCTTCGCGACCACCTCGTACAGCGCCGGCATCAGGAACACGGAGATCAGCAGTCGCGAGAACAGCCCGCCCACGATCACGATCGCGAACGGCCGCTGCGAGTCCGAGCCCACGCCCGTCGAGAGCGCCGCGGGCAGCAGCCCGAACGCCGCCACCAGCGCCGTCATCATGATCGGGCGCAGTCTCAGCAGCGCCGCCTCCCGGATCGCCTCCGACACCGGCCGCCCCTCGATTCGCAGCTCGTTCACGTACGAGATGTAGACCACCGCGGTCTGCACGCTCACGCCGAACAGCGCGAGAAAGCCGATCCCCGAGCTCACCGAGAACGGCGTTCCCGTGAGCTTGAGCGCGAGAATCCCCCCGATCGGCGCCGACAGCACCACGCCGAGCACGGTGATGCCCGGAAACTTGAAGTTGCTGTAGAGCGCGAAGAGAATGAGGAAGATCAGCACGAGCGTGATCGGCAGCACCACCTGCAGCTGACCGCGCGACGCCGAGTAGTCCTCGTACTCGCCGCCCCAGCGCAGACGATACCCGGGTGGCAGGTGCACCCGCTTCGCCACCTCCGCCTGCGCCTCCTTCACCGCGCTCGCGAGATCGCGCCCGTTCACCGAGTACTGCACGCCGATGAAGCGCGAGTTGTCCTGGCGGTAGATGAAGGAGGCCCCGCTCGTCACCTGGATGTGGGTGAGCTCGCGCAGCGGCACCTGCTGCCCGTCCGGCGTGGCGACGA
>JAICLZ010000095.1 GCA_025929535.1 Gemmatimonadaceae bacterium
CTCATTCCGCGGAACACGACCATCCCGACCAAGAAATCCGAGGTATTCTCGACGGCCGAAGACAACCAGACGACGGTCGAGATCCACGTGCTGCAGGGCGAGCGCGAGCTCGCCTCCGGCAACAAGACGATCGGCAAATTCCAGCTCACCGGAATTCCACCGGCACCGCGCGGCATGCCGCAGGTGGAGGTGACCTTCGACATCGACGCCAACGGCATTCTGCACGTGACCGCCAAGGACAAGGCGACGGGCAAGGAGCAGAAGATCCGGATCGAGGCGTCGAGCGGCTTGTCGGAAAACGACATCCAGAAGATGGTGAAGGACGCCGAGCAGCATGCGGACGAGGACAAGAACCGCCGCGAGGAGATCGATACGCGCAATCGTCTCGACAGTCTTACGTACGAGGTCGAGAAGAACGCGAAGGAATGGTCGGACAAGCTGAGCGCTGACCTCAAGTCACGGCTCGAGGGAGCGGTCGAGCGGGCGCGCAAGGCGCTTCGCGCGGACGATCTGGGCGAGATCCGGAGCGCTCAGGAGGAGTTGAGCCGCACCTACAGCGAGGCAGGACAATCGCTGTATGCGCAGGGTGAGCAGGACGCGGGTACCACTGCCACTGATGAGGCGGCAACGGCCAGCGCGCATGCGAATCCGAAGGGCTCGGACAACGTGGTCGATGCTGACTACGAGATCGTCGACGATGAAAAGAAATAATCACGATTGAGCACCCGCGCCGCCGGCGACGAAACTTGCCGGCGGCGCGAGGTGTAGTATCGACAACTCTCTACACGGTCAGGATTTGCAATGGCGTCTCGATTTTCTACTCGATTGACGGTCGGCGTTGCTGCCATCGTCGCGTTCATTGGCGGGTTGGTCGTTGCTGGCGGCTTCAACCTCACCCCCTTCGGTTATGCCCAGCAGGCTGGTGGTGGCGGGAAGCCTCCACAGGCTGCGGTGCAGCAGGTGACCGATGCGAGCAACGCGTTCGTGGCGATCGCCGAGCACGTGACGCCCGCTGTTGTATCGATTCAGATGGAACGGCAGGCGCGTCCGATGAAGGTGCCGCGCGGTGGGCAGCAGATTCCACCCGGCATGGAAGACTTCTTCAAGCAGTTCGATCCCCGGCAGCAACAGCAGCAGCCGATGGAAGGGAGCGGGTCCGGCTTCCTCGTATCCCAGGATGGATACATTCTCACGAACAACCACGTCGTTGCCGATGCCGACAAGCTCACGGTGACGCTGCTCGACAAGCGCGTGTTCAAGGCGAAGGTGATCGGCCGCGATCCAACCACCGACGTCGCCGTCATCAAGATCGATGGCACCGGCTTCCCGACCATCAATCTCGGCAACGATGAAAACTCCCGCGTTGGCGAGTGGGTGCTGGCAGTCGGCAATCCGCTCGGACTCGACTTCACGGTCACGGCGGGAATCATCAGCGCGAAGGGACGCAGTGGGCAGCTCCGCAACCTCTACGCGAGCCAGTACGCGATCGTCGACTACATCCAGACGGATGCCGCGATCAACCCGGGCAACTCGGGTGGACCGCTCGTCAACAGCCACGGTGACGTGATCGGCATCAACAGCGCGATCGCGAGCGGCACCGGCTACTACTCGGGCTACGGCTTCGCGATTCCGATCTCGCTCGCGAAGACGGTCATGAACGACCTCATTCAGTATGGCCACGTGCGTCGTGCGATCCTCGGCGTCTCGATCAGCGATCTGCGTCCGGAAGACGCGCAGGCGGCCGGGCTCAAGGAGATCCGTGGCGCACTCGTTGGCGGTGGCACCCCGGGCCAGGCGAGCCCCGCGGAAAAGGCGGGAATCGAGCCGGGCGACGTCATCGTCGCGATCGACGGCACGCCGGTGGATCGCGTGGCGCAGCTGCAGCGGATCATCCGGGTGCACAAGCCGGGTGAGACGGTGGGCGTGGACGTGATGCGCTATGGCCAGAAGCACTCGTACAAGGTGAAGCTCGCCGAAGCTCCGAACGAGTCGCAGCTCGCGAGCAACGATGATGACGACAGCGGCACCGACAGCTCGGCGGAGAAGCCGGCGAGCTACGACAAGCTCGGCATCTCGGTCGAGCCGATGACGGTCGACCGCGCGAGCCGCGCGGAGCTGTCGGACGCGAATCGCGGCTTGGCGGTGGTGAGCGTCGATGCGCTCGGGCCGTCGTACCAGAAGCTGCAGGCCGACGCGGACATCATCGTGAAGGTGCTGAATCCGATGCCGCACGCGATTCGGACGGTGGCGGATCTGGACAGCTCGATCTCGAAGCTCAAGAACGGCGATGTGGTGAGTCTGCTCGTCTACAACACGCAGATCAAGCAGTCCCGCGTCGTGAATCTGCGAATCGGCGGGTGACGCGCGGCAAGTGATGTGAAAGAACGCCCGGTGCGCGAGAGTGCACCGGGCGTTCTTGCATCTGTATGCAATGAGGGGCGGCGTTGAAGCCGAGCTCGCTCACCAACGCAAGGCGGAGATCGTGAAGAGCGGTGCCCGTGTTGTGAGCGCATGATGAGAGCGTGTATGGAGCACGTTTGATATCGGGAATGCTCTTGCGTATGATCGGTCCGCGCTGCATTTAAATGCGTCACAAAGGTATACATACACCCTTGTCGCGCTCCCGCTCGCCGCTTCCGGCGCTCGCTTCCGAGCACCGGCCGGCTGTCCGTCTGCAACTCCCCGATGGAGAACTGAGAATGAGTTTTTCCCGTTCGATCTGGAAGATCGCCCTCGCTGCGTGCGCCGCAGCGTCGATCGCTCAGGCGAAGGCGCAGGGTACGCCGGCCCCGAACGTCGCCATCGTACGAGGCACCGTCACCGACTCATCGAGTCATGCGCCCGTACCCGGCGCGCAGGTCGTCGCGGTGGGCACCACGCGCGGAGCGCTCACGGATACCGCAGGCGAGTACACCCTGCGCGTCCCACCGGGCACTCTCACGATTCGCGTTCAGCGCATCGGCTATGCGCCGAGTGAGCGAACGGTGACGGCGGCGCTCGATGGGACGACAACGGCGGACTTCGTGCTGCGCCCGGTGTCGACGGTGCTCTCCGAAGTGGTGGTCACCGGATACGGCACGCAGAACCGCGCGCAGGTCACGGGCGCCGTGACTCAGGTTGCGGGTCAGGAGGTGCAGAATCAGCCAGTGGCCGGCGTCGACGCCGCGCTGCAAGGCAAGGCGGCGGGCGTTCAGGTGACGCAGAACTCCGGCGAGCCCGGAACCGGCATCAGCGTACGCGTTCGCGGCGCGGCCTCTCTCTCGGCGTCCAACCAGCCGCTCTACGTGGTGGATGGCATTCCGATCGCGAACGATCCTCTGGCGCAGCAGCTCTTTCCGGCGGGCAGCGAAGCCCCCACCGCGATCACCGGTCTCGATCCGAACGAGATCGAGTCGATCACGGTGCTGAAGGACGCCGCCTCGGCCGCGATCTACGGCTCGCGCGCATCGAACGGCGTCGTGATGATCACGACGAAGCGTGGCCTCGCGGGCAAGGCGAAGTTCAGCGTGGACCTCTCGACCGGCATCCAGAACGCCGCGACGAAGCTGAAGCTCATGGATGCCACGCAGTACGTCACCTACATGAACGAGGGCGCCATCAACGATGGCGACGGGATCCAGTTCTTTGCCGGCATCGATGACGCGACGAGCACCGATTGGCAGGACGCGATCTTTCGCACGGGACCAGTGCAGAATCTGCACATGGGCGTGAGCGGCGGATCGGAGACGCTCCGCTACAACGTGGCCGGATCGTTCTTCAAGCAGACCGGCATCGTGCTCGGGTCCGCGTACAATCGCGCCAACCTCCGCGTGAACGTGGACTACGATGCGACGCCGAAGTTCAGCCTCAAGACGTCGATCGGGCTCGCGCGCGAGCACAACGATCGCATCGAGGGCAACAACAGCAACGACGGCATTGTCACCAACGCGATCGGACAGCCGGCCGTCTATCACGTGCGGAATCCCGACGGGTCATTCACGAGCACGGCCGATACGACACCGAGCAACAATTCCGAGGTGTACTCGAATCCGGTCGCGATCGGAACCTACGATCGCCTGCCGGACGTGACCGATCACATCCTGGGCAACCTCGAAGGCAACTACATCTTCAGCCCGCACCTGACGCTCACCGGCAGCGCCGGCGTGGACATTCTCCACGACAATGAAAATCAGTGGCGCTCGCCGCTCGTGGTGGGCAACTACGCGTTCGGGGCTCACGGCGTCGCGCAGACGACCTTCGACAACACCAACCACTACCTGCTCCAGAGCTATCTCACGTATCAAGGAGGCTCGGACGAAGGCAGTGCCCTGACCGTCGTCGGCGGTGGAAGCATCGAGTACAACACGGAAAACTCGAGCTTCCTTCGCGGAGAAGGCTTCAGCAGCCCGGAATTCCAGTATGTCGGAAGCGCGACGAATCTCGTCGACTTCGGCGGCATTCCCACGGCGAACAACCTCGAGTCCTTCTTCGGACGCGCGAACTACAGCTACAAGAACCGTTATCTCCTGCAGGCGACCATGCGAGCGGATGGCTCCTCGCGCTTCGGCGTCAACAATCGCTGGGGATATTTTCCGGCCGTCTCCGCAGGCTGGGTGATCTCGGACGAGCCGTTCATGGGGAACTTCGGCAACCGATTCGGACAGCTGAAGCTGCGCGGAAGCTTCGGCAAGACGGGCAATCAGTCGATTCCAAACTTCGCAGCGCTTGCCACGTACGGCTCCGCCAACTACGGCAGCACGCCGGGCATCGCGCCGCTCGCCTTTGCGAATCCGAATCTGAAGTGGGAGTCCACCAAGGAGTGGGACGGCGGCCTCGACTGGTATCCGTTCGGCGGCCGGATCAGCATCATCGCGGACTACTATCACAAGCTCACGTCGGACCTGCTCACGCGGCGCGAGTTGCCCTGCACGATCGGCTACTGCTCGTTCTTCGACAACATCGGGAACGTCGTCAATCGCGGCTTCGAGTTCGGATTGAACACGGTGAACTTCAAGCCCGCTGCGCGCGGCGGGTTCTCGTGGAACACCGACTTCAACATCTCGTTCAACCACAACGAGGTCACGAAGCTGAACGCGGATCAGCCGGTTGCCGGCGACAACTATCGCGACATCAGCCGCGCGGCGGTCGGGCAGCCAATCGGCGAGTTCTACGTGCTGCACTTCGAGGGTGTCGATCCCGCCACGGGCGACGCGCTGTACTCGGATGACCGGATCAACGCCGGGAGCCCGCAGCCGAAGTGGTTCGGTGGACTGGGAAACACGTTCGGCTACAAGAACTTCGAGCTGCGTGGATTCCTCGAGTTCTCGCACGGCGCGAAGGTGTTCAACCTGATGCGCATCTTCGCGGATGACGGCGGTTACAGCTACGACAACAAGTTCGCCTACGCGATGAACCGCTGGCAGAATCCCGGCGACCTCACCGACGAGCCGCGGGCCAGCTTCGATGGAACCTCCGGCGGGCGGGAAATCTCCGACCGCTTCATCGAGGATGGCTCGTACCTCCGCATTCAGGAGATCACGCTCAGCTACCGTCTTCCTGCGGGGCTGTTCGGCGCGCGCGGACTCACGAACGCGAAGCTGTACGTGTCCGGGCACAACCTGCACAACTTCACGAAATACACGGGCTACGACCCCGATGTGAACAGCAACGGCACATCGAACATAGACCTCGGCACCGACTACTACGCCTATCCCCGCGCGCGCACGTTCACGCTCGGCATCAGTGGCGATTTCTAAAATGACCAATTGCCTCTATGACTTCTCATCCAGGATATCCACAGCAATGAGAAACCGTACTCTGATGCCGGCGCTGTTGCTCGCGATCGTTGCCGGCTGCAACGGACCGCTCGACGTGAAGTCGAAGAACACGATACCGACCGAAACCGCGATCTCGGATTCGACGTCGGCGCGCGCGGCGGTCGCGGGCATGTATCACGGCTTGCAGAGCCTGAGCAGCTACGGCTCCGACATACCGGAGGTGGGCGATCTCAGCGCGGACAACGCCGAGTTCAGTGGCACTTCGACGTCGTACGGCGAGATCGATGACAACCAGATCAGCGCATTCAACAGTGCAGTCTTCGACATCTGGTCGCAGGCGTACGCGAACATCAACAGCGCGAACGAGATTCTCGACAAGCTCGGCACGTTGACGGATCTCGATCCTGCTACGCGGGACGAGCTGCAGGGGGAGGCGTACTTCGTTCGGGCGCTGATGTATCACGACCTCGTGAAGTACTTCGGCGATGTTCCGATCCGCCTGCATCCCACGACCGATCCGAATGCGGGATCGACGATCACGCGTTCGCCGGTTTCTGCGGTGTACGATCAGATCCTTCTCGATCTCGATTCAGCCGCGTCGCGCATCAGCGACAGCTCGTCCACCACGACGGCGTCCGGCGGCGCTGTGCGCGCGCTGCGTGCGCGTGTGCTCTTCTATCGCGGCGACTACGCGGGAGCCGAGGCGGAAGCGCACGCGGTGGAAACCGATTTCGGCTACGATCTCGCGCCGAACTACTCCGATCTCTTTTCGACCACGGGCAACGCGACGCCTGAAGACATCTTCAAGGTGATCGCCACGGTACATGCGGATCAGCAGAGCTTCCTGTCGTACGACTATTTCGCGAAAGCCGTTGGCGGTACGTACCTGCTTCGGCCCACGAACGACATCATGGCGGCGTATCAGCCCGGCTTCGACTACGACGAAGACGATCCGTCGGATTGGCATCCCACCGATCTGCGCGGCGAGTGGAACATCCAATTCGCCGGAAGCCGGAAATACGGAGCCAAGTACCGCTCGGTCACGGGCACGGAAAACTTCCCTGTGTTGCGTTTGGGGGAGATCATCCTCATTCGCGCCGAGGCGCTGGCACGCTTGAATCAACTGCCGCAGGCAGTGTCCGAGCTGAACCTGATCCAGACGCGCGCGAATGCTCCAATTTTCACGCTGGGATCGCACACGCAGCAGGAGGTGATCGACGCGATCGTGGCGGAGCGCCGGCTGGAGCTTGCGTTCGAGGGCGATCGCTGGTCCGATCTCGTGCGGCTGGGAATCGCGGCGGATGTGATGGGAATCGACGCGTCACAGACGTTGTATCCGATCCCGCAGGCCGAGATCGATGTCACGCCGGGGCTGACGCAGAATCCGGGGTACTGAGCTGGGATGTTGTAGATGGTGGAGAGTAGAACGGAATTCGCCCGGCGTGCAGATGCGCGCCGGGCGAATTCTTTCTCCAGCTTGACGAAATCCGGAGTAGCACCGTCTCATGGATATGAGAGAGTAAAGCTTTCGTCAGTAGTATTTCCCAGGCACTCGTTCCCATGATGCTGTCTCGCGACAATTCCTCCGAATTGCGATCCCCCGATGTTTGGACCATCGCGCTGGCCGTCGTTGTCGGGCCGATCGCTCTCGTCGTCGCGTCGATCATGGTTGCCCATGCGCTCAGGCTCGATGAGGATGTCGTGCTTGGCTTCAGTACGAGTGCCGCCTTGGGCGCGCTCACGATCATGCGCCCGTGGTGGTTCTGGCAGGATCACCGCGCGCGCTGGGCCCGCGAGCTGATTGGGGATCGGGCAACGATTGGTTTTTACTTGCTCGTGGCCGCGGTCGTGGCGGTAGTCAGCGCGCGCCGCGAGCTGGTGCTCGAAGACAGCAGTCATCGCTGTCGCCAAGGTTACGACTCCGCCCGGGATCCGCACGAGCGCTATCGAGTCAACACGTTGATACCGAACAAGATCCCGAGCGTCTTTTCCGGTTCGGAATCGTCCACCTGTGAGAATCTGCGGGAACGCGGACTCCTCGAGCGCTAGGCTCCTGCCTCCTCCTACGTGACAGGCCGGAGGATTGCCAGCTTTCGCACCATTTACGGCTTTGGCCTGCCGTCCGCAGTGAGATGCGTGCGCCACCACGCGGGTGAGCCGATCAGATTCGGATCGTTCTGGGCGGCTGTCGCGGAATCACTGGTGGAGGATGCGCCGGATGTCTGCTGGGCCCTGCTGCTGTCGCTGGGCGCACCCATGCGGGTGCCTTGATTCCCGTACTCCGAGGCCGTGTCGCGTGCCGGATTGGTCCCTGTGGATGGCTTGATCCGCGAGTCGCCGCTGGATGCAGGCTCCTTCTGGCTATGCGCGCACGCCATGGCCGAGAGCACGACTGCGGCGCCGGATATGATCTGGATTATTC
>JAICLZ010000108.1 GCA_025929535.1 Gemmatimonadaceae bacterium
ACTCCCCCGAGCTTCTCGCAGCTTACCACGGCCTTCCTCGCCTCCGTGTGCCCAGGCATCCCCCACATGCCTTCCTTCGCTTGACTACAAAAAGTCGCCAAGCAGAACTACGCGCATTGCTTTGCAATCTACCTTACCAATCTCCACGCACCCTCTCGCAAGTCACGGCTTTCGCCACGCCCGTCCGAGTGCACCTGAAGCTCGGTAAAGATTCCATTTCCCACGAATCGATCGCCGGCCAAAAGACCAGACCGACGACCCATCCTCTTTCCTTCACTTTTCAATCAGCGGTCCGCGATGAAACTCTCGCGGTGAGCCTTGCATTGTAAACGCGTGATGTGATTGCGGCAAGTGCCACGCCGCATCGCCATCCTCACGCCTTCGCCACCGTGTTAGCAACGCACGCACCAACCGTGCAACGACGACACGACTCGGCGAAGGGTCCGGAAAATACACAATCCGGAAACGGGATTCAAGGGGAACACACGCCATTAGCATTCACGCATGCACACCGCGATCGTCTCCAATCGCGGCGCCCGACGATGGGACGCCGGCCATCCGTGGATCTATCGCAGCGACGTGATCGAGCGACCCGCGACCGACGCTGGCGCCGTGCGCGTTGTCGATCAGCGCGGCAAGCCACTCGGCATTGCACTCTGGAGTCCGCGCTCGGAGATCTCGCTGCGCCTGATCGAGCGAGACGTCGACGCGACGCTCGACGCCACATGGTGGCGCCACAAGCTCGAGCACGTCATCGCGCGCCGCGCCGGGCTCGATGCCGAAGCGAACGCGTACCGCCTCGTGCATGGCGAGGGAGATGGCCTGCCCTCGCTGATCGTGGACCGCTACGACCGCTGGCTCGTCGTGCAGCTCATGAGTGCCGGACTCGAGCACTTCCGCACCGAGATCGTCGGTGCCCTGCGCGACATCGCGCGGCCGCAGGGCATCCTCGCGCGTAACGACGCATCACTGCGCGTGAAGGAAGGACTCGCGACCGAGGTGGAACTCCTCGACGGTGAGGTCCCCGACGAGATCGAGGTGCACGAGCACGGCGTCCGCTATCTCGCGGCACCATGGCGCGGCCAGAAGACGGGCGCATTCCTGGACCAGCGGGAAAACCGGGCGCTCGTCGGGCGCGTGGCGCGTGGCCGCGCACTCGACTGCTTCAGCTATCACGGCTCGTTCGCCCTCCACCTCGCCCGTCGCGCCGACCACGTCACCGCACTCGACGCCTCCGCTCATGCGCTCACACGAGCGGAGGAGAACTTCCGGCGCAACGGGCTCGACAACGGCACGTTCGTCGAGGCGAACGCCTTCGAGTACCTGAAGGCGCGGGAGCGCGATCGCACACGCTTCGATACGATCGTCCTCGATCCGCCGGCGTTCGCCAAGACCAGGCCGGCTCTCGCCGCGGGACTGCGCGGCTACAAGGAGATCAACCTGCGGGCGATGCGGCTCCTCGCTCCTGGCGGGCTCCTCTTCACCGCGAGCTGCTCGTATCACCTCACCAAGCCGCTCTTCCTCGAGATGCTCGAGGCTGCCGCCGCCGACAGTGGTCGGCGCGTGGTGCTGCGCGAGCTGCGCGGCCAGCCGGTGGATCACCCCGAGGTGCTCACCATCCCGGAGACGGGCTACATCAAGGGAGCATTGCTGGAGGCGACGGATGGGTAGGGCGCCGCAACGACGAGTACGTCGTACGGAGTTCGCTACTTCCGTACCGAGCACGAGGTACTCGCCGTTGCCCTAGTCCGCCTGGCACACAGGACAGAAATAGGTGCTGCGACCGGCCTGGACGATGCGCTCGATCGGCGTACGACAGCGGCGACAGGGCTTCCCCTCGCGATCGTAGACGTCGAGCTTCACGCGGTCGTCATCGGTGTAGCGCGACCCGGTCGCGCGGTCGAGCACCCTGGCGATCGCCTGGCGCAGCTTCTTCACGCGTGACGGGACGAGCTCGCGCGCGCTGAGCCGAGGGTCGATGCGGGCGCGCCAGAGCGATTCGGCGGCGTAGATGTTTCCGAGTCCGGCGACGAGCTTCTGGTCGAGCAGGGCGGGCTTGATCGGACCGCGACGCGATGCGAGCGCCTCGCCGAGCTGCTCGGCCGTCCACGCAGGATCAGCGGCATCGGGGCCCAGGCCGAGCGCGAGGTCGACACCGGCCGGATGCACGTCGAGAGTGGCGAGAGCGCGCGAATCCACGAGCACGAGACGCGTGCCGTCGGTGAAGTCGAGCTCCGCACGCGCGAAGCGCGGCAACGGCGCTCCGACGCGACCACCTTCCCATTCGCCGTTCATGCGGAAGTGCACGTGCAGGGTGCGGCCGTCGTCGAGGTGCAGGAGCTGGTGCTTCCCGCGTCGTTCGACGCGACCGATGCGGGCGCCGGCGAGTGCGCGCAACACTCGCGGGCTGACGCGGCGGCGCAGCGCCGGATGCAGGAGGCGCAACCGGGCGATGACATGGCCCTGCGCGCGGCGGCGCAGGACATCGACTGCAGCCTGGACCTCGGGCAGCTCGGGCACGATTCACTCACTCCGGCGTTGACAGCGTTCACGCGACGACCACAAACTGCGCCGATGCGCGCACCAACTCAATCCAGCGCCGAGCCAGCGGACCGCGCGAGGGACCGTTCGGCCGGGGTGCGCCGCGCGCTGATGGTGGTGTTGCTGCTGAACGCGGCATCGGCGGCGTTGAAGATCGCGGTCGGCACGCGTACGGGGGCGCTGACCGTGCTCGGCGCGGCGCTGGAATCCACGCTCGACATGCTGAGCAACGGTGTGGCGATCGCCGCCATCTCGATCGCGGCGCGCGAGCCGGACGAGGATCATCCGTACGGTCACGAGAAGTTCGAGACACTCGGCACGCTGGCGATCGTCGGATTTCTCTCCATCACCTGCTTCGAGCTCATGCGACGCAGCATTGCCGAGCTGGCGGGCGAGCCGGCGGCGCCGATGACACGCACGCTCGACGCCGTGATGCTCCTCGTCTCGCTGGGCGTGAACGTGTTCGTCGTGCGCTACGAGCAATCGCGCGGCCGGCGTTATCGCAGCACGCTCCTCTTGGCGGATGCATCGCACACGGCGAGCGACATCCTCGTGACGGCGCTGGCGATCGCGTCGCTCGTGCTGTCGCAACTCGGGTTCCTGCGCGCTGACGCGATACTTGGCATCGTGGTGGCGCTGATCATCGCGTGGAGCGGATACCAGATCCTCCGCGGATCCATTCCCATTCTCGTCGATGCGCGCGGCATCGACGCGACGGAGCTGGCGCGCATCGCGCACACGGTGGCAGGCGTGGTGGGCGTGCGCACCGTACGATCGCGGCGGACATCATCGGGGCACCTGTTCGCCGAGCTGACGATCCTCGTTGCCGGGAGCACGAGTGTGGAGAAGGCGCACGAGCTCACGGACGAAGTGGAAGCGACGATCGACCGCGAGCTGGGCGGCGCGGAATCCATCGTCCACGTCGAGCCGGCCTGACGGGAGAAGCATATGTGACGCAGACACTTGCGCGCGGTTCCCGGCTCCCTAGCTTACGCTCGACTTCCTCCCGGACTTGCATGGCGCAGCGGCCGTCCCGATCGCTCAAGCACGAATACGAGCTTTTCGTCGAACGAGAGATCGAGAATTACAAGGAATCAGTGCCGCGAAGTGTGCTGCTCTCCATCGGAGACGACGCCGTGCGCGCGCTCGCCGAGCAGCAGCAGTTCGCCCTGACGGAGCTGCTGCTCGTCGATGAGGTCGACAAGATCATCTTCAAGCGACTGCGCCTGCCGGCGTACGCCACGTGGCGGAAGCGGCGCATCCGGCTGCTCGAAGAGCTGCGACGTCCGGAACACTGGGGACTGCGCGCCGACGACATCGTCGTGCGTGCCGCCCAGGCGGTCGGAGCATCGTCCCGTGTCCTGGTGGCAGGGACGCAGGTGGAGACGCCGGCGCTCTACCTCGCCGCCAACGGTTGTGAAGTGACCGCGCTCGCCGATCACGCGGCGGTGCAGCGCGTGCTGGACGCCGCCGAGGAAGTCGGGCTCGGCGAGCGCGTGCATGCGAGCGCGACCGCGTTGGATTCCTGGACGCCGGACCACACCCTGACGGCGGTGATCTATTCTCCCGCGGCGTTCACGGGCCTGGGCGCGGCGGAACGAGCACGTGTGATCCAGGTGCTGCAGAGCGCGACCGCAGATGGCGGCGTGCACCTGGTCCAGACGATCGCTCGCGGCAAGCGCGCGCCGGTATCGCTCGATGAGCTGCAGCGCCGCTATCGGGGATGGCACGTCACGGTCGAGGAAGGCGCGCCCGACTCGTTCCTCGCGCGGAAGCTGAACTGAATCCGTGTTGAAAGGACACAGTTAGCGAGTCAGCGCGACGTGTCGGCTTGACACACTTCGCGTTGCCGGCCGACGGCCGATGCATGCCAAAACGTTGCGGGACAACGGCTTGCATTTTTCCCACGCGCTGGCCCCAGAGGTGCCCTAAGGCGGGCGCCCCCGACCGTTCCGGGGGCAACCCCCTTTGCAGGCACTATCATAAATGAAGAAGGTCGAACAGCCACAGCTCGACGAGCCCGTGGGCATCGTGATCTCCCGCGGATGGGAGCCGGAGAAGGCCCCCCGCTTCTCAGCATATGAATGGGCGCCGGGTCCGGACGACGAGCTGGAGCCCGACGCGCAGCCGGCCTGACAGAGGCCGCTCGCAACTTCGAAGCGGCGCGCGCATGCGCGCGGCGGGTGGTGTTTAAGGGGCCCGGGACCCGCCGTGCCCCCCACACCCCCCGGCAAAGCACCCC
>JAICLZ010000023.1 GCA_025929535.1 Gemmatimonadaceae bacterium
ATCGCGGCGCAGTTGCTGCTCTCCCGTGTGCACGACCGGCAGATTCGTGAGCGCGAGGCGGAGAGACGCGGCACGAGCTCCGATCTGCGTTACACGGCGGCCGACTGAGGATGGAGTGAATTGAATCGCCGCAGGAGCGGGTGCTCTACATCAGCCGCGGGGTGGAGCATCTGAACCGTGCTCGCCTCAACGTGCGTCCCGGGATTGCCCTGTTCACGCTTCGCTCGGCTGTCCGCGCGTAGCTGCTGACCAGTCGCTCATGATCGCGCGCATCGCCACCACGGCGGATATTCCCGCGCTGCAGGAGCTCATCACGCTATCCGTGCGCGAGCTCAGCGCCGGATTCTACACTACGGCGCAGATCGAAGCCGCCCTCATTGCCGTCTTCGGCGTCGACACACAGCTCATTGCGGACGGCACGTACTTCGTCATCGACGCTCCCACGGGACCCGCCGCTGCAGGTGGCTGGAGCTTTCGCCGCACGCTCTATGGCGGCGATCAGATGAAAGGAGTCACCGACCCGACTCTGGACGCGGCCACGGAGCCCGCGCGCATCCGTGCCTTCTTCGTGCATCCGGAGTGGGCGCGCCGAGGCCTCGCACGGACGCTCTACGCCGAATGCTCGCGCGCCGCGCTCGCGGCGGGCTTTCGCACCTTCGAGCTCATGGCCACGCTGCCCGGAGAGCCACTGTACGCCGCGCTCGGGTTCTCGGCGCTCGAACGAACATCCATTTCGCTCGGAAAGGGAGTCGAGCTCCCGCTCGTGAGGATGAGGTGCCGCATTGGCGAAGGCAGTGAGGGAGGGGTGACCCGGAGCTGAGCAGTCATGTCGCGCAAACTCCGGAAAGTCACGGAATACCGAAGCGCATGCAGCGCGCGCTAGTCGAGCCGCTCGGCCAGGCGTGCCGCGTCGAAGGGCGCGTGGACCTTCGCGTCGTTGTCGAAATAGACGTACACGTCGCTCGAGCCGCCGCGCGGCGAGCGCCACCTGGCGATACGCGCGGCCCACTCGTCGAGCTCCGAATCGGTGTAGCCACTCACGTACAGCTCCTGCGATCCGTGCAGTCGCACGTACACGAAGTCGGCCGTGACCTCGCAGGCCATGGGAAACTTCCCGGCGCTGTCCGCGATCACGAACGCGCAGCCATGCGCGCGCAGGATGCTGTAGAACTCCTCGTGAAAATAGCTCGGATGCCGAACCTCGAAGGCGTGGCGATACGGCACGTTCGCGGCCGCCTCCGTGAGCGCGCCGCGCCGCAATCGTTGATCGTGCTGGCGCGCCACCGCCTCACCCTGGCGCGAATCGCGCGGAAGCTGCCGCACGAAGCTGTCCAGCCGCTCCGCATCGAACGCGTACGTGGCGGGAAGTTGCCAGAGAAACGGGCCGGTGCGCGCCCCGAGCGCGAGCACGCCGCTCGCGAAGAAGTTGCCGAGCGCCGTCTCGGAGCGGCGAAGCTTGAGATTGTGCGTGATGAACCGTCCGCCCTTGATCGCGAATACGAAACCCCGTCCGGGAACGTCATCCACCCAGCGTTGGAAGACGGACGGTGACTTCAGACTGTAGAACGTGCCGTTCAGCTCGATGCTGTTGAAGCGGCGGCTGGCGTACTCGAGCCACCCTCGCGCTGGAAGCTCCTCGGGATAGAAGCGACCGCGCCACGGCTTGTAGTCGTAGCCGCTGATGCCGACGAACGCGCGCGCCTTTCCGGTCTTCATGCGAGTGGGAAGGGCAGGTACGGTGCCAATTGCGGCGGCAGTGACGGCGCCGTTACTTGGAAGATGAACGATTCGGAACGCCACGTGATCGGGGCACGCGGAGCCGTGCTCTCCGTGCCCGTCAACACCTTTCCGAGGAGCGAATCGGAAAAGATGTTCGAGCGGCAGCGGTGAACGGCCAATGAAGCTCGAGGACTTGCCGCGATTCACCGTCCACGAGATCCACGAAGCCGATCCGGAGGGCAACTCGCTCATCATCGGTCACTTCGCCGATCTGCGGGGAGTCTGCGGCACGCACGGGTATCTTTATCGCGCGCACGGTCCCTCCATCATGGGAGATCTCGAGGCGATTCCCACGTCGATCGCCGAGCCCGTTCGATTTCGCACGGCAGACGCCGGGTACGCACCCGACTTGAAGGCGGGAGCAGCGTATCCGTGGCTCGATGGATCGTGGAAGCCGTATCACCTGAAGATGGTCCTCTCGCCCGCGGCGCGGTGGCAACCCCGAAGCTTCTCGGCCACGCCGGTGAGATTTTTTCTGCTCGATGGCGTGACAGGGTGGCAGCCGATGGATGCGACGCTGCCGCAAGGCGCCACGGACCTCGGCGTGCGCTCCGGTGACTGGAATCACGCCTGCTGCGAGCTGTGTCCGGAGCAGCTGGAGGCGGCACGGTCGTCGGAAGGCTACGTCGATGACGACGGTCGCTGGATCTGCGCGCATTGCTTCGAGAAATACGCAAAGCGCAACGACATCTCGTTCGCGATCGGCAACGACGGCTGACCGGCCCTGGGGCCGAACGGTTGCCGGTGGTGCGCGCGGCGCGTCCTTGCTGGAGACCGTCGCGCTGGGCGAAGTGGTGCGAACGGTCGGGACACGCTGGTGTATTGCATCGAGGATGCAGTGCTGGAATTCGTCGCTTGCACCCTCCTTTCCCGACGCTCGGAGGACTCGCAGATGCTCAGAAAGCTTTCGGCCCTTGTGCTTGCGTTCACGCTCGTGGCTCTCGTCAACAGCGCAGCGCAGGCCCAGTACGGGCGCGACGTGCATGCCGATCATGGAAAAAACGGGCGAGGCGCCTACGGTGGGCAATGGACGCTGCTTGGCCAGCGCCACATCGATGGGCGCGCCGACAACGACAAGATCGACATCGGCCGGGACAACGGCAAGTTCAGGGCGATCCAGTTCCGTGTGGAAGGCGGCACGGTCATGTTCGACCGGATCCGCGTGCGATACCTGAATGGTGAGTCCGACGAGATCTCCGTGCGGAACCAGATCGAAGACGGCGGCAAAACGCGCATCATCGACCTGCCGGGTAATCGTCGCGTGATCGAGAGCATCTCCATGTGGTACGGCAAGCGAAATTGGCACTCGCGGCCAACCGTCCGAGTGTACGGCATTCGCTGACGCGACATCGCGCACGCCACCTCGGCGGGCCCAGCACGAATCCCGCGTCGCAGCTCGCGACGCGGGATTCGTGCATCTGGGGCCTCGCTCTGCTCTCTCTTTCAAGAAAGGTTGCGCATCCGTGTCGATTCCGGCCCCCCTCGTTCGACGTAGCTGTAGAGCCGCAACGAGGCGGCGCAATCCAGGCAGAGGAGACATGACCATGAGATTCATGATGCTGCTCAAGGCCGATCGGAACACCGAGGCGGGGAAGATGCCCGACGAGGCGATCCTGGTGGCGATGGGGAAGTACAACGAGGAGCTCATCAAGGCTGGCGTGCTGCTGGCTGGGGAGGGGCTGCAGCCGAGCTCGAAGGGTGCGCGCGTGCGCTTTGCCGGCGGAAGGACGACGGTGGTCGACGGGCCGTTCGCCGAGACGAAGGAGCTCATCGCCGGGTTCTGGATGATCCAGGTCAAATCGAAGGAGGAAGCGATCGAGTGGGCGAAGCGCGTGCCCTTCGACCCGGTTGGCGCATCCGCCACCACCGGCGGCGTGGGCGAGATCGAGGTGCGCCAGCTGTTCGAGCTCACCGACTTTTCTCCCGATCTCTATCCGTCGGACGAAGCGCAACAGGCGATCAAAGCCGAAGAGGAGTTTCGCAAGCAGTCCAACCGCTGATTCATCGTCAACACGAGGATAAGCAATGATCACGCACATCCATGCAACGACCATCGTCGTCTCGGACCAGGACAAGGCAATCCACTTCTTCTGTGACGTTCTCGGCTGGAAGAAAACCGATGATGCGCCGATGGGACCGTCGATGCGCTGGGTGACCGTCGCGCCAACCGGCGCGGCGACGAACATCGCGCTTTCGATGCCGAGCTGGCACACGCAGAAACCGTCGCTCGAGATGGGCATCAACACGGGCATCGCGTTCGCGACGACGGACCTGAAGGCCACCTACGCGGAGCTCGAGAAGCGAGGCGTCCAGTTCAAGGGTGAGCCCGAGATGATGCCGTGGGGGAAGCTCGGCGTGTGGTTGCTCGACCCGGACCGCAACGAGTTCTTCATGGCCGAAACGTGAGCGGCCCTCCTTCACCGCGCGGGCTTCTTTCCTGACGACCCTCGCGCACATGCGATTGCGTCTCGGGCTTGCACAGGCGTCGTTCGGTCGTCTGATTGCAGCCCATGACGCTTCCGGATACGCACCGCGCGATCGACGCGGTCTGGAGAATCGAGTCGGCGAAGGTGATCGCCGGCCTCGCACGCATGGTTGGTGACATCGGTCAGGCCGAGGATCTCGCGCAGGATGCGCTCGTGATCGCGCTCGAGAAGTGGCCCGAGACGGGCGTACCCGACAATCCGGGCGCCTGGCTCATGGCCACGGCCAAACACCGCGCCATCGATCTCCTGCGCCGGCAGAAGCTCCTCGAGCGCAAGCACGAGCAACTCGGCCACGAGCTCGACTCGATGCAGGAGTCCGCGCTTCCCGATCTCGATGCCGCGATCGACGATGACATCGGCGACGATCTGCTTCGCCTCGTCTTCACCGCGTGCCATCCCGTGCTCTCCACGGACGCGCAGGTCGCGCTCACGCTTCGTCTGCTCGGCGGGCTCACGACCGACGAGATCGCGCGCGCATTCCTGGTGCCCGAGGCGACGATCGCCCAACGCATCGTGCGCGCGAAGCGCACGCTGGCCGAGTCCAAGGTGCCGTTCGAAGTTCCGCGCGGCTCGGAGCTCGCGCCCCGATTGGCGTCGGTGCTCGGCGTCATCTACCTCATCTTCAACGAAGGCTATTCGGCCACCGCGGGTGATGACTGGATGCGGCCCGCGCTCTGCGAAGATGCCCTTCGACTCGGCCGGATCCTCGCGGAGCTGGCGCCCGGCGAGCCCGAGGTGCACGGGCTCGTCGCCCTCATGGAGATCCAGGCCTCGCGGGTGCGCGCGCGCGTGGGCCCGGGTGGTGAGCCGGTGCTCCTGCTGGATCAGGACCGCTCGCGGTGGGACTACGTGCTCATTCGGCGCGGCCTCGACGCGCTCGCGCGCGCGGAGGCGCTGGGCGGTGCGGCCGGCCCGTACGCAATGCAGGCGGCGATCGCGGCGTGCCACGCGCGCGCCAGAAGTGGCGACGAAACCGAATGGGAGCGCATCGCCTCCCTGTACGACACACTCGCGCGGCTCACTCCTTCGCCGGTGATAGAGTTGAATCGCGCGGTGGCGGTGTCGTTCGCGCGGGGTCCGGTCGCTGCGCTCGAGATCGTCGACGCGCTCAGATCGGAGCCCTCGCTCGAGCGGTACCATCTCCTGCCGAGCGTGCGCGGCGACCTGCTGGCAAAGCTGGGGCGCGAGGGCGAGGCCCGGGCTGAGCTCGAGCGCGCCGCTTCGCTCACTCGCAATGCCCGCGAGCGCGCCCTCCTGCGGGCGCGCGCGGCCGCCCTCGGTTCGTAGCCCGCAGCCAACTTTCACTGGACAATCGGGCGCCCGCGACGCAATGTGGACGTCTCACCTCAACCCGAGCACTCTCTCATGCGCATACGCGTTCTCGCGATGACCGTCGTCTTCGCTTCACTACCACATCTCGCTGCGGCACAGGATGCGCCGGTATCACAGGCATTTCGGGAAAGCGCGACGTCTGCCGGGAAGCGGCTCATGGCCGCGGCGGAGGAGATGCCTGCGGACAAGTACTCCTTCAAGCCGACACCGGCGCAGATGAGCTTCGGCGAGATCGTGGCCCATCTCATTGAAGGCAACGACTACCTCTGTGGATTGATCGGCGGGGAGAAGGCGCCGGCACGCACCAAGGTCACGGGCGCGAGCAGCAAGGACGAGCTCGTGAGCGAGCTGAAGGAGACGTTCTCGTTCTGCGATCAGGCACTCGCGAAGGTGGACGATTCCAAGCTCACCGAGCAGCTGCCGTTCTTTGGCGGGAAGACACGCTCGCGTGCGAACATCATGTTCGTGACGGTGGGCGACTGGTCGGATCACTACAGCCAGAGCGCGATATATCTTCGCCTGAACCATCTCCTGCCTCCGACCGCGAAGAAGGCCTCGTAGCTCCTCACATTGCGAGATCGGCAGCGGCCGCCGGCGATCACTCGCCGGCGGCCGCTCTGCATCTCGCGCGTGTAGCGAATCCGAACACTTCGCAGTTCTGACAATTCAGCCGAAACCGGCAGCGTGCGCTGGTCGTACGGATCCTGCGCCGAATCAAACCGTTTGACCAGCGGCACTGTCAAATGTGTGACGCATCCCCCAACCCGGCACCCGTGCACGCATGTCGCTGAGCTTCGCTCTCCTCGCGCTTCTCCAGGCCGGTGCCGCAACGGCGCCCCCCGACGCCCGCACGGCCGGCTCGGCCAACGCGCCGCCGTCTGCTCCGGCGCCTGCTGCCGCGAGTGCCACGGTCGCGACTGCGGTACGCGCGGCGAAGAAGCCGGTGATCGACGGCCGCGACGACGACGAGGTATGGCGCCACGCGCAGCCGATCACGGGCTTCCGGCAGTTCAGCCCCGTCGCGAACGGCGAAGCGAAGTTCCGCACGGAAGCGAAGGTCGCGTACGACGATCAGAACTTCTACGTCTTCATCCGGATGTTCGATCCCCATCCGGACAGCATCCTCCGGCTGCTCGGCCGCCGCGACGTGCGCGTGGCGACGGATCAGATCAAGATCATCATCGATTCCTATCACGACAAACGCACGGGCTACGAGTTTGCCGTCAATCCCGCCGGTGTGAAGCGCGACTACGCGGTCTACAACGACATCACCGAGGATCAATCGTGGGACGCCGTATGGGAGGCGGGGACCACGGTCGATTCACTCGGGTGGACGGCCGAATTCCGCATTCCACTCTCGCAGATGCGCTACGCGGACGCAAAGACGCACAGCTTCGGATTCGGGATCTGGCGCGATATCGATCGCTTCAAGGAGCGTGACAGCTGGCCGGTGTATCAGCAGACGGACGCACGGCTCATGTCGCAGCTGGGCACCGTCGACAAGATCGACGGGATACCGTCGCCGCACCGTCTCGAGCTCGCACCATACGTCGTGGCGAAGAACGTGTCCAAGGATCCTTTCGCGGGAAACGCGCGCGATCAGAAATTCTCCGCCGGCGCAGACATCAAGTACGGACTGACATCGAATCTCACCCTCGATGCCACGGTCAATCCGGATTTCGGGCAGGTCGAGGCTGATCCGTCCGTGCTCAATCTCACGGCATTCGAGACCTTCTTCGCGGAGCAGCGGCCATTCTTTCTGGAAGGAACTGGCATCTACAGCTTCCAGGTGAATTGCAACATCGTGAACTGCAATAACGAAGGGCTCTTCTACTCACGACGAATCGGCCGTGCGCCGCAGCTCGGCTCCCTCTACGGTGACGCGAGCTCTCCGACATCGACGACGATCCTCGGCGCCACGAAGCTCACCGGCCGGCTTTCGAGCGGTACGTCACTCGGCGTGCTCGACGCAGTGACGCAGCGCGCCGATGGCCCGCTTGGTCAGACGCTCGAGCCGACCACGAACTATGCGGTCGTGCGAGGGCAGCAGGATCTCCGTGGAGGCGAGAGCGGCATCGGCATCATTCTCACGGGCGTCAATCGCAGGAACGACAGCTGGTCGAGTGATCTGCTCACTCGCGACGCGTACGTGGCGGCCACGGACTTCAGGCATCGCTTCTCCAACCGCCGATTCGAGTTCACCGGCTCCATCGACGCCAGCCGTATCAGCGGGACACCCGCAGCGATCCTCGCGACGCAGACCGATCCCGTGCACTACTACCAGCAGCCGGACGGCTCATTACATCTGGATCCGGCGCGGACGTCGCTCAGCGGCGACGCCGAGCAACTGACGTTCGGCAAGGTGGGCGGCGGCATCGTACGCTTTCAGACATCCTACAACCGGATGTCACCCGGGTTCGAGGCGAACGATCTCGGTTATCTTCAGCGCGCGGACTTGCAGAACTGGAGCAACTGGTTTTCGCTCAACTTCCTGACGCCGGCGATGTTCTGGAATTCGGCGTTCTTCAACTTCAACGAGTGGAACTACTGGAACACGGCGGGGCTGCTGCTGGATCGCGCGGTGAACACGAACTGGCACTTCATTCTCAGGAACAACCTGGAAATCGACATGGCTGCAACGGCCTCACAACTGCCGGGCACGTTCAGTGATCGTGCCTCACGCGGTGGACCGGCCGTTCGGCATTCGCCGTTTTACAATGGGAACCTTCAATTCGTTGGCGACAATCGGAAGCAGGTGATTCCGACGCTCTCCATGAGCGCGGGTCGAAGCGACTATGGTCGCGGTCACTACTACGAGGTCACGCCGAGCGTCGACCTGCGCGTGTCGAGCCGCTTCCACATGAATCTGGGCGTCGACTACAACCACAATCGGGATGATTCGCAGTGGTACGGCAACTTCACCGATTCTGTCGAGGCGACGCACTACACGTTCGCGCACCTCGACCAGCAGACGCTGAGCTCGACGCTCAGGATCGACTATACCGCGACGCCGAACCTCACCTTCCAGCTCTACGCGTCACCGTTCGTGACCAAGGGAACGTTCACGAACATCCGCGAGTTGGATGATCCGCGTGCCGAGGATTACGACGAACGGTACAAGCCGTACACGGATGCGAGCGTGCTCGCGACCCAGCCCGCTGGGTTCAACGTGAAGCAATTCCGATCGAACGCGGTCGTGCGGTGGGAATATCGCCCGGGCTCCGCGCTCTTTCTCGTGTGGACGCAGCAGCGCCAGGGCGATCTCCCGTTCGCGGGCGGCGACTCGTTCGGCGGCGACTACCATGGCCTGTTCAGCTTGCACCCGGACAACACCTTCCTCGTGAAGATGTCGTACTGGTTCAACCGATAGCTCCGCCGCGAGTCGTCGCCTCTAGCTCGCTTCCGCCACCGCGCGTGCCTGCTTCTCGAGCGCGTTCCACTCCGCCATCACACTGCGGTACGACGCACTCGCTCGCCGGCACGCTGCGATCTGGTTCGCGGTGGGCGCGATGTCTGCGCCCTGCATCGCCATCGCCGCTGCCATGAGCTCGTTGCTCACACTTTCGAGCGTCGGCCGGCCCTCCGCTTTTGCGATGCTCCGGCCACGCGGCGCATCGGCATCCGCACCCGACTTCGCTGGCGCCAGCGCATCCACCTTCGCGGCGAGCGCTGATGCATTCGCTCCGCGACCACTGTCCAGCCGCTCGCGAAGCGCGCGTGCGCGCGCGTACGCCGCGCGCGCCGCCGCGGCATTGTCGTACATCTCGGTCGAGAGGCTGGAGAGCTGCGCCAGTCCCGCCGCCGGCGTGGTGACGCGCGGGTCGAGGCGAAGGGTGAGCGGCTGCTCGTATCGCTTGCCGTGCGCCGTGAGACGAAGGGTGTACTTGCCCGGTGGTGCCCACGGCGCATCCTTCGCCGGGTAGGTGCGGTGCGGCACCGCGCCGTTCCCGCTCTCGTCCTCGCCAAGGTTCTCACGCTCGTTCGCGATGGGATCGTACCGCAGATCCCACGCGACGCGATGCATTCCCGCCGAGGTCGGGAGCGCGAGAGTCGGCGCCGCCCAATAGAGCGGCAGATTACAGTCGGGCGCCTTCGGGTTCTGCTGGCACACGCGATTGTATGCCTCGGGATTGCGCGCCGGATCCGGGCTCAGCACGGAATCGTTGCTCGTGTACGTGCGCACCACTCGCCCCGCGGCATTCACGATCTCGAGCTTCAGCGTGTCGTGCACCGCCGAGCCAACGTAGTAGTCGATGATCGCGCCGGGCATCGGATTTTCACCTGCCGGAAGCTCCGGCGGCCACGGCGTGGGATCGTTCGTCGCGCCACGCACGCGCACGGCAATCGCGGGCTCGAGCAAATGGAGATCGTTCGCCGCGAGCACCGCGGCGTGCTGCCGCAGCGGCGTGATGTTGTCGAGAATCCAGAAGCCGCGGCCGTGCGTCGCCGCCACCAGGTCGGAGCAGAGGCAGGTGCTGTCGTCCTTCACCTGCAGATCGCGAACGGAGATCGCGGGCATGTCGAGCTTGAGCGACTGCCAGTGATCGCCGTCGTCGTACGACACCCACACCTGCGCGTCGGTTGCCGCGTAGAGCAGCCCCTTCACGCGCGGATCCTCGCGGATCGAGTTCGTGACGGCGCCCGGCGCGATGCCTGTGTCGATCTCCGTCCAGCTCTTGCCGCCGTCGTGCGTGCGCCAGAGATGCGGGCTCAGGTCATCGATGCGGAGCGTGTTCGCGGCCGCGTACGCGGTCCGATCATCGAAGTGGCCAGCCTCGATGTTGAAGATGCGCGTCCATGGCTTGATTTGCGGCGGAGTGACGTTGGTCCACGTCGCGCCACCGTTCGCGGTGGTCTGGATGGTGCCGTCATCGGTCCCCACCCAGAGCACGCCCATGCTGCGCGTCGATGGCGAGAGGGCGGTGATCGAACCCTGCGGCTGCACCTTCACGGTGCTCGCGTACTTGCCGGCGGTGGCGGGAATGGCCCAGCTCTGCCGCGTCAGATCGGGGCTGATGCGCGCCCACGTGTGCCCGCGATCGAGCGTCTTCCACACCGCGTTCGACGTGTAGTAGAGCACATCGTGATCGATCGGCGACCAGTGGATCGGCATCGTGCGCACGTTGCGATTGTATCTCGTGCCGCGCTGCACGGAATCGGGGCCGATGTACGTGATCTGTCCGGTCTTCCGGTTCCACAGCGAGACGTTCCGGCGCATGCTCCCGAACACCTTGTCGGGGTCCTTCGGATCCGGCGCCGCGATCCCGTACTCCTGGATGTCCACGGGATGCCAGTCGTGGAAGGTGATCTCGCCATCCATCGACCGGCTGTCGACGCAGGCCGAGCCCGAGTCCTGCTGGCCGCCGCACACGCGATACAGGAACGTCGCGTCCGTCGACACGTGATACATCGCGGCGGTGGACTGCGTGTACCAGTTGCTCCACGACACGCCGCGGTTCGACGAGACGACGGCGCCCTGGTCGGACACGACGAGCAGGATGTTCGGATCGTTCGGGTTGATCCACACCTTCTGGTAGTCGTCGCCACCCGGCGAGCCGCGCACGGGGGACCACGTCACGCCACCGTTCTCCGTGCGCCAGAACACGATCGACGCACTGTACACGACATTCTCGTTCTTCGGATCGACGGCCAGCGTGGCGAGATCGCCTCCGCCGATGCGCAGCAACGGCCGCGGGTCGGGCTTGTTGCTGCCGGCGGCGAGCGACCAGTGCTCGCCGGCATCCGTCGACTTGTACAGCCCGAGCTCCTCGTTCCGTCCTCGCGCCGCTGCTTCGGCCGATGGCGCACCCGCAACCATCGCATACACCAGCTTCGTGCTCGAGGGGGCGATCGCGATATTCGCCTCGAGCACGGTTGGAAGACCACCGCCGAGCTGCTTCCAGGTGCTCCCGCCATCGACGGACTTGAACAGGCCACCCGATGCGCCGCCGAAATCGTTTCCCTCGACGAAGCTCTCCTGCTGCTGCCAGAGTCCCGCGTACACGATGTTCGGATCGCTCGGATCGATGCGCACGTCGTTTGCGCTCGTGTACGCATCCTTGTAGAGCACCTTCTGAAACGACTTGCCGCCATCCGTCGAGCGGAAGATTCCCCGTTCCTCGTTTGGCCCGTACGGGTGGCCCAGCGCGGCAACGAACAGCCTGTCCGGATTGTTCGGATCGACATCGATCATCGCGATCATCTGGCTGTCGCGCAGCCCCAGGTGCGTCCAGCTCTTCCCGGCATCCGTGGACTTGTAGACGCCGTTGCCCACGGCGAGATCCGGCCGGATGATTCCGGCGCCGCTGCCGACATAAATGACGTTCGGATTGGACGGCGCCACCGCGATCGCGCCGATCGAGCCCGTGGGCTGCCCGTCGAAGAGCGGCACCCACGTCGACCCGTAGTCGGTGGACCGCCAGACGCCGCCGTTGTCGAAGCCGGCGTAGAAGACGTTGGGCTGGCTGGGCACGCCCGCCAGCGCGCGTGCGCGGCCGGCGCGAATGGGTCCGATCGAGCGCCAGTGCATGGCGGACGAAACGTCGGGGGACTGTGCGGCGAGAGGGCAGGCGGCTCCCGCGATGAGCACGGGCGCCGCAGCAGCGACGAGCCGGAAAGTGAGTGAGCGCATGACACAACCTATCGCGGGTGTCGGGGGTTGGAAACGGTCCATCGGTGCAGCGGCACGCCTCCGATGACGCTCCCCTTGCGCTTCTACAAGTCCCGCGCTACACTCTCCTGTAGAAGCCAACAGGAAGCGACATGGCGGAGGCATTCGACGCAGCGAAGCTCGAGCTGCCACAGGGCACGCTCGATCTGCTCATCCTCAAGGCGCTGTCGCTCGAGCCGCAGCACGGGTGGGCGATCTCGGAGCGCATCCGCCAGGTCTCGGCCGCCGCGCTCCAGATTCCCCAGGGATCGCTCTACCCCGCGCTCCATCGCCTGGAACGGCGCGGCTGGATCAAGGCCAAATGGGGCGAGTCGGACAACAACCGGCGCGCGAAGTTCTACGAGCTCACGCGCACGGGCCGTCATCAGCTCGAGGCCGAGACCGATGCGTGGAGGCGACTCACGGTCGCGGTGCGACTCGTGCTCGACATGCGATGAGCGCCGCCGGCATGCTCACGGATCTCGCCAGCGATCTCCGCTTCCGCTGGCGCGCGCTGTTCCGGCGCGCAGAGGTCGAGCGCGAGCTGGACGACGAGCTCCGCTTCCATCTCGAGCGCGAGGCCGCGAAGCTCGAGCGCCTCGGACTGAGCGCAGCCGAAGCCGCGCGCCGAGCGCGTCTCGAGTTCGGGGGCGTGGATCGCGTGAAGGAGGAGACGCGCGATGCGCGCGGCGTGCGCGTGCTCGAGACGATACTGCGCGACCTGCGCTACGCGATCCGCGGACTGCGCGCGCGCCCGGGCGTCGCGCTCGCCGTGATCGCGACACTGGCGCTCGGCATCGGCGCCAACGCGGCGATGTTCGGCATCGTCGACCGGCTCGTGTTCCGGGCGCCTCCGCTCATGCGAGATCCTGCGCACGTCAATCGTGTCTATCTCCAATACTCATTCCGCGGGATGGAAATCACGAACGGCTCGATCGAATACCGCCGGTACCTCGATCTCTCCGCGTCGACCACTCTGTCGCAAAGCGCCGCGTACGCGCAGGCCGACCTCGCGATCGGCACAGGCCAGGATGCGCACGAAATGCCCGTGGATGTCGTCAGTGCCTCCTTCTTCGATTTTTTCGACGCGCACCCGGTGATCGGACGCTTCTTCGATCGCGCCGCGGACAGCGCGCACTCGGGCGGCTCCGTCGTGGTGCTCGGCAATGCACTCTGGAAATCCCGTTACGGCGGCCGCCGAGATGTGTTGGGTCAGCAGCTGCAGGTTGGCTCCGTCAACGCAACCATCATTGGCGTTGCGCCCGCGGCGCTTGCCGGGAACAGCGGGACTCGGCCGGCGAGCGCCTTCATTCCGGTGACGGCATACGCGGAGTCCGAGCTACCGGAATACGATAAGGATTACAGCTGGGGATGGTTGACGATGATCATCCGGCGAAAGCCGGGCCTTACGATCGAGAAGGCTTCCACCGATCTCACGAGATTGTATGCGCTCAGCTGGGAGAAGGAGCGCGCACTGGCGCCCGACCGCGGCCCGCTCTCACTCGCGAAGCCCAAGGCGATCGTCGCTCCCTTGCAGGCACTCAGGGGCCCGGAGACGGATCGCAGCACATCGATCCTTCTCTCGATCTGCGTCGTTGCTGCGATCGTCCTGCTCATCGCGTGCGCGAACGTGGCCAACCTGCTACTCAGTCGCGCCGTGAGTCGCAAACGTGAAATCGCCGTTCGTCTGGCATTAGGCGCCAGCCGACGTCATCTGATATCTCAGCTGCTCATCGAGAGCCTGACGCTCGCGTTCCTTGGCGCGTTGGCTGGCGTCCTGGTTGCCGAGGGCGGACAAGCCGTGTTGCGCGGTCTCTTGTTGCCGGGCAAATCGAGCATAGGCGTGCTCGATGATCCGAGAACTCTTCTCTTCGCCTGTCTCGCGGCGCTACTGGCCGGCTTACTCACCGGCATCGTACCCGCCTTCCAGTCGGGCCGTGATGATCTCGTGACGGCGCTCAAGTCCGGCGTGCGTGAAGGAACGCGGCAGCGTTCGCGCACGCGAAGCGCTCTGCTCCTCGCGCAGGGCGCGCTGTCCGTATTCCTTCTCGTAGGCGCCGGACTGTTCGTGCGCAGCCTGCAGAACGTCGCTTCGATCCGACTCGGCTACGATGTGGACCCGCTGCTGTACGTGTCGACCGACATGCGTGGCGTGCATCTCGACAAGGAACGGGACATCGCACTCAAGGCGCGACTGGAGGAAGAGGCGCGAACGATTCCGGGCGTCGAGCGAGCTACCCAGGTGCTGACGATTCCGCTCCGGCAAATGCGAACCCAGGGGTTTTCCGTGCCGGGTATCGATTCTGCAAGCCATCTCGGGCAGTTCCTCATGCAAATGGGTACCGTCGACTTCTTCCGCACCATGGGCACGCGCATCCTTCGCGGCCGCGGCTTCGACTCGACGGACCGGCGCGAGTCACCCAGAAGCATCGTCGTGTCGGAAGGCATGGCGCAGAAACTCTGGCCCCGCGAGAACGCGCTCGGGAAATGCGTGAAGGTGGGCGGCGATACGATGCCCTGCGCGACCGTGATCGGAGTGGCCGAGAACATCAAGGCGAGCGATATCACCAGCGATGACGCGCTGCAATACTACTTGTCCATCGAACAGCAGCGTCCGGCGGGTGCCGCGCTCTTCGTACGTACACGAGGCCGCGCGGCTCAGCGGGCGGAGCAAATTCGAAAGCGTCTGCAGTCGCTGATGCCGGGGCCCTCGTACGTCACCGTCATGCCGATGCGGAACATCGTCGACGGTGCCCGCGACTCCTGGCGCATGGGCGCGGCCATGTTCCTCCTCTTCGGCCTCCTCGCGCTCGTGCTCGCCGCGATCGGCCTGTACAGCGTGATCGCCTACAACGTCGCCCAGCGAACACACGAGCTCGGGCTCCGCATCGCGCTCGGTGCGCACGCACGCGAGGTGTTGCGCATGGTGCTCGGCGAAGGGCTGCGCTTCGGCCTGGCGGGGATCGGCATCGGCGCAGCGATTGCGCTCGCCGTCGGCCATTGGATGCAGCCGCTCCTGTACAGGGAGTCTGCGCACGATCCCCTCGTCTTCCTCACCGTCGGCGCGGTTCTGGCCATCGCTGCCATCGCTGCCAGCGCAATTCCGGCATCGCGCGCAACTCGCGTGGATCCGAGCATCGCGCTGCGAACGGAGTAGACCAACTCCGCTCGTGCGCGATCGCCTGGCACTACTCTCCGGCCTCCGGGAACCACATCGCGTTCGTCTGCAGATCCCAATCGATCATGCTGAGCGCGCTCGTCGATGTGATCGGCTGCGACACGATGCGCCGTCCGCCGGTGCGCTCCGCCACGATACGGAAGCTCGATCCGTGATAGATGTCCGTCGGCACCTTCAACACCCGATCCTTGTTCGGCGGAACATCCCCGAGCAGCCTCCGTGTTCCGTCCTGAGTGACGGCGTACACCGTCACATCGGAGGGCGGAGCCAGATCATTCGTCAGGTGTACGATGATCTGCTGGTCTTCGCCGCGATGCGTATGGCCGGACGCGCACGCCCCGATTGCCGTGGCCGACAGCAGGGCCAGGGCGGCTCCCGCGACTGAGCGCCTCAACGCGCCGCTCGGCCGTACGCACGTTGCCAGGTCCCGCGCGGATACATTGCATCTCATTCCGACCTCCGCAGTTGTGTTTGCACCGGATGACGAATGCATGATCCCAGCCATCGCCATTGCGTGTCGAGGGTGAACGACGCTCAGTCCGGCGGCTGGAACGACCATTGCGCCAGCTTTACGAGCTCCACCACCTCATGTCGTTGAACCGGCTGGCAAGTGCTCATTCACGAGGCCTTCATGAACAGATCTTCTTTGCGCATTGCGAGCGTGCTCGCCGCCATCGCGCTCGCATCGCAGCTCGCTACCACCTCCGCTCGCGCGCAGGACAAGGGTGATGACAAGTTCAGCAAACGCGCACAGCGCGCGAGCGAGGTGCTGAGTGAGCTCGTGTCGGTGCCCGATCGCTCGCCGCCGAAATCCCTGCTCGATGCGGCGACGTGCATCGCGGTGGTACCCGGTGTCGTCCAGGCAGGGCTCGGCGTGGGCGGACGATTCGGCTTCGGCGTTGCGAGCTGCCGCACGGCGAACGGATGGAGCGCGCCGGTGTTCGTCGGCCTGAAGGGCGGAAGCTTCGGCTTCCAGATCGGCGGACAGTCGGCCGATGTCGTGCTGGTGTTCGTGAACAAGGATGCGCAGCGGCTCGCGTCGTCGACCTTCGACATCGGTGCCGGCGCATCGGTTGCAGCGGGGCCGGTGGGCAGGAATGTGTCGGCGGAGACCGACTACAAGGCGAAAGCCGAGATCTACTCGTACTCGAAGACGAAGGGGCTCTTCGCCGGAATCAGTCTGTCCGGAACGAAGTGGGAGAGCGACTACGACGCGAACAAGGCTGTGTACGGCGGATCGTCGGGGCTTCCGAACGGCGGCAACGCGAAGAGCGTCGCCGAGCTGTTGGCCACCAGTGGCGACTCTGCGCCACCGGATGTGCGCGTGTTCGTGGAGAGCCTGCGGAAGAACGTCGGCGACGGGAAGGAGCAGTAGGCTACGCGAGAGGGAGCGTCAGAATGAACGCGGCCCCCTCTGCACGTTCGCGTGCCACGGTAAGGTCGCCGCCCATTCCACGTGCGAATTCGCGGCTGATGGTGAGGCCGAGCCCGATGCCGTCCCGCCTGCTGGAGAGCTTTGACGCGAGTTGAACGAAAGGCTCGAACACCGCATCGAGCCGCTCCGCCGGAATGCCGATCCCGTTGTCGCAAATCTCGATTCTGGCCAGCGATGCGGCGTGCAGCGGTTCGGCGCTCACGGCGAGCGTTCCACCGGCGGGGGTGAACTTGATCGCATTGGTCAGCAGGTTGAGCAGGATCTGCTGAAGGCGCTCGCGATCGGCTCGCACGAGGAGCGGCGTTGCGGAATTCGACGCTGCTTCGCCGATCTCGCAGCGCAGCCGCGCCGATGCGAGGAGCGGCCCCACCAGCGCGACCATCGCGCGAATGACGGAGTACACGTCCACGCTTTCCAGCGAGTATTCCGCGCGACCGCTCTCGACGCGAACGAGGCTGAGCACGTCGTTGACGAGCGTGAGCAGGCGTCGCTGGCTGCGATCGATGCGGTTTAGCGCCTCGCGCTGCGCACTCGTCACTGGTCCGTGCAGCCCCATCTCGAGCAGCTGCGTGTGACCGGCGATCGCGTTGAGCGGCGTGCGAAGCTCGTGGCTCATGACCGCGAGAAACTGGTTCTTGGCGAGGCTCGCCGACTCGGCCTCGGCCCGCGCGGCGCGCTCGGCCACGAGCGCGCGCTGCTGCTCGCCGAGTGCCTTGCGAAGCTCGACCTCGAGCGCCACGCGCTGCGCCGCTTCGTGCTCGAGCGCCTGCGCGCGCTGCTGCAGCCGCGCGATCTCGAGAAGTCGTTCGGACTCGCCGGAGCGGAGGTAGCTCTCCGCGGGTGCGACGTGCGAGTGCTGCCCGCAGATCTCCTCGAAGTGCTCCGCATCCGCCGAGTGCGCGAAGTTGGGCATCGCGTATGCGCAGAGCAGCTCGATCTTCCACTTGGCGCCCATCTCGTTCCAGAGCGTCTCGAGCTCCAGTGCGGCGCTGTGATTCCCGCGCAGCCAGAGCAGGTTGACCATCTCGCCGAATGCGCGAATGGGTAGTTGCGGGTCGTGCGACATCTCCGCGAACACCGGCTCCATGACTTCGCGAAAGAGCGACTCTTCGACGGAATCGCCGATCATGAAAGACGCGAGAACGCTGTCGGCGTCGAGCATCCGCAGCTGGTTGCCGCCGCGCGCGCGGGGAACGTCGACGCCGCGCTTCGTCAGGGCCCGTGCGAGCGCAATGCGGTGTCGCTGGGTTGCGATCGCGACGCAGCGCTGCCGGGAGCGGAGACCGCTGGCGAAGTGATCACCCAGGGCAGATACAAGAAAGCTGTCGCGCTCGTAGAACTGGACGTCGTGCCTGAACTGGTTGGACAATGCCCGTTACCCGACTGAGCCGGAGAGCATACTCGCCGTTGCAAGAATCACTCTCAGGGCCCCTCCACGGCAGTGTTCAGCGGGTTGCGTGCATACTTGAGCTCTATCGAGGCGATCTGATGGACGAGCTCCGCGAAGTCGCGCTCGGAGAAGTGCGCGCAGGCGGGGCGCAGGCGCGACGCGATGTCGGCCTTTAGCAGTTCCAGGTCGGGAACCTCCTCGTGATGCATCGAAACGGCCTGCCGCAGCTGACGGGTTGAGAGATGTATCCGGGGCGCTCAATGTACACTCGCCATCGCTGGTTGCGCCAACTGTTTCCCGAAAATCCCGCGACCGACAGAGTGTTCGAAAATGGGACGCATTTTCTCGATTCCGGACGCGTCCGGCGTGGCCGCACACTGAGCCCGATTCTCTAAGTACCTGCCATAGCTGAAGTTGCACGATCATCAGCATTGGCACGATCATTCCATTAGGCGATCCTGATACAGGTGCGCTTCATCGCGCCTGTCGCTCACATCACCGTCGTCGAGAGCCACCTTGGACATCAAGCGCGAGCCTCCGAAAAAAGGGAAGCGAGTCGTTTTCATCGGTGCGGCCATCGTCGCTTTGGTCGCCGTCACCGTCGCCCTCAGCCGCCTCGAAGCCGCACCGCCCACGGTCGAGCGCGGTTCGCTCTGGATCGACACCGTGCGCCGCGGCGAGATGGTGCGGCAGGTGCGAGGTCCGGGCACTCTCCAGCCCGAGCGGATCCAGTTCGTCTCGACGGTCACGGCTGGTCGCGTCGAGCGCGTGCTCGTGCGGCCCGGTGCCCCCGTCACGGCGAGCACGGTGCTCGTCGAGCTCTCCAATCCGGACGTGCAGCTCGAGGCGCTCACGGCGGAGCAGCAGTTGAACGGCGCGGAAGCGGCGCTGGTCACGCTGCAGACGAACCTGCAGACGCAGCTCCTCAATCAGGAGGGCGTCGTCGCAACCACGCGCTCGGACTACAATGAGGCGAAGCGGAACGCCGAGGTCGCCGCGGGCCTCGATACGCTGCTCTCCAAGAACGACGTCGGCAAGGCCCACGACAAGGATGCCGAGCTCGAGACACGCATGCGCATCGAGCAGCAGCGACTGAACGTCATGTCGGACAACATCAAGCAGCAGATCGCCCTTCAGCGCGAGCAGGTGGCGAAGCTGCGCGACATCGTGCGCTACCAGGAAGGGCGTGTGCAGTCCATGAAGGTCCTCGCCGGCGCCGACGGTGTCGTGCAGGACATGGATCTGCAGCCGGGCCAGTGGCTGCAGCCCGGAACGTTGCTGGCGAAGGTCGCCCAGCCCGGGAAGCTCAAGGCCGTGCTGCGCATCCCCGAGACGCAGGCGAAGGACATCCAGATCAGCCAGCCCGCGCAGATCGACACGCGAAACGGGATCATCCCCGGTCACGTATTTCGTGTGGACCCCTCGTCGCAGAACGGCACGGTCGGCGTCGAGGTGGCGCTCGACGGCTCCGTGCCGGGCGCGCGGCCCGATCTCTCCGTGGATGGCACGATCGAGATCGAGCGGCTGAAGGACGTGCTCTACGTGGGACGTCCGTCGTACGGACAGGCCGAGAGCACGGTTGGAATGTTCCGGCTGTCCCCGGATGGCAAGGAGGCCACGCGCGTGAACGTGAAGCTCGGCCGCAGCTCCGTGAACACGATCGAGATCAAGCAGGGGCTCAACGTGCACGATCGCGTGATCATCTCCGACATGTCAGCCATGGACTCGCACGAGAAAGTGCGCGTGCAATGATGCAGCTCAATCCCCATTTCCAGTTTGCTCCGTCCTCTCACACGCGATCACAATGACCTCTTCTCAGCCCTTCACGACGGGCACGACCACGCTCGATTCTCCGCTGCTGCGCCTCGACGGGATCACGAAGGTCTACTACACGGACGAGGTGGAGACGCACGCGCTCTCGGGCATCCATCTCGAGGTGAAGCGCGGCGGCTATCTCGCGATCGCGGGCCCGTCGGGGTGCGGCAAGACCACGCTCCTCTCCATTCTGGGACTGCTCGACACGCCCACCGACGGCACCTACCTGCTCGACGGCGAGCCGGTCGGAAAGCTCAGCGCGGCCGAGCGCGCGCGGGTGAGGAACCGGCAGATCGGATTCATCTTCCAGGCGTTCAACCTCATCGGCGATCTGACCGTGTACGAGAACGTCGAGCTGCCGCTCACCTATCGCGGCATGGAAGGGAGCGAGCGCAAGAAGCGCGTGCACGACGCGCTCGAGAAGGTCGGGATGTCGCATCGCATGAAGCACTATCCCTCGCAGCTCTCGGGCGGTCAGCAGCAGCGCGTGGCCGTTGCGCGCGCGGTCGCGGGCGAGCCGCTCATTCTCCTCGCTGACGAGCCCACGGGAAACCTCGATTCCACGAACGGCGAGGCGGTGATGGAGCTGCTGCGCGATCTCCACCGGCAGGGCGCCACGATCATCATGGTCACGCACGATCCCCGCTACGCCCGCCATGCCGACCGCTCGATCCATCTGTTCGACGGACTGATCGTCGAGGATCTCAACCAGGAGCAGGCCGCGCGCGATGAAGCGCAGCTGCGCGAGTCGGGCTTCGAGGTGAGCTGACCAGTGGAGGCCTTCGTTCGCGATCTGCGCTTCGCGGCGCGCATGCTCATCTCGCGCCCGGGCTTCACCGTGCTCGCCGTCGTGTGCCTGGCGCTCGGCATCGGTGCGAGCGCGGCGATCTTCAGCGTCGTGAACGGAGTGCTGCTCAAGCCGTTGCCGTTTCCGGATTCGGAGCGGCTGTTCGCCTATGGCACGAGTCGGGGCAAGATCGAGCGCGGGCCACTCTCCGCGCCGGATTTCGTAGACCTGCGCTCGCAGTCGACGCGCGCTGATCTGGCGGTGTATACCGACCAATCATACACCCTGCGCAACAACGAGTCTGCAATTCAGCTGCGCGGCGCGGCCATCTCGTCCAATCTGTTTCGAGTGCTTGGCGTCAGTCCGGTGCTCGGACGCGCCCCTTCGCTCGAAGAGGAGCTTCCGAAGCGTGGCGACGTGGTCGTGATCAGCTACGGCGTGTGGCAGCGGTTGTTCAATGGCGAACCGAAAATCATCGATCGCAAGGCTCGCATCGACGCACGGGAGTACACCGTGATCGGCGTGATGCCCAAGGGCTTCAGCTATCCAGTTGACGGCGCTCCGGATGTCGATGTGTGGGTGCCGCTGACACTGGCGGGTGACTCAACCTTTGCGAATTCGCGCGGCTCGCACTACCTGCGTGGGGTGGGGAGGCTCAAGCGGGGCGTGTCATTGACCGAGGCAGGCGCAGAGCTCCACGCGATCAGCGTGCGATTGGCGCAACTGTATCCGGGGACGAATCGCGACCGCCTCAGCGGAGTGAAGGATCTGCAGGAGAGCATCGTCACCGGATCGCGGAACTCGCTCCTTCTACTAACGGGGGCGGTCTGTTGCCTGCTGCTCATCGCCTGCGCCAATGTGGCGAATCTGATGCTCGCCCGCGCGACGCTTCGGTCCAAAGAGGTTGCGGTGCGCACGGCGATCGGTGCGAGCCGGTTCGTGATCCTCCAGCAGGTGTTGACGGAGAGCGTATTGCTCGCAGCTGTTGGAGGGATCGCCGGACTGCTGCTCGCGGTGTGGGGCACCGATCTGCTGCTCAGGCTCGCCCCCACCGCCCTTCCTCGCGTGCATGACGTCACACTCGATTGGCGCGTGTTGGCCTTCACCACGATCACCACGATCGGAACGGGCTTGCTCTTCGGCTTCATGCCGGCAATCCAGCTGAGCTCCTCGGACCTCAATGGAACGCTCAAGGAAGGAGGCCGCTCGGTGACCGGCGCGGCAGGAGGCAACCGCACGCGGTCGGCGCTCGTGATCACGGAAGTGGCGCTCTCGCTGATGCTGCTCGCTGGTGCGGGACTGTTGAGCGCCACTTTGTTGCGTCTGCAGAAGGTCGATCCGGGTTTCGATTCCACGAATGTGTTGACTGCGGAAACGTCGTTGCCGGAATCGAAATACAGCACGGATGCCCAGCAGACCGCTTTCTACGATCTCGTGTTGGACAAGATGCGCACCATTCCCGGAGTGATCGATGCTGCCGCGGTGAGCATTCTGCCGCTGAGCGGCAACAACATGACGATCAGCCTCGTGCTCGAAGGAGAGCCGCGCGGCGACGGAATCCCCGCTGCCCACGGGGAAATGCTCGACGTGGTGACGCCGAGCTTTTTCTCGGTGATGAAGATCCCGCTCGAGACCGGGCGACTTTTCGCTGCGCAGGAAGACTCGATTCCGCTCGTCGTGATCGTGAACGAGGCCTTGGCAAAAAAGTACTGGCCGGGACAGAGCGCAGTCGGCAAGCGGATCTCCGTGGGCTATGATAGCGACTCGCTCCGCGAAATCGTGGGGGTCGTGGGCGATGTCCGTCGCACCGCGCTGGACGAGGAGCCGGCGCCGGCGATATACCTGCCCCATCATCAGGCGGCGTACCCCGGATTGACACTGCTGGTGCGCACTCGTGACAACGCGACCAACGTTCCCGCGGCGCTGCTCCGCGAGCTCACGGCACTGGATCCCGATCAAACACTCGGAATCATTCGCCCGATGCGAACGGTTCTCGAGGGCTCGCTCGCGCGCCAGCGCTTCAGCGCATCGCTGCTCGGCACCTTCGCGATGATGGCGCTCGCGCTTTCGGCGGTCGGGATCTTTGGCGTCATGTCGGCGATGGTCACGCAGCGCACGCGCGAGCTCGCCGTGCGCCTCGCGCTCGGCGCGCATCCGCGCCAAGTGCTGCAGCTCGTCTTGTCGCACGGGGCTACGCTCGCGGCCATCGGGATCGCCATCGGGCTGTTCGGCGCCTTCGCGTTGTCGCGTGTCGTGGCGGGGATGCTCTACAACGTGGCGCCCACGGATCCGCTCACGCTGTTCAGCGTGTCACTCCTTCTCGCGGCAGTCGCGCTTTCGGCGTGCTACATTCCGGCTCGCCGCGCGACCCGGCTCGACCCGATCATCACGTTGCGGGAGGAGTAGTCGCGTGGCGTGCACCGCGTGTGCGGGCATCGACAGCGTCCGCGTTCGGCGCTCAGGGGGTGAGGCTTCGTGATCGCAACCAATGGTGACGGCGGCAAGGATCGTCCGCCGCGCATTCTCATTGCGGACGATCAGTCCGACGTGCTCGAGGCGCTGCGCCTGATGCTGAAGGGCCGCGGGTTCGAGATCGTGACGGCGCGCTCGGTCTCGGAGATTCTGTCGGCCGTGGAAACGCGCGCGCTCGACGCCGTGCTCATGGATCTCAACTATTCCCGCGACACCACCTCCGGCATGGAGGGACTCGACATTTTGCCGCGGCTGCAGGCGGCGGACCACACGATGGCGGTCATCGTCATGACCGCGTGGGGGAGCGTGGACAGCGCGGTGGAAGCGATGCGCCGCGGCGCGTGGGATTACATCGAGAAGCCGTGGGACAACTCGCGGCTGCTCACGACAGTGAACTCGCAGCTCGAGCTCTCGCGCGCGCTACGCCGCTCGCAGCGGCTCGAGGGCGAGAACGAGATTCTTCGCGGCGAGGGCGCGCCCGAGATCATCGCGGACTCGCCGCGCATGCGCCCGGTGCTCGAGCTCATGTCGCGCGTGGGGCCGTCCGATGCGAATGTGCTCATCGGGGGCGAGCACGGCACGGGGAAGGAGCTCGCCGCGCGCTGGCTGCACGCGATCTCGCCACGGCGCAACCACGCCTTCGTCGCGGTGAACATGGGCGGGCTCTCCGAAGGTGTGTTCGAGAGTGAGCTCTTCGGCCACGTCAAGGGCTCGTTCACGGACGCGAAGAGCGACCGGATGGGGCGCTTCGAGCTGGCCGATCGCGGTACGCTCTTTCTCGACGAGATCGGAAATCTTCCGCTGCACCAGCAGTCGAAGCTCCTGCGCGTACTTCAGTCGGGCGAGGTCGAGCGGGTCGGCGACTCGCGGCCTCGCCAGGTGAACGTGCGCGTGCTCGCCGCCACCAACGTCGACCTGCATGCCGAAGTGGAGGCGGGCCGCTTTCGCGAGGACCTCCTCTTTCGTCTCAACACGATCGAGATCCAGCTTCCACCGCTGCGCGAGCGTCGCGACGATGTGGCACCGCTGGCGAACTTCTTTCTGCGCAAGCACGCCACGCGCTACGGCAAGCCGCTGGCCTCCTTCGACAACGCGGCCGTGCAGGCGCTGCTCGAGCATCCGTGGCCCGGCAACATCCGCGAGCTCGATCACGTGGTCGAGCGCGCGGTGCTCCTGGCGCAGGGAGAGCAGGTGCGCGCGCTCGATCTGGCACTGCGCGCGGGAGCGGCGCCGAGTGCGAAGGGCGAGGAGGTGACGCTCGAGGAGGCGGAGCGGGTGCTGATACAGAAAGCGCTGTCGCGCTACGATGGAAATGTGAGTCACGCCGCGAAGGCGCTCGGAATCAGCCGCAGCGCGCTCTATCGCCGCCTGGCCGCGCATGGCCTCTGATCACGCACGGCACCGCGAGCGATTCACGCACGAGTCGCGCGTCTTCGCATTCGCGCTGCTGGCCGGCGGAGCGGGAAGTCTCACCGCGATCCTGCTCCTCTGGTTCGGCGACTACGACGGAAAAATTCGCTGGACGCTGACGCTATTCGTCGTGCTGTGCTGGCTTTCCTTCGCGCTCGCGACGCGCGAGCGTGTGGTTCGCCCACTGCAGACGATCTCGAACATGCTCGCTGCCCTGCGCGAGGGAGATTTCTCCACGCGCGCGCGGGGCGCGCGGGACAGCGACGCGCTCGGCCTCGCGCTGCTCGAGGTGAACATGCTCGCGGCGACCCTGCGCTCGCAGCGACTGAGCTCTCTCGAGGCGACGTCGCTGCTGCGCACGGTGATGGAGGAGATCGACGTCGCGATCTTCACCTTCGACGGGACGCACCGATTGCGACTGCTCAATCGAGCGGGCGAGCGGCTGCTCGCACAACCCGGCGAGCGACTCCTCGGCCGCACCGGCGCGGAGCTGGGCCTCGAAGAGTGCCTCAGCGGAGATGACACGCGAACGCTCGACACGATGTTCCCCGGAGGTGCCGGACGATGGCAGCTGCGTCGCACGACCTTCCGCCAGAGTGGCCAGCCGCACCAGCTGGTCGTATTGTCCGATCTGAGCAAGGCACTCCGCGATGAGGAGCGCCTGGCGTGGCAGCGGATCATTCGCGTGCTCGGCCACGAGATCAACAACTCCCTCGCGCCGATCAAGTCGATCGCGGAGAGCCTGCAGTCGCTCATGGATCTGCCGCGCCGCGACACGGAGTCGGAGGACGACGTGCGGCAGGGGCTCTCGGTCATCTCGAATCGCGCGGGCTCGCTGAGCCGCTTCATGACCTCCTATGCCGTGCTCGCGCGGCTTCCGGGCCCGCGACACGCCACGGTGGATGTGTCCACCTGGGTGAGCCGAACGGCGAAGCTCGAGACGCGGATGCATGTGGACGTGCAGGAGGCGCAGGAGATCCGCGTGGTCGGCGACAGCGACCAGCTGGATCAGCTGCTCATCAACCTCGTGCGCAACGCGGCGGACGCGTCGCTCGAGACCGGAGGGGATGTGTCCGTCGGGTGGGAGCAATGTGGCGCCTGGCTGCATCTCTGGGTACGCGATGAGGGGTATGGAATCGCGGACAGCTCGAACCTCTTCGTTCCATTCTTCACCACCAAGCCTCAGGGATCCGGCATCGGGCTGGCGCTGAGCAGGCAGATCGCCGAGGCGCACGGCGGCACGCTCACGCTCGAGAATCGCGGTGACCGGGAGGGATGCGAGGCGCTGCTGCGGCTGCCCATCGTGTGATGAGCAGCCGCGCGCATTGCTGATGGAGGTCCGCTGAGGCGCTAGCGAAGCACGCGGCCGTCGCCGCCGTGATCGTCACCGCCTCCATCATGCCCGGGCCCATCGTCGAAGCCATCGTTGCCGTGGCCATCATCGCCGTGGTGCTCGTCATCCTCGAATGCGTGGAACGAGCGGCGCACGTTGTCGCGCACGAGTTGCTCGTTGGCTCCGCCCATGTTGGCGGTTGCCGGATCGATCAGGTTGCCACCGCCATCCGTGAACCAGCGATCGATGCTCACGTGAACCGTTACCGAGGTCGCGGTGCTGCCGACCGTGATCGGCGGATCGAAGCGCAGCTCGAGCGACGCGTTCGGCGAGCCGGTGTACGTGAATGGCCTTCCATCGAAGGTGCCTTCCACGCGCACGCTGGCGTTCGCGAGCTCGGGATGTGCGGTGAGGAAGACGCTCCCGCCACTGTCGTCCGGGCGCACCGGGCGGATCTTCGCCTCGAGCGCCCGGTAGGTGCCGGCGGGCAGCTGGAGCGAGAGCACGGAGATCACGGAGTTGTCGGTGGGAAGATCGACGAGCATGGGCCCGGTCTCGAGCTCGTGGCAGCGATCATCATCGTGCTCCGGATGATCATCGTCGGCACAGCCGGCCGAATCGACCGTCGCGAGCTCGAGGCGCGAGAGGGAAAGCTCGGCGCTGGTGAGAACGAGCGTGTGCGTGCCGCCGGGCGTCGTGACGTGGCGCTCGAGGGAAACCGCGGTTCGTCCCGCAGCGCCGGCGGTGAGCGTCGCGACGGCTATCGAGAGATTGGTGCCGGAACCATTGCCGGGCCCGTTGCTGTCACTGCAGGCGCCGAGAAGTGTGCTCGCACCGAACGCGCACGCGGGGAGGAGCACTCGAGCCATCGAACGTGGTGAGAACATGCATACCGTCCGGAAGAGAGTGTGTGCGGTCGAGCTCAGAAACACGAACTCACGCATTCTCAACGCGTCGGGCCCTGGCGACTACCGTTTCGTGCCGAAGAACGTGATGCATGTTGCGACGACCATCTATCGCGTGGCGGAGTGACATGTGGAGCGCGGGCATTTAGCCGCCGTTCACACGCCGGATTCGCAATGTTTCATCGGCGCCGCTGGAAAGAGTCCTCCCGAGGTGAGTGTGTCCATGCGAATTCTCGAGCCATTTCAGCGATTCGCCGGTAGTGAGGCGGCGAGCGGCGTGGTCCTGCTCGCGTCCACGGCGTGCGCGCTCGCGTGGGCCAACTCCCCATGGCAGCCCGCGTACGTGTCGCTGCTTCACCACGCACTCCCCCTTGGCTCGGGCCCCATTCGCTTCGATCTCACCGTGCACCAGTGGATCAACGACTGCCTCATGGCGCTGTTCTTCCTTCTCGTCGGGCTCGAGATCAAGCGCGAGATGCGCTGTGGCGAGCTCGCATCGCTACGAAAGTCGGCGCTCCCGATCGCCGCCGCCGCGGGCGGAATGATCGTCCCGGCGCTCCTCTATGCCGCGCTGAACGGCGGCGGCATCGGTGCGAGAGGGTGGGGAATTCCCATGGCCACCGATATCGCCTTCGCGCTCGGCATTGCCGCGCTGCTCGGACCGCGCGTTCCGGTCTCGCTCAAGGTCTTTCTCGCGGCTGTCGCGATCGTCGATGACATCGGGGCGGTGCTCGTGATCGCCATCTTCTATACGGCATCCATTGCGTGGGCGAGCCTGGGCGTGGTCGCGGCTCTCGTGATCGTGCTCGTGCTCCTCAATCGAGCCGGCGTGCGGCATCCGGCTCCCTATGTCCTCGCGGGGGTAGTGCTCTGGGTTGCAGTCCTCTCGTCCGGCATCCATGCCACGATCGCCGGCGTGCTGCTCGCACTCACCATTCCCGCGAGTGCGCCGGACGCCGAGAGCTCGCTGCTGGAGAAGCTCGAGCACGCGCTCGGCACGCCGGTCGCGTTCCTCGTCGTTCCGCTCTTCGCGCTCGCGAATGCGGGTGTCCGGATCGGCGGCGCGGTATCGAGCGGACCCTCCGCGACGGTGCTCGCCGGGATCGTCGTCGGTCTCGTGCTCGGCAAGCCGCTCGGCATCTCGCTCGCGGCATGGCTGGCCGTGCGCATGCGGATCGCGACGCTGCCGGACGGCGTGAGCTGGCGCATGCTTCGGGGCGTGAGCTGGCTCGGCGGCATCGGGTTCACGATGTCCCTGTTCATCGGAGCGCTGGCGTTCACCGACGAGGTGCTGCTCGATGCCGCGAAGATCGGGGTGCTGCTCGCGTCGTGCGCCGCGGCGTTCATGGGCTGGCTGATGCTGCGCGAGCGGCCGCTCGCCAATGAGCTCTCCACATCCGGAGATTCCGAATCCGAAGCGCGCCCGGCGTCGGTCAGCGTGCCGGAGTAGTACGAACGGAATGCCGCCTCACAGGGGGCTGTTGCCACGCAGCGCCCGTGCGGCGCGCGCACTCTGTCTGGCGCGATAGTTCCACGAGTACCAACCGTGACTTCGGTCGCGGCCGTGCGTTTCCTTCCGATCGCGCAGCATTCGAATTACATCGCTGCGCTCGGGCTCGTGAAGGCGACGGACGCTTTCGACGAGTGCAGGCGTCGCGTCCGCGGAGAGGTCGAAGACGAGATATCTGGTATCCAGCGATCCGGTGGCGGCGTAGCGCTCCACGTTCTCACGGACGATCCACGCATCGGTGTTGAAGAACACGCACGCGGCGAGAATCGTGAGCGCGGCGGTCGCGCTGTGATACGCGAAGCGAGCGGACTGCGTTCGTCTCGCGATCTCCAGCAGCAGAAGCCCGCTCATGCAGGCGAGCACGATCATGTATGCCTGTGCGTACAGGCGCAGCGTCGTGTACCCGTAGGCCTGTTCGTAGCGCACGACGCGCATGAACGCCATGGCGATCATGCCGCACTCGCCGACGATTGCCGCGGCCGCGATCGGGCGCGCCCACACGTCCGCTGTAATCCAGGAGCGGCGCGTCACGAGAATCGCTCCGATGACCACCGTGGCCGCCACCGATAACTGGGCGAAGCCGCGGTGCACGTACTCGGCGTACGTGATCCCGCTTCCCGCAACGGCCGCGGGATTCTTCAGCAGCGAGACCGTGGCGCTGTACACGAACAGCCACATGACCGTTGCGAGCGCGGACAGGAGCACGCGTCGCTCGGGCGCGCCGAGGACGATGCCGATCGCTCGAGTGGGCTCGTGCGCGGCGAGCCGTCCGCGTTGCGCGGTACTGCACGCGCCCAGAGTGACGCCGAGGAGCACGGCAAAAAAGAACGTTCGCGCGATGAAGTCATCGGGAACGATGTGCTCGAGTGCATCACGTGCCGCCGCGAACATGGGATCGGCCTCGGCCAGGAGGAGGATCAACAGCAGGACGATGGGCACGGTGATGGCGGTAGTGCGCACGAGCGACATGACGGCGGGGGCGCGTGCGGTGCGAGCGCTGCCGTTGGCTTCGGCCGCCAGCCCGGAGAACACGAGGGCCAGCGCGGCAAAGGGTGCCTGCAGCGCCACCAGCGGCCGGAGCACGTCGAGTGAAGAATCGCCCGCGGTGGCGAGCGCGATGGCGAGAAGCACGAGTGTGGCGATCACGAGAACCGCCAGCCGAGCGTCGTCCGTCGTGACGGCGGTGCCGAAGGCGAGCACGACTGCCCACGAGCCCGCGGCCAGGCTCGGCGCGCCCACGGAGCCGTACCGGTCGCGGAGCACCGCGAAGAACGCAATCACGACACAGGTGATCCAGACGCCCCAGTTGATACCAATATTGGTGTTCCACAGGATCGCGGTGCCGAGCGTGGCGAGGGACACCGCGAAGCCCCAGGCGGCGAGTGTGGGAGCGTCGGAGTGCGATCGGTCGGTGGCGGCGGCGTGCGTCATACGGGCTCCGGAGGCGTTGCAAGTACTTTATAGCGCAAAGTACTATTTCGCAAGGCGCCCACTGGCCTCCATGCGGCGGTCCGTACTTTGCCTCGTGCGCGCTTCGTAGATTGTGGCGTGCCCGGACTGCCCACCCCCGATTCACACGTCTCGCCCGCCGCGATGACCGCCGCCGGCGATTTCGCGATCCTGATGCCGCCAGGCCGCGCGCACGGCGAGCCCCTGGCCAAGCTCCGCTTCCTGTTTCGCTACATCGCGTTCTGGTTCCTCTATTTCTCGCTGCTCCGCGTCGCCTTTCTGGTGTACCACCACGCCGAGTCGGCCTCGCTCAGCGCGGGCACGATCGCCGAGGTCCTCCTGCACGGCGCGCGGATGGACATCTCGGCGGCGAGCTACCTCGCGCTCGTTCCGGTGATCCTCCTCGCGTTCGCCCCGGTCATCCCCGCGCGCATCCTCGCGCTGGTGCTGCGCGGGTACAGCTATGTCGCGATCTTCATCGCGGCGCTCCTCGCGACAGTCGACTTCGAGCTCTTCTCGAAGTGGGGATCGCGAGTGGACTCGACGCTGCTGCCGTATCTTCGCACGCCCCGCGAGGCGGCGGCGAGCGCGGAGTCCTCGCCCGTTGCGCTCCTCGCCCTGCTCTTGATCGCGCTCGTCGCATTGGGCGCGTGGTGCTACCGACGGATCGTCGACAGGCACGTGGCCGAGGCGACAGGGGGCAGATTGCTTCGCACGATGCTCCCTCTTCTGCTCACGGGGGTACTCCTGCTCGTCCCCATTCGCGGCGGACTCCAATGGACGCCGCTCAACCCGAGCAGCACCTACTTCTCGCACAGCGACTTCGCCAATCAGACGGGTCTCAACGTCGCGTGGAATTTTCTCCATTCGCTGACGCTTCGGGACTATCGCACTGCCAATCCCTACGCGTCGGCGATTCCGGAGCCCGAAGCCCGGGTGCTCGTCGACAGCCTGTTGCACACGACTGACAGCACTACGCGACATCTGCTCCGGCTGCAGAAGCCGAACGTCATTCTCATCATCTGGGAAAGTGCCACCGCGAAAGTGGTGAAGCGACTCGGCGGTCTGCCGAACATCACCACCCACTTCGACTCGCTGTCGCACACGGGTGTGCTGTTCGACGCGATCTACGCATCGGGCAATCGAAGCGCGAAGGGGCTCGCGGCGATTCTGAGCGGGTGGCCCGCGCAGAGCAATGCGCCGATTCTGAGCTCACCGGCGCGCGCGGCGCGGCTGCCCGGGCTGGCCACCGACATGGCGCACGCAGGGTACCACACCGCGTTCTACTACGGAGGCGAGCTCGAGTTCGCGGATTTCAAGTCGTATCTCGTGGCGCACGGCTTCGATCGGATCATCGGCGAACAGGACTTCGACCGGAAGGACTGGAGCTCGAAGTGGGGCGCGCACGATCACGTCGTGCTCGCACGCCTGCTCAGCGATACGCGCGCCGCAGCGCGCCCGTTCTTCTCCACGCTCTTCACGTTGAGCAGCCACGAGCCGTACGATGTGCCGATGGCGCCTGCGATCGCCGGCACGAGCGAGGAGGCGCACTTTCTCAACGCGCACGTGTACACCGATCGCAGCATTGGCAACTTCATCGCGCAGGCCTCGCACGAGCCGTGGTGGGACAGCACGCTCGTCATCATCATCGCGGATCACGGGCACCCGCTTCCCAAACTCCCGGCGCCCGAGGGCGAATCAGCGTCGCAGCTCTACCACATCCCGATGCTCTGGCTGGGCGGCGCGCTCGCGGTGCGCGACACCGTGATCACCGTCGTCGGCTCGCAGGTGGACGTCGCACCAACGCTGCTCGCGCAGCTCGGGCGTTCGCACGCGAGCTTCAAGTGGGGGAAGAACCTGCTCGCGGCCGACGTGCAGCCGTTCGCATTCTTCTCGTATCTCGATGGCTTCGGATGGGTGGATGCGCGTGGCCGGTTGGTCTACAGCTACAACACGCATCAGGTCATGCAGCGCACCCCCGGCGCGGACGAGCGGGCGGTCCGCGCCGGAGAGGCCTATCAGCGCCTGACGTATCAGGACTTTCTCGGGCGGTGACGCGGCGCAGCGACAGTCGTGTGGCACGCCCGCCGAAGAACTGCCCTACTGGACGATGATCGCGCCCGTGTGTTCGGTATGCAGCGTATCCACATAGTCATAGGTGCCCGCCTGCAGGAAGCTCGTGGACGCCGTTTGACCGAGCGTGAGGGTGTTGCTGTTCGGATTGGATCCCGACGGTACCGTTCCCGTGAAGCGAAGGACGTGCGAATCGCCGCCGTCGGTCACGGTCCATGTCACGAGCGTATTGGTCTGTACGTTGAGTGTCTCGGGTGTGAATCCGGAATTCGTGATCGAGACATCAGCCGTGTGCGCCGGCGGTTTGGGACCGGTGCTGTCGCTGCCACCGCATGCTGCGATCGCGATCGCAGCCAAAGGCAAAACAAGACGTACCCGCATGGAAAAGCCTCCGAAGAGAGAGCGTACGGCAATCACGCATGACCGCCGGCTGGTGAGTATCAATTATTTACATGCGGCCCGACAGATCCGCTCGCGCCAACATCACAGCGCTCACCGAGCAAGAGTTCTGCCGAAGCGAACGGATCACTCGTTCCGGAACATTTGGTGCGCGATGTCACGGATTCTGGCATCGCTGCTGGCGTGCTTCGTGGTATCGGCAGGCGCCCAGACCACGGTTTCCGTCGATTCATCGCGCCCCCTCGCCACCTTTTCGCCGGCGCAGGCCCTGGGTGCAGGCATCGACGGACATGGACACGGCACCCTTCGAGACATCTACACCCCCCCAAACATAGCGGCGATGCGCTCAGCCGGGCTCGACCGCCTCACCTACCGCCTGCGCACCGAGCTCGGAGTCGAAGCGTGGCACTGGAACCCCGCAGGCCGCTGGAGCGATTCCGCTCACAGTCGCGGCTACTGGATCTCCGATTCAGTCTCCGGCACCCCGATTACCCTCACGCACGGCTATCGGCTCCCGCGCCGCGGCAATACAATCGACCAGGCCGACAATACCGGCTACTCCCGCATCGACGACGGCGATACCGCGACCTTCTGGAAGAGCAATCCCTACCTGGACCCGGCGCTCGACGCCAGCGACCCCACACCGCACCCTCAATGGGTCATCGTCGACCTCGGCTCCGTCTCGCGCGTCAATTCGATTCGGATTGCGTGGGCCGATCCCTTCGCCACCGATTTTCGCGTCCAGTTCTGGCGCGGCGACGTCGTGAGCGACATCGACGAGAGCCCTCCCGGCAGATGGATCACTTTTCCGCGCGGCGACGTCCGCGAAATCCGGGGCGGCGACCTGCAGCTCTCGCTCGCCGACTCGGCCGTTCCGACGCGGTTCGTGCGTCTGATTCTCACCGCGAGCTCGCACACGGCCGTTGGCGGCGCGCGCGATCCGCGCGATTCCGCCGGCTATGCGATTCGCGAGCTCTGGGTGGGCCGGCGCGCCGGAGCGAGTCTCACCGATGTCCTTCGACACGGCACCTCGCGACAGACCCAGTCGCTCATCTACGCAAGCTCCACCGATCCATGGCACCGTGCTTCGGACATCGATCTCGATCTCGAGCAGCCGGGCTTTGATCGCGTGGCCGCGAGCGGTCTGACGAGCCACGAACCGATGATGATCCCGGTGCCGGTGCTCTTTTCCACGCCCGAAGACGGCGCGAACGAGCTCCGTTACCTCGTCCATCGCGGCTATGCGTTCGATCGCGTGGAGCTGGGCGAAGAGCCGGACGGCCAGTACGTGACGCCCGAGGATTACGCCGCACTCTACCTCCGCTGGGCACGCGCGCTTCATGGCATCGCCCCGCGCGCCACGCTCGGCGGACCCAGCTTTCAGAGCCCCGAGTCACGGGTCATGATGGCGTGGCCGGAAGACTCGGTTGGCGCCCCATGGATGACACGATTTCTGGGCGTGCTCCAGCGTCACCGGGCACTGAGCGAGTACGGCTTCCTCTCCTTCGAATGGTATCCCTTCGACGACGTCTGCGCGCCAACTGCGTCGCAGCTCGCATCCGCCCCTGGTCGCCTCGCGGAAGCACTCCGCGGCCTCCACGAGCAGGGCGTTGCACGCACGCTTCCGTTCGTCATCGCCGAATACGGATACTCGGCGTTCGCGAGCCGAGCGGAGGTGGGGATCGAGGGAGCGCTCTACGATGCGGACCTGGTGGGGCATTTTCTGTCGCTGGGAGGTGCCACGGCGTTTCTCTACGGCTACGAGCCCACCTATCTCGACCATGAGCCGCGGTGCGACGCGTGGGGAAACAACACGCTCTTTCTCGCAACGAATACACGTGCGATTCGAATGCCGGTCGCTGCATTTCACGCCATCCGTCTCATCACGCACGACTGGCTCGAGCTCGGCTCCGCCCCGCATGCGATGTACGCCGCGTCTCCAACCAGCGCGGGAGCGCCCGATTCGCTGCTGTCGGCCTTCGCGGTGAAGCGACCGGACGGGAAATGGAGCGTCCTGCTCGTGAATCGCGATGCGAAGCGATCGCGCACGGTGCGGTTACGCTTCGCGGACAATCCAAACGCGGCCGTAATCAGCGGGCTGCACGACGAATGGCTGTTCTCGCGCGCGCAGTATCGCTGGATCCCTGACGGCGAGCACGGTCATCCGCGGCCGGATCATCCTCCCCGGCACCGGAGAACGCGCGCAGACCAGATTCGACTTCCGCCATACTCTCTCGCCGTCGTTCGCGAATCGTACTGAGCCGGCGGCTGAGCGCGGGTCATTTGCATCTCACGGACGATAGTTGCGAGATTTCGGGGTCCAGCGAGACTCGCGACGGCTCCCCGCAATCGGACGGTCCTTCACAATGCCCTTCGCATCGCGCAAACGCGTGTGCATGCCACTGTTCGTCGCCGCCTTTCTGTTTCCGGGCCTTGTGCACGCGCAGGACACCACCGCGCGTGCGCGCGATACCACCTTCGCCGATTCGGCCGCGCGCCAGCGCCAGGACTCCATGGCGCACTCGATTCAGCGACTCGCGCCCGTGGTGACCGTCAGCCGCGACGTCGGCCGTTCCGTGCTCGATCTTCCGTACGCGATCACGAGCGTGCGTCCGGACAGCCTGCGCCCGGGGCAGCAGCACCTCTCCGCGGACCAGACGTTTTTTGGTCTGCCGGGTGTCGTCGTCGCCAATCGAACCAATCCATCGCAGGACATTCGTGTCGCGGTTCGGGGCTTCGGCTCGCGATCGTCGTTCGGAGTGCGCAGCGTCCGCGTGTTGCGCGACGGAATGCCGCTCACGAACGCCGATGGCCAGACGCCACTCGACTATCTCGATCTCGAGACCGTGGGCCGCATCGAGGTGATCCGCGGCACGGCCTCGTCACTCTATGGCAACGCCTCCGGCGGCGTGCTCGACATTCGGAGCGCGGATCCGCCGAGCGATGCGTTCGCGGCACAGCTGCGAGGCGAGGGCGGCTCGTACGAGACTTCGCGCTTCACCGGTGTGGTCGGCGGCTCGTTCACGAACGGCAGCTACTCCGCAAACGTGGGGCACACCTCCTCGAACAACTATCGGGAATACTCGGAGCAGCGTCTCACGAACGGCTATGGGCGCGTGCTGTTCAGTACCGGAGGCACCGACTTCGAGCTGCAGGCGATGGGCATCGACGAGCCTACGGCGCAGAACCCCGGTGCGCTCACGCAGGCGCAGCTGGACACCGCGCCGCAGATGGCGGACCCGGCGCAGATTCGAAAGAAGGCACGAAAGGAAGTGTCGATGGTGCAGACCGGATTGTCCGCGCGCCACGCGCTGCTCGGATCGGGCGAGCTCTTCGCGCAGCTCTACGGTGGCGGACGTTCGCTCTACAATCCGCTCACCTTCGCGATCGTCGGCATCGGCCGTGCGCAGTGGGGCGGAGGCGTGCGTGCGACGGCGCCGCTCACGCTGTTCGGACTCGCGAATCGCGCCAGTGTAGGCTTCGACGTGCAGGGGCTGAGCGATCACCGCCGCAACTGGGCGAACTGCAACGGAGTTGCTTCGGCGACGGACGCCTGCCCGGTGCTCGACATCGAGCAGGGCGCGCGCACGCTCGATCAGCAGGAGAAGGTCTCCAGCATCGGACCGTACGTGCGCGACGAGCTGGAGTTCGGCGGCAAGTACACGCTGAGCGCCGGGCTTCGCGCCGATTACGTGAAGTTCGAGGTCGACGATTTCTTTCCGATATCGCCCGACAATCCCGACGACTCCGGCCAGCGCACGCTGCACGCGTGGAGCCCAATGGTGGGCCTCGTCGCGAAGGTGTCTCCGCTGCACTCGGTGTACGCGAACGTGTCGCGAGCCTTCGAGACGCCGACCACCACCGAGCTGGGGAATCAGGCGAACGGTTCGGCGGGCTTCAATCCAGATCTGCAGCCGCAGCTGTCCACCACTTACGAGCTCGGGATGAAGGGAATCGTCTTCGACCGCGTGCAGTACGATTTCGCGGGATTCGACACCGAGGTGCACGACGAGCTGATCGCCTTCGAGGTGCCCGGCGGTGAAGGGCGCACCTACTATCGCAACGCCGGGCGCACGCGCCGGGAGGGAATCGAGGCGGAGCTCATCACCGACATCAACGCCTTCACGCTCGCTGCGTCCTACACGTACTCCCACTTTCGCTTCCGCGACTACTCGGTGGAGACGGCGAACTTCGCCGGCAATGTCATTCCCGGCGTTCCCGTGCATCAGGCGCAGGGGAGCGCGACCTATCACGTCCGCAATCTGTTCGCGACCATCGAGGGACTGGCGAAGTCCTCGCAGTTCGTGGACGATCCGAACACCACGAAGGCAGCGGGATTTTTCGTGATGAATCTTCGCGTGGGCGGGACGGCGCTCTTCGGGCGGCCGTGGCTCGCCCCGACGATCGGGCTGCAGAACGTCTTCGACAAGCACTACGTGTCATCCGTCGCCATCAACGCCGCGGCCGGGAAGTACTTCGAGCCCTCGGCCGGCCGCGCGCTCTTCGTGCAGCTGACGGCCGCATACGGACACTAGGAACCAGGAGAGCGCCTAGCCCCCGTGCACCAACCCGTACGAGAGCAGCGCGAGCACGAGCAGTGAGCACGCGACGTACATCCAGTCGCGCTCGCGGGCGAAGCCGATCACGGAGAAGAGCACGCGCGCGATGGGCGTCGCGATGAGGAGCAGCACGCCGAACTGGATGATCGAGATGCTGTCGCCCCGCAGTACCCCGGCGATCACGCCGCCCACGGTGCGCAGTCCCGCGGGCTCTCCGGTGAAGGTGTGATAGCTCACCGGCACGTTTCCGTGCGATGCGAGGTACATGACTCCTCCGATCAGCGTCACGCTGGCCGAGAGGATCACCCCGCCGCGCAGCAGCGTTCCGAGGCGCTGCTCGAGCGCGAAGTCCTCGTGCGTGTGTCCCGCCGGCGATTCGCTCATATCCGTTTCGTGAGTCCCTGGTAGAGCATCTCGATCGCGAGCGCGATCATGATGGCGGTGAAGAGCATCCGGAGCGGCTTCACGTGCACGCGCGCGAGCAGCCGCGCGCCGAGGGTCGCTCCGGCAAGCACGCCGATCACGACCGGCATGACGAGCACGGGGTTGACGTAGCCCCGGTGCAGGTAGACGCCGGCGCTCGCGGCCGCCGTGACGCCGATCATGAAGTTGCTCGTCGTCGTGGAGACCTTGTAGGGGAGATGCATCGCCCGGTCCATCGCGAGCACCTTCACCACGCCCGAGCCGATGCCCAGGAGCGCCGATAGGATTCCGGCTGCGAACATCATCGCGAAGCCCGCCAGCACGCGCGTCACACCATAGCTCACGATCTTCCCCTCGTGCGGGTACGTCGACGCGAGACGGAGCCTGGCACCGAGGGAGCCGGGCTCGGTGGCGGCGATGTGCTCCACGCGCTGACGCAACGACTGCGCGGCCGAGAACATGAGCACGATGCCGAAGATCACCGCGAGCGTCGACGACGACACGTACGCGGCGAGCACCGTCCCGAGCAGCGCGCCCACGGTCGTCGCGATCTCGAGAAACATCCCCACGCGAATGTTGGTGAATCCCTCGCGGACGAATGCGGCTGCGGCTCCGGACGATGTCGCAATCACGCACACCAGCGATGAGCCGATCGCGTATCGAATGTCGACGCCGAGTCCCAGCGTGAGCAGCGGAACCAGCACGACGCCTCCGCCGAGGCCAGTGAGAGCGCCGACCAGCCCCGCGAGGAGGGCGCCTCCGAGCGTGATCAGCGTGAACGACAGTGCGTGCATCCGCCTCGTATGGTCGAAGTGCGCTAAGTGTACGAGGCTCGTGCGTCTCCAGCAACGCGGTCGCTTTCGGTTGTCCACACATCGCATCAGATTGTGGTGCGCATTCCGGGGAAGGAGATGGCTGAGGCGATCGGCACGCACGAGGGCGAGCAGCGCGGCGCGTGGGCGGTGCTCGCGATTCTCACCTCGATCAACCTGCTCAACTACGTCGACCGCTTCGTTTTTCCGGCGGTGGCCGAGAGCATCAAGCACTCGTCGCTGAATCCGTCCGACACCGCCATCGGCCTCGGCTCGACGGCGTTTCTCGTGGTGTATCTCATCGCCGCGCCGTTCTTCGGCGCCGTTGGGGGTCGTCCGCAGCGCACGCGATGGGTGGCGGCGGGAATCCTGTTCTGGAGCGTGGCGACCGCGCTGGGAGGACTCGCGCGCACGATGCCGGAGCTCATCGGCGCGCGGTCTCTCGTTGGCATCGGCGAAGCCGCCTACTCGGCGATCGCGCCGGCCATTCTCGCGGACTATTTTCCGGAGAGGACGCGCGGCCGTGCCTTCGCGATCTTTTTCGCCGCTGCGCCGGTGGGCGCCGCGCTCGGCTACGGCATCGGCGGCTTCGTCGATGCACACTGGGGCTGGCGCGAAGCATTCTTTGTCGCGGGTGTGCCGGGCACGCTGCTCGCGTGGCTCGTGCTCCGCATGCGCGCTCCCGCCAGCAGCGCGATGGCTGTGAGCGCGCCGGCGGGGGCGCTCCGGATGTACACGCAGCTGCTTCGGGAGCCGCAGTATCGGCTCACCGTGCTCGGGTACACCGCGTACACGTTCGCGGTGGGCGGCATCGGCGCGTGGATGCCCGTGTTCGTGCAGCGCGCGCACGGGTTGAGCAGCACGGTGGCGAACAATCAGATCGGTGTCATGCTCGCGATCTCGGGGCTCATCGGCGCGATCGGTGGAGGATGGCTCGCGGACCGGCTCCGCCGGAAATACGACGAGGCGTACCTCTGGCTGTCGGCGGTGACCACCGTGCTCGCCGCGCCGCTCGCGTGGATCGCGTTGACGACTCCCGATACGGCCGTGTATCTGGTTACGTTATTCGCGGCGGAGCTTCTCATATTTACGTGCACCGCGCCGATCAACTCGAAGCTGATCGCGATGGTCCCGCCGGAAATGCGCGCGGCGGCGATGGCGTTGTGCATCTTCACCATTCATCTGCTGGGCGACGTTCCCTCGCCCACGCTGATTGGCTGGATTTCCGACCGAAGCTCGATACAGCAAGGCGTACTGGTGATTCCCGCCGCAGTCGTGGTGAGCGGGGCGATATGGATGCTGGCCGCTTTGCGCGGCGACCGGCTCTCAACCACCGCAGCCGTCGAGGCCTGAGATGATCGAAGCGCACTCCCCCGAGCTCCTCTATCTCCTCTCCGGCGATCCGGCGGAGCTGGCAGAAATGCTCTCCTCCATGCGGCCCGTGGATGTGGCAGAGGCGCTGAGCCGCCTGCAGCCCGACGCCGCGGCCCAGCTCATCAAGGCGCTTCCATTCGATCTCGTCGTGCAGGTGTTCGACGAGCCCGAGCTCGAGGGACGCGCGGAGATCTTCGAGAAGATCGATGCGGCGAGCGCGGCCCCGCTGCTCGAGGCGATGTCCGCCGACCAGCAGGCAGATCTCTTCCGCGAGCTCTCGCAGAGCGAGCGTGACCGGCTCGCCAAGCCGCTCGATGCGCCCACCCGGCAGGCGCTCGCGCTCCTGCTGCGCTATCCGCCCGAGGTTGCCGGCGGAATCATGACCACGGAAGCCGTCACCGTTCCGAGCGACTGGTCGGTGGAGAAGACGCTGCAGTACATCGTGAGCGTTGGCGGCGCCAAGGAGACCGTCTACACGATCTACGTGCTCGACTCGCAGCAGCGCATGGTGCACGTGGTGTCGCTTCGCCAGCTGATGCTCGCCGATCGCAACCAGAAGGTGCTCGAGGTCGGACCGCAACGCCTTCCGCTGTCCGTGAAGCCGACCACAGATCGCGAGGACGTCGCGCGCCTGCTCTCCAAGTACAATCTCCTCGCGGTGCCCGTGGTCGACGAGGGTGGCCACCTGCTCGGCATCGTCACCGTCGACGATGTGATCGATGCGATCGTGCGCGAGCAAACGGAGGATGTGCAGAAGTTCGGCGGTATGGAGGCGCTCGATGAGCCGTACATGGAGATCAGCCTCCTCTCGATGATCAAGAAGCGCGCGGGCTGGCTCTGCGCGCTGTTCCTCGGCGAGATGCTCACCGCGACGGCCATGGGCTATTTCGAGGGTGAGATCAGCAAGGCGGTCGTGCTCGCGCTGTTCATTCCGCTCATCATCAGCTCGGGTGGCAACTCCGGATCGCAGGCCACCTCGCTGATCATTCGCGCGATGGCGCTGCGCGAGGTGACGCTGCGCGACTGGTGGCGCGTCGCCTCACGCGAGCTCCCATCCGGCATCGTGCTCGGCCTCATTCTCGGAGTGATCGGCTTCATCCGCATCATGGTCTGGCAACGGTTCGGCTGGTACAACTATGGCACGCATCACACGCTCGTCGCGCTCACCGTTGCCTCTGCTCTCGTCGGCGTCGTGACGTTCGGCTCGCTCGCCGGCTCCATGCTGCCGTTCGTGCTGCGGCGGCTCAACTTCGATCCGGCGAGCGCATCGGCTCCATTCGTCGCCACGCTGGTGGACGTCACCGGCCTGATCATTTATTTCAGCGTTGCGTTCGTCATCCTGCGCGGCACGCTGCTCTAGTGGCCCGGCATCTGCCGCGTTCGTTCTCGTCGCCTGTTTTCACAGCAGAAAATTCTTGGGAGCATCGACGTCGATCGGTGCGGGTTATGCACCAATTTGATGAAGTCGCCACTGTCGGCGACAGAGTCTCGATACCCGAGAGAATGGACGAGAGGAGGGGACGATGGAACTGAAATGGATGGTGGTCGGCGCGCTCGCGGTCATTCCGTGTGCGGCAATGGCGCAGAGCAAGACGGCGCCTGACTCGTCGACAACGCGTCGTGATTCCTCGCAGCAAACGAACACGGCAAAAACGACGACGACGACATCGACGGGCGATGTCAGCAGCTCCGGCAACATCGACAAGAATGTGACACCGGCGATGCTTGCGGCGCAGAACGATCCGAATCTCATTGGATCGCCGGCCTGGTGGAAGAATCACGGAACGGCGGACGGCAAGCCGCCGATCACGAACCGCACCTCAGGCCCGACCCACTAGAGTATTCGTGCGCGGTGCGTTGGCCTAGCCGCGCACGAGCTCTTCGTCCGCCGGTGCAGGCGTGCCGGCGGACAGCCGCATCGCGTTGAGGAGCCAGGCTCCCCAACCGATCGCGAACAGCAGCGCGACCACCGACAGGAGTCGCGCGAGCCTCGCGAGGGCGTGGTCCTGCGCCAGCATCCCGAAGTGGCCGAGCAGGTAGTGCCAATCGTGGATCGGATCGCCGTTGCCGATGCTCACGAGAGGGAGGTCCTGCGCTCGCGCGTCGCCGATGTAGGTGGCGAGATTGCTCAGGCTCATCGACAGCCACGCGAGTGCGACCGTGATCCCGAAGTATTCGCGCTGGCGAAGAAAAAGCGCGGCGACGATCACCGGTGCGGCGACCTGCATGATGCTGCCGCCGGCGACCCAGAGCAGCTCACCCAGGAGCGAGAACACGATGTGTCCCGCCTCGTGCACCCCGAGCGTAATCCCCGCGAAGATGGTCCAGTACTCGTAGTCGCTCAGCGAGCGCACGCTCACGTACGCGAGATAGGCGAGCAGAATCGCTCGCCAGCTCCAGCTGCGCCCCTTGCACCACTCGAGCGCGTCGGCCAGTCGGCGGCTCGAGGTCAGTTCGGGATCGCGGTGATGAACGTGAGTGAGCGCTTGCGGCGAACGACGTCGCCGAGCGCTTCGAACACTTCGGGATCGATGAGCGTGCCCACGCGCTCGCCGAGATAGTCGAGCGTGTGGTTCGCGTCGAGCGGCTCCTGATACGAGCGCCCCGTGACGAGCGCGTCGTAGGCGTCCGCCGCGGCGAGAATGCGCCCGCCGATCGAGATCTGCGACCCGGAGCACTGGCGCGGATAGCCCGTGCCATCGAAGTGCTCGTGATGATCGCGAACGTAGTCGAGCACGGCACCGAGGTGCTTCATGGGCGCGAGAATGTTCACTCCCATCTCGACGTGCTCCTTCACGTGCGCGTACTCGTCCGCCGTGAGCGGGCCCGGCTTGTTGAGGATCTCCTCGCGAATGCCGATCTTGCCCACATCCATCAGCCGAGCCGCGAGGCGCACCGCCTCGACCGTGTCGACATCGAGCTGCATCTCATCGGCGATCGCGGCGGACATCTCGCCGATGCGAATCGAGCGGCCGCGCATGTAGGGATTCTTCGCTTCCATCGCGATCACGAGCGACTCCGCCACCTGGATCGTGAGATCGCGCAGCGCGGACTTCTCGCGCTCGATCTCCGCGGTGCGCATCGTCACTTCTTCGCGGATGACGTGATCGATCTCCCGCTGCTGCAGGAGCATCTCGCGGCGGTGTAGCGCCTTGAGAATCGACTCGTGCAGATCGGGGAGCTCCACGGGCTTGGTGAGATAGCCCATCGCACCTCGCGACAATGCCTCAGTAGCGGTGGGTGCGTCGTTCACGGCCGTCAGCATCACGATCGCGAGATCGGGATTGGAGGCGAGCGCCCGCGGCACCAGCTCCACGCCGGTCATGCCGGGCATCCGGATGTCGCTCAGCATGAGCGAGTAGCGTCCGCCGTCCAGCATCTCGAGCGCCTGCGCGGCGGAGGCCGCGGTCTCGACTTCGTAGCCCGACCGGGTGAGGAAGGTGCTGAGCGACATCCGGATCGCCTCCTCGTCGTCCACGAGCAGCACGCGAACCGCGCGTCTATCCGTCAACAAGATTTCCGGTGCAGTCACTATGGCGCTTTTCGAATGAGGGGCGGTGATCATGTCGAGACTACTGAACGAGTACCGTCGGGCTGGTCTCGTTGGCAGCCGTGCCGGCAACCGTCGTGAGCGAGCCATCCGCCGCGACCGACACGATGTCTCCATTGCTGCCGTAGGCGCCCTCGACCGCGAAACAACCGCTCGTGGAGCACGTGGGCTGCCCCACGCCGGCACCGTCGTATACCCAGTCTGACGTCCCACCGGTCGCAACCGTCACGGCGCGCAGCGACGGCGCTCCGACCACCGACACGAAGTAGATCGTGCTCCCGTCCGCGCTCCACGTCGGGTTGAACGCGCCGTTCATTTCGTTGGACAGCTGCACCGGGGTTCCACCATTCGCGGAGATCACGAAGAGCTGCGACGAGCCCGATCGTGTGGACGTGTAGGCGAGCTTCGTCCCATCGGGGCTCCACGACGGCGCCATCTCGGGAACGTAGCTCTCCGATCCCGTTGCGAGCGCAGCCTGGTTTGCGCCGGTCGAGTCCATCGTCCAGATGCGCGGCGCGCCGGAGCGATAGCTGACGAACGCGATGCGGGAGCCATCGGGGCTCAACCTCGGCTGCTCATCCTCGCCGCGGCTCGTGGTGAGGCGCACGAGACCGGAGAGATCGTTCTTCGCCATATAAATTTCTTCATCGCCGTCGCGATAGGATGCGAAGACGAGGTGTCCCGCTGCACTATGCGGGTCCTTGTCCACGGCACCGGAAAACGTGAGCTGCGATGTAACGCCGTTCGTAAGCTTCCAGAGCTGCTGAACGCCACTCGCATCGGAGACGTACACGAGCGACGCCGAGACGCCGCGCTTCTGACGGTGTTGCGCGACCTCGGGCAACGACGCTTTCTGCGCCGGCGCGCTCGGCAGCTGCTGGTCGGCGGAGCATGCGGCAAGTCCGCCGATCGCGACCAACGCGAGCATCGCGCGGCCCAGCGAGCGCCCGCTGAGCTCCGCTTCGATCGTCGTCTGGACTCGTGTGTGGCGTGAATTCTGTCGCATGTGCCGATCCTCTTTGGAAGTCGTGGGTAGCAGAGTCGTGACCGAGCGCTCTCTCATCCGCTCCCACTGATTATCGGCGCTAAAGTCTCTTCATTAACGCGAATCGCTGTTAAAAGCGACTCACAATTGCATGGTATTGTTCATCTTAGAGCCACTTCATGTTCGCCCCCACGCTTGACCCCGCTAAGTTGATCTAAGTGGATCAGTCGACACGAGCTTCCCGAAAGTCTCCGATCTTTCTCGACGAAAGCGGTCGTCGCTGGCGTCGGCTGCGACGCGTCGCGGTGCTGGTTGGAGTGATCACCTCCGTTGTCGGAGCGATCACGCTCACTATGGTGATCATCCCGCCGCTCCTTCCCGAGATTCCGCTCACGGGAGAGCCTTTCGCGCGATCGCCGAGCCTGGCCACGAGCAAGATCGAGCGCGAGCGCCTGTCCAAGAAGCTGCAGCTCTACTTCACGCTGCGAAAAAATCGCGTGCCCGGCGTGCGCGCCAACTCCCTGCCGGTGCGCGGGCGCGAGGTCAAGGGACGGGCGCGCGTGCCCGGTGCACCGATCGTCGCGGGCTTCTACGTCACCTGGGACGACAACTCGCTCGACGCGCTGCTGCATCACGCGGACGATCTCGACTGGGTCGTCTGCGAGTGTGCATGGCTCGGCACCCACGGCAACGGGCTTCGGTTGCGCATCGATCGTCGCGTGGGTGTCACGATCGCGAGCGCGGTGCCGGACGTCAAAAAGCGTCCGCAGATCTTTCTGATGGTGAGCAACTTCGATTCGGCCTCCAAGCGCTGGGATCCGGAGGGGCTGCGTCATCTGCTCACCACGCCCGCCTCGCGCGCGCTCGCGCTCCAGCAGCTCACCGACAGCGTCTCGTTCTACGGTCTGGGTGGGGTGACGATCGACTTCGAGGAGGAGCCGCAGGAGCTCACCGAGCCGATCGCCTCCTTCGTCGCCGATCTGCGACGACGGCTCGCACCCATGGGGAAGCTCGTGACGCAGGCCGCATCCGTGAACGACAGCGATCACCAGCTCGCGCGCTTCGGGCAGGTGAACGACTACGTCTTTCTGATGCTGTACGACGAGCACTTCGGAAAGATGGGCGATCCCGGGCCGATCGCGAGCCAACAGTGGTTCGTACAGCGCATGCGACACATGCTGCGCTTCGTGCCCCCGCAGAAGGCCATTCCCATCGTCGGCGCGTATGGCTACGACTGGAACGACGGCGACAGCACCACGAACGGGCAGCAGCTCACCTTTCAGGAGATCATGTCCGCCGTGCGCAAGGCGGACAAGAAGGCGCTGCACTTCGATTCGACGACGCTCAACCCCTACGCGACGTGGACGGACCGCGACTCCACCGATCATCTCGCGTGGTATCTCGACGCCATCACCGCGTACAACCAGACGCTGGCCGCAGAGGCGATCGGAACCGCGGGAATGGGCATCTGGCGCATGGGCTCCGAAGATCCGGCGATCTGGCGCGTGATCGGCAAAGCGGGCATCGATTCATCGGCAGCATTTCTGAGCGTCATCCCGCCCGGCTACGACGCCGAGATGGAAGGGAACGGGGAGATTCTCGATCTGTTCGCATCCCCGGACTCCGGCAACCGCACGGTGCGCATCGATCCCGTGACGCACCTCGTCGTGAACGAGGTGATCCACAAGGTGGGCACGCCGTACATCGTCAACCGATACGGCAGCAACGATCCGCACCTGATCTCGCTCACCTTCGACGATGGGCCGGACGGGCGATGGACGCCGATGATTCTCGACACGCTGAAGTCGCGCGGTGTGAGCGCCACCTTCTTCCTGATCGGCGAGAACGCGGAGCGTCACCTGCCGCTGCTCAGACGCATCGTGAACGAAGGACATCTGATCGGAAATCACACCTTCCTGCATCCGAACCTCGCCTTCACGAGCGAAAAGCGCACGAAGCTCGAGCTCGACGCCACGGAGCGGCTCTTCGAGGCGGTGCTCGGACGACGAACGGCGTTCTTCCGCCCTCCCTACTTCGGCGATGCCGAGCCGACGACGCTCGATGAGCTCGTGCCGGCGCAGATCGCGAAGGAGCGCGGCTATCTCATCATCGGCCTGCACATCGACGCCGAGGACTGGCAGTCGCCGGGAGTGCAGACGATCATCGACACGGTGCTCGCGCAGCGCACGCGCGGCAACGTGGTGCTGCTGCACGACGGCGGTGGCGACCGAAGCCAGACCGTGGCGGCGCTCGGCCCGCTCATCGACAGTCTGCGCGCGAAGGGCGATACGCTCGTTCCGCTGTCGCAGCTGATCGGGCTCACGCGCGACCAGGCGATGCCCGGGCTGCCGCCTCGGAATCGCCTCGCGCGCGCGGGCGAGCTGATAGGGTGGGGCACGCTCAGCGCGGTGCAGTGGCTGCTCTACTGGATATTCTTCCTGGCCATCTTCCTGGGCTTCGCGCGACTCGTGTTCATGACGGTGCTCGCGATCATTCAGCGCGTGAAGAATCACCAGAATCGGGATGCACCCATCACCTTCGCGCCGTCGGTGAGCGTAATCGTGCCGGCGTATCGCGAAGAGAAGGTCATCGTCCGCACCATAGAAACGCTCATCGCGCAGGAATATCCGGGCGAGCTCGAAGTGGTGGTCGTGGACGACGGATCACCCGACGACACCTACGAAGTCGCGCGCGCCGCGTACGGCGACCATCCCAAGGTGCGCATCTTCCACAAGGCCAATGGCGGCAAGGCGAGCGCCCTGAATCATGGCCTCGCGTACGCCAGCGGCGAGATCGTCATCTGCCTCGACGCGGACACGCTGTTCGCGCCGAACACGGTGGCGGAGCTCGTCGAGCCGCTGCACGACCCGAGCGTCGGTGCGGTGGCGGGGAACGCGAAGGTCGGCAATCGCGTCAACATCGTCACGCGCTGGCAGGCAATCGAGTACGTCACGAGCCAGAACCTCGACCGCCGCGCGTTCTCGCTGCTCAACTGCATCACCGTGGTGCCGGGAGCAGTTGGCGCATGGCGCAAATCGCTCGTGCAGAAGGCCGGAGGCTTCAGCGAGGACACGCTCGCCGAGGATCAGGATCTCACGCTGTCGATACGTCGGCGCGGATTCTCGATCGCGTACGCGGATGAAGCGATCGGCTACACGGAGGCTCCGGATTCACTGCGCGGACTCGCCAAACAGCGCTTTCGCTGGTCGTTCGGCACCCTGCAGTGTCTCTGGAAGCACCGCCGCACGTTTTTCCATCCGCGCTACGGCTCGCTCGGCTTCGTCGCGCTGCCGAACGTGCTCGTGTTCCAGATCATCTATCCGTTCCTCTCGCCGATAGCCGACCTGATGTTCGTGCTGAGCCTCTGGTCCGCGTGGGCGATCCGCGAGGCGCACGGTGCGACGTACGCGCTCACGTCGGTGGAGCAGGTGCTCACGTACTACGCCGTCTTCCTCATCATCGATTGGGTTGCCTCGATCGTGGCCTTCGTGCTCGAGCCGGATGAGGACAAGTGGCTCACGTGGTTGATCTTCCTGCAGCGCTTCGCGTATCGCCAGGTGATGTACTGGGTGGTAGTGCGCTCGGTAGTCGCTGCGCTGAAGGGCCGGGTGGTGGGGTGGGGAAAGCTCGAGCGCAAGGCAACCGTGGAGCTGGAGACCGCGAGCTCGCGCACGTAGATCAGAGGATGGCGCCGGAATCGCGCGAACCCTTCGTCAATACCCTTCCGCCGAGCCGTGCACGCGTGGGTCGGAGGCGCCGTGTACGACTCCGTTGCGCCGCAGGATCGATGCGGCGTAGCCGAGATCACCGGTTGGTGACTGCGGCGACGTCGCGTAGCCCATGGCTGTCAGCGAGTCGAGGGTGGCCTTCGTGAGACCGCCTCGCTCGTAGTACAGGGAGTCCGGAAGATGCTGATGATGCAGGCGCGGTGCGCTCACCGCCGTGCCGATGTTCATGTCGTAATCGATCACGTTCGACATGATCTGGTAGGTGGTCGTGATGATCGTCGGTCCCCCCTGGGCGCCGGTCACGAGCATCGGCTTGCCGTCGTCGCCGAGCACGATGGTGGGCGTCATCGAGGAGAGCATCCGCTTGCCCGGTGCGATCGCGTTCGCCTCACCCTGCACGAGCCCGAACATGTTGGGGCGTCCGGGCTCCGCCGCGAAATCGTCCATCTCATCGTTGAGGAGGAGCCCCGTGCCCGGCACCACGACCGCGGAGCCGAAGCCTCCGTTGAGCGTGGTCGTGAGCGCTGCCGCGCCGCCCTGCCCATCCATCACCGAGAAGTGGGTGGTCTGCTGCTTCTCGGCCGTAGCGCCACCACCCACGTGAATGCTCGCCGATGGCGTTGCGTGTCCCTCCGCGATGGATTTCGACAGCGAGTCCGCGTACTGCTGCGAGAGCAGCCGCGCCGTGGGAATCGTGACGAAGTCGGGATCGCCGAGCAGCCCGTTGCGAACCGCGAAGCCCCGACGCATCGCTTCCGCGAAGCGATTGATCTCGCGCGGCGAGTGCCATGGCGCCGCGCGAACGTCGAAGCGCGCGAGCTCGTGCGCGACGAGCGCCAGCGTGAGGCCCCCCGATGATGGCGGCGGCATCGAGATGACCTTGTGCCCGCGATACGTGAACTCGATTGGGTCGCGCCACTTCGCCTGGTACGCCGCGAGATCCTTCTCCGTCATGATCCCATGCACGCGACGCATCTCCGCCGCGATCAGCTCCGCGGTGCGCCCCGTGTAGAATCCTTTCTGTCCGCTCGCCGAGATTCGGCGCAGCACGGCCGCCAGTTCCGGGTCGCGCCAGCGATCGCCTGCGAGCGGAACGCGCCCATGTGGCAGAAAGAGCGCAGCGGAGGCAGGGAAGTGCGCGAGCCGCGCGCTGTCTCCGCGAATCGCTCCCGCGAAATCCGAGTCCACCACGAATCCCTGCTCGGCAAGCGCGATCGCCGGCGCGACGAGCTCCGCCCATGGACGCGAGCCGAAGCGCTCGTGCGCCTCCCACAGGCCAGCAACGGATCCCGGCACTCCGGCCGCGAGCGGTCCCGTGATCGAGCGATCATCGGCATGACCATTCGCGCCGATGTACATGTCGCGCGTGGCTGTACCGGGCGCCCTCTCCCGAAAATCGAGCGCCGCCTCGCGTCCATCGCCCATGTGCACTACCAGAAATCCACCGCCACCCAGATTGCCGGCCGCTGGAAGCACGACCGCGAGCGCGAACGCGGTCGCGATCGCGGCATCGACCGCATTCCCTCCATTGCGCAACACCGTGGCACCCACGTGCGTCGCGATCGGCGCGTCGGTCGCTACCATTCCGTGTGCGGCAGTGACACCGGTATCGGCACTGGGATAGGGCCACGAATCCGGGAACGCGATGGCGCCCGGCGCGGTTGTCGTCGTGGAGCCGTGGCCGCTCTCGGGCTTCGAGCAGCCGGCCACGGCCACACACACGAACATGAACATCCAGGCAGTGGTGCGACGCATGAAATCGTTCTCGAAAGGGGAGAGGTCGGACGCGAGCGGCGCCCCCGTTGGTGACGCGCGATCAGTCTATCGCTGCACGCAGCTGTCTACACGCCAACGCCGCAAGTCAGGGGCGATGATCGGGTGCCGGCGGCTCCGTGCGCGAAAACGCGAGAAGCCCCGTGTCGATCTCCACCGGCACCTTCTCGCGATTGCGCCACGCGATGATGCCGACGATGAGCAATACCGCCACCACCAGCGAGATTGCCAGCACATCCTCGTGCCGGCGCACGCGGCCGAGGAGGAGCACGGCCGTGGATCCGAAAATCCAGCCGATCGCAGTGAAGAGCGCACTCCAGCTCCAGCAGCTGATGCCGCTCCCGATCAGATAATTCACCACCGGGATCTCGGCGGCGCCGCACGCGATCGGCAGCGGAACGCGCGCGCCGTACGCGTAGCGCACCGCGATCGAGGCGCGCCACGGATGTCGGCGAACGGACTTGAGCAGCTTCTCCATCGGGCTGATGAGCTTCGGCCATCGCGCTGCGAGCTTCAACGCGCGCCAGCGCCCGAGTGCGTAGAGCGCGATGTCCGCAGCCCAGCTTCCAAGCGCGCACGCCACCGCCGCCTGCACGACGCCGAGATGATGCTGGTGCGCCGCGAATCCGGCGAGCACCGGCGCAGCCTCCTCCGTGATGATGCTCGTCGCGCCCAGGGTGACGTACACCCAGAGGCGCGAGAGCATGCTGAGCAGCGTCGGCGCCAGGTGAGCGAAGTGCGCGTGGTGTTGGTGCACGCGGCGCTACACCTCGCGGAGCGCCGTCATCGGCGTCTCGGAGAACACGTCACGGGCGGCAAAGAGTCCGGTGGCCACGGTGAGCAGTATCGTCGCGGATGCGACCGCGGCCAGCGAAAGAGGAGTCACCGCAAATGGCGTCTTGAAGATGAAGTGCACCGCGGCCCAGCCTCCTCCCACTGCAAGCACGATTCCCGCCACGCTCCCGATGGCTCCGAGCAATGCGTACTCGGTGAAGAGCATGCGTACGATCTGCGGGCGGGTCGCGCCGAGTGTCTTGAGCAGCACGCTCTCGCGCACGCGCTGGCGCCTGGAGGCGGCGATCGCGCTGATGAGCACGAGCACGCCCGTCACCACGCTGAAGAGCGCCATGAACCGCACCGCGAGCGAGACCCGATCGAGAATCTTTCCGACGGCATTCTCGATGAGCGTGAGATCGATGGTCGAGACGTTCGGGAAGCGCAACACGGCATCGCGCTGCACTCTCGCTCGCGAGGCATCATCGTCGACGCGCGTGAGCATCACGTAGGTCTGCGGTGCCTCTCGCAGTGCTGCGGGCTGAAAGACGACGAAGAAGTTGGGCTCGAAACGCGTCCATTCCACCTCGCGGAGACTCGTGATCCGTGTGCGAATGCGAACCCCCTGCACGTCCCACGTGATCGTATCACCCACTGCAACTCCGAGCTCCTCTGCCAGACTCTGCTCCACCGAGATCTCGTACACGCCGTCCGTGTCCGGACCGTCGCTCGTCCACCACTTTCCCGCCACGAGCTTTTCACTCGGCGCAATCGAATCCCGATAGCTCGAGCGATACTCGCGCCGCAGCGCCCACGACGGACGGTTCGCCTCCGCGCCGCGTGCGCCCGAGTCGCTGCGGCGCTCGCCGCGCGCCGGAAGGGGCGGTTTGCGACTGCGATACGCGGCGATGCGCATGGGTACGATCGGCACCTGCGAGAGCACCGGAAGGTCGCGCGATCGGAGCAGGCTGTCGAGGGGCCGCGCCTGATCGGTCTGCACATCGAAGTAGGCCAGATTCGCGGCCGATGCGTTCGCGGCGGACGAAAGCTGGCGAAGCAGATTTCCCTGTACGAGCGCGAGCGTGCCGAGCAGAAACGCTCCGAATCCGAGCGCAAGCACGACGGGGCGCGTCTGATTGCCCGGGCGATCGACGTTGGTGATGCCGTGCCGCACGATGAACGACCATCTCAGCTGAGCGAGACGCTTCGCCAGTCGCGCGCACACGATCGCTGCAACCCAGGTCGCGCCGAGGGCCCCCGCGATCCCCGCGCTCATCCAGAGTCCCACGATCGCGCCGTCCGCCCGCGCGATGCACACCGCAACGACGCTCGCGGCGAGCACCAGCGCGGCGATGACCCGCGGCGGATCGCGCCACGCGGAGCGCGCAGCTCCCTGCGCGCTATCATCATCGCGCCGCAGCACCTGCAGCGGCGCGATGTTGCGAACGCCGAGCACGGGCCCGAGCGCGAAGAGCACGCCCACCCACGTCCCGAGCGCGAGCCCGCTCAACGCGGGAATCCACTCGAGCTGCGGGCTCACGTCCACGGGGATGAAGCTTCCGAGCACGTGCGGAAGCACGAGCTGCGCGCCCACGCCGAGCACAACGCCCATGAGCGCGCCGGCGAGCCCGAGCCCGGCGGCCTCGAGGACGAACATCCACACCACCTGGCTCGCGCTCGCGCCCAGGCACCGCAGCACGGCGATCGCATCGATCTTCTCCGCCATGTAGGCGCGGAGCGCACTCGCCACACCCGTGCCCCCGAGCAGCAGCGCGATGAGCCCCACCAGGCCGAGAAATCGTCCGAGCTGCTCGATCGAGCGGGTGAGCGATCGCTCCGTGTCGGCCACCGAGCGCGCACGAACCTGCAGCGAGTCGAACAGCTGGCGATGCGACTTCGCGAGCGCATCGGCATCCATCGCGGCTGGGAGACGAACGAGGGTCTCGTACTCCGCGCGACTGCCGTAGGTGAGGAGCTGCGTTGCGGCGAGATACTTATCGGGGATGTAGACGCGCGGGCCGAGCGCCGACGCGACCCCGATGTCGCCGGGAACGTTGCGAAGGGTGGCGATGATCGCGAAGCGTGCGTAGCCGAGCGAGAGCGTGTCGCCGATCTTCGCGTCGAGCGCGATGAGGAGCGCCGAATCCACGATGGCGTACGGGCCGCTCTGGAGCTCCTTCCACTTGTCGGGCGGAGATGTTTCGATCTTTCCGTAGAATGGCGCGCCGGGTCCCATCGCACGCACCTGCACGAGGCGCGTGCCCTTGCCGCCTCCGGCGAGCGAGCCGCCGAGCGCCATCGACGAGAAGGTCGTGACGTGAGCTTCGGCTGCGCCGCGCGCGCGCAGCGAATCGAGCCAGGCGCGCGCGGGAGGAGGAAGCGTGCGGCGCGCGCTCACGGAGAGATCGGCGCCCAGGAGCGATCGCGCCTGCACGTGGATCGAGCGAACGACGTCGGCCGAGTAGGAGTCGACCGCGACGAGCGCGGCGACGCCGATCGCGATCGAGGACATCGAGAGCACGAGGCGCCGCCGCGTCGTGCGCGTGTCGCGCCAGGCGAGCGCGGGAAGGGTGCGCCACCGACCTGTCACGCGCATTCTCACGCGGCGCGCACGCTGTCTTCGATCACCAGCCCATCGTTCAGGCGAATGACTCGCCGGGCACGCGCGGCGAGCTCGGCGTCGTGCGTCACGATGATCACCGTCGTACTCGCATCGCGATTCAGCTGCTCGAGCAGCTCGACGATGCGGATGCCGGTCGTGTGGTCGAGATTGCCGGTTGGCTCGTCGGCGAAGAGCACACGCGGCGAGTTGACGAAGGCGCGCGCGATCGCGACTCGCTGCTGCTCGCCGCCGGAGAGGCGCACGGGATAGTGATGAGTGCGATTGGCGAGGCCAACGCGCGCGAGCAGATCGGTGGCGCGTGCAAGCGCACCGTCATCGCCGCGCAGGTCGAGGGGCACGCGCACGTTCTCGAGCGCGGTGAGCGTCGGAATGAGTTGAAAGCTCTGAAACACGAACCCAACTTTCTCACCGCGCATTCGCGCGCGCGCGTCCTCGCTGAGGCGAGCGAGGTCCACATCGTCGAGCAGCACGGATCCTGCGCTCGGGGTATCGAGCCCGGCGAGGAGGCCGAGCAGGGTGGTCTTGCCGCTGCCGGACGGACCGACGATGGCGACGAACTCGCCGTCTCCGATCGTGAAGCTCACGTCGCGCAGGACGGTGATCGTCCGGTCGCCGCTGGGAAAGGATTTCGTCAACTCACGGGCAACGAGCATGTCGGCGAGAGTGGGAGTAGGAGTGGTGTGGACGTGGGCGACGCTCGCGATTCTCGCGGCGGCATGCAGTCGCGACGGATCGCGGCAGGAGAAGGCGGTGCGGGACAACGGCCGAGGTGCGGGCGATTCGAGCCTCGGTGTGGCTCGGGCGCCGGCGAAAGATGCGCGGAAAACCATCCTGTTTGTTGGAACGAGCCTGACCGCAGGCTACGGGATCGATCCGCAACAGGCATATCCCGCGCTCATTCAGCGCCGGCTCGACTCGCTCGGCCTCAATTACGAGGTGGTCAATGCCGGTGTGAGCGGTGAGACCTCGTCGGGGGCGGTGCACCGCATGCCCTGGCTCATGAAGCAGCCGTTCGACGTGTTCGTGCTGGAGACCGGCGCGAACGATGGCTTGCGCGGATTGCCGATCGATTCGCTGCGCGCGAACATCCAGCACATCATCGACGACGTGAAGCGCACGCATCCCCAGGCGAAGATTCTGCTCATCGGGATGGAGGCGCTCCCGAACATGGGGCGCAGCTACGCCACGGGCTTCCGGAGTGTCTACGCGGATCTCGCGAGGAAGAACGGCGTCACCTTTCTGCCGTTCCTGCTCGAGGGTGTTGCGGGAGTGGACACGCTGAATCAGCAGGACATGGTGCACCCGAATCCGCGCGGAGCGGCGATCGTCGCCGGAACGGTGTGGGGAACGCTTCGCGGCATGCTGGACGAGGGGGCGAAAACGCGTGCTTGAGCGAGTGCGTGAAGGCGAGGTTGACTGCCTGTCACTGCGGTCGTAAATTCAAAGGCTCTAAGGTTTTGCGTCATCCTGCGATCGGCCGCGACGTCCCTGCCGATCGCCTTCATTTCTCTGTTATAAACCATGGCAATTCCGGCAACGCAAATCCGCCGCGGGATGGTAATCGTCTTCGAGGGCGATCCGTGTCGCATCACCGAGTTTCGTCACCACACGCCCGGCAATCTGCGCGCGATGGTGCAGGCGAAGCTCAAGAATCTCCGTTCCGGCTCGAACTTCGAGCATCGCTTCCGCGCGGCGGACACGATCACGAAGGCGTCGCTGGAAACGCACAACCTGGAGTTTCTCTACCAGGGCGGCGACACGTACCACTTCATGAACACCGAGAACTACGATCAGCTCGAGATGGACGCGGAGACGCTTGGCGATGGCGCGCAGTGGATGCAGCCGGGGATGAAGATCGTCGCCGAATACTATGACGGACGTCCCATCGCGATCGATCTGCCGAACGCGATCGAGCTCGAGATCGTGGAAACGGCACCGGTGATGAAGTCGGCGACGAAGAACGCGTCGTCGAAGCCGGCCAAGCTCGAGAACGGTGTGAGCGTGAACGTGCCGGAGTTCATCAGCTCGGGCGAGCGCATCCGCGTCAATCCGAACACCGGCGAGTATCTCGATCGCGCGAAGTAACGTGCAAGGTAGATGACGCTGCGCACGCGACGAGCGTGCGGCGTTGATTCGCGATCGGGCGCCGATTACAATTCCGGTCTTGCCGCCCGCACCTTGGGCGGCGCTCTGGTGGCCGTAGCTCAATTGGTTAGAGCACCGGACTGTGGCTCCGGGGGTTGTGGGTTCAATTCCCATCGGTCACCCTCAAGCGGTGTAGAACGGTTTCGGAACGGTTTCCAGGTCCGTGTTTCTAGGTCCGTAGCTCAATTGGTAGAGCACCGGTCTCCAAAACCGGCGGTTGGGGGTTCAATTCCCTCCGGGCCTGTGCGGGATCG
>JAICLZ010000136.1 GCA_025929535.1 Gemmatimonadaceae bacterium
CGCGCTGCAGGACGTGCTCGGGCAGATGCAGGCGGCGAGCGATGCTCAGCCCGTACGACCGGCCCGGAATGCCCGTGCGGAGGCGATACGTCGGCTCCAGCGCCGCCTCGTCGAATTGCAGAGAGCCGTTGACGATTCCCGGCTGCTGCACCGCCAGCAGCTTGAGCGTGCCCAGATGCGTGGTCGCCACCGTGATCGTGCCGCGGCGCGTGAGCTCCTCGAGAATCGCCCCGCCCAGCGCGGCGCCCTCTGCCGGATCGGTACCCGACCCGAGTTCGTCAATCAGCACGAGCGAATTCGCCGTTGCCCGTTCCAGCACGTCACCCAGATTGTGCACGTGCGCACTGAAGGTGGAGAGGCTCGCCGCGATGGACTGCTCGTCACCAATGTCGGCGAAGCACTCATCGAATATGGCGATCCGGCTCTCCGGGCCCACCGGCACCGGAATGCCCGCCTGGGTCATGACCGCAATGAGCCCCACTGCCTTGAGCAGCACGGTCTTCCCGCCGGTGTTGGGGCCCGACAGCAGCAGCGTGCGCGCGGTGCCGGTCAGGTCGAGCGTGAAGGGAACCACGGTACCACCGGCCGCGAGCAGCAGCGGATGCCGTGCCTCACGCAGGACAAACCCATCTGCCGGCGATGCGAGGACCGCCGCCGTACAGTGGAAATCATCGGCGAACCGCGCGCGCGCGTAGAGCGTATCCAGCACGATGAGCACTTCGAGCGCGTCGGAGAGCCCATCGCGCAAGGGACGAAGCGCATCGGTGAGCTCGCCGAGAATGCGTTCGACTTCGCGCATCTCATCCGCCTGCAACTCTTCCATGCGATTCCCCGCCTCGATCGCCGCCGGCGGCTCGACGAACAACGTGCCGCGCGTTGCCGACTCACCGTGCACGATGCCACCGACCACCGCTCGTGCTTCCCGCCTCACGGGTACCACGTACCGGCCATTGCGCAGCGTGACCGACATGTCGGGGACGCGATGATGCGGCTCGAGCCGCGCCATGAACCGCTCCAGCATGCGCACCACGTCCGCGCCCGCGCCGCGCAGCTCGCGCCGGATGCGGCGGAGCACGGGCGATGCCTCATCCCTTACGCTCCCGTCGGCATCAATGGCCCGCGCGATAGCGGCCTCCTCGCGCTGCGCCACGAGTAACCGTCGCGCCAGTGGCTCGAGCACGAGCGCTGACGAGGGGAGGCGGCCATCGAGCAGCGTATCGTGCATGACGCGTGAGGAGCGCAACAGCGTGGCGATCGCCACCAGCTCCACTCCGCTGAACGCCGACCCGGCCGCGCGAAGACGCGCAAGCGGCGCGCGGACGTCGGGGATGGGCTCGGGGTGGATACCCGGGTCCGCATGAGCGAGCTCGCGCATCGCGGCGACCCGCGCCAGTTCCTGCGCGATCCATTCGGGGTCGGTACGCGGCTCCAGCGCGACGACTCGATCTGCGCCGAGCGTGGAGCTCGCGCGCTGCGCGAGCAACGTCAGGACCACGGGAAACTCCAGGACCGCAAGAGCGTGGCGATTCACCGCTGATCACCGAGGCGCCCGTACCACACACCAGGCCCGCGCCACTCAGTCACGCTGTCCGGCCAGCTCCTCGCGCGCGATGCGATTGATCGTGGCACCTTCGGCCCGTCCCTTGAACTGCGGCAACAGCGTTCCCATGAGCGCGCCGATGGTCCCGGCGCCGCCCGCAATGGCCGCTCGCACGGCCATGCGGATCTCCTCGTCCGGCACGTTTGCCGGCAGGTACTGCTCGATGCGGGCGGCTTCGTCGCGCTCGCGCGATGCGAGATCCTCGCGTCTCCCCTTCTCGTACATTTCGACCGACTCCCGGCGCCGCTTGATCCCCTTGCGAAGCACTTCGCGCACGTCGTCATCGGTGAGATCGCGCAGCAGTTCGATCCGCCGATTCTTCAGATCAGCGAGCAGCGTGCCAAGCAGCAGCGTGCCGGCCTTGTCCCGGGCCTTGCGGGAGCTGTTGAGATCGGACTGCAATCGGGCGAGGAGCTCGGACACGTCATTCAGGCAATTCGGGGACGACGCGTCTTGCGCCGGGCGGCATTCACTTTCCGCTTTCTGCGCTCACTGGGCTTTTCGTAGTGCCGATGCTTGCGCAGGTCAGACAGGATCCCGGCCTTCTCGCACTTCTTCTTGAAGCGCCGGAGCGCCCGCTCGAAGTTCTCATCGTCGTGAATGATGATTTCCGAC
>JAICLZ010000005.1 GCA_025929535.1 Gemmatimonadaceae bacterium
GGGACGAGCGCGGTGAGCACGTACACGTTCTTGGAGCGAATGAGCCGCCCCTGATTCGAGAAGGCGCCGAGGAACGGAGCGCCTGGGCGCTGTGCGATCTCCTGCAGCCGCGCGTTGAGCATCTGATTGTACAGCGACTCGATCAGCTCGTTGCGGTAGTCGCCCACGGTTTTCTGCGGCTCGAGCGGCTGCAGGTAATAAACGGCCACCGTCGACCGCGTCGCCTCGCTGTCCGTCGCTATCGTGACGAGCGTGGAATCGTGGTCGGGCACCGGAAAGCTCGGACGGGCGCGCGCGTTCTTTCTCGCGGGCCAGCTCGCGAACTGCGACTTGATCATGCGCTCGACCCGAGCCTTGTCGAAGTCCCCTACCGCAACGACGGCCATGAGATCGGGGCGATACCACTCATCATAGAAGCGCTTCACCTGCGCGCGGGGCGCCGTCTCGAGGATGTGCTTGTCGCCGATCGGAAGGCGCTGCGCATACCGCGAGCCGCTGAAGATCACCGGAAACTGCTTGTCGCGCATGCGCGCCGCGGCGCCGCGGCCGAGTCGCCACTCCTCGATCACGACGCCGCGCTCGCGTGCGAGCTCGGTGGAGTCGAAGGTGAGACCGCGCGACCAGTCGGCGAGAATCTGGAACCCCCTGTCGAACAGCTTCGCGCTGTCCGTGGGCACGGTGAGCTCGTAGATCGTCTCGTCGAACGAGGTGGAGGCGTTGAGGTCGGCACCGAAGCGAACGCCGGTCGACTCGAGATAGTCGATGAGCTGCTGCTTCTTGAAGTGCGTGGTGCCGCTGAAGGCCATGTGCTCGACCACGTGCGCGAGCCCGCGCTGTGCGCTGTCCTCGAGCACGGAGCCGGCGTTGACGACGAGCCGCAGCTCCGCGCGCTTCTCGGGCTTGTGGTTGACGCGAATGTAGTAGCGCAGCCCGTTGGGCAGCGTTCCCGTGGTCACCGCCGGGTCCACCGGAAGCGGTGCGGTGAGCGGGAGCGGCGCGGCCGCGGCCGGCGCGTGCGCGGTGGACTGTGCGGCGAGCGGCGACAGCGCGAGCAGCGATGCGAGGCAAACGCCGATGCGTGATCCATGCGAAGTGAAGCTCTGAGTCATGCTCATCTGTGCGGGTGTGGAGAATGCGTGCGGTCAGTCCGGAAGCGTGGCGATGCGGCCGCGGTTCTGAACCTTCAGCCATTCGTACAGCGGTGCGAAATACTCGACCATCGCCTGCGCATCGAGCGGACGCCCCGTGGTCTCGCGCAGCACGTCGCGCCATGGACGGCTTTCGCCGGACCGCATGAGGGTGCGGAGAAAGTCGCCAGTCGCCTTGCTGCCGTAATAGTCCGTGTCGTGCGGATCCTGATGCAGAATGTCGCGCGCGATGTGCAGGTGCAGCTGGACGAGCAGGGCGGTGGACAGCGCGTAGTCGTAGTACTGCGCCGGATCGTCCGTGATGTGCGTTTTCGTGCAGGCGTCGCACCAGCTCTCATCGCGCGGTGAGGGAGGAACGATCCCCTGGTACTGTTTCACGTACTGCCACCAGCGGGCGTTGAACTGGTCCGCCGGCAAATCGTTCGCGTACACGTCGTGCTCCCAGTGGGTCATGACCCCCGCTCCGAACGGCATCACGACCACGAGGTTGAGCGCCTCCTTGAGCTGCTGGGCGATGAGATCCACCTTCGCGTTGGCCGGCGCGAGCCCCCGATCCACGAGAAAGCGCCGCTGCCCCGCGGCGATCTGCATCATCGTGCCGATCCCTTCGTGGTACGCGCGATTGGCGCCCGCGCGCAGCAGCAGCGGGATCTCCGGACGGCTGTACGCGCGAAAGTAGTAGATGTGCCCGAGCTCGTGGTGCACCGTCTCGTACCATTCCGTGTTCGGCTCGACGCTCATGAGCGAGCGAATGTCCTTGTCCAGATCCAGATGCCACGCGCTCGCGTGCGTGTTCTTCTTGTACGGCGCGTTCGCGGGCAGCGCGTAGAGCGACGAGTTCTTCCAGAAGCTCGTGGGCAGCGTGTCGAAGCCCAGGCTCACGTAGAAACTCTCTCCCTGCCTCACCACCCACTCCGCATCGTGGGTACGGATGGCCGAATCCGCATTCAGCCCTTCCACCTGCACGAGATCCTCCCACGACTGGCCCCAGCGATTCGGCAGCCAGTCAGCGGGAATCATCTCCGGCACGGGCTGGTGGTAGCGCCTCGCCAGCTCGTACCGCGCCCACGTGTGCAGCTCGCGATAGAGCGGGCGGAGCTGCACCAGCATCGTGTCCGTGAGATGCAGCATCTCATCGGCGCTCATGCCGTAGTCCGACACGTGGTACGCGAAGAAATCCGGATACCCCATGGACTTGACGCCGCGGTTGCGCAAATCGCGGAGCTTGACCATGCCGGGCTTGAGCGCACGTCCCACTTCCTTCGATGCCTCCCACGCCGCGCGGCGCTGCGCCAGATCGGTGCTCGTGTGAAGAATGTCGTCGATGGCGTTGGGCGTCGTGGGCTTGCCGTTCAGCGAGAACTGAAAGCCATACAGCTGCTCCAGCTGCGCATTCTCGGCCACGAGCCGCTCGCGCACCACGTCGGGAATCGTCTGCGGCGCGTCGGCGGCGTTGTACTGCATGATCTCGAGCCGCCGAAGCTGAATCGGATCGAGCTCGGCACGGTGTCCGAGATACCCCTTGATGCGCTCGATGTTCTCGATGCTGCCCACGAAGCGCGACAGCGCGAGTCCTGTTTCCCGCGCACGAACGGCGTTCGTGCTGTCACCCGCGACGATGTGGGTGTTCGAGGCCCACTGCGCGAGCTGGTTCGCGTAGTTGAGCCGTTTGAACGTGCTGTCGTACGACTCGAGATAGCTCTCCACCTCGGCCCTGAATCCGCTCGCATCGCGCGAGGGCGACGCGGCGGGAGTGTGCGAGGTTGCGCACGCGGCGAGCGCGACGAGGGTGGCCGGAATGAGTATGGAGTATCGCATGTGGCTGGGAGACGGGTGCCTGAAGATAGCGTTGAGCGTACGCTGCCGCTCTGGACAGCAACGCGGCCGCCACCAAATTGCGGCATGAGAAAGATCGTGGCGGCGCTGGCCGTGCTCCTGCTGGCGCTGGTGATCGTCGTGACCGTGCGTACAGTGCGCTTTGCGCCCGTCAGCCGCGAAGCTCGGCGGGCCCGAACGCTGCCTCCCGAAAATGATTCCCTGCTCGCGGAGCACCTCGCCGGCGCGCTGAGATTTCCGACCATCTCGATGCAGGACTCCGGGCCGGCGCTCGCGCCCATGCGCGCACTCCACGCCTATCTCGCGCGGACGTACCCACGCACGTCTGCCGCTCTCGCGCACGAGGTCGTGGGCCCCGCCAGTCTGCTGTTCACGTGGACGGGAACCGACACGACGCTCGATCCGGTCGTCATGATGGCGCACATGGATGTCGTGCCGGTCGAGGCAGGGACGGAGCGTGGCTGGACTCATCCGCCGTTCTCCGGCGACATTGCGGATGGATTCGTGTGGGGCCGTGGCTCGCTCGACGACAAGGTCGGCGTGCTCTCCACGCTCGAAGCCGTGGAGGCGCTCGTCACCGAGGGTCATCGCCCGCGCCGCACCATGTATCTCGCCTTCGGCGATGACGAGGAGGTGGAAGGGCACGGTGCCGCCGCCATCGTGGCGCTGCTCAAAGCTCGCGGGGCGCACCCGCTCGTCGCCATAGACGAGGGGAGCGCGATCGTGCGAGGCATCATCCCGAACGTCGCACGCCCGGCGGCACTGATCGGCATCGCCGAGAAGGGGCACATGAGCGTGCGGCTCACGGTGAGCGCTGCGGGTGGGCATTCATCCATGCCGCCCGCGCAGACCGCGGTGGGCGTTCTGGCGCAGGCGATCGACCGGCTCGAGAAGCATCCGCTCCCCGCGCGACTCGACGGTGCAGTGGAGGGAATGCTGACGGAGCTCGGACGCGAGATGCCGTTGAGCTCCCGCATCGCGATGGCGAATCTCTGGTTGACGCGTCCTCTCCTGATCAGGATGATGTCGCGCTCCGCCGCAACCAGTGCCTCACTTCGCACGACGACGGCCCCGACGATGATTCAGGGCAGCCCCAAGGAGAACGTGCTTCCGATTCGAGCGCAGGCCATCGTGAACTTCCGGATCATTCCCGGCGAAACTCCGGAGACGGTGCTCGAGCACGTGCGCAAGGTCGTTGACGACACCGCGGTCGCGATCGCGCTCGCGGAGCCGCCTGCACCACCCTCCCCGGTGTCGAGCACGACGTCCGCTGCATACGAGGTGCTCGCGCGCGACATCGCGGTGCTCGAGCCGAGCGCGATCGTCGCGCCCTCGCTGGTGATCGGAGCGACGGACTCGCGCCAGTACGCCGGATATGCGCGCGACGTCTATCGTTTTCTGCCGATACGGATAGGACCCGCCGATCTCGATCGCGTTCACGGCACGAACGAGCGGATCGGCGTTCACGACTACGCGCGCGGTGTCGCCTTCATGACGCTGCTCGTCTCCGATCTCTCCAGCCAATGACACCCGTCTCCCTGGAGCGGCGCGTCGAGATCGAGACGCCCGAGCAGACCGTGCTGTCGTACACGCTCGCGGGCGTGGGCTCGCGGGCGTCCGCGGCGATCATCGACCTGCTCATGATCGTCCTCATCGAGCTCGCGATCACCATCCTCCTGTCCGAAACGGTCGGCGTCTTTCACGGGCGCTCGTCGAGCGTGCAGCGAATGTCGAGTGCGTGGGTGATAGCCGTGGTCGGACTGATCGGCTTCGGACTCCTCTGGGGCTACTACGTGTTCTTCGAGGCGATCTGGGACGGCCAGACGCCGGGAAAGCGCTGGTTGCACATCCGTGTCGTTCAGGACGGCGGATACTCGGTGTCGTTCGGCGCCTCCGCGGTGCGGAATCTCGTGCGCATCGTGGATATCCAGCCGGTGCCGTTCTACGGTGTCGGTCTGGTGAGCATGATCGTCTCCAAGTCCGGCAAACGGCTCGGCGACATCGCGGCGGGTACGATCGTGGTGCACGAGCAGCGCGCGCTCCTCACGGCAGCCGTGCACAGCGTTCCCGCCGCCGCCACCGCGCCCGCGATCACGTCGCGGCTCACCGAGGAGGAGTTCGCGCTGCTCGGCAGATTCATCGCGCGGCGTACGCAGCTCGACCAGGCGCTGCAGGCGAGCTTCACGTCGCAGCTCGAAGCGCGCTTCCGCAAGCAGCTTCCCGAGGATGTTCGCGGTGCGACCGCCAAGCTGATCAGGCTCTTCGAGATGGAGAGCGATGCGCGCGCCCGAGGCCTTCCCGCGCCGGGTGCGAAGGGCGCCGCGCGCGAGCGGCATGCGATCGTCGCGATCAACGCCGAGCGCTGGAGGGAGTTCTCGAACGCACTCTCGGCGGCGCAGCGCTCGGGGCTGCGCGCGATGTCGCCCGACGAGGTCAGTCGGCTCGTCTCGCTCTACCGCGAGGTCTCGACGGATCTCGCGCGGCTTCGCACGGCCTCCGAGAGCGAGGATCAGGACGCGATCTTCTACGTGAGCCGGCTGCTGGGCGCGGGGCACAACTTTCTGTATCGCCAGCACAGCCTTTCCGCGAAGGACGTGTGGCGCTTTCTCTCACTCTCCGTGCCACGCGAGATACGCCGGTCGGCACGCTACATCGTGGCCGGAGCGCTCTTTCTGTTCGGGCCCATGCTGATCACCTACGTGGCAGTCGTTCGGCATCCGGAGCTCGAGCGCCGCCTGAATCCGCCGAACATGATCGACCGCGTGATCGAGGATGCGCACGGAGACAGTCTCGGCAAGCACGAGTACGTCGCCATCAAGGATTTCGAGCGTCCGGTGATGGCGAGCAGCATCATCGCGAACAACGTGCAGGTGACGTACGCGGTGTTCGCATTCGGAATCACCGCCGGGCTGATGACCCTCCTGATGCTGATTCTGAACGGGGTGGGGATTGGTGCGGCGATGGCGCTGTACACGAATCACGGCGTCTTTCACCTGATTCGGGACTTCGTGGTCGCGCACAGTGTGCTCGAGCTCAGCGCGATCTGCATCGCCGCGGGGGGAGGATTTCTGCTCGCGATGGCCTTGCTGCTCCCTGGCGTGCACACGAGGCGCGAGGCCTTCGTGCTCAACGGGCGGCGCGCGATTCGGCTCATCACCGCCTCCACGCTGATGCTGCTCGGCGCTGGCACCATCGAGGGGCTGATCTCCCCGCGCACGGACATTCCGTTCGCGGTGAAGGCCAGCGTGTCGGCGGCCACCGCGATCCTCCTCGCGTTCTGGTTCTCGCGAGGGCGTGGTGATGACGAGGAGCTCGCCGCCGAGGACTTCGCCTACAGTGAGCCGCGGGCCTTCAGCTCGAGATAGTGGTTCACCACCGCCGTCGCGAGCTTCTTCGGCGATACATCGAGCACGGAGACTCCCGCGCGCCGCATGCGCACGATCGCCTCGTGCCGCGCCCCGAGCAGCTCCTCCGCAGCCACGCTCGCGTAGAGATCGCTCGAGGAGCTGTGCTCGGACGGCACGGCCGCACTCACCAGCTCATCGTTTCTGAGCGCTACGACGACGAGCAGATGCCGCATCGCGCTCCGCACGGTGTGCGCAATCACCGCCTGCGATGAGCGCGGGTCGATCACGTCGGTGATGAGCACGATGAGCGAGCGCTTGCGATGCCGCGTCGCGAGGGTGCGAAACGCCGATGCGTAGTCCGGCTCCGTGAGCGTCGCGTGCGCAGGGATGAGTGCCTGACGAATCGCCCGCATCGCCTTCTCGCCGCGCGCGGGCGGAACGAACGCGCGCAGCTCGTTGTCGAAGAGAAGCAGCCCGACCTGATCGCCCGCCTGCACGGCCACCGATGCGAGGAGCGTCGCGGCCGAGAGCGCGTACTCGAACCGCGGCACTCCGGACGCGAGCTGCGTCATCATGCGCCCGGCATCGACTGCGATCATCATCGTCTGCCCCTGCTCGACCGTGTACTCGCGCGTCATGAGCTTCTGGCGCCGCGCCGTTGCCTTCCAGTCGACGTGACGCGGATCGTCTCCAACGGAATATTCGCGCAGCGAGGCGAAGCTGCTTCCCTCGCCGCGGCGCCGGATCGAGCGAATCCCCGCGTCGCGGAGGCGATGCTGCACCGCGAGCAGCCGCAGCTGCCGCACGCCGGCGAGCGACGGCGTGACGAGCACCGAATCCGGCGGCTCGAAGCGCAGGCTCCGCTGCACGAGCCCGAGCACGCCGTTGATGCGAAGCACCACAGCGCCGAGTGGCCACGAGCCGCGCTCGCGCGCGACGAAGGTGAAGGGGACGCTCGTCTCGGCGTTGGCGCCGAGCGTGTGCATCGCCCCGCGCGGCTCGGGGGACTCGATAATTCGCGGGAGCGAGTCAAAGAGCGAGAAGCGCAGCGCGCGAACCGCCGTGGATCTCACGCGATATTCGCCGCGCTCCTTGTCGCCGAGTCCGACGTTCGCGGGCACGATCCGCTGCGCCCGGATCTGCCACCTGGCGGGGAGGAGCAGCATGTCGACCAGCACCAGGAGCGCGAGTGCGAGCAGCGGGTACACCGCCGCGGCCTCGGAGATGAGCCAGAGTGGCGAGAGCACGATGACCAGCGCCACGAGCCGGCGCGTCGGGATGATCGCCACCATCGCCCGACCGATCGCCGCGAGCACTCCCCGTGCGGTGATCACTTGGGTGCCACGATGCGCGTGAGAAGTGCGTCGAGCACGTCGTCGCTGCTGCGCCCTTCGATCTCCGCCTCGGGAGAGACCATCACGCGATGGCGCAGCACCGGCAACGCGAACTGCTTCACATCGTCGGGCGTCGCAAACTCGCGACCGGCGAGAAGCGCAGCCGCGCGCGCCGTGCGAAAGAGCGCGACGCTCGCGCGTGGCGATCCGCCCAGCGTGAGCGACGGATCCTCGCGCGTGGCGCGCACGATGTCCGCGATGTACTCGCGCACCTCGGGGGCGACGCGCACGCCGTCCACGGCGCCGCGCAGCTCCCGGCACGATACCTCGTCGAGCACCGGCGCGGGCCGTACATCGGACGCACGCTCGGCGTCGAAGCCGCGCGAGTAGTTGTCGAGCATCCCGAGCTCCGCATTGCGCGACGGATAGGTCACGCGAATCTTGAGCAGGAAGCGATCGAGCTGTGCCTCGGGAAGCGGGTAGGTGCCCTCGTACTCCACGGGGTTCTGGGTCGCGAACACCGTGAAGAGATCGCCGAGCGATCGGCCCTCGCCGTCGATGGTGACCTGCCGCTCGCCCATGGCCTCGAGGAGCGCCGCCTGCGTTTTTGCGGGAGCGCGATTGATCTCATCGGCGAGCAGGAGATCGGTGAACACCGGGCCCGCGCGGAACTCCGACGAGCGGCCACCGTCGCGGAGCACGTTGATCCCCGTGATGTCGGCGGGCATGAGGTCCGGCGTGAACTGGATGCGCCCGAAACGCGTGTTGAGCGCACCCGCGAGCACGCGCACGAGGAGCGTCTTCGCGGTGCCAGGCACGCCCTCGAGCAGCGCGTGCCCGCGCGCGAGGAAGGCGACGAGTGCCTCGTCGATCACACCCTCCTGTCCGATGACCCGCTCCGACACCACCGCGCGCACGCGCGCCAGCGAGTCGGTGATCTGCTCTGGTGTGATCACGTGATGAAGTTCCTCTCGATGTGGTCGATCGCCGCTCCGGCCGAAACCAGTTGCTCGGTCGAGGGCTTGTTGGCGAGCGCGTTCGTCAGAACGTCGATGTCCTTGCCGAGCGCGGGCATGCGTGCACGCAGAAGTGCGAGATACGCGTCGTCGCCGAGCTGCGGAGTGGTGCCCAGCGGATGGCGGCGGCGCACGCCGCGCACGAGTCGCTGCGCGGCGAGACCCGTAGCGCCGATCGCTTCGTACGCGCGGGACAGCGCGCTCACGTGCTCCAGCGGCGATCGGCGCTCGTATCGGGCGCGGGAAACGGGCGCGATGGGGCGCACGCCAATGACGAGCAGATAGAGCAGCGCGGCGGCTGCGAGCTGCAGAATCGTGCGCCCCCACGTCGTCCCGAACAGCGCGTCGCGGAGCACGGCCACGGTGGAGGTGCGCTCGCCGAAGCCCTGGTGGTATTCGTCGAACACGATCGGGGAGCGCCTGGTGGAGTCGACATGCTCGAGGACGCGCACCGCCAGCACCGCGCCCGCCATCTTGCGAAGCACATCGTTGCGAAGGAAGGTGGGGTCCGCGATCGCGACGACCTGTCCCCGACCCACGGGGAGAATTGCGATCTCGGGCTTGATGTCTCTCTTGTCGACGTAGAGCAGCGTTCGTGCGCGTGCCGGCCACGTGCCGACGGAATCGGAGTCGGTGGGCGGCGTGCCCTCGAGATACTGGTGAAAGCTGCGCGCGCTCAGCTCGCCGAACACCTCGCGCACCGAGTCGACGCGATCGGCCGATCCGAAGAGCGAGTCGGACGTCGGCCGCAGCGGGATGAAGGTTCTCCGCGAAGTCTGCACGCCGATGGAATCCGCGATCGCGCTTCCACGCTCGGGTACGACGATCGCGTTCGCACCGTGTCGAACGCTTTCGAGCAGCGTGTGAATCTCGTGTGCGCTCGGGTCGAGCGGCGTGCCGAGCATCACGTAGGTGGCGGTCGTGTCGAGCAGCCCCGTGTACGGAGCGAGACGCTCGCTCGTGTGCCAGCCCAGGCGATCGAGCACCGCGCGAAAACCCTGCGCACCATCGATCGCGCGCGAGCGCGTGCTGAGCTCGCGCCCCAGGCTTTCCTCGCCGGAGGGCGCCAGGATCGCCGTGATGACGAGAATCACCACCAGCACGGGAAGTACGATTCGAGGGCTGAGCCACCACGCCCTGGAGCGCTCAGCCATGTGCAGCCACGATCGGGCGCGCGATCGAGAGAAGCCGCTCGTAGCGCTCGCGATCGCACTCGCCGAGTCCGTAGATCACGATCTCGTAGGCGCGCGCGAAGTCCCTGAGGCTCGGGAAGATCGGCGATGCGCGCCGCCTCACCTCACGCACGTAGTCGCCGGCCGTCTTCGACGGATGCAGCTCGAGCTGGTGTCGCCGGGCGCCGGCGTCGAGCAGCGCCGCGTACAGCGCGTGTGCGGCCGCGGTATAGTCGCCCCGGGCGGCGAGCTGCTGCGCGGCGCTCCAGGCATCGCCGCGCGAGAATTCCCCATGTCCGTCCCATGCGGCACCGGAAACGCGCAGCGCCGTTCGCGCGCGCCAGAGATACATCCAGCGCGCGATCACGGCGGCCGTGAGGAGGGTGAGCACGATCAGCACGGCCCAGAAGAGCGGCGGCGATCGCCTCAGCGCGGAGAACGCGGGCGCGATCCACGAAAAAAAGATGCGGAGCATCCGGCCGACCCACTCCCAGAACCGCGTCCACAGCGACGCCCTGTTGTACGCCGCCGATCCGAACACGGAATCGACAGCGCTCCAGATTTTTTGCTCGGGAATGTGATCGAAGAGCGCGCGCATGCTTGTCAGGACATCCACGGGAGGGGCGACGCACCAACATACCGCGCCGTCCGGCCGCGGGCGAACTAGGGAGCGCAGCTCTCCGCGCAATGCTGCGCGTAGCTTTCGCAGACGGAGCGCACGGGGCACTCAGGGCACGCACGCGAGCGTGCCGTACAGACCAGGGCGCCGAGCTCCATGAGAGCCTGATTGTGCACGTAGGTCGCCGCACCCGTGCGCGGAAGCACCGCGCGCGCGATTTCCCACGTGTGCTTGTACCCCGCATGCGTGCGCGGATTCACGTCCGGTGCGAACACGCGCGTGAGCACGCGGGCAGCGTTCGTGTCGACCAGCGGCGAACGGCGCTCGTAGGCGAACGACGCCACCGCGCCGGCCGTGTAGGCGCCGATGCCGGGGAGCAGCCGCAGCGCCTCGGGATCTCCCGGAATCGCGGCCGGTGCGCCGTGCCGAACGAGCGTGCGCGCGAGGCGCTGGAGGTTGCGCGCCCGGGCGTAATAGCCAAGACCGCTCCAGGCCTCGCGTACGCGCGCGGGGCGCGATTCGGCCACCGCCTCGAGCGTCGGGAACCGGTGGAGAAATTCGGCGTACTTGGTGATGACGCGGGACACCTGCGTCTGCTGGAGCATGAGCTCCGATACCAGGATATGGTACGGATCGCGAGTGCGGCGCCATGGCAGGTCGCGCGCGTGCACGCGATACCACGCGCGCAGCCTGCGGCCGAAGGCCGTTCGTCGCTGGGGTGCAATCGGCGGGGATGTCACGGGGTGGAACGCTATGCACCCTCCGCAACCGGTGCAACGGGGACAGGGATGTTAGCTTTTCAGATCGCCAACCGCCCTACTCGGGCCGTTCGTCCGCTCAGGAGCAGAGTATGATCATCGTTCGCCTTTCCGCCGCGCTGCTCGTTGCGAGCACGCTTCCCGCTCTCGGCCAGATCCACTACAGCCCATCCGTGCAGCGCTACCGGCTGCATACCACGGTCGAGCGCACCCAGGAACAGAACGGCCAGAAGACCTCGGGAGTGATCACGAACGAGCAGCAGGTGACGATGTCGCTTCAGGCGCCCGGCGCGAAGGGCACGCTCACGGACAAGGACACGCTCCAATTCGTCGTCACTCTGGATTCGGTGAACCTGAGCTCGAACCTGGCGGCGCAACTGCCGGACGTCGGGGTGATGCGGGGGACGAAGGTGAGCGGTGTCATGTTGCCGTCCGGGAAGGTTCTGAGCTTCAACTCGGACACGAAGCCGGCTGACGGAGTGGATCGCGCCGATATCGTCGCGAGCATGGCGCACTTCCTCCTCACGCTGCCGACGACGGCGGGCGCGAACACGACGTGGACCGATACGACCGCGCAGAATCTTTCGAAGGACGGCACGACCATCAAAACATCGACCATCACTGTCTCGAAGGTGGTTGGCGACACGACGGTGGCCGGCCAGCCGGCGTGGCGCGTGCACAGGGCATCGACGCTGGTGATCGCGGGAACGCAGGCGCAGTCGAACCAGCAGATCTCGATGGATGGGACGGGCACCGGCGAGGCGATGTATTACATCGGCACGAACGGCGTATATCTCGGCTCCACATCCACGCAGACGATGAACGAGACGGTGAAGGCCGCCGGCATCGTGATTCCGGTGACGCAAACCGCGAAGTCGGTCGTAACGATCATCAAGTAGCAGCAAGTAGCAGCGAGCAACAGCAAGTCGCGGCAAGCAGCAGTAGGCGGCAGTTCGCGGCGCGAGCGCGCGGCGGCACTCGTTCGAGCAGCTTCACGCGAGGGGGAGCGATGGCTGACGAACAGCGAATCGCGGTACTCGAGCAGCACGTCCGCAAGCTGTACGAACAGATTGGCGAGTTGAAGGAGGCGCTGCGGGCGCGCGCCGGAGGTGCGCCGGAGTCCGCGCCCGCGCCTGTGTTCGCGGCGGAGCCCGCGCCCGCGCCCCGCCTCGAGGAAGTGCCGCGCGTGTTCGCGCGCGCGGCGCCGGAGCCGGCGCGCGCTCCCAAATCCGCTCCGGCCCCCACCGCCGACATCGATCTGGAGAAGCTCTTCGGGCGCTACGGCACGATCGCCGTCGCGTCGCTCGCGATCCTCATGGGGGTGGGAACGTTTCTCTCCTGGGCGATCGAGCACGGATTGCTCGGGCCGACCGTTCGCGTCGTGCTCGGATTCATCGGCGCGGGAATCGTCGGCGCCGTTGGGCTCTGGGTGAGAGAGAAGCGCGATGTCCGCTTCGGCAACGTGCTCCTCGCGCTCTCGCTCGCGATCGTGCACGTGGATTCGTGGGCGGCCGGACCGTATCTGCAGGTCATCAGCACGGTGACCGCGCTGGCGATCGCCGCGCTCGCGTCCGCGGCGCTGGCGGCGCTCGCGCTCACTTCCGAGGAGCGCACGCTCTTTGCGATCGGCTTCGCCGGCGCGATGCTCGCGCCCTTCGTCACCGCGCGCGAGCCCGGCAGCGTCGTGCTGCTGCTGACGTACGGATGGGTGGTGATCGCGCTCAGCCTCTTTGCGATCCGCGAGCGCGGGTGGCGGCCGGCGCTCTGGCTCACCGTCGTCGGCGCGGCCGTGTACGTGTTGGCTGCCGCCGCCGGACCGCACGATAACGACACCGGCTGGGCGGCCACGCATGCGCCGGTACTCTTCGCGTTCGCGTGTGCGGCCGCGGGACTTCTCTTCTCACGCGACGCGCTGCGCTCGAAGCTCGCGCTCGCGTTCCTCCTTCTCGCCTGCATCGCGACCTTCGGCTACTCCATCGAGGCGCGCTCGGTCGAGGTGGTCGTCTCGCTCGTCGGAACGATCGCGTCGTATCTGATCGCGCGCGAGCTCGAGACGGACGAGCGATGGCTCGTTTTGGGGAATGTCGTCGTGCCCCTCGGCTTCCTGTTCGCGACCATCGTTTCCGCCGGGGACCGCTCGATTGCCGCGCTCGCCGCTGCCGCCCTGACCGCGGTGGCGTCGCTGCTCGCGTGGGAAGATGAAGAGGAGCGAGTGCATCATCTCTTCGTTGCTGCCATCGCGAGCGGTCTCGCGATTCTGACCTGGCTGATCGACTACGACACGCGATGCGTCGGCGCGCTCGTGCTTCACGCTGCGCTGTTCACCGTGGTTCTGCGCTCCACGCGCGTGAAGGAGCTCCTGGTGCCGATCTTCCTCGGCCTCATGATCGCATCGGGGTGGACGTTCTACCTGCTCCCGGGCCGGCCCGCGTTCGCCTATACGCCGTTCGCCACGATCCCCTCCCTGTGCGCGCTCGGCGTCGCGAGCGCGTGGGCGTATCTCGCCTACACGCTTCGGCCTGCTCCCCGGGGTTCGGTGGCCGCGGACGACGCGCTCGCATCGATCGTGAGCGCGCTCGCGATCGGCGTCGCCTTCCTGTGGGTGCGACAGGAGCTCGCGGATGCCTGGTCGCCCGATACTGCGTCGTTCGCGCTCATCATCTATTACGCGGTGGCAGGCCTCGCGCTCATCTTCGCGGGCCGCATGCGAAACGAGGGACTCTGGCGCGTCGTCGGGCTCGGCCTCGCCTTTTACGCAGGCTACAAGGCACTCGCCCAGACCTTCACGATCAACGCCGTCGGGCTGCGCGTGAGCGCGCGGATCATGGTCGGCGCGTTCCTCGCGGCTGTCGCCTACTGGTATCGCACGCCGCCAGAGCCCACCCCGGGCGAATCCCTGCCCGATTCGGCGCCCCAAGTAGCCTCCGCTGGCGCTTCCGCCGGTCCGGGCCCGCTCTGATCGGAGCAGCTGCCGCTAGTCGAAGTCCTCGCGCGCCCGCCTCTTCTTGATCTCCGAGCGGCGCTTCTTCGACTCGAGACGCGCCTCCTTGCTCGCACGCGTCGGCGCGGTTTTTCTTCGCGCCCGAGGCACGGCCAGCGCGCTCCGCACGATCTTCACGAGCCGCTCCTCCGCCGCCTCGCGATTGCGAAGCTGGCTCCGGTGCTCGCTCGAGACGATGCGGATGAATCCTTCCGCGTTCGTGCGCGACCGCAGCCGCTCGAGCACGCCCTCGCGCACCTCGTCCGGCAGCGCACGCGTCTGCGCCACGTTCCACAGCAGCTCGATGCGGGTGGACGAGGTGTTCACGTGTTGGCCCCCTGCGCCGCCCGAACGGCTCGCGCGAATCGACAGCTCGTCGCGCGGAATCGAGACGCGCTCGGTCACCTCGAGCGCATCGCTCACGGCGCGCCGCCGTTCTCCCGTGCCGCCACCGGCTCCGGCGCACGGTGCACGCGCACCGCGGCCACGCGCCGCCAATCCATCGCCACCACTTCGAGCTCGCCCCCGCTGAACGGCACGCGATCTCCCACGCGCGGAACCCGTCCGATCTTCGAGAACACGTAGCCGCCGAGGGTGGACCAGCTCCCCTCCGGGATCTTCACGCCGTGATCCGAGCGCACGTCGATCAGCGACATCGACCCGGAGAGCTCGAGCACCCCGTTCATCTCCAGCGCCTCGCGCTGCGCCACGTCGTACTCGTCCGCGATGTCGCCGATCACTTCCTCCACGAGGTCCTCCATCGTGACGATCCCCGCCGTGCCGCCGAATTCGTCGAGCACGATGGCCATGTGCGCGCGCGTCTTGCGCAGATCGTCGAGCACGCGCTCTGCCGGCCGCGAATCGGGAATGTAGAGCGCCTCGCGCACGAACTGCTGCACGGTGAACGGCTCCTTGCCGTCGTGGAGCCAGAGATCCTTCGCCAGGAACACGCCGATCAGGTCGTCGAGATCCTCGCCGTAGATCGGGTAGCGCGAATAGCGCTCCTGCCGCACCACGGCCCACACCTCCTCCTGCGTCGCCGTCGCGGGAATCGCCACGATCTCGGTGCGCGGACGCATCACGTCGCGCGCCTTCTTCTGATGAAAGTCGAACACGCCCGCGAGCATCTGCGCATCGCTCTCGTTGAGCATCCCGTGCGCGCGCGTCTGCGTCACGAGCAGCCGCAGCTCTTCCGGCGAGTGCGCGCGCTCGCTGTCCGTCACCTGCGTCACGCCGAGCAGCTTGAGCAGCGCGTTCGCGGCGCCGTTGAGCAGCCACGTCGCCGGCAGCGCGATCTTCGCGAACCAGCGCAGGGGCCGCACGAGCCATCGGCTCGTCGCTTCGGGATTCGCGTACGCGATCGACTTTGGCACCAGCTCGCCGATCACGATGTGCAGAAAGGTGATGGTGACGAAGGCGATGATGACGGTCGCCGCTGCATGCGACACCACCGCGACGGAGCCGAATCCGAGGCGCTGGAAGAGCGCCGCGATCAGCGAGGCCACGGTCGCCTCGCCAGCCCATCCCAGCGCCAGCGATGCCAGCGTCACGCCCAGCTGCACCGCGGAGAGGTAGCGCGGGATGTCGTTCGCCGTCTCCTGAACGAGCTTCGCACTCTTGTCGCCGCGCGCCGCGAGCGCATCGATGCGGGAGCGCCGCGCGCTCACCAGCGACAGCTCCGCCGCGACGAAGAAGGCGTTCGCCAGAACGATCACCAGCACCGCGACGAGTCGTAGCACGATCGCGCCCGCCGTCAGCGCGACTTCTGAATTCTCCACGTAACTCATTGAAGGAGTGGGTCGTCGTTCAGGTATAGCAAAATGCACTGATCGGCGGGCTACCGGAACTCTTGCGGATTGCGAGGGTCCTCGCCGCCTCCTGGACCACGAGCTTCCGCCGGATCAATGGTCGAGCCCCGCCGCGTACTTCGATACATCTACATTGGCCGACTCTCGCTGGCAGCCGCGATCTTCATCGCGGCCGCCAGCGCGTGGCACGGTGCCGACGCGCGCGACACCCTCCTCGCGACGCTCGCTCTCTTCGCCAGCATCGCGTTCACGTCGGTGTCGGCCTGGTTCGCTCTGGCCTACCGCGCGCTCGTCAGCCGGGCGTTCTACTACACGCAGTCGCTCTTCGATGTCGCGCTCATCACGACGATCGTACACATCACCGGCGGCTCGCTCTCACCGTTCGCCGCGCTCTACATACTCGCGACCGCGTGCGCATCGCTCCTGCTCCCGGTTGGCGGCGGCCTCCTGATTGCCGCGCTCGGCAACGTGCTCTACTTCGCCGACGTCATCGTCCTCCAGGGCACCTCCCTCGGCCTCGCGGTAATTCTCCAGCTCGGCGTGTTCGCGGTCACCGCGCTCGGCGTCGCCTACCTCGGCGCACGCCTGCAGGAAGCCGGCGTCAATCGCGAAGCGCTCGCCCAGCAGCTCGTCGTCGCGAAGCTGCAGGCGGAGGATGTGCTCAAGAACATCCGCAGCGGCATCATCACGATCGACGTGAACGGTCGCATCCTGTTCGCGAACTCGATGGCCGGACGACTCCTCGGCTTCGACGATGAGAAGGTGCGCGGAAGGAGCGTTGAGGAGATCGTCACCGCGAGCGCGCCGGCGCTGTCCGAAGCGCTCGAGAAAGCGGTTCATGGCCGCGAGCGCGTGACGCGCGGTGAGGCCGCGATCACGGTGAACGGGCGCACCTTCCCGATCGGCTTCACCACCACGACGATGACCGCCGACGGAACGCCCGACAACGTGTCCGGCACCGTGATCTTCCAGGACATCTCCGACAACAAGCGACTGGAGGAGTTGCGTCTCCGCACCGAGCGCCTCGAGGCCGTGGCGGAGCTGAGCGCGTCGCTCGCGCACGAGATCAAGAATCCGCTCGCATCCATTCGCAGTGCCGTCGAGCAGCTCGGCGCCCGCGGGCGCGCGACGGAAGATGAGCGCGTGCTCGCGACGCTGATCGTTCGCGAGTCCGACCGGCTCTCGCGCCTCCTCTCGGAGTTCCTCGACTTTGCGCGCGTGCGCGTCACCCGTGGCGAGCGGGTGAACATGGGCGAGGTCGCACAGGCGGCCGTGCGCCTCGCGGACACGCATCCGGATCGCAAGTCGGGGGTGAGCGTCACCTGCGTCACCCCGACCGAGCCGCTGCTCGTCGAAGGCGATGAGGATCTGCTGCACCGCGCGATCTTCAACATCACGCTCAACGCTGTGCAGGCCGCACCCGCCTCCTCGGGGCGCGTCACGGTCGAGCTGTCACGCCTCGAGTTCGAGCAGATCCCCACCGGCGTCCCGTTCGAGGTGAGCGCCGTCTCCCTTCGCGTATCGGACAACGGTCCCGGAATTCCGATCGAGCTCCGCGAGCGCGTGTTCGATCCGTTCTTCACGACGAAGACCGGTGGCACCGGATTGGGCCTCCCGATCGTCCATCGTGCGATCGAGGCGCATCGCGGCTTCGTCTTCATGGACAGCAGCTCGAAGGGCACACGCTTCACCGTGCTGCTGCCTCAGGTTCAGCAGCGCATTCCCGCGGAGATCGACGCATGATGGCCAGCGCCAGTCCGACCGTGCTCGTCGTGGATGACGAGACGGGCATTCTCGAGACGCTCAGGATTCTCCTCAAGAACGAGGGCTTCACGCCGCACGTCGCGCTCGGAGGCAAGCAGGGGCTGGAGCAGATCGCGGCGCTCGATGCCGACATCGTGCTCTCCGATGTGCGCATGCCGAGCGTCGGCGGACTGGAGATTCTTTCGGCCGCGCGCGCGAAGGATCCGTTGGTACCCGTCATCCTCATGACGGCGCAGGCGGATCTCCGCTCGGCCATCCAGGCGGTGAACGAAGGCGCCTATCACTACATCCAGAAGCCGTTCGTCAACGACGAGATCATCTCGATCCTCCGGCGCGCGGCCGAGCATCGACAGCTGCGCGTCGAGAACCAAACGCTCAAGCAGGAAATAAAGCGGCAGGGACAGAACGGCGTGAGCGCACCGGTTGGCCGCAGCAAGGCGTGGCTCTCGGTGCTGCGACTCGCCGAAACCGTCGCGCCCACCGATTCGATCGTGCTCATTCAGGGAGAATCGGGAACGGGAAAGGAAGTGATCGCGCGCTACATCCACGATCTGTCGCAGCGCACCGATGGGTCGTTCAACTCGATCAACTGCGGCGCCCTTCCCGAGAGCCTGCTCGAGAGTGAGCTGTTCGGCCACGTCAAGGGCTCGTTCACGGGCGCCGTGAAAGACAAGCGCGGCCTGTTCGAGGCCGCGTCCAGGGGCACGTTCTTCCTCGACGAGATCGGCGAGACGACGCAGGCCACACAGGTGAAGCTTCTGCGCGTGCTGCAGCAGCGCGAGGTGATTCCCGTTGGCGGCACCGAGCCGGTCGCGATCGACACGCGCATCCTGGCGGCTACCAATCGCGATCTGGAAGAGGAGATGAAGCGCGGCACCTTCCGCGGCGATCTTTTCTACCGCCTCAACGTCTTCGCGCTGCATCTCCCCCCGCTTCGCCAGCGCCGCGACGACGTGCCGCTGTTGATCGATTCGTTCCTCACGCGCGGCGCGCTGCAGAACGGCGGAGAGCCCAAGCGCCTCACGAGCGAAGCGCTGGATGCGATGCTCGCCTATGGCTGGCCGGGAAACGTTCGCGAGCTCGAGAACGCGCTCGAGCGGGCGATGATCCTGTCCACGGGGCACGAGATCGAGCTCGCCGCGCTTCCCGAGCGCATCACGGAGCGAAAGCCCGAGCCGCTCGTCGCGGAGCGCCCCGCGAGCGTCAACCCGGCACTCGAGGTCATCGAGCGGGCGTACATCATGTGGATTCTGCAGTGCGAGGGCGGCAACAAGAGCCGAGCTGCCGACATCCTCGGCATCGATCCCTCCACGCTCTACCGGAAGCTCTCCCGCTACGGAGTCGCGGACACGTGACACAATCGATCCGTCCCACGCCATCCTCCTTTCCCGTGATCGGTCCCGCGCGCAACGCTCTGGCCGCTGGCGCGTCCTTTCTTCAGCCAGCCATGACTACCGCCGTCACGCCAACACCGTCACGCTCGATGGAAGGAACCAGCGCGCCGCCGGAGCTCGGGCCGCTGAAGCTTCGCGCATCGCTGAAGACGGAGATGATGCTCAGCCTGGCCGTCCTCGGCACCGCCGCGCTCTCACTTGCCGCGCTCAACGCGTTCGTGCTCGAGACGTTGACGCTGAGCTCGGACGGGCCGATTTACCTCGCGCTGCTCATCCTCGCCGACATCCTGATTTTCGTGGCGTTCGGTGCGTACAAGATTCAGGGACTCGTGCTCGACCCGCTCGACACGGTGGTCGAAACCACCGAAGCGATCGCCGAAGGCGACCTGTCCCGCCGCGTACCGCGCACCGGCCCAACCGAGTTCTCGCGCCTCGCCCGCAGCATCAACCGCATGACCGCGCGCATTCTCGAGGAGCAGGCGCAGCGCACGCACCTGGAGAAAGTCGCGAGCGTCGGTCGTCTCGCCGCCGGCGTCGCCCACGAGATCGGCAATCCGCTCGGCGCCATCGGCGGCTACGCGCACATTCTGCGCAGGAGCTCCGTGCTCGACAACGATGCGCTCGACGCCGTGGCCGGCATCGAGCGCGAGAGCGCGCGCATCGACCGCATCATGCGCGGAATGCTGGAGTACGCGCGTCCGCGTCGCCGCATCACGTCCCGCATCGACCTCAACGTCACCGTGAACGAGGTCGTCCAGCTGCTGCGCGATCAGGGAACGCTGCGCGAGGTTGCTCCCGAAGTAGCGCTGCAGAACGGACTCCCGAAGCTCGTTGGGGACGCGCACGAGCTCGAGCAGGTGCTCGTGAACCTGATGCTCAACGCCGTCGACGCGATGCAGGGGCATGGCAAGGTCTGGATCGTGACGCAATCGGTTGCCTTCGACGACATCACCGGCCGCAACGGGCGCCGCAACAGCGACCCGGACGGCTTCGACATCGCGCGCGAGCAGAGCGCACGTGTGCGGGCGTGGATCAACAGCGTTGGCGAGCCGACTCAGATACTCAAGCTGATCGTCGCGGACTCGGGGCCCGGTGTTCCGATCACCGAAAGCGAGCGGATCTTCGATCCGTTCTACACGACGAAGGAGCCGGGCCGCGGCACCGGGCTGGGTCTCGCCGTCGTCTCGCGTATCATCGAAGGTCTCGGCGGCACCATCTGGGTGCGTCCGGCTCGAGAGGGCGGGGCAGCCTTCATGATGTATTTCCCCGTGACCGACGACACCGCCGGCACTGACGGGCGCTCCAGCGGCACTCCCGCCTCGCGCCCGTGAAGATTCTCGTCATCGACGATGAGCCGGGGCTGCGCCAAACCGTTTCCCGGATCCTCGGTGCGGAGGGGCATTCCGTGGGCACCGCGAGCGAGGGTGAGGAGGCGCTCGGCAAGCTGTCGGGCGAGGATGTGGACCTCGTGCTGTGCGATCTGCGCATGCCGAAGATGGACGGCCTCGAGTTCATCGAGCGCTACACCACCGGCGGCGGTCACGCGCTCGTGATCGCGATGAGCGCCTACGGCGACTCCGACACCGCAATCGCCGCCATGCAGAAGGGCGCCTACGATTACGTGCAGAAGCCCTTCCGCGCGGAAGAGGTCGTGCTCGCCGTGCGCAAGGCGGCTGAGCGTGAGAAGCTGCGCGCCAAGGTGGAGGAGCTGGAGGGGCAGCTCAGCACCATTCGCGGCGCGGACGACATCATCGGACACAGCCCGACGATTCGCGCGGCGCTCGACATGGCGCGCAAGGTCGCGCGGCATCCGTCCACGGTGCTCATCACGGGCGAGAGCGGGACGGGCAAGGAGCTCATCGCGCGGCTCGTGCACAAGAGCAGCCCGCGCGCCGACAAGGCCTTCGTGGCCGTGAACTGCGGAGCGATTCCGGAGCCGTTGCTCGAGAGCGAGCTGTTCGGGCACGTGAAAGGTGCGTTCACGAGCGCCGATCGCGACAAGATCGGGCTTTTCGAGGAGGCCAACGGCGGCACGCTCTTCCTCGACGAGATCGGTGAGCTCCCCGCGGCGCTGCAGGTGAAGCTCTTGCGCGCGCTGCAGGAGGGCGAGGTGCGCCGCGTGGGCGCCACGACATCGCAGCGCATCGACGCGAGAGTCGTCGCGGCGACCAATCGCGATCTGAGCGTGGACGTGGCGAGCGGGCGCTTTCGCGGCGACCTGTATTACCGCGTGAACGTCGTCACGATCAGGCTGCCGCCCCTTCGCGAGCGCTCGCAGGACGTGCCCGAGCTCGCGCTGCACTTTCTCCGGCTCTACAACGCGCGCCTCGGTCTGAAGGTGGAGTCGATCTCGCCGCCGGCCATGCGCGCGCTCATGGACTACGCGTGGCCCGGCAACGTGCGCGAGCTGGAGAACGTGATCGAGCGGGCACTCGTCCTCTCCGCGGGCCCCACGATCGAGCGCGAGCATCTCTCGGACATCATCGCGCCTGCGTCGCCCGCGCAGCTTCCGACGGATGACTTCTCGGTGAAGCGGCAGACGGAGGCGCTCGAGCGCACGCTCATTCGGCGTGCGCTGGAGCGAACGAACGGCAATCGCACACGCGCCGCGCAGCTGCTCGATCTCTCGCACCGCGCGCTGCTGTACAAGATCCGGGACTACGAGCTCGGGAGCTGACGCTCGGCTGCTGATCGCTGGCAGCCTGCCGCGCGACACTTCAATTCCTCGCGCGACGGTTCGCTGACGCACTGCCCGCATGCGGCCGATACACTCGGCCCATGCGAACGCTCCTGCGCCTCCGCTCCGCCTTCACTCTCGTCGAGCTCCTCGTCGCCTGTCTCGTGCTCGGTGTTGGCGTGCTGGGGCTCGCATCCACATCGGTGGCCGTGGCGCGCCTCACCGGGGACTCCACGCGGGCGGGCGCGGCCGTCGAGCGCGGGCAGGCACGCCTGGAGGCACTGCGCTCGCGCCAATGCGCCGCCGCGGCGGGCGGTACGCTCATCGCGGGCGGAATCGCCGAGTGGTGGAGCCTGGCGCCGTCGTCCGGCGGAGCGTTGCTCGAGGACAGCGTGCGCTACACCGAGGGCGTTCACCACAGCCCCCACACCGAATCGCTCTCGAGCGAAGCATGGTGCCCGTGATGCGAGCGATTCGCCGCGGCGCATCGCTCATCGAGCTCGTGGTGGTGATCGTGCTGCTCGCCGCGGTCGGCGGTGCCACCATGGGCGTCGTGATCCGGCAGGAGCGATTCTATCGCGCGCAGTCGGATGCCATCGACGCGCGCGCCACGGTGCGCGATGCGGCGTCGATCCTCCAAAGCGAGCTGCGCGCGCTCACCGCGAGCGACGGAGATCTCTATGCCATTGCCCCTGGTGCCATCGAGTTCCGCGCCACTCTGGCGCAGAGCGCGATCTGCACCATCTCGCCGTCGCGGAGCGAGATCACGATTCCGCCCGAGCATCTCGCCTCCGGTGCGCCCCTCACGTGGATCGGCACGCAGCCCGAATCCGGAGACACGGTGCTCGTGCTCGCAAGCGACTCCACCCTCGCGAACAGGTGGGATAGACACGTCCTCTCCGGCGCTCCCGCGCGCGCCGGCACATGTCCCACGGCTTCGGGACTCACTGCCACCGCAGCCGATGCCGGCGCCGCACTCACGCTCACGCTGAGCCCCGCACTCGACAGCGTGATCGCGCCCGGCACGCTCCTTCGCATCGTGCGCCGCGCGAAGTACGAGCTCTATCGCGCCTCCGATTCCCGTTGGTACCTCGGGTATCTCGACTGCCTCGCGTCGCGCGCGACGCCATGCAACGTCGTGCAGCCGGTGAGCGGACCGTTCGTGCCCGCGGGCATTCAGCTCGCATTTCTGGATGCGGCCGGTGCGCCAACCGCCAATCCGCGGCTCGTCGCGCGCATCGACGTGCTCGCGATTGCCCAGAGGCGCTCATCTCCCGCTACGCAGGACTCGCTCGCGACTGCGATCGCGCTCCGCAATTGACTGCGCGCATCTCGACCCTCGCCTCACCGCTATTCGCCTCGAAGCACTCGCGCAGACGCGGCGTCGCGCTCGTGATGACCCTCGGCGCGATCGCCGTGATCGGCGCGCTCATCGTCGGCGTTCTCTTCTCGGCGCTGCTCGAGCGGCGCGCCGCGATGGAGCAGCTCCTGCGTGCGCGGGCACTCGACGCAGCCGAGCTCGCGCTGGCCGCCACGATCGTGCCCAGCGCCTGGGACTCGTCGTGGAGCGTTACGCCGGCGCGGGGCATCGTGGCGACACGCGCCTACGCGCTCCCTGCGCCGGATGCCATTGACAGCGTTCGCATCGCGAAGCTCGCGCCCCGCTTGTTCCTCGTCATTGCCGACGCACGCGTGGGACTTTCACCGCTGGCATTCGCGAGACGCCGGCTCTCATTGATCGTCGTACTCGACAGCGCGCAGCGCCCCGCACCCGCCCCGTCGCATGCCTGGTTGGAGCTTCCACGCTGATTAGTACCGGATACGTACACTCGCCTGCTCGCCGCTGTCACGCAGCGCGCCTGTCCCCCGCCAGATGGTGTTACTTCCACCGCCCCCGCTCGTGTCACAGTAGCAAAGCTTTGGTACAGCCCGCTTTGGCACGGGTATCGTACCGTGCCACAACTGCGTGACCGCATCACGTCCACGTCCAAACACGTTGTAATACCCGCCTCCCACCGGCCACCATCATGGCGCTCTTCGGTCGCAAGAAGACGACAATCGGACTCGATATCGGGTCCGGACTCATCAAGGTAGCAGTCGTCGATCACGGTCGTGGCGATCCGCAGCTCGTGAAGGTCGCCATCGCGCCACTGCTCGCCGATGCGATCGTCGAAGGTGAAGTGATGGATCCCGGCATCGTCGCCGATGCGATTCGCACCGCGCTCGCCGCCGCCGGCATCAAAGGCAAGGGCGTCGTGACGGCCGTGGGCGGCCGCGATGTGATCATCAAGAAAATTCAAATCGACCGAGTGAAGGAAGCACAGGCGCGCGAGCTCATTCGCTGGGAAGCGGAGCAGCACGTCCCCTTCGACATGGAGTCGGTCGAGCTCGACTTCCAGATTCTCGATCCTTCCGCTGATGGCCTCGAGATGAGCGTATTGCTCGTCGCCGCCAAGCGCGATCTCATCGAAGGCAAGCTCCGTCTGCTCACGGACGCCGAGGTCGCACCGTCGATCGTCGACGTCGACGCGTTCGCGCTTCACAATGCGTTCGAGCTCAACTACCCCGATGCGATGAACGGCGTGGTCTGCCTCGTCAACATCGGACACGAAGTCACCAACATCAACATCCTCGACGACGGCGTTCCGCTCCTCACGCGCGACATCGCGGTCGGCACGCGCCGGTTCCGCGAAGATCTGCAGCGCGAGCGCGGCTTGAGCGTCGAGGAAGCCGATGCGCTTCTGCAGGGCTACGATCGCTCGCCGCATCTGCAGGCGATCACGGAAAATCGAGGCGAGGAGATCGCCGTTGGCATCGAGCGCGCCGCCGCGTTTCTCGCGTCGTCGTCGCGCTCCGCCAGCAAGCTCAAGGCAGCCTACACCTGCGGCGGCGGCTCGCGCGTTCCGGGACTCAACGAAGCGCTGTCCACACGGCTCCGTCTTCCGGTCGAACAAGCCAACCCGCTGCAGCGCTTGAACGTACGTGACGGTGCTTTTGATTCGCTCGTCATCGACGACGTAGCTCCTCTGCTGATGCTCCCGATCGGACTGGCGCTTCGCCAGGTCGCTTGATTCCTCCCGAAGGACGCGACAATGATTGAAATCAATCTTCTCCCCGGAACCGGGAAGAAGCCTCGCAACCGCAGCGGTGCCGGAATCAACCTCTCCGGCATGGCGTCGGGACTCGTCTCGAAGGTCAACGATCCGCTTCTCCTGAGCGCTGTCGCAAGCGTTCTCGTGGCGGCTCTCGTGATCGGCGGCATGTTCTGGCATCAGCGCGCGCAGAGCACGGCGGTGAACGAGTCGCTCCAGAAGGCGGAGCAGGACTCGATCAACTACTCCGGTGTCATTCGCGAGCAGCGCAAGGCGCAAGCGCAGCGCGACTCCGTGGTCGCCCAGGTCAACCTGATCAAGTCGTTCGACGACAAGCGATTCGTCTGGCCTCACATCATGGATGAGGTGAGCCGCGCGCTGCCGCCGTACACGTGGGTCACCTCGATCGTGCAGACCAACACGACCACCACCGTACAGACGCCGACCCCGCCGAACGCCAAGGGCGGCAAGACCGGGCCGCCGCCTGTCGACAGCACCAGCGTGCCGCGCGTGCAGTTCCGGGTGATCGGCAACACGGTCGACATTCAGGCGCTCACACGATTCATGAAAGTGCTCGAGTCCTCGCCCTTCATCGAGAACGTTCAGCTCGAGCGCTCCTCCGTCATTCTCGTCGATGGAAAGGAAGTCACGGAGTTCGCCCTTTTGGCGGCCTACCAGACGCCCGATCCGTCCGCGATCAAGACCGTACCCGTAACTCTCTCGGTGAGGTAGCGATGGCCGAATTTCCGAAAGGTCAGCGCGAGCAGGGGCTTCTCGTCCTCTGCGTGGCCTCCCTCATCGCGATCGGCGCGTACTGGAATTTCGTGTACAGCAAGACCGCGACGGACATCGCCCTTCGCCAGCAGCACGCGGACGCGCTGGTCACGATGAATCAGAAGGCGAAGATGGAAGTGGCGAAGGGGAACGTGAACGAGATTCGCCGCCAGCTCGCCGACTACCAGCAGAACCTGATGCTCATTCGCAGCCTGGTTCCAACGGGCAACGAAGTGCCGTCGCTGCTCGAGCAGATCTCCACGGCTGCCCGCCGCGTCGGCCTCGATGTCGCCACCGTCGATCCGCAGCCCGTCGCCGAAGGCGAGAACTACGATACCTATCGCTACACGATGTCGGTGGTCGGCGGCTATCACGAGCTCGCCGAGTTCCTCGCCAACGTCGGCAATCTCACTCGCATCGTACTCCCGGTGAACATCACGCTGGCGCTGCCGAACAACTCGGCCGCTCTCCAGTTGCACCGGAAGGAAGGCGAGGCGGCGATCGAAGCCAAGTTCCAGCTGCAGACCTTCGTCACGAAGGCGCCGGTCGCGGATCCTTCTTTCGATGCACCGCGCAAGGGCGGAGCAAAGTCATGAGCCAGCTCATTCGTGGCGTCTCCTTCGCAGCGCTCGCCTTCGCGGCGATGTTGGTGCAGCAGGCCGGTGCTCAGGCGTTCCCGAACATCAACAAGGCCAAGGAAGCCGCGACGAGATCGGTCGAGGCGACCAACGCGCACACGAGCGCGATGACGGCCGACCAATCGCCGCAGCCCGTTGCGCAGACAGTTGCGCAGACGGCCGCGCCGCAGAAGCCTGGCGTGATCGTCAGCTCCTCCGGCTCGGTGAAGCCGAGCAGATCCTCGAGCGCCACGGTCGTCGGCCAGCCGGCACCCGCGTCGCCGAAGGCGCCTGCCTCACCAGCGCCGGCCTCGTCGAAACCAGAACGCAAATCCGACATCTCGCTCGTTCGCGAGTCGTTCAACTATTCCGCCGATGGCCGTCGCGACCCGTTCATGTCGCTGATGAAAACCGGTGAGCTCCGCCCCGCGGTATCGGATCTCAAGCTGGTGACCGTGATCTACGATCCCGCCGGTCGCTCGGTCGCGATCCTGCGCGATCTCACCACGAAGGAGCAGTACCGCATCAAGGTCGGGCAGACGCTCGGCCGCATGCGCGTAGCGTCGATTCAGCCCAAATCGGTGACGTTCACCGTGATAGCGATCGGTACGACCTTCCAGGAAGTGTTGGCACTCAACGATACAACGAGAGCGAGGACGCAATGAGGCGAGTCTGCACGCTGGTAGGGATGACGGTGTTCGCGCTGGCTGCACGCGCGTCCGTTGCCCATGCCACAACGACTGGCGAGACGAAGAGCGGTGAGGTCAAGTCGCTCGCCGTCGTCTCGGCTTCGGGACGCGCCGAGGTCGTGATCGCGGTCGACAATTCGGTGAGCATCCAGGACTTCTCCCTGGCCGATCCTTCACGCGTCATTCTCGATCTGAAAGGCGCGAGGCTGAACGCCCCCACGCGACTCTATGATCACGTGCCTCGCGGCGGCGTGACCAACGTGCGTGTCGCGCAGTACCGCGCGAACACGGTACGCGTGGTGATCGACCTCGATGCCGAGCACAAGTACGCAGTCACGCGCGATGCCAACGAAGTCCACGTCTCGATCGACGCACCCGCGGGCCAGGCATTCACCGCATGGCGCGCGGCACCGCAGATCACGAGCGCCGTTGCCACGGTCGATGCACCAGCCGATGTGGCGCCCGACATGGCGATCGTGCACCCGACCTTCCGCAAGGCCAGCGTCGCTCCGGTAACGCAGAACAAGTTCGCGGCCTCGGCCGCGCAGCCACGCATCACCGTCACCTATCAGGACGCGGACATTCGCGACGTCATCGCGGCCTTCGCCGTCTTCTCCGGCCGCACGATCGTCGTCGGCAAGGGCGTGGCGGGCAATGTCTCCGCCGAAGTTCGCGATCAGCCATGGGATGTCGCGCTCCGCGCCATTCTGCAGACACAGGGGCTCGCGGCCAAGGAGGATCAGGACGGCATCATCGCGGTCGACAGCTACGAGAACATCGCGAAGCAGCAGGCGTCCGAGCCGCTCACCACGCAGATCATCTCGGTGAACTACGCTCGTGCCTCGACGCTCGTGGCCACCGTCAAGAGTCTCCTCTCGAAGGAGTGCGCGCCGGGAACCGCGGCCGCTCCGGCGAGCAACGCGAACTGCCAGATTCGCGGCGATGTCTCCGCGGATTCGGCAACGAACCGCCTGCTCGTCACCGACGTCGCGTCGCGCCTGCAGGAAATCTCGAACTACGTGAAGGACCTCGACGTCCGCACGCCGCAGGTCTCGATCAAGGCGAAGATCATTCTCGTCAACCGCACGAACATCGAGGACATTGGCGTCAGCTACGATTTCGGCTCGCAGGGAACGTTCTTCAACTCGCTCATGCAGCGCACCGATCCGTCCACCTTCAAGCCGGTCGATTCGAACGGCGACGGTGTGCCGGATGCAGTCACGGGAACGCCGTTCTCGAAGGCGCAGAACGTGATCGAGATCGGCGGCAACTCGCTGGCCGCGGTGTCCAACGCCAACGCCCGCGTCGTCAACCCCGCGCTCTCGCTGATCTTCTCGACCGCGCTCGGCAAGTTCAATCTGACGTCCTTTCTCGACGCCTTGCAGGAAGTCCGGCTCGCCGACGTTCAGGCGGAGCCGAGCATCGTGACGCTCGACAATCGCAAGGCCGAGATCCTCTCCGGTGAAGAGACGCCGATTCGAATCATCGATATCGGATCGCTCAGCCAGGGCGGAACCACGGCGCAGGCGCCACGCGCGACGGTGTCGTTCAAGGAGACCGGTATCATCCTCACGGTCACGCCGCACATCACGAACAACCGCAAGATTCTCATGACGCTGCACGCCGAGCGCTCGCAGCTCCAGCCCGCAGCGTCCGATCTCGGCTACACCTTCCTCAAGCAGCGCGCCGACAACGAGCTCCTCGTCGGCGACGGTGAAACGGCCGTCATCGGCGGCCTCACCGTCACCTCGGTGACGCAGTCGAAGGTCGGCATCCCGCTCCTCGTCGACCTGCCGTTCATCGGCAAGCTGTTCGGCGAGACGCGCACCGAAGAGGACAAGAACGACCTCCTGATTCTGGTTACGCCGCACATCGTCGATGAAGGCGAGAAGCTCGGCGCTCCCGGTAGCGACCGTTAATCCGCTGAGACCCGATCATATGAATCCCATCTTCGCACGATCCGCGCTCCCCCCGGCGCGCCGCCTCGCGGCGGCTGCCTTCGGTCTGGCCGTCGTCGCCATTGTCGGCGCGTGCGGCGAGGGAAGCGGATCCACCTGCGCCACCTGCGACAATGGGCGGCCGGTAGTCACGGTGTCAGAGACCTCCACCACCGATTCGTCCATCGCGATCACCACGCACGCGTCGGACAATCTCGGGCTGCTCACGGTTCACACGCGCGTCAGTGCCGCGGGCATCGCCGGCGGCTTCGACACGACCTTCACGAGCGCCGTGACCTCGGTCGACATCCCCTCCACGATCCAGGTTCCGGCGAGCGTTCCCACCGGAACGATCATCACCATAGTAGCAACGGCCATGGACGGCGCGCACAACGTCGCCCACCCGGACACGCTCGTGCTCCACACGGGTGGGGGCGGCGCCGCTGCGGTCGTCGTCACGAATCCGCATTCCACCGACACCGCAGTCGTCGGCTTCTCGCTCGCCATCGCCGTGAGCGGCAAGGCGCCCGCGAAGGTGAAGTCGCTCGGCTACATCGCGTCGGGAGTCTTCGCGACTCCGGTGCGCGATTCCGTGGTCTACTCGAGCCCGCTGCTCGACTCGCTCGCGCTCGACACGGCGCTCAGCCTCGTAGGTGCGAGCACGGGAACGCTCACGATCACGCCGTTCATGATCGACTCGCTCGGCCGTCAGACGCTCGGCGCACCGGTGTCGCTGTTCGTCACGAACGTCGTGCCGACCAATACGGTTCCGATCGTCGACTTCCAGATCGCCTCGCGCGTCGAAGCACGCGACACGATCCACGTCGAGGCACGCGATCGCTCGGGTGTCACCTGGGTTGGTTACGAGGTGCGCAATCTGCCCAGCGGCGCGCCGTTCTCCTCCGCGGACTCGGTGGCGGTGCCGGCGAACACCAGCTCGGTCACGCACACCTTCAGGATGAATCTTCCGGTCACCACCTTCCCGACCTCGCTGCAGGTGCAGGCGTTCGCGCGCAACGCGAACACCCGCGACTACGCCCGCACGCCGGTCGGCAATACCGGAGTGATTCGCACGGACACGATCGTCGTCGTCGCCGGGCTCACCACGCCGCTCGCGGCTGGCGGACTCGTTGCCGATGCGATCTATCACCCGCCAACCAACAGCATCTATCTCAGCAACATCGAGCGGAACGAGCTCGATGTCTTCAATCTCGGCGACTCGACGTTCCACACGCCGATCCAGGTTGGCTCGCGTCCGTGGGGTCTCGCGGCCTGGCCGCGTGATCGCGACGGAACCATGGGCGACACGCTGCTCGTCGCGAACTCCGGCGGTACGCTGATCAGCTACGTCAACACGAACACGCAGCAGGAAGTCTATCGCTATCCGCTGCCGGTGTTGCTCGCGCAGTCGGTGACGTCCACCACGGGCTCGAACGGCGTGCTCACCGAGACCATCACGGACTACGTGTTCTCCGATCGTCCGCAATACCTGGCTGCCACCTGTCAGGGGTCGCTCGCTCCCGGAAGCCCGTGTGGTAACGTCGTGCTCGTGTACTCGACCACGCCAACCGCGGGCCAGTCCGTTCCCTTCACGAACCAGGGTACGGTTCGCTGGGAGAATCTGCAGACGCACCAGTCGCACTTCTTCTTCGAGCAGGCGATGGGGCAGTCCGCCGACACGAAGGACACGCTTCAGGTGCAGCGCTTCGCGGCGCAGGGCATCGGCTCGAGCGGCGCGATCGTTCCCTTCCGCCAGGGTCCGTTCCTGGATGCCGATACCGTCAAGCACTTCTACTCGATCGTGATCAAGGTGCCCGCGCTCGGATTCCGGGACACCACGTACGCTCGCAACTCGGGCAACTTCCGTCGCGCCGTGCTGGGCGAGGGCGGTGCGGCCGGGGGTACGGGATCGCAGCCGAACAGCCGATCCATTCTCTACGATGCCACTGCGGGCTTCACGACCACGTTCGTGGACGAAGCGGGCTTCACGCATGCGCTACCGACTCCGGCTATCGACAATGGTGTGTCCGGCTCGTTCCTCGTCACCGACTTCATCGCGAATACCTCGACTCCGGTCTCCGGTGTGGCGATCAACTTCGACGGCGAGCTCGCCGGTGTGCGCGCCGACTCCACCTATCTCTTCGACAGCTCGCTCCGTCTGCAGGGCATGCTGCAGACATCGGCGGGTAACTCGGGAATCGACTTCCACCCGCAGAACGCAGGCATCCCCGCCCCTGGTCCGTCCGGCGGCACGCACCTCTTCTTCGCGGCGTCGAGCCAGCCGCAGGTCGAGGTCTACAACACGAACTTCTACGCGCGCTGTCTCGTGGTTCCGACTCGCGATCCCGTGATCGGTCCGATCAAGTCTGCACCCACGGGCGGCGGCAACGTCGTGATCGTCGGTGCGACGGCGCATGGCGTCGTGATTCTCAGGGTAACGGCCACGCAGCTGGCAGCCTGCTCGTGACCTCGCACGCCTAGCTGGCTCCTTCGTTAGCTTTTCCGGCCGCCCGTCGCGATCTGCGACGGGCGGCCGGACTTTATCCATCACCATCGTCGCCGTCGTCGTTTCCCCGAGCTTCCAAGATGCTTCGCTTCACCACCGCCGGTGAATCCCACGGGCCTGCACTCATCTCGATTCTCGAGGGAATGCCGGCCGGTCTCGCCCTTCTCGCCGCCGACGTCGACGTCGACCTCGTGCGCCGGCAGCAGGGCTACGGCCGCGGCCGGCGCATGCAGATCGAGCAGGACGCCGTGCAGTTCCTCTCCGGCGTCCGCGCCGGCGAGACGCTCGGCTCACCGATTGCGATGCTCATCCCCAATCGCGACTGGAAGAGCTGGACGGAGATCATGGACTCCGCACCGCGCGAAGGAGATCCCGCGCCACGCAAGCGTAGCGTCACGCGTCCGCGTCCAGGGCACGCCGATCTCTCCGGCATCTTCAAGTACGATCGCGAGGACGCGCGCGACATCCTCGAGCGCGCGTCCGCGCGCGAGACCACCGCGCGCGTCGCGGCCGGTGCGATCTGCAGAAAGTTTCTGCGCGGCTTCGGCATCACGGCCGGCAGTCACGTGATTCACCTGGGCGGCATCGATGCCGCGCGCCCGGATGTGCTTCCCCCCGATCTCAACGCGGCTGTCGATGCATCTCCGCTGCGCACCCTCGACGCGAGCGCGGAGCGGCGCATGATCGAGCGCATCGATGCGGCGAAGAAGGAAGGGAATACGCTCGGAGGAATCGTCGAGGTGATCTGCAGCGGCGTGCCCGTGGGACTCGGCTCGCACGTGTCGTGGGATCGCAAGCTCGACGGCCGGCTCGGCGCCGCGCTCATGTCCATCCCCGCGGTGAAGGGCGTCGAGATCGGGATCGGCTTCGATTCATCGAGGCGGCCCGGCTCCGAGGTGCACGACGAGATCGAGCTGCACGCCAACAGCGCGCGCACGGGCAACGTGAAGCGGCGCACCAATCGCGCGGGCGGCCTCGAGGGCGGGATCACCACCGGCGAGCAGCTCGTCGTTCGCGTCGGCATGAAGCCCATCTCGACTCTCATGCGCCCGCTCGGCACCGTGGACTTCGCGACCTCCGCGCCCGCGGCAGCAACGGCCGAGCGCAGCGATGTCACCGCCGTGCCCGCGCTCGGCGTGATCGCGGAGGCGATGGTGTGCTTCGTCGTCGCTCAGGCGATGCTCGAGAAATTCGGCGGGGATTCGCTGGCCGAGTCGAAGAGGAATCACGACGCCTACATCGCGCACATTGCCAAACGGATCCACGAACGAGTCGAATAGTCCCCACCTCATTCTCGTGGGACTGCCCGGATCGGGGAAGTCGACGATCGGGCGGCGAGTGGCGCGCAGGCTGGCGCGTCCATTCATCGACTTCGATTCCGAGATCGAGCGTCGCGAGGGAAAATCCATCGCGCAGATCTTCTCGGAGGTGGGCGAGCCTGGTTTCCGGGAGCTCGAGCTCGCGCTCACGCGAGAGCTCGCCAAAACAGGCGGAATGGTCCTCGCGCCCGGCGGGGGCTGGACTACTATCCCCGGTGCAGCGGCACTTTTGCACCCGCCCGCGCGTATGATCTACCTTCGGGTGAAGGCGGAAGTGGCGATCGGCAGGATCTTGCGAGGGCGCCGGATTCGACCGTTGTTGCAGACTGCCAACCCGCTGGATACGCTCAAGACGCTGCTGGCGGAGCGCGAGGCGGGTTATCTCGAGGCGGACCATGTAATCGATGTAGAAGTCGTTAAGTCGCAACAACTTATCGCCACAATAGCCCGTCTTGCCCTGCCTTGACAGCCACGCTAGCTTGCCAAATTGGCGCTGGAACGAACGCGGTAAGTCCTTTGTTTTTAATATATTCCGCGATTGGATACGATTCGCGGTGATTTTGTGGCGATGGCGCGCGGCAATCGTGGATAGTGCACAGACGCGCCTCGGGAGACCTGAATGACATTCAGAGTGCTTGGACCGCACGAGCGGGGACGGTTCGCACCGGACGCCTGGGGGCACCTCATTGCCCTGAGCGGTTCCGGCCTGCTGTCATCGGCGGAGCTGGAGCAGCTGATCGAGCGAGCGCTTCAGCAGATCGATGGCCGCATCGCGATCGACGACATACGGGCACTCATGGAAGGCGTTGGCTATCTCGATGATGGCCTCAACGGCGACAATGTGACGGTGCACTGATAAATGGCTACACGCAAGAAAGGAAAGACGAAATCCGCGGCCAAGCGCGCGAAGCCTGCGAGGACGGCGAGGACGGCGAGGACGGCGAGGACGGCGACGGACACGCCGGTGGCGCTCGTGGCCAAGCGCCCGCGCGCGAAGAAGGCGATCAGCGCGCCGAGCGCTGCTGCGCCCGCTGTCGCACGCAATCGCGCGCCTGCGAAGAAGCGGACGTCGCGCGATGACATTCCGGAGCTCGACGTTCCTGGAATGGCCGGCAAGTCCCTGGTGATCGTCGAGTCGCCCGCCAAGGCGAAGACCATCGGCAAATACCTCGGCAACGACTATCGCGTTCGCGCGACCGTCGGCCACGTGCGCGACCTCCCCGAGAAGGGACTCGGCATCGACATCGAGCACGGCTTCGCGCCGAAATACGTGCCCGTCCCCGGCAAGGAGAAGACGCTTGCCGAGCTGCGCGGCGCGGCGAAAGTCGCGTCGCACGTCTATATCGCGACCGATCCCGATCGCGAGGGTGAGGCGATCGCGTGGCACGTGGCGGAAACGATCAAGCAGAAGGGAACGCCGGCGCCGGAGCGCGTCCTCTTTCACGAGATCACGAGCGACGCGGTGCACCAGGCGATCGCAAACGCGGGCGTGATCGACGAGAAGAAGGTGCACGCGCAGCAGGCGCGCCGCGTGCTCGATCGTCTGGTGGGCTACAAGGCGAGCCCGCTTCTCTGGAAAACAGTGCGCAAGGGACTCTCAGCCGGCCGGGTGCAAACGGTCGCGCTGCGGCTGATCGTCGAGCGCGAGCGCGAGATTCGCGCGTTCAAGCCCGTGGAGTACTGGTCCATCGAAGCGCTGCTCGAGAAGGAGGGGCAGCGGTTCACCGCGCGCCTGCACCAGGTGAACGGGAAGAAGACGGAGCTCTCGAACGAGCGCGAGACGATGGACATCGTCAACGCGGTGAAGTCGCGCAAGACGTTCCAGGTGACGGATCTGCGCCGCCGCGAGCGCCGCAAGAATCCGCAGGCGCCATTCACCACGAGCACGCTGCAACAGGAAGGCGCGAAGAAGCTCAGCTTCGGCAGCAAGAAAACGATGCGCGTAGCGCAGGGACTATACGAGGGCGTCGAGCTCGGCCCCGAGGGCGCGGTGGGGCTCATCACGTACATGCGCACGGATTCCACGCGCATCTCCGAGGTCGCCGCGCAGCAGGCGCGCGACTATCTCACGGCACTTTTCGGCGCGCAATTTCTCGCGAAGGGCCCGCAGCTCTACGGCAAGGCGGGACAGGCGAACACGCAGGACGCGCACGAAGCCGTGCGTCCCACCGATCCCACGCGCCGCCCGGAGCACGTCAAGAAGTACCTGACGCCCGAGCAGTTCAAGCTCTACGAGCTGATCTGGAAGCGCTTCATGGCCTCGCAGATGGCGCCGGCGGTATTCGACACGACCACCGCCGATTTCCTCATCGATGGCAACGAGGGCCGCAAGCCGGACGGGCAGCAGCGCGCGTATCTCTTCCGCTCCACGGGCAGCATCGTGAAGTTCGAGGGATTCCTCACGTTGTATCGCGAGGCGCACGAAGAGGGCGAGGGACGCGCGCTCGAGGACGAGCAGGCGCTCCCCGAGGTCGCGCTCAACGAGCACATCCCGGTGAAGGAGATCGTGCCCAGGCAGCACTTCACGGAGCCGCCCGCGCGATTCAGCGAGGCGAGCCTCGTGAAGGAGCTGGAGCGGCTCGGCATAGGTAGACCATCTACATATGCATCGATCATCTCGGTGCTCGCAGACCGGCACTACGTGCTCCTCGAGCAGCGTCGCTTCACGCCCACGCCACTCGGCGAGACCGTCGCCAAGATCATGGTCATGCAATTCCCCGACATCTTCAACGTGGAGTTCACGTCGGGAATGGAGGGAGAGCTCGACAAGGTCGAGGCGGGAAGCCTCGGCTGGCAGCGCGTGCTCGAGGAGTTCTGGGATCCGTTCCTGGTCTCGCTCAACGCGGCGAACGTCGAGGACCTGATAGCGCAAGCGCACGATCTTTCCGTGCTCGAGACGGAGCGCTGTCCGAAGGACGGCGGGAAGCTCGTGGCCAAGGGCGGCATCTTCGGGCCGTATCTCGCGTGCGAGAATCGTCCCGAGTGCACCTTCACGCGCCCGCTCGGCCGCGATCGCAAGCCGGCCGTGATGACCACCGAGATCTGTCACGAGTGCGGCAAGTTCATGGTGATCCGTCAGGGCCGCTCGGGCGAATTTCTCGGGTGCAGCGGATTCCCGAAGTGCCGCGGCACGCGCGCGCTGCCCACGGGCATCAAGTGTCCGAAGGACGGCGGCGACATCATCCAGCTTCGCTCGAAGCGCGGCGGCCGCGCGTTCTACGGCTGCGCCAATCATCCGAACTGCGACTTCATCGCGTGGAACAAGCCGATTCTCGAGGAGTGCCCGGACTGCCACTACATGGGCGCCGAGATGAAGTCCACGAAGGCGCGCGGCGACTACCGCAAGTGCATGAAGTGCGGCAACGAGTGGGAGGTCGTGGCTCCGGAGCTCGAGCCCGCGGTCGCTGCGGGCTGATCGGGGGCGCGCGATGACGGACACGCGCGTCAGTGTAATCGGAGGCGGGCTCGCCGGATCGGAAGCCGCGTGGCAGCTGGCCGAGCGCGGGCACGAGGTGACGGTGCACGAGATGCGGCCGGTCGTGAAGACCGCGGCGCACCAGACCGGATCGCTCGCGGAGCTCGTGTGCAGCAACACCTTCAAGAGCACCGACACCTCGAACGCGCACGGGTTGCTCAAGGCCGAGATGCGCGCGCTCGGCTCGCTCATTCTCTGGGCGGCGGATGAGGCGCGCGTGCCGGGCGGCACCGCGCTCGCGGTGGATCGCGTCGTGTTCGCGAGTGCCGTGCAGGGCAGGCTCGAGGCGCATCCGCGCATCACGATCGAGCGCGGCGAGATCACGACCATACCCTCGCCAGCGGTGATCGCGACCGGGCCGCTCACCTCCGATGCGCTCGCGACCGCGCTGCGCGCGCGGCTCGGCGTCGATGCGCTGTCGTTCTACGATGCGATCGCGCCCGTGGTGGCGTTCGACTCCATCGATCACGATGTGGTGTTCAAGGCCTCGCGCTACGGAAAGGGCGGGACCGATGCGGAGCGCGAGGAGGGCGCGTATCTCAACTGCCCGATGTCGCGCGAGCAGTACGAGTCGTTCATCAGTGCGCTGCTCGCGGGCGACGAGTATCAGGGCCACGAGTTCGACCAGGCGCCCTACTTCGAGGGATGTCTACCCGTGGAGGAGATGGCCACGCGCGGGCGCGAGACGCTCCGCTTCGGGCCGCTCAAGCCCGTGGGGCTGCGCGATCCGCGCACGGGCCGGGATGCTCACGCGGTGGTGCAGCTGCGGCAGGAGGATCGCGCGGGGCGCATGTGGAATCTCGTCGGCTTTCAGACGCGGCTCCGCATCGGCGATCAGGAGCGCGTCTTTCGCTCGATTCCGGGGCTCGCGAACGCGGAGTTCCTGCGCTACGGAAGCATCCATCGCAACTCGTACATCAACTCGCCGGCCGCGCTCACGCCCGCGCTCACGCTGCGCGACGACGCACAGGTCTTTCTCGCGGGACAGATTACCGGTGTGGAGGGCTACACGGAGAGCAGCGCGACCGGACTGCTCGCGGGAATCAATCTTTCGCGGGTACTGAGTGGCGCAGAGCCAGTGATTCCGCCGGGCTCGACTATGATGGGCGCGCTCTATCGCTATCTTCGTGAAGCCGATCCCGCGCACTTCCAGCCGATGAACGCCAACTTCGGTCTGCTCGACGATCTCGAAGAGCCCGAGCGCGACAAGCGCCGCAAGCGAGAGCTCTTCGCTGCCCGCGCGCTCGCGGACATCGAGAGCTGGCAGCGCGCGCACGAGCTCGACGCCGCCCTTCCCGGCGCGGTCGCGACGTGAGCGTCACCAACGACGTGGAGGACTTCCTTCTCCACCTCGAGAAAGAGCAGAACGACTCTCCGAACACGCTGAAAGCCTACCGCCGCGATCTCGATGCCTTCGTCGAGTTTCTCGGCTCCTACTATGGTACGGAGGCGTGGACGTGGGGCGGCGTGGACAGGCTCGCGATCCGTGGCTTCATGGGCCACCTCACGCGTCGCGGTTTGGGCAAGCGTACCGTCGGACGCACGCTCTCCGCCGTGCGCTCGTTCTACAAGTTTCTGCATCGCAACGAGATCGTCGAGGCGAATCCCGCGCGATCGATGCAGTCCCCCAAGCGCGACAAGTATCTCCCCGCGTATCTCGACCGCGCGCAGATCGACCTGCTCTTCCAGATGGCCGAAGCGCGCGCATGGGAGGGACGCTTCACCGATGTGCGCAACCTCGCGATCCTCGAGCTCTTCTACTCCACGGGGCTGCGGCTGTCCGAGCTCGCGGGCGTGAATCGCGACATGCTCGATCTCGTGTCGCAGCAGCTCAAGGTGCGAGGCAAGGGACGCAAGGAGCGGATCGTTCCGATCGGCGATCACGCGCAGCTCGCGCTCCGCAACTACGAAGCGAAGCGCGACGAGCTCGCGCGCACGCTCGGCAAGGTCGATCGCACGGCGTTCTTTCTCTCGCGCACAGGCACGCGAATAGGCGTGCGGGCGGTACAGCTCGTCGTTGGCAAGTTCCTGAAGGAGATCGATGAGGATGCGGGGCTCTCGGTGCACTCGCTTCGCCACACCTTCGCCACGCACCTGCTCGACGCGGGAGCCGATCTGCGCGCCGTGCAGGAGCTCCTCGGCCACGCCTCGATCGCGACGACGCAGATCTACACGCACACGAGCGTCGAGCGGCTGAAGCAGGTCTACGCGAAATCACATCCGCGCGCGTGAGCGATCACTTTCGGAACTCTCCTTGCATTGTAGATCCATATGCGCGCTGAAACCATACCCATCGTGCTTGGCCTGCTCCTCTTCCTGATCGCCGCCGCGATGATCGCGGATGCGATCGTGGCGGACAGCCACTCGCTGCCGGCCGAGCGGCGGAGCAGGGAACGGCCCGAGCGGAGCAGGATCGGCCAGATCGTCTTCGGCGTGGGCATGCTGTGCGTGGCCGCCGTGCTCGTGGGCCGCGACCAGTGGCGGTTCACGACGCTCGCGATCGCCGTCGCGGTGGTGCTCGTGGTCATCGGCGTCGGGCTGAACCTCCGCTACATCCGCGGCTCGCTGCTCGGCCCCGTGCTCGGCCGCACCGAGAAGCGGCGCGAGACGGATCGCACGCAGCCCACCAGGCGCGGGCAGCGAAAGTAGCGTTTGCCCCTTGGTGGTCGTGGTATCTTTCGGCATGGCTCACGCATTTCCTACTATTTATGCCACCACCGTTCTCGGTGTGCGGCGTGACGGCAAAGTGGCCGTTGGCGGCGACGGGCAGGTGAGCGTCGGCGAGACGGTCATGAAGTCCAACGCGCAGAAAGTTCGCGCGCTGAAGGGCGGCAAGGTGCTCGCGGGCTTCGCGGGCGCGGCCGCCGACGCGTTCACCCTTTTCGAGAAGTTCGAGGAGAAGCTCGAGCGCTACCCGGAGAACCTTCCGCGCGCGGCGGTCGAGCTCGCGAAGGATTGGCGCAGCGATCGCGTGCTGCGCCGCCTCGAGGCGCTGCTCGTGGTCTGCGACAAGAATCACGGGCTCGTGATCTCCGGCACGGGCGACATCATCGAGCCGGACGATGGCATTCTCGCGATCGGCTCCGGCGGATCGTACGCGCTTTCCGCCGCGCGCGCGCTGCTCACGCACTCGCAGCTCACCGCGCGGGAAATCGTGCAGCAGTCGCTCGAGATCGCCGGCGACATCTGCATCTACACGAACAAGAACATCACAATTCTGGAGCTATAGCGGCGCTCGCACCCGCGGGCCGCATCTGATCATGCCATCGAATCGCACGCAGCAGGCAGTCGCTCGGCTGGCCGATCTCACTCCGCGACAGATCGTGGGTGAGCTCGACCGCTACATCGTCGGACAGGGGAACGCGAAGAAGGCCGTTGCGATCGCGCTCCGCAATCGCTGGCGCAGGCAGCAGGCGCCCGACGGGATCCGCGACGAGATCTCGCCCAACAACATCATCCTCATCGGCCCAACAGGCGTGGGGAAAACGGAGATCGCGCGCCGTCTCGCGAAGCTCGCGGCCGCGCCGTTCATCAAGGTCGAAGCGTCCAAGTTCACCGAGGTCGGCTACGTCGGGCGCGATGTCGAGTCGATGGTGCGCGACCTGGTCGAGAGCGCCATCGACATGGTGCGCAACGAGCGCGAGGCGGACGTGGAGGATCTCGCGTACGAGAAGGTGGACGAGCGGCTGCTCGATCTGCTGCTGCCGAAGCCGAGTGGCGATGGTGCCGAGGCGAATGCGCCGGCGGCGCACGCGTCTGCGCCAACGCAAACCGGTCCCGCACTATTCGTCGTGAATCCGAGCGGCGAGACGTCGCGCGAGCCGGCCGATGAGGTGGGCGCCGAGCGGTACCGTCGCACGCGCGAGAAGCTCAAGCAGCTGCTGCTCGACGGCAAGCTCGAGGACCGCGAGGTCGAGGTCGAGGTGTCGGGCGGGAAGGCGGCGATGTTCGACATGATGGTTCCGCAGGGCGCGCCGGAAGGGATGGAGAACTTCACGGACATGCTGCAGGAGATGATGCCGAAGCGCCGCAAGAAGCGCACGGTGAAGGTGAGCGAGGCGCGCCGCATCATCCTCGAGCAGGAGCTGGAAAAGCTCATCGACCTCGACGACGTCACCGCCGATGCGGTCGAGCGGGTGGAGAAGATGGGCATCATCTTCCTCGACGAGATCGACAAGATCGCGGGCGAGCGCTCGCAGATGGGCGGCCCCGATGTCTCGCGCGAGGGAGTGCAGCGCGATCTACTTCCGATCGTGGAAGGCTCGAACGTGCAGACCAAGTACGGGCTCGTGAAAACCGATCACGTGCTCTTCATCGCCGCGGGCGCGTTCCACGTGTCGAAGCCGAGCGATCTGATTCCGGAGCTGCAGGGCCGCTTCCCCATTCGCGTGGAGCTCACGTCGCTCACCGAGGCGGACTTCGTTCGCATCATGACCGAGCCGGAGAACGCGCTCACGAAACAGTACTCCGCGCTCGTGGAGGCGGAGGGTGCGACCCTCGAGTTCACCGAGGACGGAATCGCCGAGGTGGCGCGCATCGCCGCGAGCGTGAACGACCGGATGGAGAACATCGGCGCGCGCAGGCTGCACACCGTGATGTCGACGCTGCTCGAGGACTTCCTGTATGACTTGCCCGATCGCGGCAAGGAGGCGATCACCGTGAATGGTGCGCTCGTGCGCGACCGGCTCAAGGCGATCGTCGAGGACGAGGATCTGCGTCGGTACATTCTGTGACGGCGTTCGAGGATCTCTCGCTCGCGAAGCTTCGCGGCCGCGCGAGCGCGAAGTGGACCACGTATCCGGCAGACGTCCTCCCCGCGTGGGTGGCCGAGATGGACTTCCCGCTCGCGGAGCCGATCAAGCAGCGGCTCAGGCGCGCGATCGATTCGGATGATTGCGGCTACGCGCACCCGACCGCGCTCCCGAATGCGTTCGCGGCGTTCGCGAAGTCGCGCTTCGGGTGGACCGTCGATCCATCGCGCGTGCGCAGCGCGCCCGAGGTGATGGTCGCGATCGCCGAGATTCTGCGCGTGGTCACGAAGCCGGGCGATGGCGTGGTGATCAACCCGCCCGTGTATCCGCCCTTCGCGATGGTGATCGAAGAAGTCGGACGGAAAGTGGTCGACGTGCCGCTCGCGCACGTGCCCGGCGGCGGTTGGGATCTCGATCTCGACGCGCTCGAGAAGGCGTTCGCCGATGGCGCGAAGGCGTACCTGCTGTGCAATCCGCACAATCCCGTCGGGCGCGTGTTCGAGCAATCGCAGCTCGAGGCGATCGCGAAGCTCGCGAAGCAGTACGGCGTGGTAGTGCTCGCGGACGAGATTCACGCGCCGCTCGTGCTCCCCGGCGCCGTGCACGTGCCCTTCGTATCCGTGAGCGAGCCGCTCGGCGCCAACGCCATCGCGATCACCTCCGCGAGCAAGGCGTGGAACATCGCGGGGCTCAAGTGCGCGGTGATAGTCGCCGGTTCCGCCGCGATGCAGAGCGCGCTCAAGGCGCTGCCGATCGAGCTCACGGAGCGCACCGGACATCACGGCGTGCTCGCGAACATCACGGCGTTCGAGGAAGGAGCCTCGTATCTCGATGGGCTGCTCGAGCATCTCGATCGCAACCGCACGCTCATGGCCGAGCTGCTCGGCATGTACCTGCCGGCCGTTCGCTACATCCCTCCACAAGCGGGCTACCTCGCCTGGCTCGACTGCTCCGCGCTCGGACTCGGCGAAGAGCCCGCGAAGCTCTTTCTCAAGAAGGGCAAGGTCGCGCTGATGCGCGGGCTCGACTTCGGACGCCAGGGCGCGTGCTTTGCGCGCGTGAACATGGGAACTTCGAGCGCGATCCTGAGCGAGGTGGTGGGGCGAATGGGGAAGGCGCTCGAGAAGGGGTGAGCGTCGTTCACTCAAACTTGCTCCCCCCTTTCCGCGCTCGTTAACTTCCTCGCGCCCGAGTCCCCGCCTCCGAGGAACAATGTCCGACGCCACCCATCGCGACTTTCTCGCGATTCCCGACTTCACCAGACCCGAGCTGATCTCCCTGCTCGATCTCGCCGAGCGGATGCGCAAGGGCGAGTACACCGCGAAGCCGCTCGCCGGGAAGTCGCTCGCGATGATCTTCATGAAATCGTCCACGCGCACGCGCGTGTCGTTCGAAGTCGGCACGTGGCAGCTCGGCGGGCACGCGCTCTTCCTCTCGCCGCGCGACGTGCAGCTCGGGCGTGGCGAGCCGATCGCCGACACCGCGCGCGTGCTCTCGCGCTACGTCGATGGGATCATGATCCGCACCTTCGCGCACAGCGAGGTCGAGGAGCTCGCGCGCTTCGCGTCGGTGCCCGTGATCAACGGGCTCACGGACCTGCTCCACCCCTGCCAGATCCTCGCCGATCTCCTCACCGTGAAGCAGCACCTGGGCACGTGGGAGGGGAAGAAGATCGCGTGGATCGGCGACGGCAACAACATGGCGAACTCCTGGATCAACGCGTCGTATCGCTTGGGCTTCCAGCTCGTGCTCGCGTGCCCGGAAGGCTACGACCCCGATCCGGCGACGCTCGCGCGCGAGGGCGGGAAGAACGTGAAGGTCGTGCGCGATCCGGCCGAGGCGGCGAAGGGCGCGGACGTGATCAACACGGATGTGTGGGCGTCGATGGGGCAGGAGGAGGAGCAGGCCAAGCGCGAGGTCGCATTCGCGGGCTACGAGGTAGACAAAAAGCTCATGTCGGGCGCAAACAAGAGCGCGATCTTCCTCCACTGTCTGCCTGCGCATCGCGGAGAGGAAGTCGCCGCCGATGTGATCGACGGCCCACAGAGCCGCGTGTGGGACGAGGCCGAGAACCGCCTCCACGTGCAGAAGGCGCTCATGGCGGTCCTGATGGGAAACGAGCCGCTCGGCTAGCCCTTCTTCACCACCGTCTTGTTCTCCCCGCTCGGCCGCCACGGCTTGAGCGCCTGCAACTGCTCCTCGATCGCGTGCATCTGATCGTCCGCGCTCATGAGCGAGAATCTCGCGAGCGCGCGGCGCAGCCACTTGGTCGCGCTCGTCACGTCGCCGCGCGCCGCCTTCACCATTCCGAGCTCGCGCGCCGCCTCGGCCTCCAGCGTCAGCAGCTGCAGCCGTCCCGCGATCCGGATCGCCTCCTTGAGACGCGGCTCCGCTTCCTCGAGCTGGTGCATCTTGCGGTAGATCTCGCCCTGCACGCGGAGCGCCGCCGCCCGGCCGTTCTCATCCTCCATCTCACCGAATAGCGCGAGCGACTTCTCGCTGCGCTCGAGCGCCTCCGGATATCGCTCCGACTCGCAGCGCAGCTCGGCCTGATTCAGCAGCACGCCCGCGATCACGCTGCGGTCCGCTCGCTTCTCGGCCATCGCGAGGCATCGCTCGAACGATGTCTCGGCCGCCTCCCAGTTCTGCTCCTCCGCGTGCGAGAGCGCGAGATTGTGCAGCGCGATCGTGAGCGCCTCTTCGTCGCTCACCGAATCGAGCAGCTCCACCGCGTGCTCGTAGCTCGCGCGTGCCTGCTCGACGTCGCCCAGCAGGAGGGCGAGCGCGCCCATGTTGATCTGGATGCGTCCGCGCAGCTCGGCGGACACCGCGAGCTCCGACGCCACCGCGTACGATGCGCGCGCCTGCGTGAAGATTCCGCGCTGGCAGAACACCGAGCCCACGCCGTTCTCGATCGCGGCGCGCAGCTCGTCGTCGCCGAGCTCGATCGCCGCCGCGCGCGCGCGCTCGTAGAGCTCGAGCGCATCGTCGAGCCGCCCCTGTCTCCACGCCACGCGGCCCAGGCGAAAGAGCCCCTGCGCCGCGGCCGCGGCCACTTCGCATGCGGAGAGCCTCCGATAGGCCACGATCGCCGCCTGCAGATCGCCGCGCTTCTCCGCCTCGTCACCGTCGGCCAGCGCACTCCCGTGATCGGTCATACGGCGAGCCTCGGTGCGCGCGTGTGCACGCGCGGAAGTGTCTGGCGCCGGCCATCGGCCGACTGCACGTGACGGAGCAGCGCCCCGATCACGTACGCCGCACCGCCGCGCGCGCGGATCTGGTGCGGCGCCGCATGCACGTAACGCTGGCACGTGTTGCGGAAGGCGCTGCCGGAAGGAAAATCGAGCGCGAGAGCGACGCTGTCCGCCGTGCGCTCGTTGTCCTCGAGCATCTTCGCGGCGACCACGAGCCGCCCCCACGCGATGAGCCGCTGCGCCGTGGGGAAGCCGGCCTGCACGAGACGGTCGGACAACACCTTGCGTCGAATGCCGAGGATGCGCGCGAGCAGGTCGGGGGAGAGACGCTGGTGGGCGCGAGTGACGGTGACCAGCAGCGCGTCGCGCACGGTGGGCTTCACATCCGCGATCGCCGGACGCAGCAGCTCGATGATCCCTCGCGCCTCGGCCTGCTCGATGATCGTCAGCAGCCGGCGCGGCTCATCGTCCTGATCGGCGACGATCAATCCGTCGACGCCGAATCGTCCCGCCTCGAACAGATCGCGCGGCCGAGCCGGGGGAACCGCCGCGTACAGCACGACCGTGACCGAAGGAAAGCGGCGCTTCACCTGGCGAAGCCAGTCGAAGGTGTCGCTCACCTGTGACGCAGGGAAGAGATCGATGAGCGCGATCGTGACCGGGCGCGCCGCGCAGGCGGCGAGCAGCTCCGGCCAATCGTTGCAGGTGACCATCGTGTAGTGGTCCCGCAGCGCGGTGCGCACGCGATTCAGCCTGTGCGGACTGGGAAGCAGAGTGGCGACCAGACCCACGCGCTATCTCGGTTGAAGTGTCTTCACTATGGTAGGACGCGGCTGGTTGGCCTCTTGTCACAGCCCATAACGCCAGCGGCGTGACGTTTTTGGCCCGCTGGCATGCAGCGACACCGCGGTCGGCGCAATGCGCAATGCGCGACGCGTGACGGTGGAAATCGCGCTCCGTCGGACATCTCGCGCAGGTGGAGCGCCGACGCACCCTCCGCATTATTTAGCGATTCCGCACCTAATTGCGTGGCAGAATCACGCGCTTGGGAAGTTAACCTCTTATATCCCAACAGGATGCAATTCGGCATGGGCCGAGCATTGTCACTCGATCGACGAATCCGCCTCGGAAGCACGTGTTTGCGCGAAGCGGTTCGCCAGTTGGTTCGAGGGTCAGCAAAGGATCGATTATCTAGACGTTCCTGCGGCTCCGGAGAGTTTGCGCAGATGACCACGTTGCCCAGTGCCGCACCCAGCCACGTGACAGCGGCACGCGTTGTTCGCCGCCGTGGGTTCAGCGCCCTCGAGCTGCTCATCGTGTGCGCCATCGTAGGCATCTTCGCCACGCTGGCCTACCCGCGGGTGAACTTCACGCAATTCCAGGTGGACTCGGGAGCGCGCACGGTGCGCTTCGCGCTTCAGGACGCCGAGCGGTTGGCGGTCACGCGGCAATACGACGTGGTCGTCAGCTTCGACGTCGTCAACAATCGTCTCCGCATCCTCGAGGACGGCAACAACAACGATCGGGTGGACAGCGGCGAGCGAGTCACCTATGCGGCGCTCGGGAACGGCGTGCACTTCAAGATCCCGCCCGCGGGCTTGAGCGGCCCTGTGGCGGCCTCGGTGATCGGCTCCAATCTCGAGATGGTGAACGGGATGCCGACCATCGTGTTCCGCCGCGATGGCGGTGCGAGCACGGATCTCGAGGTCTATCTCACGTCGAGCAAGGAGCTCGCGAACGACTGGCGCGCGATCCAGGTCGTGCAGTCCACCGGAGGCACGGACTGGTACCGCTACCTGAACAATCTCTGGAGGGCCGGCAGCACATGATCGCGCGCAACGCGGCAAGGCGACGCACTTCCAGAGCATGCATGGCGGGCACCAGCCGGGTAGGATAGGCTGCGCATGTGTTGAGTCCCGAGCGCGCACGATTGCACCGGTCGATCACTTTCCGATGACGAGCCGCGCGCCGGTATGCCCCACACTGTCGAGGCATACCTTCAGGAGCTACAAATGAACCATCGCCTCATCATCGCAGCTGCGGCAATGGTCGCAGCCACGCTCACGGCAGTCGCGTGCGCGGACAGTTCCGCCGGCCCTCGTGCGGCGCCCACCCAGTTCAGCACCACCGAGTCCATTCGGATTCTCAATCCGAAAACCGGCGTGCTCATGGAGTACAAGCAGGGCCTCCACCCGGTCCCCGGTGTCAGCCTCTCCACCACCTACGCAGCCCCGGCGCCTGCCATGTTCATCGCCGACAACAATCCATCGGTGTCGCGAGTGGGAGCGTATCACCTCGGGGTCCACACGGTGGATGCCAATAATCACTCGCACGACATCATGTACTTGTACGCTTACAGCGGGCCACCAACGGCGGTGCAGCACTACATAGACGGCAAGCTGGTCACCGAAACCCGGAATACGTGGGTCAAAGTCTCGGGAGGCTGGTACCGCAGCCTTACCACACTTCAGGTGCTGAATCCCACGAATGGCGCGGTGCTGAGCTCGAGATCTGTCGTGGGCACGTATACGGTGGCCACGCAGACGTGCAACCCGAAGATCACCAACTGCCCTCCACCCAACATCGTGATGAACGATCACACGCCAATGGGTCGGAGAATGGCGGGGTGGGCGGGGCTGGCGTTCGCGAACGCCTTCGCGCCGGCCGATGCGCTCGCACAAACCGGCATTCCGAGTATCTTCGGACCGTGTACACAGGAATGGCTCACCTATCAGGCGGCGGGTCTCGCCCTCGCTGCTGCTGCGCTCGCACTCGCTGCCTGCCCGGAATGTGCTGTCACTGAAGCCGCGTTTGCGGCCGCCATGTACGCGTGTGCGAAGGCCGAAGATGCGCTGCTGAACTGTGAGCTCAGAGCACAGGGGTACGCTGACGCTGGCGCGGGCGACGGAGGATCGGCTGGCGGCGCCGGTGGTGGTAGTGGAGATTACAACGGCTGCGGCGGCGGCATCGTCACCGAAGCCTGCATGTGGCGCGACATGTACACCAAGTGAGGGCATGGCCATGACACCGGCGTACTGGAACATCGGAATGGTTTTGGTGGGCACGATCGCCGCGGCCTTCTGCTTCGCGCTCGGCATCATGAAGCAGCTGAGCAAGACCGGTAGCCGGGACCGCGTACTCGCCTCCTATGCATTCGGAGTCGCCTGCGTTCTGCTGGCAGTCACCGGCCTGATCGCAGTCGGCCCTTGGCTGTCGTTTCTCGCTGCCTTCTTCATGATCGTTGGCGCATGGCGACTTCAGCGAGAGAGGGAAGCGAAAGCCAAGTCGTAGCAGCGGCATCTCCAGGGGACGAGACCCTTCGATCGGGCATCGCGGCGCACCAGCGCTCAGCGATGCCCGATTTTGGTTGCGGCCCTCCAGCCCGCGACAACCGCGCGAATAACGCCGACTTGGCAGGAGATGCGCATTCTCGGCATATTGCGTTGACTATGGGCGATCAGACGATGCGAATCGGAATTCTCACGGTGAGCGACGCCGGCGCGCGTGGTGAGCGCGAGGATGGCTCGGGCAACGCGATCGCCGAGTGGGCGGCGCAGCGTGGCTACCCGGTGTCGGCGCGCGCGCTCGTGGCGGACGACGTTTCGGCCATCGTGGCGCAGCTCATCAGCTGGTGCGACGGTGATGCGGCCGATCTGGTGCTCACCACCGGCGGCACCGGCCTCGCCCCGCGCGACCTCACCCCGGAGGCGACGCGCGTCGTGCTCGAGCGGGCGGCGCCGGGGATCGCGGAGCGGATACGCGTGTTGAGCGTGGACCGCTTTCCGCGCGCGGCGCTGTCGCGCGGGCTCGCGGGCGTGCGCGCGCGAACGCTCATCATCAACCTGCCGGGATCCACGAGTGGTGTGCGGGACGGGCTCGCGGCGCTCGAGTCCATTATCGAGCACGCGGTGCGCATCACACGCGGCGTGGACACAAGCCACGGCGAGGCCGGCGACGTGCGCGCGCGATGAAGGTTCTGATCACGCTCACGGACGTCGAGCCGGCGGTGCGGCTGAACGGGATGCTCGAGCGCGGCGGCTACGAGACGGCGCTCGTGAGCCCGATCGACGATGTGCGCGCGGCGATCCGCCGGGAGTCGCCGGATCTGGTGGTGCTCACGGGCGGGCTCGTGGACTCGGGGAACGTGCAGCTCGTGCGCGACCTCCTGTGGGATGGGGTGGCGGTGGTGGGACTCGCGGACATCGTGGATCCCGCGCTGCACGATCGACTGCGCGCACTCGGCTTCGTGGAGGTGTACGCGAAGCCCGTCGATCTCGACGAGGTGCTCGCGGGGATTCGCCGCATTCTCGACCGTCGTCGGCTCGCGATCGAGACGGGGCTGATAGGCGAGAGCGAGGCGATGCGCGAGGTGCTCGTGAAAATCGAGCAGATGGCGCCCGTGAGCAGCACGGTGCTGATCGAGGGTGAGAGCGGAACGGGGAAGGAGCTCGTCGCGCGGGCGCTGCACAGGCTGAGTCCGCGCAGGAGCAAGCCGTTCATCGCGGTGAACATCGGCGCGCTGCCGGAGACGCTGCTCGAGAGCGAGCTGTTCGGGCACGAGAAGGGATCATTTACCGGAGCGGCGGAACGGAGGCTCGGGCGATTCGAGCTCGCGAACACGGGAACGCTCTTTCTCGACGAGATCGGAGAGGCGCCGAAGAGCACGCAGGTGAAGCTGTTGCGCGTGCTCGAGCAGCGCGAGCTCACGCGCGTGGGCGGCACGAACGCGATCAAGGTGGATGTGCGCGTGGTGGCGGCGACGAACCGCCCGCTGCGAGAAGAGGTGGAGGATGGAGCCTTTCGAACGGATCTGTATTACCGGTTGAACGTCCTCAGCATCTATCTGCCGCCGCTGCGCGAGCGGCGCGAGGACATCCCGCTACTGGTGCGAGCATTCATCCAGGAATTCTCGGCGCAGCACGAGCGGCCGTTTCACGGCATCTCGGCGGACGCGATGCGCATACTCGCGGAGTATCCGTGGCCGGGGAACGTGCGCGAGCTGCGGAATCTCGTGGAGAGCATGGTGGTGCTGTCGCCGGGGCGCGAGATCACGGCGGAGGACATTCCGCGGCAGCTGCGGGAGGGAGGAAATGCGCGCTTTCTTCCGGTGCCGGTGGGCGCGGTGCTGCGGGGGCAGGAGGGCACGGGCGGGCGCGAGCTCGAGTTCATCGTGCGCAGCCTGGTTGAGCTGAAGCTACAGGTGGAGGAGCTCCGGCAGCGGGTGGACGACGGGAGGACGCGTGAGGTGCGTGACGTACGGCTCGGCGACGGGGAGGTACTGCCGGCCACGCGGCTGCCCGGGGCGGCGAGCGCGCTCACGAACGTGGGAATCGAGCCGCGCGAGGAGGCGCCGCCGGCGAACGTGGTGACGATAACGCCGGGAATGCGGATGGCGGACATCGAGCGGGCGGCGATCATCGCGGCGTTGCGGGAGACTCGTGGCAACCGAAGAAAGGCGGCGGACCAATTGGGGATTGGGGAGCGAACGTTGTACCGGAAGCTGAAGGAGTACGACATTCCGGAGGCGTAGTCGATTGTACATATCAAATGTTTGCGGGGCATTTCGTGTGTACGCTCGCCCGATAATTCAAGGTCTTTAAGGATTGAAATGCTTGCGTTTGCAAGGCTGTGCTTGAATATTCGGAGCGCGCCCTCTGTTCGAAACGGGGCACACGGCTCACTCGAGCCGGGCATGTAGAAGACTGCCGCGAACGTCCCCGCCGGTTCACCATCCGATCGCAAGCCAAAAACCGTGGCCCTCACAGCACCGGGAAACCCGTTGTCGCATGCGATGTCGTCGCCGATAGCTGGAAGTGTGCTGCCGCTGGCCGAAGCGGAGCGCCAGCTCCGAACGCTGCCAGGCGTGCTCGACGTGCGGATCGTACCGAGCGACACTGGTGCGGTGAGCGAGGTCCACGTCGTGACGACGATGGAAGTGAACCCGAAGGCGACGGTGCGGAACGTCGAGACGATGCTCAAGGCGTCGCTCAAGATGAGCGTGGATCATAGAAAAATTTCAGTGGCGACGAGTAACGAAAATCCGCGCGACCGCGAAGAGTCGCAACGAAATGTTCCAGCGGCACCCGTATCGGCGCCGGCAGTTGTAACACCGCCTGCCAGTGCGCCGTCGAAGAGTGCGCGACTGTATTTCGAGGATGTCGAAATACAGCGAAGTCGGGCCAAGGGCGTGACAGTTCGCGTGACTCTCAGAAAGGGGGATCAGTCTTTCGCTGGAGAATGCGAAGGCCACGAGAGTGCACGATCGCGCGCGGAGCTCGCGGCGAAGGGTGCGCTGCTGGCGATAGCGCAGATCGAGCGCGGTGCGAGCAGCTTCGTGGTCGAGGGATGCAAGGTGATCGAGGCGTTCGACCGGGAGTTCATGTTCGTGGGAATCTCGGTACGCGTGGGACGTGAGAACGCGCTGCTCACGGGAAGCTGCGAGATCAAGGACAATCCGGAAACGGCGAGTGTGCTGGCCGTGCTGGATGCGACGAATAGATGGGTGAGTCGAGCGTAATTCGAGAGGAGCCGAAAACGATTTCGGCGTGACACAAACAATCAGCTAATGGAGTAAGCGACACACACGAGTCCCCCCGTTCTCTGGTAAGCGGAGTTGAGCGGGCTAGACAGTTGTTGAGCGGAGCCGACCTTTGCGCGATATCCACTACGGAGTCGCGACTTTGTAATTCAAAGGGGGGTGACGCGAATGTCAGCTCTAGGATTGGTTCTCAAAGTTATCCGTGTAATCACCGGCGGAATGGTTTCGGCTGAAGTCAAAGTTTGGGTCTAAGCCAGAAAACGGGGGACTTTACTGTTATGCCGACACGTACTGCGTTGTATGTCGCCTTAGTAAGCGTCTGCGCCGTTCTCGCGAACGGCGCATTGTTTCTGCTCGCAAATGAGCCGCAGGGTGTCGAAGTTCGCGCTGCTGTTTGGATGGCTACTGTCGGTCTATTCGCTCACGTGGCAATGCATCGCCTACATCGCGGCAGCGCAGGATCCATCGCATTCATTCCGTGGTTAGCCGCTGCTAGCATCACACCCACGTGGGTCGCGGTCGCGGGTGCGGCGATATCAGTACTGGTCGCAGAACTCGCAAAACGTCGTGAGCCAGTCAAGATTCTTTTTAACGTGATGCAGATTTCCCTCGCTATGGGAATCGCGACAATCGCCTTTAGGATTGTCGGTGGGACGTCATTGCTCGCGCAGAATTCCTTACCGCTGTTGCAGGGTGCGCGAGAGAACGTGATTCCCATGATGACGCTTATCGCGACGTTCTTTGTCGTGAATGCGTTCCTTCTATCGGCAGTTATCGCAGTCAGTGAGGGCAGCGGCTTTTTTCATGTCTGGCGCCAGACCGTCAAGGCGAGCGTCTCATACGACCTGCTATCAGCTCCTGTCGTCTATTTGTTTGCCTGGGTATACGTAAGCGCGGGCATCACGGGAACGATTGCACTCTGCATTCCCGTCATCGGAGTTCGCCAGCTTTACAAGACAAACTCGGAGCTTGAACGCATCAATCAAGAATTACTCGAGCTGATGGTGAAGGCTATTGAGGCACGAGATCCATATACGTCGGGTCACTCACGCCGTGTTGCACACTACTCCCAGTTAATCGCACGAGCAATTGGCTTAAGTGGTCAGCAAGTTGAACGAGTGCGTATTGCCGCGCTTCTTCATGATGTCGGAAAGATTCACGAGATCTATGCGCCACTTCTGCAAAAGCCGGAGAAACTAACGCCCGCAGAATGGGAGATCATGCAGGGGCACCCGATCAAGAGTGCAGAACTTGTGATGACCGTGTCCCATCTCGCCGATGTTGTTCTTCCAGTTCGTCACCATCATGAGAACTGGGACGGTAGTGGATACCCCGATGGTCTCACCGGCGAACAGATTCCAATAGCTTCGCGAATCGTCTTGTTTGCCGATACCATCGATGCGATGACTACCGACCGACCATATCGAAAGGCATTGGGCGAAGCGCAGGTTCGCGCTGAGCTGATCAAGTATCGAGGAAAGCAATTCGATCCTTTCATTTGCGACAAGTTGCTTGCAAGCGCGATGTTTGGCCTCTTATTCGCGCCTGGCCAACGTGTTCCCACCCCTCCGAGTCACGCGGTCTCGCGGCCTCGCGCGTTAAGGGCCATATAGCCCATCGAGTCGAGCGCTCGTGTGGGGTTGTTGAGCACCTCGCCGCTGCAGCTTTGGGCTTCAGATCTGTCGCGATTTCCCGAACACACTTGAGCGAGTCGAGTAACGTTCTGGAGCGCAGCACATGACACTTTGGTTGTTCACCAGCGTTGCTATCGCGAACCCTTCGCGAGCGGCTTTCGCGTCTTTCAGAGTGATCGACTCAGGATTTCATCATTATTAGCGTGTCTTCCTCGCCACGCTCACTGGCCATCCGACTCAATATCGCTGCTAACGGTATCGAGATAGCGCTGCGATCTCGGCGAAACGTGGATACGTAGTCTCTCGCCAGGCACTCGGCCTCAGTCCGACGACTCGCGGAGAGTAAGCCCAGTAGGATCGATTCCACCGTATAATCCTGCCAAGTCGCGACTTTCACTACATTGTACGCGTGCAAGAAAGTGCTCAGATGCGACTCAGAAAGCTGTTCCCCTTTCAATACGGCTAGTTGCGTCTGCAGGGACAAACCGCGAGCGAAACTTCTTGAGGAGTTTACTCTGGCGACTGATGGTTGGCACCGAGACAACGATGTCTCAGCGTCATTGCTGTCTCCTTGACGAATAGCCAACTCCGCTAAGTAACTCCAGGTATTTACGTCTGATACGGTGGTAACGCCCGGAGCGTACGAACCGCGCACACGTTGCAGCCAATCGCGCGCGGAGTCGTTGTCTCCGAGCTGCATTAGCGTTGAGGCCACCTCATTCGCACTCGACACTATTGCTGCGACGGCGCTCCCGCGGGCAGCAATTCGGTAAGACTCTTCCGCCACCTTTAAGGCATCGCGTGCGTCTCCGTGACAACGGTATACGTGAGCGATATGGCGGAGATATCGCACGGCGACCATGGGAGGACTTACTCGCCGCGCATAATCCTCCAATTCTTGGGCAAAAGGAACAGAAAGGTGACTTTCTCCGCTGCAACAATGGTACACCATTAAGAAGTAGAGACGTGAGTCACACTCAACGTCTCGCGACTCGAGGTAAGGTGCGATTCGCTCGAAGATGCGCTGACCTAGAGCGATGTCACAGAGATTGTCCGCCGCAGTCAGGAGCCATTTGGCCGCTGAAACACGTTCGCCCGGCGATGCTATGTCTGATGAGAGAGCAGCGAGACAATCACTAACGAGCTCGGGTATCGAGTCCCCACTTGCCCATCTCGCATGAAGTGACATGACGCCGACTTCATCAAGTGGTGAAGGTGGCGGATAGATCGATTTGCGCAATTGAAGAAGTCCGTCAATGACTGCGACCGCACCGATCGAGTGTTCAGCGCGCATTAGCGCTCGGGCGCGCTCGGTACCGATCGCGTACCTCTCAGACGGGATAAGTGTCAAACACTCAGCGCGTCCGAGAACTTCGGCTGCTTCCTCCGGCAGGCCCACATCCATCAGATAAGTTCCGCAGCGGCGAAGCATTTCGATCGCTCTTGGGGCATCCGCCGCCAGCAACCAATGTTCAGCGCTTTCCCAAATCAAGCTGACTGAGTGCGTGACATCGGCTTCGGACTCCAGTTCGGCTGCAACGAAGCGATGCAATAGGGACTTCGCGGCTGTGCTCATCTGTGTAAGTACTACGGAGGAAAGAAGATCATGTCGACTCAGAGCTCGAGGGCCGTCGACGACTATCATCCCGCTCACGTCGAGTTCTGCCAAAGAACGCAGGACGGCCACGCGAGAGAGCCCAATACAAGATTCAATGCGCTCCATCGTAGAGTGCTTTCCGAGAACGCAGCACACCTCTAGGAGCCCCCGCGCGTCCGCGCTCAGTAGCAATACTCGAGTTTGAAGAAGCCGCGCCAATGATTCAGGGGCGCGGAATCCGTGATGCTCCTTCTTCCCTTCTCTCAGGAGTTCAATCAAGTAATAGGGATTCCCGCCGGACGAGCCTATGCACCACGAAAGAAATGTCTCCTCGTTAGACGGACCGCCGTTCGTTGCCAAGGAATGCGCGACGCGCGCACTTTCTTCTGTGCGAAGAGGGCGAAGCACCAGAGCAGTGATGCGCTCTCCTGAGGTAGCGGGCGTTCGCGAAGTTAGAAGGACCAGTACTCGACGCGAACTAATCCAATTCGATAGCTCTTCGAGCATGAGAACGGACTGCATGTCAAGCCACTGAATATCTTCAAGCTCAATCAAGCAACACCTCTCGCCTGCCACTGCGTCGAACAAGTCCACCAAAGCCAATCGCGCAGATTTGTAGGCGCCATCGTCGTCCTGCGCTTGTTGCCTCTCCCGCACCTCTTTCGGATCATGCGCAGTCAGCCGCCGCAAGTACTTCATCGACTCCGGAGAGCACCCCAGCGCCCCCGGGAGCGCGAGTAGCTTCGGCACCATGTCCACGAACGCCGAGAGTGGTCGCCGCACGTCGTGCGATTGGCATCCCACGCGTACGATGTGCACGCGTTGCAGCGCGGCTACGCGCGTGAACTCCTGCACGAGCCTCGTCTTGCCAATGCCGGGCTCGCCCCAGATCACATACGCGCTTCCGTTTCCAGCCTGAGCTCGCGCCAGCGCGCCTGTGAGCTCCGACATCTCCTCCTCGCGTCCGACGAATGGAGCATCGCGAACGGGGAAGATGTTGTTTTGATATGCTTCGGAGATGCGGCGTCGCAATAAAACTGCGGGAAGCTTTATCTCGCTCGCATTCTCTCCGATGTCTTCGAGATAGCGATTGAGAATCGTCAGCGCCTTCGTCTTGCTGCCACCCAGCGCTGCGGCTTCTGCCACGGTGAGCGTCGCTTCCTCATTGAGTGGATCCATCGTCAGGCACAGCGAGGCGAACTGCTCCGCTCCATTCCAATCGCTCACTCGCTTCTTCGCCTGCATGCCACTCACGAGCACCCTGGAAAGTGCCGAGTGCACCATGTCTCGCTGGCGCTCGACCCAACTCCCGAATTCATCTGATAGCTGCGGGCGATACCCGGGCAGGAAGCTGCCGCCAATGTTCGATGCGAGCAGTTCCAGCGTCGCAGGCGACTGCGGCGCGAGTAGCTCAGCGAAATCGGTCGAACAGAATCGCGGGTCCAGGATGAGCGCCGCACGATCTGCCTTGATCAGGGCCCCCAGCGTTTTCAGACGGTAGAGTACCTGGCGCAAACCGTGTTGCGCCTGGGTCTCCGACACACCCGGCCAAAAGAAACGGGTCAGCTCATCCCGACCGACCGGTCGACCCGTTTCGATGATGAGGTACAGCGCGGTCGCGAAAACCGTTTCTGCGGCAGGCGTGAGGCGAGCATCATCGACCTCGATGAGAGTCTGTCCCAGGCTCTTGAGCCGCAGCATACACTCCCGGTTTCGTCGCTGAGCGTGCCCCTCGCCAGCCTCTGACATGGCTAGGCGACAACGTCAGCGTTCCGTCATCAAGAATTCTTCGTGTCTACTCTATTCCTCGAGGGTTTGAACGTAAAGGGTGCTCTTCGCGCGCATTGCGGGAGCAATCAGCCCGTACTTCCGATCCCACCCATCCGATCGGTGCTCACACCCACCGATCCGGCGTTCCACGCGATCACCGCGTATCGCGCGATGATCACCTGCGCGATGCGCTCCCCGTGATCGATCACCACTCCGCGCGCCGAATCGTTCTTCAGCATCACCATCCACTCATCGGGATAATCCGCGTCGATCGTTCCCGGTCCATTCGGGATGATCAGCCCTTTCTTGAACGCTATCGAGCTGCGAATGCGCACCTGCGCCTCGTATCCATCCGGCAGCCGCGCCTTGAATCCCAGCGGCACCAGCGCGATCTCCCCCGGCTCGAGATGCAGCCGATGCGCCTCATCGCTCTGCCGCTCCCGCACCTTCAGCCCGTCCGATACTCGGACAACACGACCGATCAGGTACGCGCATACGTCGTAACCCGCCGCCTGGCGTGTGGTCCGAGCCGGAATTGGAACGTCCGGGAAGAGAGTCTCGTACGTAATCACGGGCGTATCGTCCGCCATTCGCTATCTTCTCCATGCGGCCCCTTCCGGCCTGAGCCCCTCGTACACCTGCACATGTCCACCACCGACCGCCCCTTCCGCGACCGCGTCACGAACAAGCTGCCCTCGCACCTCGCCAACTGGCAACTGCCGCAGGACTGGCGCTGGGGCACCGAGGGCGTGGAAGGCGAGCATCGGCACTACCAGGAAGTGGTGGACGAGCTCGGGCGCTCGCTCTCACTCGTCAGCTCGCTCGATCCGGACCACGAGTCCTGGCTGCACGCGGAGGCGCGCAATCTCGCGCACCTGAATCACCCCTCGATCCCGACCACCTACTACTACTGGTCGCGGAATCTCGAGCTGCAGCGCGGCCCGGGATACCTGCGCCGCTGGATCGCCGGCGAAACCCTGTGGTCGCGACTCTCGCGCACCGGCTCCGAGGATCTCGCCTTCGTGCTCCAGCTCCTCCGCTCCGCCGGCTCCGCGCTCGCCTACATGCACTCCGGCGGCACGGTCCACGGCGCGCTCTCGGCCGAAACGAGTTGGGTCACGCCCACCGGCCGCATTTGGCTGCTCGGATGGGAATGGGCGGTTCCGCGCACGGAAATGCCACCGGGCCTCTCGCCCAATCCCCGCTGGACTCCCGCGCCTCCGGAGTCGGACGGCGTCTCCTGGAACCCCACGCCCGCCACCGACCAGTGGCAGCTCGCGGCCACGGCCTTCGCGGCATTCACCCGCGAGTACCCGCCGCGCGATCTGCCGCCGCTCACGCTCGTGCGTCCGGACATTCCGGTGTCCGTCGCCAAGGTTCTCGCGCGCGCCCTCAAGCGCGATCCGAACGACCGCTTTCACTCGATCGCGGGCATGCTCCGCGAGCTCGATCGCGCGGTGGGCAGCCACACCTCCATGTTCACCAGCGGCTCCATGGCCGCCGCCATCCGCGGGCCCGGCGAGAGCGAGGAGGCGCGCCTCCGCTGGGCCACCGGCGAAGACTACGAGGTGAAGGCGCGCCTGGGATCGGGCACCTTCGGCTCCGTGTGGCGCGTGCGCGATCTCTCGCTCAACCGCGAGGTCGCGCTCAAGATGCTCCACCCGGAGGTCTCGAGCGACGAGAACGCGGTGCACCGCTTTCGCCGCGAAGCGCAGCTCGCCGCGCAGCTCGCGCATCCGTCCATCGTGCCGATCTACGACTGGGACTCCAGTGGAGGAGTAGCCTGGTACACGATGGAGCTGGCCGAGGGCGGGTCGCTCGCCGATCTCGTCGCGCGCTCGGGCCCGCGCACGATCGCCGAGATCGCGCCGCAGATCGATCAGGTGCTCGACGGACTCGCCGCCGCGCACGCGAGCGGGATCATCCACCGCGACCTCAAGCCCGAGAACATTCTCATCGACCGCTACCGCCGCTGGCGCATCGCGGACTTCGGCGTCGCCAGGATTCCGGGCGAGGAGATGAGCGGCACCACCGGCACCCCGGAGTTCGCCGCCCCCGAGCAGCTCCTGGGCGAGCCGCAGGGCCCGCAGGTGGACTGCTTCGAGATCGCGGCGATCACGTATTTCCTGCTCGCAGGCAAGCCGCCCTTCGGCAGTGGCGACGGGCGCGCGATTCTCGCCCGCGAGCTCTCTGGCGATGTCGACCTCGACGGAATCGCTCCGGATGTGGCGGAGTGGCTGAGGCGGGGGCTCGCCGCGCGCCCGGAAGATCGCTTCGCGGATGCGACAGCGATGCGCGATGCCTGGCGCGAGGCGGCGGAGAACGCCGCGAACGCGGAGGAGCACGCGCCCTGGTGGCGGCGGCTGTTCACGTCGGAGATGAACGTGGACAACGGAAGCTGATCGCGTGAAATACGACCTTCCGCGCAATCCCTCGGAGCTCGCGTACCGTATCAGGAACAGCGCGTCCGCGCAGATGTGGATCACGCTCGCGGTGGCGGTGGCGTTCGCGCTCGTGATGCGCACCTTCGTCGGAGCTGCTTTCGGCTATGTAGGCGGCTTCATCATCTTCATGGGCGTGGGCGCGCGCGTGCTCTACGTGGATCTCAAGCGTCGCAGAGCTCGGCCCGTGCGTGTGAAGGACAAATCCGCTGCGGACGAGGCCAACGACTTTGGCGCCGCGCTCTTTCAGGATCGGCTCACCGACGATCCATAGCGCTCGCTCACTGTCGCGGCGCTCGCTTCACGTTCATTGCGGCGAGCGCCGAGCGCAGCCCCGCGGCGAGAGTGCTCGCGTCAGCGTTCGCCCAGAAGTGCATGAAGAAGAGCCGCGGAGTTTCCTCGAGCATGTGGCTGTGCAGCGCGCCAACGGCAATGCCGTGGCTCGTCAAGGCGCGAATGACGGGATTCACTTCGCTCGCGATCATGACGAAGTCGCCGGTCGTCGCCGCCCTGCCACCTCCCGTCGGCTGAAAGTTGATCGCGGTTGCAACGCCCATGGATGGCGGAATCTCCGCGCCATGTTCGGTGATGCGCTCCGCGCGCGGCACCGTCACCTGGTACACGCCTCCGTTCGCTTTTCCGGCCACGCCCAGCGATTTCGCGATGATTGCGGTGTCGAGATCGATGCTCGGCGACGGAGTGGAGGCCGCGGGCGCGCTCATCGGTGTTTTCGTGAGCGCGAGTGCATCGTGGATCGTGGTTGCGAGCTTCTGCGCGTCGCCGCGACCGTGAATGTGCATGTACATCACCCGCGGAGACTCCATCAGGAGATGATTGTGAAGAGCGGTTTGCTCGACGCCGCCCTCCTGCAGCTTCTTCATCACCGGTGCGACCTCGTCCTCCGCGAGCACCAGGTCGCCCATCGCGATGGCGCCGTCGCTCGCGTGCTCGAATGCTACCCACGAGCCCAGCGCGAGAGCGGGCTTCAGCTCCACGCCGGCGACGCTCACCGACATGTCGCTCCGCGGAAAGGAAAACTTGATGACGTCTCCGGGATTGGGCGCTCCCTTGCGGCCCAGCGCCTGTTCGACGGATGTCCAGTCGCTCGCGGGCGGTGAGGCGGCTTGCGCGGACGCCGCAGGAGCGGAGGCGAGAGCGGCGGTGAGGATCAGAATACAGTCGACGAGGTGCGGGCGCATCGAAATTGCTCCACGGTGAGGGGGGCGGCCGGTCAGGCTAATTCGTAGGCGAGCGTCGCTGGGGATTCCAGCTGTGCGTCTCGGCTCGCACGTGACGACTCCACGCGAGGAGAGCGTCGTAAACGACGAATCCGTGCTCGAGCTGTTCGTGATCGTCGCGATAATTGTGGGAGAGCCCGAGCGAGATCGCGAGCAATCCCGCCGCCTGCGGTGCGAGATCCAGGCGCGCCGTGTCTGCGCCACGCACGATTCGCGCGAGCTCGTCCAGCGCGGGATCGTGTATGCGATATTTGGCGAGCAGTGCATCGAAGCTGCAGAGTGGCCCGTCGTGCGAGAGCTCGACCCCTTCCACATCGAACGGCACCGCCCCCGTCTCGGCGGCGCGCCGCACCACATCGTCAGGCGGCACGAAGATAAATTCCGCAGCGGGATCGATGAAGCGCCTGATGAGCCACGGGCATGCGACGCGATCGATTTTCGGACGTTCGCGGGTGATCCACTGCATGGCTGTTTCCTCCGAGCCCCGCATGGCGGTGAGGCATTGCGGTGCCGTCCGGGGGCGGTATCTTCACCTGCTATATGGATGATTCAGCTGCGATACATCCGCAAGGGAGTGAGAATGAGACGGCCCCGCGCAGAGCTCGCTGGCTGTTGCTCGTGCATCAGATTCCTCCCAAGCCGGACTACTTCCGCGTCAAGGTCCGGCGCCGGCTCGCTCGTCTGGGTGCCGTCGCGCTCAAAAGTACCGTGTACGTTCTCCCATGGTCACTCGAAACGGTGGAAAGCTTCCAGTGGCTCCGACGCGAGATCGTGGACGACGGCGGAGAGGCGATGCTCTGCGAGGCGAAGCTCGTGGAGGGAGTCTCCGATGCGGAGCTCCAGGAGCTGTTTCGAAAGGCGCGCGATGCCGACTACGGCGCGATCGAGTCGGCCGCGACCGGTGCGCTCGCGCGCGTCCGAAAGCGCAGATTGAGCGCGGACGAGCGTGCGGAGATCGAGGCGGCCATCGCGCGATTGCGCCGTCGGCTGCACGAGGTGACGGAGCTGGACTTCTTCCGGGCCACGAGTCGTGGCGCGGCAGAGCGAGCGATCGGCGCGCTCGCGGATCGTGCGAGCGGTGGCGCTCCGCCCCCAATGGTGCCGCAAGGGCGCGGACCAGCCCCACGCGGCGCGGTGTGGGTCACCCGGCGCGGCGTGTTCGTCGATCGCATCGCGAGCGCGTGGCTGATTCGAACGTTCATCGATGCGCGCGCCAGCTTCAGGTTCGTGCCCGGCACCGGGCATCGTCCCGCGCCAGGCGAGCTGCGCTTCGACATGTTCGAAGCGGAGTACACCCATGTGGGCGACCGGTGCACCTTCGAAGTGCTCCTCGCGCACTTCGGGCTGGAGCCCGATGCCGCGCTGCGGGCCATAGCGGAGATCGTGCACGACATCGATGTGAAGGACGGGAAGTTCGGACGCCCCGAGGCTGCCGGCATCGAGCAGCTTCTGTCCGGAATCGTGCGGGCCACGCCCACGGACGAAGACCGCCTTGCGGCCGGAGGCGCGGTCTTCGCGTCGCTCTACGTATCGTTTCGGGACTCTGCACCATCCCCGGCTGAATCGGCGCGGGAGCGCACGGGCTCCAGGGCTGTCCGACGCGCGCGCAAGAAATAGACGGTGACACCGGTCAGTGTACATCTTGCGATCGCCGGAGTGCTCGCGCTCGTCTCAACCGCCGGAGAGGCACGGGCGCAGGGCGACACGGCGCAATCCTGCCCGCCGCCGGGCCTCACGTGCGTGAGCTCGGCGCGCAAGGCGGACGCAGTCGCCGTCAGCGCCTCACGCACCCCGATTCCGCTCGACGCCGCACTGGCCGACGGCATCTGGTCGTCGGTCGATTCGATCACGGACTTTCGACAGAGAGAGCCGGCCGAGGGCGCGCGCGCGACGGAGCGGACGGTGGTGAAGGTCGCGCGCGATGCGGACGCGCTCTATATCGCGGTGCGCGCCTACGGCGATGCGCGCTCGATGCTTCGCGCGCGACAGCTGCGCCGCGATGCCGATCTCTCGTCCGACGACAACGTCACGATCCTCATCGACAGCTTTCACGATAGGCGCAGCGCGTTCGAGTTCCGGACCAATCCGCTCGGCGCGATGTGGGATGCGCAGCTGTCGGGGTGGGATACGGAGAACACCGATTGGAACGGGATTTGGGAAGTCGTGGTGAGTCGTGACGCGAATGCATGGACGGCGCTCTTTCGGATTCCGTTTCGAACACTGCGATTCCGCAGCGGATCGGGAACGTCGTTCGGCTTCAACGTGCGGCGCTTCGTGAGGCGGACGAACGAGGAGGACCTGTGGCGGTCGTACGGTCGAACCCAGGGACTCACGCAGCTGCAGAACGCTGGGGAGCTCACGGGCTTCGGCCGTCTCGATCGTCCTCGCGATGTCGATCTTCGCCCCTACGTGCTCGGAAGAGTCGACCAGAACAGCCACGACAGCGCGGGGGACGAGCTCGCGCGCGGCGGCTGGAACGGGAAGCTGGGCGGCGACGCGAAGCTCGCCGTGTCGCAAACGCTCACCGCCGATCTCACCGTGAATACCGACTTCGCCCAGGTCGAGGTGGACCAGCAGGTGATCAACCTCACGCGCTTCCCGACGTTCTTTCCGGAGAAGCGCGAGTTCTTTCTCGAGTCGAGCGGAATTTTCGATTTCGGCACCGAACAGCACGCGCAGCTCTTTTACTCGCGACGGATCGGGCTCACCGACAGCGGGACCACGGTTCCGATCGACGCCGGCGCCCGGCTGTACGGGCGAGCAGGATCATGGACAGTCGGCATGCTCGACGCGCGCACGGGCGGCGAAGATGCGGCCAACGATGCGGTATTTCGGGTGAAGCACGATCTCTTCGAGCGATCGTACATCGGGGCGATCGCGATGCAGCGCTCGGGTGCGGGCGTGCACGACGTCGAGCGCGCGGGCGGTTTCGACATCGACCTGCCTCTGATCGTGCGCGGGCACAACGTGGAGCCCAAGCTCTGGCTCGCCGCCACGCACGTCCCCGACTCGGCCGCCGGCACGCCGGTGGCGTGGCGGCTCTCGACCGACTACCCCAACGACCTGTTCGACAACTTCGTCTCCTTCTATCACATCGACGCGGGCTTCACGCCCATGCTCGGCTTCGTGCAGCGAACCGGCATCATCGAAACGACAGGGCACGTCGATTTCATGCCGCGGCCGCACGCGCTCGGAATCCGGCAGCTCGATTTCGAGCTCATCCCGACCTGGGACATCATAGCGAACGAGGGCGGCTCGCTCCTGCACGTGCGCGATTGGCAAACGGCGAGCCTCGACTGGGTGCCGCTGGGCGCAACGCTCCAGTCGGGAGATCAATTCTCGTTTCACGTGCAGCGCCTGATGGACGCCCCCACGGAAACATTCCCGATCTTTCGAGCGATCGCGATCTCGCCGGGCCGCTACTGGTGGACGCGCGGGCAGCTGCAGTACGACATGTCTCCGGCCCGTGCGATTGCGCTCAGCGCGCTCCTTGGCTGGGGTGGGCTCTACGACGGCCACGACAGGCAGGAGAGCATCTCCGCCACGTGGCGTGGTGGCGGCCATCTCATCCTCGGCGCGAACCTCAATCGAAGCCGGGTCACGCTCTCGAGCGGATCGTTTACCGCGATACAAACCGGCACGCGAATGGAATACGCCTTCAACACGCGCACCGATCTCCTCGCCTTCGTGCAGTTCGACAACGAAACGGATCGCGCCGATTTCAATTTCCGCTTCCACTGGATTCCAGTGATCGGCGACGACGTGTTCGTGGTGTGGAACTCGGGATACACCACGGACCCCTCGGCGCGATTCCGTTTTCCGGACAGGCACTCGCTCGGCCGGCCGTTGAACGGAGCACTGATCGTGAAGGTCGTGCACCGGCTTGCGCCGTGAGCAGTTCCCACGGCGCCGCACGGCGCGTAAGGTATGGAGCTTGCCCGAAGGCGCAAACAACCATACCGGGGGTGGACCAATGCACATGAAGATGAGGATCACGTCCGCGCGCGCGACCCGAGTCGCGATCGCCGCTGCCGCGGTCGCGCTGCTCGGCGCTTGCGGGAGCGATAGCACGGGACCGCACAACGCGAACGTCACCGGCACGTACGCGCTGAGCACCGTGGACGGAGCGAGTCTGCCATTCACCGTGCCCAACACCGGTGACAACACCGTGATCGTGCAATCCGCGGCGATCATGCTCAACGACGACTCGACTTACTCCGCCGTCGCGAGCGGCACGGAGAACGGAGAGCCAACCTCCATCATCACGGACGAGGGGAATTACAGCGTAAGCGGATCGCAGGTGACGTTCACGAGCACGGTCATTCAAGGCGGGCATTACACCGGCAACGTTTCGGGCACGACTCTCACGGTGACCATCATCGGCGCGTTCGTAGGCTCGACGAACAGCTCGTTCTCGCTGGTATTTACAAAGGGCACCTAGATCAGATAGCGCTACTCCTCGAGCCGAATCAGCTTGCTCACGCTCAGCCCTTCCGCCTCGCCCTGGAAGTTGAGCACCACGCGATGGCGGAGCACCGAGTCCGCGATCGAGCGCACGTCGTCGAGATCGGGGACGCTCCGGCCATCCATCGCGGCCTTGGCCTTCGCGCCGAGCACGAGGTACTGGCTCGCGCGGGGGCCGGCGCCCCAGCTCACGTACTTGCGCACATCGGGCGTCGCCTCGGGCGCGTCCGGGCGTGTGGAGCGCGCGAGCTTGACCGCGTAGCGCACGACCGTTGGCGGAGCGGGAAGCCGCCGCACGAGATGCTGCAGGCGCGCGAGCTGCGCGGCCGAGAGCACGGGCGTGATCGAGAGCGCATCGTCGCCGGTGGTGGTGGAGACGATGCGCTCTTCTTCATCGAGCGTGGGGTAACCCACGTGCAGCTCGAACATGAAGCGGTCGAGCTGCGCTTCCGGAAGCGGATACGTGCCCTCCTGCTCGATCGGGTTCTGCGTCGCGAGCACGAAGAACGGCTCGGGGAGCGCGTGCGTCTGGCCCGATGCGGTGACCGCGTGCTCCTGCATTGCCTGCAGCAGCGCGGCCTGCGTCTTCGGCGGCGCGCGGTTGATCTCGTCCGCGAGCACGGCGTTGGCGAAGATCGGCCCGCGGACGTACTTGAAGCTGCGCTTCCCCGTCGCGTGATCCTCCTCGAGCATCTCCGTGCCCGTGATGTCGCTCGGCATGAGATCCGGCGTGAACTGCACGCGCGAGAAGGTGAGATCGAGCGCTTCGGCCACCGTGCGCACGAGCAGCGTCTTGGCAAGGCCCGGCACGCCCACGAGCAGCGCGTGGCCTCCGCTCAGGAGCGCCGCGACGATGTTGTCGACCACCGCGTGCTGCCCCACGATCCGGCGGCCGATCTGCGTGACGAGCTGCTTGTGCGCGCGCGCGAGATCGTCCAGCAGGGCGAGGTCGTCGTTTGTGGAAGTCGCGATGGTCATTGCGCTTGCGAATGAGGAGCGGAATGGAATCTTGTGCGAAACTAACCCGTGTTGCATGGTACGCGAAGGGGAGCGCCGTTCACTTCCGGATAGCCGTCAGCGGCGCGACCGCAACCCAGGAGAAATGCCAATGGCCCGTACTTCGTCACGTATCGCGCTGTCCTGCATCGCGGCAGCAATCCTCGCGGGCTCGGTCGCCTCGTGCTCCAGCGACTTGCTCAATCCCGTCACGCACACGTGGACGTTGCAAACCGTTGGCGATGTGCCGCTGCCGGCCACGGTTCCCAACTCGTCGCCGGTCATCGTGATCACATCCGGCACCGCAACCACCGCCGGCGAGGGGAGCTATTCGTTCACCTTCAACGGCACGAGCGACGGCGCCGACGGCGTGGTCGGAACCGATCGCGGGCACTGGACGATCACCAGCTCGACCTTTCTCTTCCGCAGCTCGAACGGCGTGCCGGACTACATCGGCGCGCTGAACGATGCCTCGATCCGCGTCTCACTGGCGGGGCAGATCGTTCACTCGTCGAACCAGACGATCGACATGGTGTTCTCGCAGACGCAGTGAGCCGGCGCGCGGGATTCGGAACGAGACCGGCACGTTCTGGGTAGGCAGTAGTCAGGGATACGCTCACGCACTCATCACGACCGCGAGGCTCAATGATTCCGTCCGCACGGAGCACACGCCGTTCGCCATTCGCACGCACGATGCTCGCCCTTGCCGCGAGCGCGTCGATCGCCATGGCATCCGCGTGCGGAAGCGATCTGCCCTCGGCTCCCAAGGATGTGCCGGGAACGTACGTCCTGCGCACGATCGATGGCCTCTCGCTGCCGGTGAGCGTGCCCAATCCGCGCAATCATCTGATCGTGATCAATGCGGTCACGGCGACGCTCAACACGAATGATACGTACGCAGTCGCGGGCACGGGAACGGAGGATGGAAACGCGAGCACGGAGCTCACCGATGCCGGAACGTACACGCTCTCGGGGTCGACGCTGCATTTCACATCGGCAACGCTTGGCGGCGCGACCTACTCCGCAACCGCGAAGACGGACACGATGATCGTGACGCTCCCCGGCGGTTTCGTGGATTCGGACAACGCGAGCTTCGACCTGCTGTTCGTGCGAGTAGCCTCTGATCCCCACTAGCGGATGAGCGGCAGGCCGATCGACTAGGGAAGAACGAAGTCGACGCGCTCTTCCACCGGATGGTTGCTCGAGCGCAGCTTGGCGAGCGCCGTGTATTTTCCGTGATAGCCGCGCGGCTCCCACTCCTCGCGGAACGAGATCGTCTCGTTCTCGTCGACGTTGCGATTCTGCAGCGCCTGCGTGAACATCTTCCCCGTGCTCGAGCGCCAGACTTCGCGGCCGAGTGTGTCGAGAACGACGAACTCGTGGGTCTGGCCGTCCGGAAAATTGAGCTCCACGGAATGCGGGGCGAGGTTCGTCACCTGGAGCGCGAACTTCACGTCGCCGGGGCGCACCGCAACCTTGGCGGACGCCGCGAGGGAGGTGTCGCTCGAGGCTTTCGGCTCATGCGCGTTGGGCACGCTGGCGTGGGCATCTCCATCTCCGTGCTGCGCGTGCGGGCCACAGGCGAGCGCGATGGCGGCGATGCAGAGAATCCAGGTGATGGAGCGGCGCGTCATGTGGCCTGCAGAACGGAGAGCGAGGAAGGGGTCACGAGAAGTGACCGGGATTAAACATACCAATCAAGGGACGAGTGTCAACACCGTAAGTATCGAAGATTGAAAGACTTTCATTATTGCTGCGCTCGCTTTGGCGTCGGTTGGTCGCACGTTCTAATCTGCTTGCGAAAAATTTCACAAGCGGCTAGATTCCTTGCGCGAAATGGTTGACGGTAGTCGCGCTCCCAAAGGGAGCCACAATGACAGGGGCGGTGCTGGCCCGGAGGGTCCGTCGCCTGCCTCGTTCGCCGGTGCCGGCGCCCAGTTCGTCCTCGCGATCCTCCTCTTCCTCTACATCGGGAAGTGGCTCGACTCGAGGCTCGGAACGTCGCCCTGGCTACTCATTATCGGTGTGTTCGTGGGCGCGGCCGGGGGGTTTTACAGCTTCTACCGTCGCATCATGTCCTCGAGCCGAGAGAGGAACGGCGGGTGAAAAAGCTGGGGATCTACGCGATCGCATCGGCGGCGCTGATCGCGGGCGCGGGGTGGCTCCTGACCTTTGCCTTTCCCACGGCGAGCGACCGGCACGCGCTGATCGTGAGCGCGGTGATGGGCTATGCGGTACAGTTGATCGCGTTCGCCATCGCACGCGCGTGGACCGTGACGAACGTGGTCGCGGGGTGGGGGATGGGGATGTTGATTCGGTTCATCGTGCTTGCGATCTATGCGTTCCTCAGCTCGAGAGTGCTCGGCCTTCCGGTTGCCGCCGCGCTCGTGAGTCTCGCTGCCTTTTTCTTCGTATCCACGCTGCTCGAACCCGTGCTGCTCAAGTCATGAGATTCGGTACGCTCCTGCTCGCCGCGTTGCTCCTCGCCGCCGCTCCCCTTGCGGCGCAGGGAAACAAGTCGACCTACGGACCGCTCGGCGATCACGTGATCGCAGGGCCCGCGAAGAACGTCGACATCATCACGCCGCACATCACCGACGCGCACGAGCTCGAGCTGCCGTTCCTGGGCGAGGTGCAGCTGCCGCGATGGACGCCGGTGCACGTCGGCGGGCTCGTGATCGACCTGTCGCCCACCAAGCACGTCGTCATGCTGCTCGTGGCCGCGGTCCTGTGCCTTCTCATCATGATCCCGGCTGCGCTGAGCAACGAGCGCCAGACGGCGCACAAGGGACACGCGAAGGGGTTCGCGGGTGCGATCGAATCGCTCGTGCTGTTCATCCGGAACGAGGTGGTGCTGCCGAACGTCGGCCACCATGGCGACGCGTACGTGCCGTTCGCGATGACGCTTTTCTTCTTCATCCTCTTCGCGAATCTGCTCGGACTCATCCCCTATGGCTCGACGGCGACCGGAAACATCTCGGTCACCGCGATGCTGGCGATTCTCTCGTTCTTCGTGATCGAGATTGCGGGAATGAAGGCGCTCGGCAAGAACTACTGGCGCACGATCATCTACTGGCCGCCGGATCAGCACATCGGGATCAAGCTCCCGATGACGTTCATCATGACGCCCATCGAGATCATCGGAAAGTTCACGAAGCCGTTCGCGCTCGCGATCCGACTGTTCGCGAACATGACGGCGGGACACGTGGTGCTGCTCGCCCTCATCAGCCTGATCTTCACCTTCGGCAGCTTCTACGTGGCGGTGGCGCCGATTGCGATGGGTGTGGCGATCAGCATGCTCGAGCTGTTCGTCGCTCTCCTGCAGGCGTACATCTTCACGCTGCTCTCCAGCGTGTTCATTGGCTTGATTCGCGAGAGCGCGCACTAGTCGCGCCTTCTCGCTACTGTGTACCCGGTCGAGCGGCCGGGGAAGCTCGTTGGGACCCGGGTCTCGCTGACGAGCGGCGCTGGCACCACGCGGCGCGATGTGGCAGGAACAACGTTTCATGGGAGTCTCACATGCACGCTTTACTTCCAATGTTGCAAGCCGCTGCGGGATTCACGAAGGAATACGCGGCTGCGTGGGCGATGGGCGGCGCCGGCGTCGGTGCCGGCATCGCGGTGATCGGCTGCGGACTGGGCATCGGTCTCATCGGCGGACAGTCTGCCGAGGCGATGGCGCGCCAGCCGGAGCGCGCGGGACAGATCCAGACCGCCGGACTGATTCTCGCCGCACTGATCGAGGGCGTGGCGCTGTTCGCCATCGTCGTCGCGTTCGTCATTCAGAGCAAGTTCAACTTCTAGCACCAATCGATGAGCGTCCGGGCCCCGGGGCTCGGCGCGCCATCGTCACCATTGGCCAGAATCATCATGCGCAACCTGCTGACCGCACTCACCGCCTCATTCGCTGCCTCGCTTCCACTCGCGGCGCAGGAGGCCGAGGCGCCCAAGGGCGGACTTCTATCGCCCAGCGGCGGCCTCATGGTCTGGACGCTGGTCATCTTCGCGATTCTGCTGTTCGTCCTCTCGCGCTACGCGTACCCGAAAATTCTCGAAGCGGTCGAGGCGCGGGACAAGGCGGTGGAAGATGCCCTCGCGGCCGCGAAAAAGGATCGTGAGGAAGCCGCGGCGCTGCTGGCCGAGCACAGGCGCCAGCTCGATGCTGCACGGGATGAGGTGCAGAAGCTGATCACGAGTGCCCGCGCGGATGGCGAAAAGGTGCGCGCGGACGTGATCGAGCAGGCGCACCGGGAGCAGCAGCAGATGCTCGAGCGCGCGCGCGCCGAGATCATTTCGGAGCGCGACCGCGCGATCGCGGTGCTGCGGCGCGAGACGGTGGATCTCGCCGTGCGCGCGGCGAGCAAGGTGATCGAGCGCAACCTCGACGTCGAGGCGAACCGCGCGGTGGTGGAGAGCTTCCTCGCATCGATCGCGCCCGCCGAGGCGAAGCACTAAATGCGCGAGCCGACGATCTCCCGCAACTACGCCGAGGCGCTGCTGTCGCTCGCGCAGAAGGCGAACGACCTGGATGGCTGGGGCGCGATGATCACGGAGTTCGCGGACGCAGTCGAGAGCGACGCGCGGCTGCGCGGTTTCCTCGCGTCGCCGCGGATGAGCGCCAAGGGAAAGGTCGAGATACTCACGCAGGCATTCGACGACCGCCTGCCGCGGCTGTTCGTGCGCTTTCTGGCGGCGGTGATCGTGAACCGGCGGCAGCATCTGATTCCGCAGATCGCCACGGAGTACGCGCTGCTGGTGGACGAGGTGCAGGGCCGCGTGCACGCGCGGGTGACGGTGGCGCGCGAGCCGGACGAAAGACTGCAGGCCAACGTGAAGCGCCAGCTGGGAACGATCACGGGGAAGACCGTGGTACCGCACTTCATCGTGAAGCCGGAGATTCTGGGCGGCGTGATCGCGCGCATCGGTGATACGGTGATGGACGGATCGCTCGCGCGCCGGCTCGACGCGCTGCGCGGCCGGATGCTGGGCCGCGCGATCTGATCGTTTTCGGCGAAGGATTCTCGAAATCACCGCGCGGCGCCCTACCACTGGCGCCGCGCTCGTGTTTTCATCCTCCGGTATGATCGCACTCCTTCCGCTGTTGCTCCTGCTGCAGCAGCCGACGCAAACCGTGTCGCCGCCAAGCGGGGATACGGTTGGATACTGGCAGCAGCGCGCCGACTACCGCGTGTCGGCGGTGCTGGATGAGGCCGCGCAGGAGTTGCACGCGAAGGCGACGCTCACCTACGTGAACAATTCGCCGGACACGCTGCACGAGATGCGGTTGGAGCAGCTGCTCAACGCGTTCCGGCCCGGCTCGCGCTGGAGCGCGGCGGATGAGCGCGAGGGACGCGTGCGCTTTCAGCATCTGAAGGATCCCGACTTCGCGTACGAGCGATTCACGGCGGCGCCCACGGTGAATGGCGCGCCCGTGACCGTGCAATATCCGTTCGCGCCGGACAGCACGATTGCGCGCTTCGATCTGCCGCACGCGCTCGCGCCCGGCGACTCGGTGCTCGTGTACTTCCAGTGGGATGCGCGACCCTCGGCCACGGTCTATCGGAGGCAGGGGCGGAAGGGGCGCCATTACGATTTCTCGCAATGGTATCCCAAGGTCGCGGTGTACGACCGCGGCGGGTGGGAGGCGCAGCCGTTCATTCCGAACGGCGAGATGTACGGCGAGTTCGGCACCTTCGACGTGATGCTCGATCTCGCCGCCGACCAGGTGGTGGGCGCCACCGGAGTTCCGATCGCGGGCGATCCGGGCTGGGAGAAGGCGAAGGTGTGGGGCGAGACGCATCTCGCGCGCGATGCGTACGCCGCGACGGGCGCCCACATCGATACGACACTGCCGACTCCGGCACCCGGACGAAAGATCGTGCGCTTCTACGCGCGCGACGTGCACCACTTCGGATGGGCGGTGGATCCCGAGTACCGGTACGAGGGCGCGCTGTATCGCCGCGCGATTCCGATACACGTGCTGATCACGCCGGCGGAGATGCCGAAGCTCGGGCACGGCGCGTTCGTGAAATGGAACGAGCATGCGCTCGACTTTCTCGAGAAGATCTACGGGCCATATGGATATCCGCAGCTCACGGGATTGGTCCGGCTCGATCCGGGCGCGACGGAGTTTCCGATGATGGCGATGTACGGCGCTCCATCGGAGGGTACGGTGTCGCACGAGGTGGGGCACATCTACAGCTACGGGATGCTCGCGAACAACGAGTGGCGCGAGGGGTGGCTGGACGAGGGGCTCACGAGCTACCAGAGCGAGTGGCGCATTCGCCAGACGCCTCAGGACTTCGCGGAGGGCGCGCCGCGACCGCAGCCACCGGTGGCCAGCGGCTATCGCGCGCACGCGCACGTGATGTCGTCACACGACCGCGCACGCATGGAGCTCTACGATGTGGATCTCGTGGGGAGAGCGCAGGCGCCGGAGCCGCCGGGGTATTCGTTCAACGAGTTCAACATCTACCAGATGGCGGTGTACTCCCGCGCCGATCTGATGTACGGCATGCTCCGCGACCTGCTCGGCGACAGCACCTTTACGGCGTTCCTGCACGACTATTACGCGCGGTGGCGCTTCAAGCACGTGGACGAGCTGGCGATGCGCGCGAGCGCGGAGCGGGTGTCGGGGCGCGACCTCGGATGGTTCTTCGAGCAGTGGGTGCATCGCACGGGGCTCGTGGACTACGGCCTCGCGGACGTGCGGACGGTACGCGATGGCGAAGGGTGGGTCACGCGTGCCAGGGTGGTGCGCAGAGGGGAGTACCGGCACGGGATGCCTGTTGGTGCGCGCACGGCGGGCGGGTGGACGATCGCGCGGGCGGATCCGATGCGCGACGACCAGTGGGTGGAGATTCGCACGGCGGAGAAGCCGCTGGATGTGCGCATCGATCCGCTGCACTCCACGGAGGACTGGGACCGCCGGAACGATGTGAAGAATGGGGTGGTCGCGCTGGATGGTCGCGCGACGATGTTCGTGCCGGACTGGCCGTTTCTCGCGCAGAGCGATCGAGACCGGCAGCTCGTGGCGATTGGTCCGAAGCTCTGGTATACCGGGCCCGGCGGGTTGACCAGCGCGGTACGCCTGAAATCGAGCTACGCGGCGGTGGGCGATCTCGCGTGGGACGAGGGCGAGCTCGGGATCGGTGTGTCGGCGCAGGTTCCCAGGGGCGCGCCGGGCATCGAGCATCTGCACGGCTGGCTCTCGATCGCGAATCCCAAGCTCCCATTCTCTTCGAGGCCGCTCGTGGGCGTGAGCGCGGGAGTGTGGCTGCTGGACGGGATCACGAAGGCGGAGATTGCGAAGGCGTGGGATCTGAGCCCGTTTCTGTTCTCGAACGGACCGCAGATGCGGCTCCGCATCGGTCTCGACGCGACGCATCCCTATGACACGCGCTGGCTGGACTTCGCGCGCTGGCAGCCCATGAACGTGTACGATGCGAATGCGGACTTCTCGTGGAGCGCGCGTCGGCCGGGCAGGTTGCGGGGGCGCGTGCGCGGATTCGCGGGGCTCGCGCGCGATGCCCGCGGCGGCACGACGCGCGCGTTCGAGCGGATCGAGGGCGAGCTCTCGCACGTGGGCACGCTCGGCGCGGCACACGCGTGGACGCACAGGCTGCGCGTGTTCGGAGGCGCGAGCCACGATGCGCCGCTGCAGCGGTCGATCGGGCTCTCCTCGCTCGATGTGACGGACACGTACACGAACGACTTCGTGCGCGGGCGCGATGCGTTGTTCGCGCGCACCGACGTGCACTTCCTGGTGCCGGGCGGCGCGGGGCTGCGCGGCTACTCGCCGATCGTGCGCGTGGACAGGGTGGCGGCCGCGAACGGCGAGCTCGCGCGGACCGTCGTGAAGGCGCGCTCGAAGTCGTTCGTACCCGAAGTGCAGGCAGTGGCGTTCGGCGACGGTGCATGGGCACGGAGGCCATTCGCAGGCGACAGGCATGTCTTTGCGGATGCCGGTGTGGGGCTGCTCGTGCGCGATCGGCTCTGGGATCGGGACGTGAGCCTGCGCTTCGATGTGCCCGTGTACGTTCGCGACCCGGAGCTCGCGCCCGGTGGCGCGCCGGGAGACGATCGTATGAAGCTTCGCTGGACCTTCTCGTTCGCCGAGCTGTGGTGAGCGCGCGTCGCGCGGTTCGTCGCAGCCACACTCTCACGATATGGATACGATCCCGATGACCACGCCGCCGCCCAAATCGGGCCCTACCGAGGTGACACGAGTGCCCAAGCCGTGGGGACACGAGATCATCTGGGCACGCACCGATCGCTACGTTGGAAAGATTCTGCACATTCGCGCGGGGCACGCACTCTCCGTGCAGTATCACGAGCGCAAGGACGAGACGGTCTATCTGCTCTCGGGCGAGCTGAAGTACTGGGTGAAAACCGGAGAGACGATGACCGACATGCACCTGGGCGTGGGCGACGCCTTTCGAATCACACCTCACACCATCCACTACATGGAAGCGGTCACCGATTGCGATGTCCTCGAGGCATCCACCCCCGAGCTCGACGACGTGGTCCGCCTGACGGATCGCTACGGTCGCGAAGGAACGAGCGCGCCATGAAGGTGATCATTCCCTTGGCGGGGAAGGGGACGCGCCTCCGCCCGCACACGCATCTCACGCCCAAGCCGATGCTCAAGGTCGCGGGCAAGCCCGTGATCTCGTACCTGCTCGACGACCTCGAGAAGCTCGGCGGCATCGAGCAGATCATCTACATCACGGGCCATCTGAAGGACAAGGTGGAGGAGTACGCGCGAACGGAGTACGACTTCCCCGCGGTATTCGTCGAGCAGAAGGTGCAGAACGGCACGGCGACCGCGGTGGAGCTCGCACGGCCGTACGTCGACCAGCCGGTGCTGATCATCTTCGTCGACACGATCTTCGATGCCGATCTCTCACTCGTGCAGAACACCGATGCGGACGGGATCATCTGGGTGAAGGAGGTAGAGGACTATCAGCGCTTCGGTGTCGTGGTGACGGATGCGAAGGGCTACATGACCAGGATCGTCGAAAAGCCGAGCACACCGATCTCGAAGCGGGCGAACATCGGCCTCTACTACATCAGGAACTGGAAGCTGCTGTACGAGGGGATCTCGTACGTGATGAAGCAGCCCGCGAACAAGGGCGAGTACTATCTCACCGATGCGTTCCAGTACATGATCGACAAGGGCGCGAAGATCAAGGTCGTGGACGTGGAGGGCTGGTACGATGCCGGGAAGCTGGACACGCTGCTCGACACGAATCGCGCGATGCTCGAGCACGGGGCCGCGCGCGGCCCCAGGAATGCGAAGAACTCGACGATCCTCGATCCGGTGTATGTCGAGGACGATGTCGTGATCACGAATTCGACGATCGGGCCGAACGTGTCGGTGCACGCGGGCGCGGTGATCGATGGCTCGACGGTGAGGGATTCGATCGTCGGGAGCAAGTCGACGGTCAGGAATTCCGAGCTGCACGGATCGATGATCGGGGACGAGGTGGTGCTGGACGGGGTGAAGGGGCAGGTGACGATCGGGGACAACAGCGAGGTGCACGTGGGGAGTTGATCTCGCGCGCGTCTACCCCACCACCCCCACGACCCCCGCCACCGCCGTCACGATCGCGAGCGCGCGCACGATCCCCAGGTGCCCCGCGCTATTCTCGAACCACTCGGCCACCGTGTGCGCTTCGCCCCCGCGCCCGCCCGCGCCGATCGCGATCGCGGGAATGCCGCGGCTGATCGGCACGTTCGCGTCGGTGCTCGCCGTCGCGAGGTCGGGGTCGCGGCCGATGAGCCTCGTCGCCTCCATCGCTGCGCTCACCAGCGGGTGCGACGCATCGGTCTCGCCGCTCGGGCGGTCGCCGATCACCGTGATCGCCACCGTGAGCGGCGGTGCGCCGCGCGCACCGCGCAGATTCTCCTCGTGCAGCGAGGCGTGCGCGGCCGCGCGGATCTCGCCCTCGTAGGTGCGCAGCGCGTGCTCCGATGTGGAGCGCAGATCGATCTCGAGCCACGCGTCGTCGGGGATCGCGTTCACCGAGATGCCGCCGCCGATGCGGCCCACCGAAAGCGTGGTGCGCGGAACTGCCGGAAGCGAGATCCGCGCGAGCATCGCGCCTGTGAGCGCCGCCGCGTGCACGGCATTCGGCACCCCGAACGCCGTCCAGCTGTGCCCACCCGCGCCGCGAAAGTGAATGCGAAAGCGACGCGAGCCGAGCGCCCGATGGACGATGCGCTCGTCGCCCGCGCCGTCCAGCGCGATCGCTGCGGCCGCGCCGCTCATCGCGCCCGCGAACAGCTCCTTCGCGCCGCGGAGATCTCCGGCGCCCTCTTCGCCCGTAGTCGCGGCGAAGACGACCGGGGCGCGCGTGCGAAGCTTCGCTCCGTCGACCACGCCCGCGAGAGCGAGCATCGCGGCCAGCCCCCGCCCGTTGTCGCCGATGCCGGGTCCGATGAGTCGCGCTCCCTCGCGCTGCACGTGCAGCGGCACCGCGCGCGGAAACACGGTATCGAGATGCGCGCAGATCACCACCGGCGCCGAGTCGTCCGCGCCTGCGCGCGTGCCCGTGATGTTGCCGGCGGCGTCGCTCCGCACATCCGTGAGCGCGAGCGCGCGGAATCGCGCGGCCACCCATTCGCCGCGCTCTCTCTCCTCGCCCGTGGGTGCCGCGATCTCGGATACCGCGACCTGCGTCTCCAGCGTCTCGGCATCTCCCGCCGCGAGTGCTGCGCGCGCATCCGAAACTGGGGGCGCGTCCCACAGCGCGCGGAGACCGGGCGAGAGAGCCATCCCTCTAATTGCCGCCAGGGAGGCGGCGGCGCAAGTGGCGCGCAGCTCGACGCAGCATTGGCACGGTGGCCGAACGCCCGCCACATTCCATCAGCGCACTGGCGAGCGGCCCCGTTCGAATCGGCGCCCTCGCGTTCCGTTAAATTTGAATTCGAATGTACGAACACGAGCTCATCTACGACTGGAATACGCGCACTCCCGGCTTCTCCTGGGAGTCATGCCGCGTGGAGCTCAACGACGAGACGCTGCGCGATGGGCTGCAGTCGCCATCCGTCACCGATCCATCCATCGAAGACAAGAAGGCACTCCTCCACCTGATGGCGCAGCTCGGCATCGCCGCCGCGAACATCGGGCTTCCCGGCGCGGGCCCGCGCACGCGCGCGGACACGCTCGCGCTGGCGAAGGAAATAGTGGATGCGAAGCTCCCGATCTCGGCCAACGCCGCCGCGCGCACGCTCGCGACGGACATCGAGCCGATCGCGCGCATCGCGCAGGAAACGGGACTCGCGATCGAGGCGGCGACGTTCATCGGCTCCTCGCCCATTCGCCAGTACGCGGAGGAGTGGACGCTCGAGAAGATGGTGCGCGTGAGCGAGGAGGCCGTGCGCTTCGCCGTTGGCGAGGGACTCTCGCTCATGTTCGTCACCGAGGACACGACGCGCGCCAAGCCCGAGACGCTGCGCGCGCTCTACGGCGCCGCGATCGCGTGCGGCGCGCGCCGCATCTGTCTCGCCGACACCGTGGGTCATGCCACGCCCGACGGCGTGCGCGCGCTCGTGCGGTTCGTGCGCGAGGAGATCGTTGCGCCCACCAAGCTCGACGTCCGTATCGACTGGCACGGGCATCGCGATCGCGGTCACGGACTCGCGAACTGCCTGGCCGCGATCGAGGCCGGCGTCGATCGCGTGCACGGCACGGCGCTCGGCATCGGCGAGCGCGTGGGCAACGCAGAGATGGATCTCCTTCTCATCAATCTCCGCCTGCTTGGCGCGCACGAGCACGATCTGCGCAAGCTCCCCGAGTACACCGCGCTCGCCTCGCGCGCGCTCGGCGTTGCGATTCCCGCGAGCTACCCGGTGTTCGGCGAGGACGCCTTTCGCACGGCCACCGGCGTCCACGCGGCGGCGATCGTGAAGGCGCACAGGAAGGGGGATGCGTGGCTCGCGGACCGTATCTACTCCGGCGTGCCAGCCGGCGATTTCGGGCTCTCGCAGCGCATCGACGTGTCGCACGTGTCGGGGATCTCGAACGTGCGGTCGTGGCTCGAGGCGCACGGCCACGATGCGAGCGACGAGCTGCTCTGCCGTTTCATCCTCGATGCGGCGAAGAAGTCCAACCACACGTTGCGCGATGAGGAGCTCGTCGCGCTCATTGCCGAGCATCGAAGGCAGGCGGTCACGGCGTGAGCGCTCCTCTCTCGGCCGTCATGAGCGGCTATCTCGACCTGAGATGGCGGTTGAATCCAGTGGAGGCCACGTATCACGGAGTCACCGAGTTCGACGGAGTGTTCGCCGCCTACGATCCGGAGTCGGTGCGCGAGCAGCTCGCGGCGCTCGTGAGCTACGAGAACGCGATCGAGGAGGCGGAGGCGGAGACGCTCGCCGAGGAAATCGATCGCACGGCGGTGCTGCACTCGCTGCGGCACGATCTGCTGCTCCTCGGACAGGAGCGAAAGTTCGCGCACGATCCGTCGTTCCATCTCATGCACGCGGTGAACGGGATCTTCCTGCTCCTCACGCGGGGCGGTGCGAATCCGGTTGAGCGCGCGACGTCGGTGCTCGCGAGGCTGCAGGCGCTGCCGGCGTTTCTGGAGACTGCCGCCGCGGTGCTCACGGAGCCGGACTCCACTTTCATCGGCATGGGTGAATCGATGATTCCCGGAGCGATCGCGCTCATTCAGGATGGGCTCGACGATCCTGCGCTCGATCTCGCGATGCTCGATGAGCTCGATCTCGAGCACGCGCGCCGTGTGGCGGTCGAGTCGCTGGAGGCGTTCGGCGATGCGCTCGCGGAGATGCGCCGCCGCGCGGGGAATCACTATGCGATCGGCCGCGCGCTCTTCGATCGGAAGCTGCACACGGCCCACATGATCGCGGAGAATGCGGACGAGCTGCTGCGCTACGGCGAGCGTCTGCGAGCGGCTGCGATTGCGGAGATCGAGCAGATCGCGTGGGAGATCGAGCCGCGCGTGCCGTGGCAGGAGATCGCGGCGCGACTGCGCACCGACATTCCAAGCCCCGGCAGCGCGCTGCACGAGTATCGCCAGGCGATGGATGCATCGCGGCACTTCACGATCTCGCGCGATCTGATGCCCGTGCCCGACACTGCGCTCGAGGTCGTTCCCACGCCTGATTTCCTGCGGCCGCTCATTCCGCTGGCGGCGTATCAAGGTCCCGGCGCGTTCGACCCCGTGCAACGCGGGCTCTTCCTCGTCACCCTGCCGGAGAATGGCGAGTCGTGGCGCTCGCACTGCCGCGCCGAGCTGCCGAGCACGGCACTGCACGAGGGGATTCCCGGGCACCATTTGCAGATGTCGATCGGAAACCGCCTGCCGAGCGTGCCGCGCCGCGTGCTGTCGACGCCGGCGGCACGCGAAGGATGGGCACTCTACTGTGAGTCGCTCATGGCCGAGATGGGATTTCTCGATTCGGCGGCCGAGCGATTCTTTCAGGCGCATCATCTATTGTGGCGCGCAATACGCGTGATTCTCGACGTGTCGCTGCACACCAAGGGAATGTCGATGGAAGAGGCGGCTGCGCGGCTACGCGATGAGCTCGGATTCGAGCCGCACGTAGCGGAGGCGGAGGCCAAGCGCTACTGCGCGTATCCCACGTACCAGCTGTGCTACGCGGTGGGCAGGCGCGACATACTCGCGCTTCGTGAAGACGCGCGCAGAGCGCGCTCGGACGACTTCTCACTCTCCGCCTTCCACGAGGAGTTGCTGCAATACGGAGCGCTGCCGACGGCACTGGCGCGGTGGGGAATGGGATTGACGGCGGTGTAGAAGTGCTCGAACACTCAAAGGAGAACGCACATGTGGCGTAGAGGCATGGCAGTGGTGATCGCCGCGACCGTCGTGGCCGGCTGCAAGGGTAAGAGCAAGGCGCCCATCACGGATACATCATCCACGGAGCATACCGTACTCACGTCGTTCACGAGCGGAGGTCCGTACCTGTTCGTGTCGAACGAAGATGGCAACGACGTGACCGTGATCGATACGAAGACCGACAGCGTGGTCGCCACGCTCGAGCCGGGGCAGCGCCCGCGCGGCGTTCGCGTCAGTCCTGATGGAAAGACGTTGATCGTCGCGGTGAGCGGATCACCCAAGGGCGGTCCCGGAGTGGATGAGAAGACGCTTCCGCCGGCCGATCGCTCGAAGGACGGCATCGCGCTCATCGATCTCTCGACCGGAAAGAAAACAGCGAATCTGCCGGGGGGAATCGATCCCGAGTCCTTTGCGGTATCTGGCGATGGGAAAACGATCTACGTCTCGAACGAGGACGGCGGCTCGCTCACGATCATCGATGTGGGCTCGGGAAAGATCGCCGGCACGGTGAAGATCGGGTCGGAGCCGGAGGGCGTGCAGATCGATCCGGACAACAAGGTGCTCTACGCGACCAACGAGGGGAGCGGCACCGTCTCCGTGCTCGACCTCGAGAACGACAAGATCATCGCGACGATCCCGACGGGGAAGCGTCCGCGCGGCATCGCGTTCACGCCGGACGGGAAGAAGGCGTACATCACGAACGAAGTCGGCGGCACCGTGTCCGTGATCGATGTGAAGCGCAACAAGGTGCTCAAGAACATCAAGATTCCGGGAGAGGGCGCGAAGCCCATGGGAACCGCGATGGCGCCGGACGGCTCGCGACTCTACATCACGACCGGGCGCGGCGGTTCCGTGGCGGTGATCGACACCAAGGCCGACAGCGTGATCACGACCTTCCCTGCGGGGAAGCGGCCGTGGGGCATCGCGATCTCGTCCGATGGGAAGACGATCTACACGGCGAACGGGCCGTCGAACGACATCAGCGTGATCGACGCGAGCACGAACCAGGTGAAGAAGCGTATTCCCGGCGGCAAGTCGCCATGGGGGATCGCGATCTCGAAGTAGCTCGCGATCGACGGAGCCTCAGCAGCAGCGGCCGCCCGTTCCTTCGTAGCGCGCTCGCTCCCGCTCTCGTGCGAACTCCTCGCGCGAGAGCGGCGTCGCATCGGGGTGCTTCGCGCGCTGGTGCGCGAGGTAGCGCGCGTAGTCAGGCGCGCCGATGATCGTGCGCACGATGGTGAGTGCGCGCGCCATGACGCGCGCGTGCGTCGTCGCGAGATCAGCGCGTGGCACTCGCATCGCGCGGATGGCCGATCGTGCGGTCGAAGAGCTCGTAGATTCGCCGGTACTCATCCTGCCAGCTCGTCGTGCGCACGAAGTCGTGCCGCTCGACCGGATACACGGCGAGATCCCAGTTCGTCTTCCCGAGCTCGATCAGCCGTTGCGTGAGTCGCACTATATCCTCGAAGTGCACGTTGTCGTCGACCATGCCGTGAAGCATGAGCAGCGGATCCCGAAGCCCTTCCGCAAAGTAAATGGGCGACGACTGCCTGTACGCCACGCTGTCCTGCGTGGGGGTGTTCAGGATGCGCGAGGTGTAGCCGTGATTGTAGTGCGCCCAGTCCGTGACCGAGCGAATGGCAGCGCCGGCGCCGAAGTGCGGCGACTCCGTGAAGAGCGCCATGAGCGTCATGAAGCCGCCGTAGCTTCCGCCGTAGATGCCGATGCGCTTGGGATCGATGCCGAACCGGTCGTGCAGATACTTCGAGCCGTCCACCTCATCCTGCAGATCGCGGCCGCCCATGTGCCGGTAGATCGCGGTGCGCCAGTCGCGGCCGTAGCCGGCCGAGCCGCGGTAATCGATGTCGATCACGATGTAGCCCCTGGACGCGAGGTACTGGTTGAACATGTACTCGCGAAAATAGTACGACCAGTAGTGATTCACGTTGTGCAGGTAGCCCGCGCCGTGCACGAAGATCACCGCGGCTCCGTTCGCCTGCGCGCTCATGTCCTTCGGGCGATAGATGCGCGCAGGCACCCGCACGCCGTCGGACGCGGGGATCATCACGATCTCGGGCACGAGCCAGTTGAAGCTCAGCCACTCCGCCGTGGGCGAAAGCGTGAGCCGCGCTTCCTTCGCGCCGGGCCGATTGCGCATCACGTACAGCTCGGGAGGGCGATTGGATGTGGAGAACACATCCGCGAGCAGCAGCTCGTTGGGTGACGGAACCACAGTGTGGCCGCCGCTGGTCTTCGTGATCTGCGTACGCGCGCCGCCGGTGACGGCCATGCGGTAGAACTGCTGCTCGAAGGGCGACTGCTCGCTCGTGTGGAGGTAGAAGCTCCGCCTGTCGTTCGAGATGGCGACATCATCGACTTCCCACTGGCCGCTCGTGAGCTGCTTTCTGTCGCCGCCGCTCGCTGACATCGTGTAGAGATGCGCGTAGCCGTCCGCCTCCGACACGAACCAGATGCGCCGGCCGCCATCGAGCCATCCAGCCTCGCCCAACGCCGGCCCGTCCACCCATGCGCTGTCGCGAAGTGTGTCGAGGGCGGTGAGCGCGCCCTTCGCACCCACGGTGTAGATGTAGCGCGTCTTCCAGTCGAAGCTCACGGCGAACACGAGCGCCCTCCTGCCATCATCGCTCCAGCCGTTCACCTGTGCGAGGCCGGGCGCATTCGAGGTATCGCCAGGAAAGAGCGTGAGCCATTTCGGCTCGCCGCGCGCGACCGGGATGTACGCGATGCGGCCGCCGTCCTGCACGTCGCCCACCTTCTCCCGCGATTTCTTCTCTTCGGTGTATCCGCTCTTCGTGACGAAGTGCGGGATCTCGGTGACGCGCTGATTGTCCCCTGCGGGGATCGTCGTCGCGAGCAGCAGCGCATTCCCCGCTGGGGAAACTGAGATGGTGCTGACCGTTTCGTCCTTCCGAAGCCAGAGCGTGCGCGGCCCGAGTGAATCGAGCTGCGCCTTCTCCCGCTTCTCGAGCGAATCCAGATGGATCTCGTCGCGCACGGCGCCGAGGAGCTCGCGCTGCTGCGCCTCGAGAAATGCGCGCTGCGGCGTGCGCTTCTCGTCATCCCCGGGCTTGGGACCCGCGCGAATGTCCGTGAGCTGCTTCTCTTCGCCAGTGGCGAGATCGAAGGAGAACGCATTGTTGTCGCGCACGAAGAAGACGTGCCTGGCCTCCCGGTCGAAGTGCGGATCCGTCTCCGAGGCGACGGTGCTCGTGAGCCGCCGCAGTGCGCCGGTGCGCAGCGTCACTACGAAGATGTCACCGTTCCACTCGACGGTGCGCATGGTGTTGTTGGCCGACAGGTCTCCCACCGCCGCGAGTGGGCCCGCATTGTCCATCTGCGCGACGGTGAGCGATTCAGGCACCGCGCCCGCTTCCGCGCGCACGCGATAGGGCTGCAGCGGCGCTCGCTCCTCAGTGCCAGGCGGGTTCCACGAGAAGTAGATCCATCGGCTGTCCGCTGACCATCGCACATCCGACGGAGTGCGCCCCACCATCTCGTGGCCGCGCATGATCCCCTTGATCGAAAAATCGAAGGAGCCAGGCGAAGGAGCAGGCCGAGCCGCGGGCTGCTGTGCGCCGAGCGAGAGAACGCCGCCGAGAATGGCGGCGGCCGTGGTCTGAATTCGCATTGGGTGGGACGGAGGACGTGCCAAAAAGCGCGTGATCGCTGCGCGCGGGACGATCCTAGAGAAGCATCCGGACGCGTCGCTCGCAAGCCTCAGCCGTGCGCGACACTCGGCGAACCGTCCACTTCCGAAGAACGTTTCAACGATCGACGCCAAGAGCATCTACGTCAACTGCGCCACGACCGCGGTTGAAGCGGCCTCGAAAGAGATCTCGGTCGTCACCTTGACCTTCCGGCCGGAGAGGACCAACCACCACTCGCGCATCGACGCCAAGAGCACGACGATCACGCAGACGATAAAGAACGCGGCGACAGCTGCGTCCAGCCGATCATTCACGGCCATTCGCGCAGCCGCCGCCGCGCTCGCCACGCCGGCCGGAAAGTGTCCACTCTGCGCAGCATCGAGCAACAGATGAGCATGCGCCAGAAATCCGAGAGCCGGATCCGGCGCAAAGATCTTCTGATATCCGGCCGTGAGCGTCACGACCGCGAGCCAGGCGAGCGGCAGTGCCGTCACCCACGCGTATCTGGCGCGCCCCATCTTGATGATCACGGTGGTGCCGACGCACAGCGCCACCGCTGCCAGCAGCTGGTTGGAGATGCCGAACAGCGGCCAGAGGGAGTTGATTCCGCCGAGCGGGTCGTTCACTCCCTGATAGAGAAAATATCCCCACGTCGAAACGAACACTGCGCTGGAGATGACGGTCGCAGGATACGATGCCAAATGCCCGAGCGGGCTCCATGCGAGGCCGCCGAGGTCCTGGAGCATGAACCGGCCAACGCGCGTGCCCGCATCGATGGTCGTCAAAATGAAGAGCGCCTCGAACATGATCGCGAAATGGTACCAGAGCGCCATGGCCGTGCTTCCGCCGAGCACGTTCGAGAACAGCTGCGCCATCCCCACCGCCAGACTCGGCGCGCCCCCCGTGCGCGACAGCAGCGAGAGCTCGCCCACGCGCGAGGCGAGCTCCCGCATTTCCTGGGGCGACACGGTGAAACCCCACTGCGCGATCGCACGCGACGCACTCTCCACGGTTGGGCCGAGGGAAGCGGAGCTCGCGTTGATCGCGAAATAAACGCCGGGCGTGAGCAGGCAGGCCGCGATCAGCGCCATGATCGCGACGAACGACTCCATCAACATCCCGCCATAGCCCACGAGCAGCGCGTCGCTTTCACGTGCGAGGAGCTTGGGCGTGGTGCCCGACGCGATCAGCGCGTGGAATCCGGAGATGGCGCCGCAGGCGATCGTGATGAACGCGAACGGGAAGATCGTGCCGGCGAAGATCGGACCGCCGCCGTGCGCGAATCGCGTGAGCGCCGGCATCTGCAGCGGGGGAAGGACCACGATGATCCCGATCGCGAGCGCGAGCACGACCCCGATCTTGACGAACGCGGACAGATAGTCGCGCGGCGCGAGCAGCAACCACACCGGCAGCACGGATGCGGCAAAGCCGTACCCCATGATGGCGAGGGCCAGCGTCTGGCGCGTGAGCGTCGCGTGCGCGGCGAGGTCGGGATTCGCGGCCACCCAGCGGCCGGCGTAGAGCGCGCCCACGAGGAGCACCAGTCCCATGGCGCTCGCCTCGAGCACGCGTCCGGGACGCAGCCAGCGCAGGTGCACGCCCATGAGCAGGGCGATCGGAATCGTGAGACCGATCGTGACCACTCCCCATGGGCTCGCGGCGAGCGCGTTCACGACCACGAGCGCGAGCACGGCAATGAGCACCACCATTATCCCGAGGATCGCCACGAGCGCGGTGGTCCCCGCCACCGGACCGATCTCGTCGCGCGCCATCGCGCCGAGCGAGCGTCCGTTGCGGCGCACGGAAGCGAGGAGGATGACGAGATCCTGCACCGCGCCGCCGAGCACCACGCCGGCGACGATCCAGATCGCACCGGGGAGAAATCCGAATTGCGCTGCGAGCGTGGGCCCCACCAGCGGCCCCGGACCCGCGATTGCCGCGAAGTGGTGGCCGAATACCACCCAACGGTTCGTGGGGAGATAGTCGCGACCGTCCTCCATCCGGACCGCGGGCGTGGCGCGCCGGTCATCCACCGCGAAGATCTTCGCGGTGATGAAGCGCCCGTAGAAACGGTAGCCGATGGCATAGCAGCAGAGCGCGGCGGCGAGGAGCCAGCCGGCGCTGATGGTCTCGCCGCGCGAGAGCGCCAGTCGCCCGAGCGCGGCGGCTCCGAGTGCCGAGACGGCAACCCAGAGCAGAATGGCGAGTGGGCGACGCGTTCGCGTGTGCATACGCGGGGAAGATGTATCCGGGACAGCGCGCGGGGCCAGACTCCGCACGCGAATGTCCGATCGTGCCGCCGAGGGACGCATGCGCGTCTGTAACATGCGCCTCCGCACTCCGTATCCGAGTCTGGTCCCTCCCTATAGCTTTCCCGCCTGAGGATGATGTCCGCCACGATTCCTGCCGCCATCGGCGCCGCCCTGCTCGCGACGTCCGCGCGCGCCGTTCATCCGGCGCGCGCGGATGCGCAGGACCGTTCGAAAACCCCGCACCAGCACGTGCTTGCGGCATTCTCGACGCGCCGCCTCATGATCCTGCCCACTCATTATCTGCGGATGGGCGACTCGCTCGGCTGGGCGGATCAGATCACGGATCAGACCGCATACCTCTCGTCGCTCGATGATGAAATGGCCTTCGCGTTCAGCGATCGCGGCGTGAAGAAGGTGTGGGTGTTCCCCGCGGCGATCGATGCGATCGCGAAGCGCAACGAGCCGTACTCGCCCGATCCTCACGCGATGGCTGCCCAGTGGCTTCGCTATCCCGGACCGAAGCGCCTGCCGACGCAGCTGCCCGATCCCCTCGCCTCGCAGCTCCGCACGCTGGTCGCGATGCAGGAGGGGGGACAGCTCGTGATGCTGCCCATCGAGCTTCGCTTCGAGCCGGTCCCCGGCGGCAAGGAGTGCGCGGTGCTTCGTTTCGCGATCTTCGATGCCGTGCGCGCCAAGATCATCTACATGGCGGACATCGCCAGCGATCCGCAGACTTCGTTCGGGCCTGCACTCGCCGCATCCCTTGCAGGCCATCTCGCAGACCTACTTGGACCCCCGAATCAATGAGTGAAGCAATACCCGTCACGCTGATCCCCGGTGACGGGATCGGCCCGGAGATCGTAAGCGCGACGGTCAGGATTGTGGAGGCGGCAGGAGCACGGATCGATTGGGATCGGCAGCTGGCGGGAATGGCGGCGCTCAATGCCGTGAACGATCCGATGCCGGTGGCGACACTCGAATCGATCGAGCGAACCGGCATCGCGCTCAAGGGCCCGCTCGAGACGCAGCTCGGGAGCGGGTATCGCAGCGTGAACGTCGCCCTCCGCATGCGGTTCGATCTCTTCGCGAACGTCCGGCCCGCGCGCACCCTCATCCCCAACGGCCGCTACTCGGGTGTGGACATCATTCTCGTGCGCGAGAACACCGAGGGGCTCTACAGCGGCGTCGAGCATTACGTGAAGATTGGCAACGACGACCACGCGGCGGCCGAGTCGGTTGCGATCATCACGCGTGCGGGTGCCGAGCGGGTGATCCGCTTCGCCTTCGAGCACGCGGTGGCGCGCGGGCGCAAGAAGCTGACGCTGGTGCACAAGGCGAACATCCTCAAGCTGTCGCAGGGGCTGTTCCTCGAGACGGGGCGCCGTATCGCCAAGGAATTCGAGGGGCGAATCGTGTTCGAGGAGCGCATCATCGACGCGATGGCCATGCACCTGGTGCTCAACCCCGAGCGCTACGACGTGATCGTGACGACCAACATGTTCGGCGACATCCTCTCCGACGAGATCTCGGGGCTGGTGGGAGGACTCGGACTCGCCCCCGGCGCGAACATCGGAGAGAAGGCGGCGATATTCGAGGCGGTGCACGGAACTGCGCCGGATATTGCAGGCAAGGGGATTGCAAACCCGGGGGCTGTCGTCCTCGCGGCATGCCTGATGCTCGACCACATCGGAGACTCGCACACTGCTGATCGAATTCGCATGGCAATGAACGATGTCCTTCACTCCGGCCGCTCTCTCACCGCAGACCTGGGGGGAAATGCGACGACCACGGGGTTTGCAGACGCCATCATCGCGAGACTGGATTGACGAGAGTTCTGCACGTCTCGGATCTTCACTTCGGACCACCAGCAGTACCGGTACAGCTCGACACAATCGCGGAGATGATCAGCACGCGGCGCTTCGACGTGGTCGCAGTCTCCGGCGATCTGTCGCAGCGCGCGCGCCCTGGAGAGTTTCAGGCGGCGCGCCAGTTGCTGCGCGATGCGGCGAAAGTCAGTCGGATCATCGTCGTACCCGGCAATCACGACGTGAAGTGGTGGCGCGCACCACTCGGCGTCGGCTCCCGCGCCTCGGCGATCGCCAACTATGCGAAGTACATCTCGGCTGACTTCGAGCCCGTGCTCACCGTTCCCGGCGTCACCTTCGTCGGGATCAACACCGCGCAGGGCGTCGTGCCGGGCACGCTCACGTGGAACCCGCGCGACGTTGGCGTGGTCGGCAACATGAGCAGCGCGCAGATCGCCGAGGCTCGCGCGAAGTTCGAGGCCGCGCCACGGGAGAATCAGCGGGTGATCGTGATGCACCACAACCCGCTGCGCGGCGAGATCTCGAACCGGTTCGGACTCTCGCACCCCGCGCGCGCCGCGAGGGCGTTCGTCGACTTGGCGATCGACCTGGTGCTCTGCGGGCACGACCACCAGGAAGGCGTCTATCACATCGAGCACACCACGTACGGGACCATCGTCTGCACGGCTGGCACCGTGTCGAATCGCACGCGCGGCCAGCGACCCTCGGCGATGAACGTGGTCACGCTCACCCCCGAGGCGATCGAGATCGAGCCGCAGGTCTGGTCCGTCGATGCGCAGAACTTCCTTCCCGGACCCGTGAAGCGATTTTCCAGATGAGACGGTTCATTGCGGCGCGGATCAACCAGCTCATGCAGCTGTTTCTCGAGTTCGATTCGCCGCCGCAAAACGCCGAACAGCTGCTGCAACGGCTTCGCACGTATGGGCTCAACGGGATCAAGTCGCTCAAGCTGACGTCGAACCGCGCGGTGATGGTGAGCTTCAGCGGATCGGAGCTGCGCATCAACAAGGGGTATCTCAGCGCGCCGGAGGACGTGTTGCGCGCGATCGTGAGCTTCGTGCAGGGGCGCACGAAGGCGGAGCGCCGGCTCGCGCAGAAGGTCATTCTCACCCATCCCGTGGCCGCCGCGCACCGTGCGCCCGTGCGGCGTCCCGGTCGAGCCGATCCGCACGATGCGGTCACGCTGCGCGAGCTCGCGTACTGGCACCAGGAGTACAACCTGCGCTACTTCGGCGGCGCGCTCGCCCAGATCCCGCTCAAGCTGTCGGGGCGCATGCGTTCGCGTCTCGGCCAGTACACCACGGCCACGCCGTACGGCGAGCCCGCCGAGATCACGATCAGCCGGGCGCACATCCGCAAGCACGGATGGGCGGAGGCGCTGCACACGCTGCTGCACGAGATGGTGCATCAGTGGCAGGCTGAGAGCGGCTTGCCCATCGATCATGGACCGACCTTTCGCGACAAGGCCGCGGCCGTGGGTATCGCGCCGCAGGCGCGGCGGGAGCTGCGCACACCATCCGCCGCGTCGCTCGTGGTGACGCAGCACGAGCTTGGACTCAGGGCCGCTCGACGCAGCTGACGCAAGGGGCGTCAAGGTACTTTGACGCCGAGTGCCGGACGCCTAGCTTTACCGCATGCAAGATTTCTTCGACATCGACAGCGCCCTCTCGGAAGAGGAGCGCGCTGTTCGCGCCAGCGTCCGCCAGTTCGTGGACGAGCGCATCATACCGGTCATCGGCGACTGCTACATCGAGGGCCGCTTTCCCAAGGAGATCGTTCCGGGGCTCGCCGAGCTTGGCGTGTTCGGCGCGAATCTGCCCGAGGAGTACGGGTGCGCGGGTCTGAACAACGTGTCGTACGGGCTGATCATGCAGGAGCTCGAGCGCGGAGACTCCGGGATCAGGTCGTTCGCATCCGTCCAGGGCGCGCTCGTGATGTATCCCATCTTCGCCTTCGGTAGCGACGAGCAGAAGAAGCACTATCTGCCGAAGATGGCCGCGGGCGAGATCATCGGATGCTTCGGGCTCACGGAGCCCGACTTCGGGTCGAATCCATCGGGGATGATCTCGATGGCGAAGGAGCAGACCGATGGGTCGTGGGTGCTGAACGGCGCCAAGATGTGGATCACGAACGGCTCGCAGGCGAAGGTCGCGATCGTCTGGGCGAAGACGAACGGCGACAAGAGCGACAAGTCGATTCGCGGCTTCATCGTTCCCACGGACACGCCGGGCTTCACCGCGAAGGATCAGAAGGGCAAGCTTTCGCTCCGCGCGTCCGACACGAGTGAGCTCGTGTTCCAGGATGTGCATCTGCCCAAGGACGCGATCCTTCCGAAGAGCGGCGGCATCAAGAGCCCGCTCATGTGCCTGACGCAGGCGCGTTACGGCATCTCGTGGGGCGTGATCGGCGCGGCCATGGCGTGCTACGAGGAAGCGCTGGCGTACTCCACCAGCCGCGTGATGTTCGACAAGCCGATCGCCGGCTTCCAGCTCCAGCAGCAGCGGCTCGCGGTGATGCTCACCGAGATCGTGAAAGCGCAGCTCGTCTCGCTGCACCTGGGCCGCCTCAAGGATGCGGGAAAGCTCACGCCGCAGCAGGTGTCGCTCGCCAAGCGCAACAACTGCGACATCGCTTCCAACGTCGCGCGTGAGGCCCGGCGCTTGCTTGGTGCGAACGGCATTCTCGCCGAGTACGCATCGATGCGGCACATGGCGAATCTGGAGAGCGTCTACACCTACGAGGGGACGCACGACATTCACACGTTGATTCTCGGTCAGGCAGTGACCGGCTTGAGCGCGTTCAACTAACCCGGAGCACGTGTGAAGATCGCGGTGTGCATCAAGCGCGTTCCCGACATGGAGACGCGATTCAAGATCGCGGCGAGCGGAACGGCCGTGGATGCGGCCGGGCTCAAGTACGACATGAGCGACTTCGACGGCTACGCCGTGGAAACAGCGCTGCAGCTGAACGAGAAGCAGGGTCCCGGCGAAACGGTCGTGATCTCGCTCGGTCCCGACGTGGTGCAGGAGCAGCTGCGGAAGGCGCTCTCCATGGGTGCCGATCGCGCGGTGCAGCTCAAGGCGGACCGTGTGCCTGCGGATGGGCTCGCGATCGCGCGGGCGCTCGCGGCGGAGCTCCAGGGCGGCGGCTACGATCTCATTCTCTTCGGACGGCAGGCGGTGGATTCCGCGAATGCGACCGTCGGTCCAATGACGGCGGAGCTGCTCGGCCTTCCGTGCGCGACGGCCGTCTCGACGCTCGAGATCGCGAACGGCCGCGCGACTGCGCGGCGGGATCTCGAGGGCGCGGCCGAGATCGTGGAGTTTCCGCTGCCGGCCGTCGTGAGCGTGGATGAAGGGATGCCGCGCGCGCGATACCCATCGCTCAAGGGGATCATGGCGGCCAAGAAGAAGCCGCTCGAAGTGAAACCCGCGCAGCTCGGCGACGAGCACATCACGATCGAGAAGTTGGAGCTTCCGCCGGAGCGCGCTGCCGGACGGATCGTTGGTGAGGGAGCGGCTGCCGTGCCCGAGCTCGTGCGACTGCTGCACACCGAAGCGAAGGTGCTGTGATGGCGAACATGTTCGCGTTTGCGGAATCGCGGGGCGGCGCGCTGCGCCGCGTTGCGTTCGAGGCGGTGAGCGCGGCGCGCGCGCTCGCGGATGCGAGCGGTAGCGGCGAGGTGCACGCGCTGCTCGCGGGCGCGCCGGGTATCGCATCGCTGGCGCCGGAGCTCGGAAAGTACGGCGCCGATGTCGTGATCGTGGTCGAGCATGCGGGTCTCGCGAACGCAAACTCCGAGGCGCTGGCGGCGACGGCGGCGGAGCGGATCCGCTCAGGCGGCTATCGCGCCGCGATCTTCTCGGCCAGCGCTCAGGGCCGCGATCTCGCGCCGCGCGTGGCCGCGAAGCTTGGGCAGAGCATGGCGGCGGACGTCACGTCATTCGGGCTCGCGGGCGATGCGCTCGTCGTGACGCATCCGGCATATGCGGGAAAGGTGATCGCAACGCTGAGGCTCACCGGCTCGCCGGCGATCGTGACGCTGCGTCCCGGCGCACGCGCTGCGGTCGAGGCGCCGCGAGCCGCGCGCGTGGAGAGCGCGCAGCCGGCCGCGGATCCGGGTGCGTCGAAGGTGGTGGTGAAGGAGATGATCGCGGGCGGCGGAGCGAAGCTCGACATCGGCGACGCGCCGGTGATCGTGAGTGGCGGACGCGGGCTCAAGAGCGCCGACAACTTCAAGCTCGTGGAGGATCTCGCGGCGGCATTCGGCAATGCGGCCGTGGGCGCCACACGCGCGGTGACCGATGATGGCTGGCGTCCGCACAGCGATCAGATCGGACAGACGGGGCGACAGGTGAGCCCCGATCTGTACGTGGCGTGCGGCATCTCCGGCGCGATTCAGCACATCGCTGGCATGCGCAACTCCCGCACGATCGTCGCGATCAACAAGGACAAGGAAGCGCCGATCTTCAAGGTGGCCGACTACGGCATCGTCGGCGACGTGATCGAGGTCCTTCCGGTGCTCACGGCTGCGGTGAAAGAGGCGCGCGCGAAGGGCTGAGCCCTGCCGGTTGTTTCGATACTCCACGGCCCATAGCTTCGGTGCCATGCGAACCGAAAACGCAGTTTTCCTGGTCGTGCTGCTCCTCGCGGCCGGATTTTTTTCCTACAACGTCCAGCGCCTCCTCTCCTATCTCCGCATAGCGAGACCCGAGGATCGCAGCGGCGATCCGCTCGTACGCGTGCGCAACGTGATCTCCGTGGCGCTGCTGCAGAAAAAGATTCTACGCGATCCGGTAGCGGGCCCCATGCACGCGCTCATCTTCTGGGGCTTCTGCGTGCTCACGGTCGGCACGATCGAGCTCCTGCTGCACGGCAGCTTCCCCGCATTCTCGTTCGCGTTCCTGCCGCCGAGACTGTACAGCTTCTATTCCATCTCGCAGGATGTGTTCGGGGTGCTCGTACTCGCCGCGATCGCGTTCGCGTTCTATCGCCGCCTCGTGATGCATCCGCCGCGGCTCGAGGGCGACAAGCTCGAGCACAGCGACGCGTACATCATCCTCGGTGCCATCGCCGGGCTGATGATCACGATGTTCGCGGTGAATGGGCTCGAGCTCGCGCTCGAACCGGACTCGATCACCCGCGCGAAGGTGTTCTCGCTGGCGCTCTCGATGCCGTTGGCTGGTTTGCCCGCGGGCGTGCTCACCGCCGCGCACGGCGTGTTCTGGTGGACGCACGCGCTGCTCGTGCTCGCGTTCCTGAACTATCTGCCGTACTCGAAGCATCTGCACATCGTTTCCTCCATCCCCAACGTCTACCTCTCGAACTCGCAGGGTCCGGGAGCGAAGGGCGTCATCCGCTTCATGGACCTCGAGGCGGAAGGGGTCGAGCAGTTCGGCGCCGCGGACGTCGATCAGATGACCTGGAAGGATCTGCTCGACGGCTACACGTGCACCGAATGCGGTCGCTGCACGGCTGCATGCCCGGCGCACATCACGGGAAAGATTCTGAGTCCGCGCAAGATAATCATCGACACTCGCCGCCGCCTGATGGAGAAGGCACCGCTCCTGGTGGGTGATCGCTCCGAGCTCAGACACCACGCGCTCGTGCACGGCGAGGGAAACGAGGGGAACAGGAGCGTCACGGCCATTCTCGAAAACCGGCTGCTCGACAACTACATCACCGAGGAAGAGCTCTGGGAGTGCACCACCTGCCGCGCGTGCATCCAGGAATGCCCGGTCGGCATCGAGCATCTCGATCACATCATCGACATGCGGCGCAACCTCGTGCTGATGGAGTCGCGCTTTCCGGCCGAGGTGCTGCCGACGTTCGAGTCGATGGAGCGGAACGGCTCGCCGTGGGCGTTCCGTCCCGACGATCGCGCGAAATGGGCCGAGGGGCTCGACATTCCCACCATGGCCGAGCTGCTCGAGCGCGGAGAGCAGCCGGAGATTCTGTTCTGGGTGGGCTGCATGGGCTCGTTCGACGACCGGTCGAAGAAGATCAGCGTCGCCTTCGCGCGAATTCTCCAGGCCGCCGGCGTTCCGTTCGCCATACTCGGCCAGGAAGAGACGTGCAACGGCGATCCAGCGCGCCGGATGGGCAACGAGTATCTCTATCAGATGCTCGCAAAGCAGAACATCGAAACGCTCACGCGTTACGATGTGAAGACGATCGTCACTTTCTGCCCGCACTGCTTCCACCAGATCGGCAACGAATACCCGCAGCTCGGCGGCAACTACGAGGTGATCCATCACTCGACGTACATCGAGCGCCTGCTCGAGGCGGGACGGGTGCCGTTCGACACGGACGAGGGCCGCACCCTCACCCTGGCGTATCACGACAGCTGCTATCTCGGACGCTACAACGACGTGTACGATGCCCCACGCGAGACGCTCCGCCGCGCGCTGCCGGTCGTGACGATGGTCGAGCCCGAGCGCTCTCGCGACCGCGGCATGTGCTGCGGCGCGGGCGGCGGCCGCATGTTCATGGAAGAGACGATGGGCAAGCGCATCAACATCGAGCGCGCCGAGCAGCTGCTCGCGACGGGCGCGGACACGCTCGCGGTGGCGTGCCCTTTCTGCATGACGATGATCAGTGACGGAGTGAAGGCGAAGGGAAGCGAAGTGCCCGTGCTCGATATTTCCGAGGTCGTCGCCGCGCGTCTCCGGAGTTAGCGCGACTCCTTGCTGTTACGGGTTCGGAATCCAGAGCACTGGCAGGCCGTTCGACTGCCCGCCGATGATCCCCGCGTTATTGATGCCCACGGCCTGGTCACCTATGACTCCCGGGGGCAATACTAGTCCAAAACCTGACCCGAAGCCCGCGATTAGAGCGACCGTGCCCAGATTATTCTCAGTCGTTTGATCGACGGCCTCTGCGGTCTCGGAAACCTGCTGGGATTCATTGATGCCTGTAGGCAGGATGGCACTAAAGAATGGAAGGAAGGAGCCTTCATCAAAAACTGCGGTACCGGCAGCAAGGTCATAGGATACCGCTTTGGTTTCGGGAATGTTGAACACGAGACCGGTTCCGACGGCTTTGCCGTGTGAATTCACCGACACGATCGTGGTCACGGCTAGTTGCCCCGGCTGAGGAATGGGAAGCCATCCGCCAGTAGGTGACCAGGAGAATGCCTCCGGGAAATCCCCGAAGCCCCCAGTCCGCGGGTCGGGCGTGCGCACGACCGCAGTGGCCACGAGCCACCCGGTGGCGATCGATGTAAACTCGGCGTGCGTGCTGTTCGGCGGCACGCCCGCATCGATGCGAATTCCGTCGACCCAGAGCGCGGCGTGGGTTTCTCCATTCACCTGAACGCTTCCGACCACGGTGGCGGTCTCACAACGGCAGATCGCCTTCGCTATGCTCGTTGCGGTATCGAGTATGGTGGCGCGGCCGTTTTTCCATGTGGCTGCGTGCCCGTCGATGGATCCCGCTACGGTCCCGTCGTTCGCGATCGCAGTCGGGATGACTGGGAGAGTGGTTCGCTCGTGCGTTGCCCCGTGCCACAGGACGCCGGCGGTCGCGGTCGCGCCGACGACATCGGCGTTGTCATTGAGCGCCACCACCGTTTCCGTTCCCGGGAGACTCGTACGGGAATAGGCAGCGAACATATTTGCAGGGAAATTCAGCTGGCCCGCTTGTCCCGACTTTGGCGCGAGGATGCGATCACTGGAACAGGCGACGGCGGCGAGTATCGATGCGAGGACTAGCGGAATCCCGATCGAGCGCATGTCAGGCCTCTCGAATTGCGCTCGGCTGTCGGGTCGAGCTCGATGTACGAGCTTCAGATCTACTTCACAGCACGGCAACAACCAGAGCTCGTCGAGGGAATGCCGCTCTGCTGACAATGGATGGCCGTCTCCGCGCGGTCAATTAAAGGAATCTTTACACTGCGCGAAAACCGCATCACGATGTCCGCACGATGTGGTGAAGTCGGATCGTCTGCTTCGCCGGCGACTCATCGTATTCGACGATCTCCGTGTTGCGCAAACGAAGTCCGTGCGCCGGCAGAAGCTCGAAGAACTGCTCGACCATCGGGCGCCCGGGGTCGGCGATCGTGGCGACCCCATTCGGAGCGAGCGCGCGCGCAATGACGTTCACCACCAGCGGCGGATATCGGTCCTCGTACAGCACGTCCGCCGCCACGACGCGATCGGCGACGGCCAGATCGAGCGGAAGATCGCGCCAGTCGATCATGCGCGTGCGCGGCTCGCGGCGGAGTGTGCGCCACGCGTTGGCACGCGCGAAGAGCAGCGCGTCATCGTAGTAGTCGCTCGCGAGCACGTCGTAGCCCGCACGCAACGCACCGATGCACACGAGCCCCAGTCCAGCGCCCAGCTCGAGCAAGTTGCGCCCAGTGCCAGTCTCGCGCGCCACCTCGCGCGCGAGAACCCGCGACGAGGGCCAGATGTCCGCCCAATACGGGAGGCGGTCATCGCGGACCATGTCTTCCTCGCTGATGAGCGCGTCCGTGTTTTCGGGATGCATGATGTCGACGGTGCCGCCGGGCATCGCGACGCGTGAGTGCGCGACGATGAAGCGCCGCTCGAGCTCCGCCACGAGCGGCTTCCCGCGCAACTCCGTCATCCCGTCACAATGAAAAGTGCGTCGCGAGCTGAGCGTCGTCGGACAGGAGGAGCGCGCTCAC